>CAKORJ010000001.1 GCA_934101575.1 uncultured Bacilli bacterium
AGGAACAGAGATGGAATGAAAATTACGAAAAGTTAAAAGAGTTTGTAGAAGCACATAAAGGTAGATTTCCAACTAAGGATGAAATTTGTGGAGTTTGGCTAAATAATCAAAGGGCATCTTATCGAAAAGGAGAATTATCAAAGGAAAGAGAGGTAAAACTAAATTTATTAGGTGATTGGCATCTTTCAAAAAAAGAAATAGATGAACAGAGATGGAATGAGAATTATGAAAAGTTAAAGGAATTTGTGAATGAAAATCATAGATTTCCAATTTATAATGAACTTTGTGGGGAATGGCTAAGTAGGCAAAGAAAGTCTTACCGAAAAGGAGAATTATCAAAGGAAAGAGAAGCAAAATTAAATTTGTTAGGTGATTGGGTAACTTCTACAAGAAGAAGGAAAGTCAAATCTATAGAAAGAAAAGAGGAGGAAATTAAGGATAGAAAACCTCGTACTTAGTTTTAAAGTGTGTTATAATTATTAAAGTTATGGAGTGATAATATGTTTGAAAATAAAAAGGTAGTTGTTTTAGGACTTGCTCGTAGTGGGGTTGCAGCTTCTAAGTTTCTTAGGAAAAGAGGTTGTGATGTAACTGTTGTTGATAAAGCTAAAACTTATGATGAGAAAGTTTTAGATGAACTTGAATCTTTGGGTATTAAGGTGATTCTTGGTTCTCAACCTGACGATTTGATTGAATCTTCTGTTGATTATCTTATAAAGAATCCTGGTGTTCCTATTGATCATAAGTATATTTTAAAGTGTAATGAACTTGGTATTCCTGTTATAAATGAAGTAGAAATGGCTTATAGGTGTATTCCTAAGGATAAGAATATAAAGATACTTGCTATTACTGGTAGTAATGGTAAGACTACTACTACTACGTTGTGTTATGAGTTTTTGAAAAGGGATAATAGGAAGGTAATTCTTGCTGGTAATATTGGATATCCTCTTTGTTCTTTTATTGATTCTTTGGAGAATGATACTATTATAGTTATAGAGGTATCTTGTCAGCAACTAGAAAATTTATCTAAATTTAATCCTGATGTTGCTATTATGACTAATATTGTTGAGGCTCATATTGATTTTATGAAGACATATGAACATTATAAGTATGTTAAGAGTAAGCTTTTAAGAAATCAATCTAGTAGTGATGTTGCTATTTTAAATAAGGAATCTAGGGATCTTTTAGACAGTGTTATGGATGTTAAGAGTACTAAGAAGTATTTTTCTTCTAAGAATGTTATAAATGGAGCTTATTTACTTAATGATAGTATTTATTATTATGATGAGAGAATAATACCTGTTAGTGATTTAAAACTTCGTGGTGTCCATAATTATGAAAATATTATGGCTGCGATTATGGGTGTTAAGGAGTTTGGGTGTAATACTTCTTCTATTATATCTGTTTTGAAGGAATTTACTGGTGTTACTCATAGACTAGAGTTTGTTTGTAATAAGAATGGTAGAAATTTTTATAATGATACGGAGGCTACTAATATTAAATGTACACAGATTGCTCTTTCTAGTTTTTCTGAACCTACTATTATATTACTGGGTGGTCTTGAAAGGGGACAAAAGTTTGAGGATCTTACTCCTTATATGAAGAATGTAAAAGCTATTATTGCAATGGGTGAGTGTGAGAATAGGGTTAAAGAATTTGGAGATTCTTTAGGTATTCCTACTTATTTATGTAATTATATAGATAATGCTACTAGAAAAGCATATGAGATTAGTTCTAGTGGCGATGTTATATTACTTTCTCCAGGAAGTGCTTCATGGGATCAATTTAAACAATGTGAAGATAGAGGAGATTTGTTTAAGAAAATAGCTAATAGTTTTTAGAAGAATCGACATTTTATTTAATGTCTTTTTTTTATACTTAGTTTGGTGGTTTTATGAAAATATATTTGGATTATATATTTTTAATTAATTTTTTATTTGATTTTATACTTCTTTTAGGGGTTTCTATTGTTCTTAAGAGAAATGTTTCTAAGTTAAGACTTTTTTTAGGTTCTTTGTTTGGAGGAGTTTCTTTTTTTATTATATTTTTTTCTATGTCTTCATTTATGTTTTTAATTGTTAAGATGATACTTGGTGTTTTAATGGTTATTATTTGTTTTTCTTATAAGAGTTTTAGATATACTTTGAATAATTTTATTTATTTGGTTATTTTATCTGTGATACTTGGTGGGGGTCTTTATTTGATTAATACGGAGATTGGGTATTCTAATGTTGGGATGATATTTTTTTCTAATGGTAATAGTTTTAATTTATTTATGCTTATTTTTATTGGTTTTTTGATGATTGTTTTTTATTCTAAATATGCTAGGTGTGTGAAGAGGTTTTCTGTTAATAAATATAATGTTGAAGTTTTTATAGGTGATTTTAGTTATAAATATGAAGGGTTTATGGATACTGGAAATGATCTTTTATATTTTGATAGACCTGTTGTTATTTTAAATAAGGATCCTTGTTTTTCTGGTGATTATATATATATTCCTTTTAGGAGTGTTAATGGTAATGGTGTTATGAAAGGGGTTAAGGTTTCTAAGATTTTTGTTTCTGGAAAGGGTTTTTTTGAAAATATTTATGTTGCTATAGCAAATGACAAATTTCAACTTAAGGATTGTGATATGATTTTAAATGTAAATTTATGGGAGGATGATTTAGATGAAAAATAAGATTCTGTGTTTAATTAGGAAGTTTTTTAAGAGAGATGGGGTGTTTTTTGTTGGTGCTTCTGATATACTTCCTCCGCCTCTTAGTAAGGAAGATGAGGATCATTTTTTAGAGCTTAAGGAAAAGGGAGATATTTATGCTAAGGATAAACTTATTGAACATAATTTAAGACTTGTTGTATTTCTTGCTAAGAGATATGATAATACTAAGGTTGATTTAGAAGATCTTGTTAGTATTGGTTCTATTGGTCTTATAAAAGGGATTAATACTTATAAAAGAGGTAAGAATATTAAACTTGCTACTTATTGTTCTAGATGCATTGATAATGAAATTTTAATGTATCTTAGAAAAACGAAAAAAAATAAGACTGATGTGTCTTTTGAGGAATCTCTTAGTTTTGATAGTGATGGTAATGAACTTCATTTAGAGGATATTTTGGGTACAGATGGAGATATTGTTACTAAACCACTTGAGGATGAATATGATAAGAAGGTTTTAATAGCAGAACTTAATAAACTTGATGATAGGGATAAAGAAATAATGCAAATGAGATATGGGTTAAATGGTAAGGATGAACTTACTCAAAAAGATGTTGCTAAAAAGCTTAATATTAGTCAATCTTATATTTCTAGAATTGAGAAAAAAGTTATTAAAAAGTTAAAGCAAATAATTAAAATTTAACTTTTTTTTGTGTTATAATACTTGTAGTTGGGAGTTTTTAATATGATATATACTTTAGTAGGAAATAAGGATTATGTTTTAGAAGAAGTAAAGAAACTTGAGAATGATTCTGATAATATTGTTAGTTATGATATGAAAGATAGTTCTCTTAAGGATGCTATTATTGATTTAGATACTGTTAGTTTATTTGGTAATAAAATAGTTAAAGTTTTTAATTTAGATAAAGTGTTAGATGGTGGGTCTTTAATAAAGTATTTAGATAATCCTGGTAGTAATACTTTGATACTTATATCATATAAAGAGCTTGATAATAGAAAGAGACTTACTAAAGTACTAAAAGAAAAAACTAAGTATAAAGAAGTATTTAATTATGATTTTAATGGGTATGTTAAGAATAATCTTGATGGATATGATATGGATTTTATGGCTATTAATTTACTTATTAGTTATTGTGATAATAATATTGGAAGGATTAAAAGTGAACTTGAAAAATTAAAAGTATATAAGTTTAATGATAAGATTATTACTAGAGATGATGTAGATAATCTTGTTAAGAAGGGGTATGATAGTACTATTTTTAATTTGATTGATGAGATTAATGGTGGTAATCGAGAAAAAGTTATTAATATTTATAAGGAACTTCTTATGGAAAATGAAACTGAAGAGAAAATTCTTTATACTATTGCTAATCATTATAGACTTTTATATAAAGTTAAGATAAAGTCTATGTCTTTAAGTGATGGTGAACTTATTAAACTTTATATGCTTCATCCTTATAGACTTACTAAGTTAAAGGAACAGTGTAGATTAGTTTCTGGTGATAAGATTCTTGATATGCTTAAAAGTCTTAGTGATATTGATATTAATGTTAAGAGTGGGAAGATGGATATTTCTACTGGAATGTTTTTGTTTTTTGAAAAGTTATGATTTCATATATTACTTTTTTGTTATGCGTGGTATAATATTAACAGGATAAAGGAAGTGTTTTATGGAAAAAATATCTATGTTAATTGATCAACTTGTTAATGTTATGGTTTCTTTTGGTCCTTTTGGAGGATTTTTACTTGTTCTTTTAGAGTCTGTTTTTCCTTTTCTGCCTTTGGGGGCAATAGTTGGGCTTAATATGCTTTCTTTTGGTAATTTATTTGGATTTCTTATTTCTTATATTGCTACGGTGTTTGGGTGTATGGCTTCATTTTGTTTATTTAGATATTTGTTTAGAGATAGGTTTATACACTGGTTTTCTAAGAGTAAGCAGGATACAATAAAGAAGTGGATGGATAAGCTATCAAATATAGATTTTAATGTTTTGGTGGTGCTTTTTGCTCTTCCTGTTACTCCGGCTTTTGCGGTTAATATTGCAGGAGGGCTTAGTGATATATCTGATAAAAAGTATTTGATTGCTTTAATGATTGGTAAGCCGGCAATGCTTTTGTTTTATGGATATATTGCTGTTTCTTTTGTTGATAGTTTGAAAGATCCAATTAATTTTGTTAAAGTTGGAGGGCTTGTTTTAGTGGCATATATTATAAGTAAAATAGTAGAAAAAATAGTAAAGGTGGAAAAATAGATGGAATATGTAGTAATTGGGCTTTTGGTTGTTATTTTAATTTTAGTAGTAGTCAGTATTACTAAAGGTGGTAATGAGGCTAATATAACTGAGAGACTTGGAAAACTTGAAGTTAGTATGATGAAGGAACTTGGTGATTTAAAGAGTTCTTTAAATGAGGATTTTAATAGACTTTCTGAAAGACAGGATCAAAGACTTATTCTTATGAATGAAAAAGTTAATGAAAGACTTGATCAAAATTTTGAAAAGACTAATAAGACTTTTTCTAATGTACTTGAGAGACTTTCTAAGATAGATGAGGCTCAAAAGAAGATTGATTCTCTTTCTAGTGATATTGTTTCTTTACAAGGTATTTTAACTGATAAGAAGACTAGGGGTATTTTTGGAGAAGTTAATCTTAAACATATATTATCTTCAGTATTTGGTGAAAAGAATGATAGTATTTATAGACTTCAATATTCTCTTCCTAATGGGACAATTGCGGATTCTATTTTGTTTGCTCCAGAACCACTTGGTACTATTGCTATTGATTCTAAGTTTCCTTTGGAGAATTACAGAAATATGGTTGATAAAAATATTAGTAGGATAGAAAGAGAAAAGTATGAAAAGTTATTTAAGGTTGATGTAAAGAAACATATAGATGCTATTAGCAGTAAGTATATTATTCCTGGTGTTACTAGTGATCAGGCTATTATGTTTTTACCAGCGGAGGCTATTTTTGCGGAAATTAATGCTTATCATTCTGATATAATTGATTATGCATATAAGAAAAGAGTATGGATTACTTCTCCTACAACACTTATTTCTACTTTAACTGTTATTCAAATGCTTCTTAAGAATATTGAAAGAGATAAGTATACTAGTGTTATTCATGAGGAGCTTAATAAGCTTGGTGTTGAGTTTGGTAGATATAAGGATAGATGGGATAAGTTATCTAGAAGTATTGAAACAGTAAGTAGGGATGTTAATGATATACATACTACTACTGAGAAAATTACTAAAAGATTTAATTCTATTAGTAGAGTGGAACTTGATAAGGAAAAACTAGAGGAACTTGAATAAAATTATTGCTTTTTAGTAAAAAAAATGGTACATTATATATGTACTCGTTTTGCGGATGTGGTTTAATGGTTAGAATATGGCCTTGCCAAGGCTAAGATGGGAGTTCGATTCTCCTCGTCCGCTCCATAGTGAAATCTGCTCGAATTTTTCGAGTTTTGATAAATAACTAATCTAGAAATGGATTAGTTTTTTTGTTGTTTAGAAAACTATCCTATTAAAAAAAGAAAGGATGGAAACTATGGTAAATATTATTAAAGAAGAAATAATATTAGATCAATCACTAAAAAAGAAAATTGAATTTATATGCGAGTTTTGTCATATCAAACCTACTATTATAAATGGTAGTATTAGAAAAATTGATAAGACTAATTTATCTTACATAGAGCCACATAAGATTATTGTTAAAGATATTACTTTTCTAGCATTTAATTATTCTACTGATATTTATGTTGGTAGTCTAAATAAAAAAATTCAACTTGTGGAACTTGAAGATTACATTAAGAATCTACTAAATGCCTGATGTTTCGCTAACTATTGACTTTTTAAGACAAAAATACTATTATATATAGCAACTGAAAAAGATATACCTAAATGTATTAATGGGGTTATGCATTATGGGAAGAAAAATAAAAAAATATATTTTTATAATAGGAAGTTAAAGAGATAAAGGTAGTAGTTTGGATATCTATTGCTTTTATCTCTTCTTTTTTTTGAAGAAAGGATGTGTTGTGTGTGGACAACAAAATTAAAAATTTATGTGGACTATATTTAAGAGTATCAACTGAAGATCAAGCAAGAGAAGGTTTTAGTTTGCCAGAACAAAAAGAACGACTAGAAATTGCTAATAAAAAATCACTTGAACTAGATAATAATTCTAATGATGTTAAAGATATCGTTAATAATTTAAAAACTACTTTTACTAACAAAGATAAATATGTTTTAAATAAAGATGATAAAGATAAAATTGATAAATTTATTCAGCAAGTAGATTCAACTAATAAAGAATATAAGAAAATGCAAAAGTTATCTATTACCTTAAATGATGTAGAAACTGAATTAAAGGATAATAGAGAAAAAGTTAAAATACTAACTGAAAATAACGATGCTTTAAATATTAAAGTTAAATCACTTGAAAAAAAGATAGATAAACAAGAAGATGAAATTGATGATCTTAAAGAAAAAAATTCTAAACTACAAAGTACCATTACTTTTTTTGAAAACTTATTTGATAGATTAGTTAAATTTATTAAAGATAAAATGTTTGGAAAAGAAAAAGAACGAGAAGATTATTGGAATTTTTCAAAAGATTTATATACTCACAATATATTTAGTGATAAAACTATTGAATCAATTCAAGATGATTATATTTGGAATAAAGAAAATGATAAGAATAAAGACAATGGAAAAGATGATTACGAAATTGATATGTAATCATCTTTGTTATTTTGATAAATTAGATTTTTGAATTTGTGCTGATAAAGAAGTTAATACTTTCATTTGTAATTGTTTGCCGTTCAATAGGTCATCTTGGGGTATTCCTATGGCATTAGCAATATCATAAATAAGCCATTCATTTGAACAATTACTTTGTTTAACAATCTCTAAAAAGTTCTGAATTGCTTGTGCTTTAGAAAAACCATTTTTCTCAGCAATAGTTTCGACACATCCCCTTATAAGTAAGTAAGAAGAAATATAAGAAAATCTAAATGAGCAAGATCTATTGGGTAATACAGCTTCGGCACCATAAATACCTTTTTTTTCAGAATTCAATAACTCTTGTGCACTAAGAATTTGGCTTTCATCTAACTCTACTATTGTATTTTTATGTTCATCAAATATTTCTTCAAAACCCAAAGCATAAAGTGGTAAAGTTTCTGCAAATCCTTCACAAATTGTTTGATATTTTGAAAAAAATTGACTATGAACTATATGAGCAAGTTCATGAATTTCATTTTCAATTCTTGAAATTCTTGTTTCTTCTTCAGGTCTATTTACCAACATATTTTGAGTTAATCCATATGCTGAATTAAAGCCATCTAAATCATAACATGGTACTGGTTTTCCGCCTCCTGTACCTTTATCAAAAATTTTAGGAATTCTCAATAATTCAGAATAACTATTATCCGGAACTATATATACATATAAAATAGGATGTGCATTACCAGGATATTGAATATTTAATGTATCTATCATATCAAGGCATTTTTGCATATTTTTTAAATAATTATTATAACTACCATCATCATATTTTTTTGCCAATTCTTTTGATAACCTTACTTTTATTTTTTCACTAAAAACCCTCAATTCTGATTTACTTATGTATTCTCTTAAAACATCTTTTTGGTACATTAAAATCACCTCTTAATTCATATCAATTATACCACTATTTTTTAGAAAATTGTGAAATTGTATTTTTATTAGTGAGTGATATTTATCATATCACTAGAGAAAGAGTTGTAGATAACTACGACACTCGCTCCATTTGTAAAAATTGTCGAACTATTTAGTTCGTTTTTTCTTTATAAAACGGATATTTTTAATTGTATATAATATTATGAATCTTGTTAGACTTTTTTATTCTAGTTCTAATCATATATGTGATTTTGTTTTTAATTTTGATAGTTTATAAAAAAAGTAAATACTTTTAGTTTTAGTATTTACTTTTTTTTCTTGTTTTTACTTTGGTTAAACTTTTTCTATTGGTTGATATGGCGTAATAATAATTGTTTTTTGTAGTATCGTATTCTTCGTTATATTCTTCATTGTTTAATTTCTTTTTTAAGTTTTCTATTAACTTGATTTTTTGTCTTTTATCACTATCATATTTACTTCCATATACTCCGACTGTTATGTTGCTTGTTCCGTTGTTGTGAAGTTTTTGCCAACCTAGTAATTCTGAGTTAAAATATGGATTTTGTGTTATAAATCTAGTATCCATATCAAATTTAAACATTCCTTTTCCAGATTGGGACTGAAGATATGGTTCGCCATATTCTGTTATTTTTAGTATTCCTGGTAATACTATTTGTTGTTCTTGATTGAAATCAAAACAGTGTTCTGTTGCGACTGTAAATTCTTTGTCTTTAAATATTGAATCTTTTGGGCCTTTTCCTATTTCTATACTGTTATATTCTGAAAACTGTGGATATGAATGCATGTAGTCTATAAAATCAAGATATTGTATTCCTTGTTCTTGTCTTGTTTTCAACCATTTTTTTAGTTCTCTATCTGAAATTTTATATTTGAAATACTCTATTTCATATGCTTCGCACATTTGTTTTTTTAATAAATTGTCATATATTAGTTTTTTTTGTATTATGTCACTCATGTTATTCCTCCTTTAGTGCTTTTTTATTATAGTGTCAAAACTATTATATGTCAATTATTTTGTTATTAAAAAAGTTATTAGTTTTTTGGGATCTTTGTTTTTATATATGATGTCATATATAAGATTTATTATTGGTATTTTAATGTTTTTACTTTTTGTTAGTGAATATATTGATTTTAATGTATAAAGTCCTTCTATTGTTGTAGTTTCTTTGTATTTATTTATTTCTTCTTTTGATTTTTGTTCCCCAATCATTTTTCCTAGTGTGAAGTTTCTACTTTTGTTACTGGTACAGGTTAGGTATAGGTCTCCGAATCCTGCGAATGATAATATTGTTTTTTTGTTTCCTCCTAGAAAGTATATTAATTCTTGTACATCGTTTAATGATTCTGTTAAAAACATTGATATTGTTGATTCTGGCATTTCCATTCCATATAGAATTCCTGATGCTATTGCTAGGACATTCTTTACTGATCCACATATTTCTGTTCCTATTATGTCTTTTGTTTCTCTTAGTTTTGTTGTAGTGGTGGATAATGCTTTTTTGATTATTTTTTCTGTTTCTTTGTTTTTTGTTGCTAGTGTAAGTCCTATTGGGGCATCTTTTATTATATCTGTTGCAAAGCTTCCGCCGGATATTACTCCGTAGTTTTTAGTGTGTACATGTTTTTTTAGAATGTTTACTACGAAGAGATTTGTTTTTTGTTGTATTCCTTTTGTTGCTATACAGATGTGACTTTTCTTGTTTATTATGCTTTTTAATTCTTTGATTGTTTCTTCTATTGCTACTGCGGGGATTGCTATTATTATTAGATCACTATTTGTTATACTTTCTTTTAAGTTTGTTGTTATTTTTATTTTTTCTGGTAGTTTATAACTTGGTAGTTTTTCTTTGTTCTCTCTTGTTTTTTCTAGAGTATTTTTTTCTTCTTCAAATTTTGTCCAAATTGTTATATCATTATTATTTTTGTTTGCTATGTGTGTTAGGGCTAGGGCATATGCTCCTGCACCTAATATTGTTATTTTCATAATTTATCCTCCAGATATAGTTTATCATATTTTTTATTTTATTTCTATTTTATGTGTCAAATGTGCTTTTTTTGTTATAAAACTATTTTCTTTTTTCAATTTTATGTTATTATATACTTAGGAGGAATAAGATATGAGAGTAAATAGAATTTTAAAATATTTTGTTGTATCTATGGCATTTTTATTTTCTTTAGGTTTTGTTAATGTAAATGCTGATACTTTACAAAATATGATTGATGGATCTAATAATGTTGTTTTAGATCAAAACTATACTGAAAAAGTTAGTGTTGCTAAGGGTAAGAATGTGACTATTGATTTAAATGGTAAGACTCTTACTGGTGCTATTGAGGTTAAGGGAACTTTAGTACTTAAAGATTCTAAATCTGGTGGTGCTGTTGTAGCTAATACTGAAAAGAATGCTTCTGCTATTCAAGTAGAGGGTGGTAAATTTACACTTCAAAGTGGTACTGTAAAGAATGGTAATGGTTATGGTATTTATGCTCTTGAAGGTGGAAAAGTTACTGTAAAAGGTGGTATTATTGATACTTTATATGCTGGACTTTCTGGTAATAATACTACTGGAGATATGCATTTTACTGTAAATGATGGTGTTGTTAAGGCTAAATATGGGCCTGCTGTTTATGTACCTGGTCAAGTTGGTCTTGATGTAAAAGGTGGTACATTAACAGGTGGTATTTCTATTAGAATGGGTACTTTAAATATTACTGGAGGAGTTATTACTGCTGTTACTAGTGATATTGATAGTCCTAGTGAATATTATGCATATAATGGTTGTGCTTGGCTTCCTGATGCTATTTATGTAATGGGAGGTACTTATAACTCAGCTAGTGGTAATGATTTAAATATTAACATAACCGGTGGTACTATTACTTCTAGTAATGGACAAGGTAGTGCTCTTGCTATTTATGATTTAGGAAAAGTAAGTCAAAAGATGAATGTTTCTATTTCTGGTAAAGCAAAACTTGTTACTAATAGTAAAACTAGAACGTCTTATGATGTGCTTACTTTAAGTGATATTGGGGTTACAAATCCTAAGACTGGATTTAATAATCCGAGTTATGTTGGTAAAGTAACTACAAGCATAACAGGTGGTACTTATTCAAATATTAATGATAAGTATATTGCTAGTGGTTATGATAAGACTTTAGTTAATGGTAATTACGTAGTTGATAAGAAATTAGTAAAAGTTGATATGCCTAGTGTGGATACTTCTAAAGAAGTTAAAAATGTTACAGTAGGTGTTACTAATTATAATGTTGTTAAGGGTGTACTTATTGCTTCACTTGAAAAGAGTAATATAAATACAGATAATATTACTCCACTTGTAGATGTTAATGTTGCTAATAAAGATGCTAGTAGTGTTTCAAGTGATGTTAAAAATGTTATGAGTAATGCTATTGATAAGAAAGTGCCTAATGCTAAGGTTGTAAGTTATTTTGATATTTCTGTACTTGTTAAGAATGCTGATAATGGTAGTGTTGTAGGTGAGCTTAGTAGTTTAACTGAAAAAGTTAAATTTACTGTAGCTATTCCTAGTGATTTAACTAAAACAAAAGCAGGAATGGAAAGAGTGTTTTACGTAATTAGAGAACATAATGGAGTAGCAAGTGTTCTTCCAGCTAAGTTATCTAAAGATGGAAAAACACTTACATTTGAAACTGATAAGTTTTCTACTTATGCTCTTGCTTATAAAGATGTAGCTAGTGCTAATGTATCTAATGTTAAAAATCCTCAAACATATGATGGAATTATGGGATATGTTGCCATTGCTTTAGTTACTCTTAGTGGAGTAGTAGGAACTGTGGTTTATTTAAAAAGAAATAGTTTAAATAATTAGTTTACAGGAACTAGAGAAATCTAGTTCTTTTATTATGAAAAAACATAGATTTTTTAATCTATGTTTACTCCTTTTTTAAATGTATTGTTTCCTATTATATATAGTATTATGTTATATATAATATAAATTATTGTACTTAATGATAACATTTGTTTTAATAGGTTTGGTGTTATGTTGTTTGTTTTAAATAAGTCCATTATTTCTTTGTTAAATAGGCCTATTACGAATATTATTACTAGTATTAGTGTTTGCATTGTAAAGTATATTATTAAGCCAAATAGGACAGATTTTAATAGTTTGTTATTGTTTTGTTTATATCCTAAAATTATTGCTGTTATTCCTGATAGAATTATAAATAGTATTTCTAAATAGAATATTAATATTGTACTTATTATTGTTATATTTGATATATTTATTTGGTTTAATATATTTTTTAATATTTCTATGTTTTCTTTTGAATAGTAGCATATTAATAAAGAAATTATTATTACTATGGTACTTGTTAATAGAGTTATTATTGTTGTTAATACTTTGGAAAGAAATAATGTTTCTTTTTTTATTGGTAGGGTATGTGTTAGATATGCTTCATCACTATAGAAGTTTTTTATTACTCTTGCCCATATTCTTAATATGTTATTTATTAATATATTTATTAGAAGTGTTATAGTTATTCCTTGCATTATTTTTCCTATTATTGTAAATAATATTCTTCCATCTATGTTTATAAATACTCTTGTTAATATTGCAAATATTATGCTTAATATGTAGAAGATTGTAAGTGCTTTGTAACACCATTTTAAATCATATTTTAATAGTTTTTTTAGCATTTGAAGTACCTCCTGAAAATTTCATTTATTGATTTATTTTCTTTTTCTCTTAGTTTATCGGTAGGAGAATTTAGTATTATTTCTCCCTTATCTATAAATATTACTTCGTCTAATATTTTTTCTATGTCTTCTATTAGATGAGTTGAAATTATAATACTTGCATTTTCATCAAAATTTGTTAATATTGTGTCTAATATGTAGTCTCTTGTTGCAGGATCTACTCCGCCTAAAGGTTCATCTAATATGTATATTTTTGCTTTTCTACTCATTACTAGGATTAGAGTTAGTTTTTCTAACATGCCTTTACTCATTTTTGATAGTTTTTGATCTTCTTCTAAATTTAGATCTTTTAATAGTTTTTTTGCTTTTTTAATGTTAAAATTTTTGTAGAACTCACTAAAGAATATTAATGTTTCTTTTATAGTCATTGTTTTGTCTAAATAGGTTCTTTCTGGAAGATATGATATTATTTCTTTTGTTTCTGGACTAGGCTTTTTCCCTTTGATTAATATTTCTCCACTTGTTGGAGTAAGTAGGTCATTTATTAGTTTTATTAATGTTGTTTTACCTGTTCCGTTTTTCCCTAATAAACCTATTATCTTGTTTTCGGTTATTGTTAGATTTATATTATTTAGAATTGTTTTGTTATCAAACTTTTTTGTTAGATTTGTACATTTTATTAAATTCATTTTATTTTCCTTTCTTGTTTTGTAAGTATTTGATTGTTTCTTCTTTTGTAAATCCTAGGTTATTCATATCATTTAGAAAACTATTTATTTTTGATGTTGCTAATTCTTCTTTTTTCTTATTTATTAATTTTATGTTATCTGTTACATATTTTCCATTTGTTCTTTCTGTGTAGATTAAGTTTTCTTGTTCTAGTTTTTCTAATGATTTTTGTACTGTGTTAGGATTGATTTTTATTGTTAGAGCTAGGTCTCTTACTGATGGGAGTTTTTCATTTGGTTTTAGTTTTCCTGATATTATATATTCTTTTAAAGATTGTGTTAGTTGTGTATAAATAGGGCTGTTGTTATTAAAATCAAAGTTCATTGTTACCTCCTTATATTGTGCTACTTACATAATACAATAATACAATGTGCTTTTGCTTTTGTCAATAAAAAAAGTAAGTTAATACTTACTTAATTATGCTTTTGTTTTTTCCTGTTATTAGTGCTAGGAATGATTCAATATTTTTAAGTTCATTTAGTGCGGTTTTTTTATCTGCTTTGGACATTATTCTTCCTTCTATACTTTTTGCTTTTTTTATGTTGAAGTTTAATCCTTTTTTATTTTTAGTGTTTTCTATTAAAAATTTGTGGTATTTAAATTCTGTTATATTTCGATTATTTATTTTTGTATTCATTGTTATTTTTGTTACTGGGAATGGATGCATATGATGAAGAATTCCGTCCATTATTTTTTCTCTTTTTTCTTTGTTTTTAAAGTATTCTGGGTACCAGTTGTATGAGTTTATTACTGCTTCGACGGGATGTATGAAACCGTGGTTTTCCATTTTTAAGAGTGATTTTTTTTCTGTGTTGTTTTGCCATGGCGTTGTGTACAAATCATGGAATAATGATATTAGTAGTGCTGTTTCTAGATCTATTTTTAATAATGGATGTTTTATTTGATATATTTTTACCATTCTATATGTTAAGATTGTATCTTTTATTATATGTTCTCCTAGGGTTGTTGTTCCATGGTGATAGAATTCTTCTGAACATCTTTTTTCAAATTCTTTGTGTGATACTATTTTGTGAACTATTTTTAAGAATTCTTCTTGTTCTTTTAAGGTAAACCCTTCGGATATAAAATTTTCTGTTATATATTCTTCGGCTTTTGTCATATTTTCTCCTTTTTTTATTTATTATACTATATAATTTTGCAATTGTCTATTTAGTTGTTTTCTTCGAACAGTCCTATTGCTTCGGTTATTGGAAGTGAGAATATTATTCCTCCGCCTTCTGTTTTTAGTCCTGTTTCTTTTACTATGGCATTCATTATATCATTTTTTTTATCTTCTTCTGTTACTATTAGTATTAGATCTTTTTCTGGTTCTATTGAAAAACCTAGAAATTGTCTTTTTGAATTTGTTTGATAAATGCTGCGTCCATTTATTAGTGTTCCTCCGCCAGCACCGGCATTTTTTGCAGTATTCATTACTTTTTCTGAGTATCCTTCTGCTATGATTGTTACTATTAAATGATGAATTTTTTTATTTTTCTTCTTTTCTTTTTGTTCTTTTTCTTTTACTGGTTTATTTTCTTTCATATTATCCTCCGTATTTAATTTATCTAATAAATATTTTGTGCTTCCTGATAGGGGAATTGTAAAGCATATTCCTTCGCCTGGTTTATCTAATTCTAAGTTTGTTTTTATACTTTCTAAGATGTCTTTTTTTTGCTTTTCATTTATAAGAGAGAAGTATATATATTTTTTTATGTCTTCTAAGCCAAAGTATTCTAATGTTGATGATGGGGCGGTTCCTTCGCCATGTGTTGCTATATTAAATGGCATGTTGTATTTATCATATAGGGGTTTTATTATTTTATCTTCTTTATCATTTGATATTAGACATAATAGTTCTATCATATAGTGGCCCTCCAATCGTATTCTATTATTTCTTCATCTATTTCTTTATTTATTTCTTGTTTTGTTTTTATTTTAAATATTATTCCTAGAGTTTGAATGGTTATAAGTGGAGATGTTGCTATGAATGCTATTAAACCAAAGGCATCTAACATTATGTTTCCATTTGATGCTAGGCAAATTCCAATTACGAAAGGAAGAATAAATGTTGCTGTTAATGGTCCGCATACTGATCCTCCGGTGTCGAATGCTATTGCTGTGAACATTTTTGGAGAGAAGAATGTTAGTAACATTGCTAAAGCATATGATACTACTAAGAACCAGAATATTGGTATTTGATATAAAACTCTTAATATTGCTAGTATTAGTGCCATTATTACTCCAATTGATATTGCTATTCTCATTATGTTGCTTGTTATACTTCCTTCGGTTATTTCTTCTACTTCATTTGTAAGTATTTTTATAGCTGGTTCTGCAAATACTACTAGGAACCCTATTACTGATATGAATGGGATTATATATTTTGTTAGGTTATTGTCTATGAAGTTTTGTCCGAGTACAAATCCTGTTTTCATGAATCCTACGTCTACGCCTGTTAAAAATAAGCATAGTCCTATAAATGTTGCTATTAAACCTATTATTACTTTTTTGATTTGTTTTTTTGTAAATACGTCTTTTTGGATTAGGTTAAATATAATAAATAGGGCAATTATTGGACTTAGTGATATTGCTACTGACTTAATACATTCTAAGAATTTTTCAGTATATTGTAGTAGTAATGGTAAGTTACTGTTATATATTGATGTGTCGTATGTATTTGTTCCTGTGTATAACATTCCTAGTATTAAGACCATTATTTTAGGACCTACTGCACATAGACCTATTAGACCAAATGTATCATTTTTTGTATTGCTATCTGTTCTGAAGGCTGTTAGACCTATTCCTAGAGCTAATATGAATGGTACACTTATTGGACCTGTTGTAACTCCACTTGAGTCAAATGATATTGGAATAAAGCTATCTGGTACGAATGCTAAGAGTGCAAATACTATTGTATAGCTTATTATTAATATTGTTCTAAAACTTAGTTTAAATAATATTTTCATGACTGCAATCATCAACATTATTCCTACACCTAAACTTATTGTAAGAATCAGGGTGGTGGTTGGTATACTTGGAATTTGTTCTGCTAGTACTCTTAGGTCTGGTTCAGCGACTGTTATCATTATTCCTATTAAGAGGATTACACCTAGGATTATTCCTATTTTTTTACTTTTTATTAGAGCACTGCCTAGTTTTTCTCCAATCATCATCATTGAAAGATCTGCGCCAAATGTAAATAAGCTTATTCCTATTATTAGAAATACTGAACTTATCATGAATGATGTTATTATACTTTTGTCTAAGTTAAATAATAGAGCTATTATTGAGACTATTAAGCATATTGGTAAAACTATTATTGCTGTTTCTTTAAAGCTTTTCTTTAAATTATCTATCATTAATTATCACCTAGTATTATTCTATCATGAAATTTATTCTATTTGAAGTTTTAGTTTTGATTTATTTATTAATTAGTTATATAATTGTATAGTAGGTGATAGTATGAAGAAGATAATTAGTAAATTAGAAAATAGAGAAAAGCTTTCTTATGATGAGCTTTCTAAACTTTTTATGGGGTATTTAAATGATAAGGTTTCTGATAAGGATATGACTTTGTGTTTAAAGTGTATATGTAGAAATGGTCTTACTGATGAAGAAATTTTTGATCTTACTGATATTTTTATTAGAAGTGGAGATGTTTTTGTTAAGAATTTGTCTTTTATAGATAAACATTCTACTGGAGGGGTTGGAGATAAGACTACTTTAATAGTTCTTCCTATTCTTGCTAGTTTAGGAGTTAAGATTTCTAAGATGAGTGGTAGGGCTCTTGGTTATACTGGAGGTACTATTGATAAACTTGAGTCTGTGGGAGTTAAAACTGATCTTACTAAAAAGGAGTTTTATGATTTGATTGGAAAGACTAATATGGTTATCTCTTCTCAGACTGATAATTTATGTCCTTTGGATAAGAAAGTTTATGCTTTAAGAGATGTTACTGGTACGACTAAGTCTATAGCTTTAATTGCTGTTTCTATTATGAGTAAGAAGATTGCTAGTGGTGCAGGTAAGATTTTAATTGATATTAAAGTTGGTAAAGGTGCTTTAGTTGAAGATAAAAAACAAGCTAAAGAGCTTGCTCGTATTATGATTGAAATTGGTAAGAAATATGATAGAAAAGTTATTTGTATGCTTACTAGAATGGATAATCCTCTTGGAGATAATATTGGTAATAGGCTTGAAGTTATGGAAGTGGTAGATGTTCTTAAAAATGGAAAGAGGAATAATCTTAGTACACTGTGTATTGAAATGGCTAGTTTAATGTATTTTATGAGTAAGAGTTTAGATATTAATACTTGTCGAAATAGGGTTATTGATTCTATAAACAGTGGTAAGGCATATGAAGTATTTGAACATTTTGTTAAGCTTCAGGGTGGTAGTATACCTGTTTGTGATGAAGATAAGTTTTATGAAGTTAAGTCAGAAAAAAGTGGTTATATTAAAAGTATTAATAGTATGATTATTGGTTCTACTTCTATGAAACTTGGTGCCGGTAGAAAGAAAAAGACTGATAAGATAGATTTTGATGCAGGAATAGTTCTTACTAAAAATGTTGGGGATTATGTTAGAAAAGGTGATGTTATAATGAGACTTTATGGTAAGAAGGGTTCTTATGAAAATGTACTTGATGCATATAAGTTTTCGTTTTTTAAGCCTTTTAGAAAGAGTATTATTATAGATGTTATGGAATAATTAGTTAAATAGTGATTGATGTGTAATATTATAAAGAAAGCATTATTATATAAAAGCTCAAATCAAATAGTAGAAGAATATAAACTTAATTATATAAATATATAAAATGGTATTTTTATAACAAAAGTATGACATATGATTGATTTCTCTAAATTGCTCTTTCATAAACTGTATTAAATGTATTGAATATTGTAATTTAAATGTGTTACAATATATGAAAAGGAGTTGATAATATGGGTAAATTTTGTACTAATTGTGGGTCTGAAATAAAGAAAGGTGCTGCATTTTGTAGTAAATGTGGTGCTAAGATAATAGAAGATAATAAAGATAAGGATGTTGTTGTTGGAGAAGTTGTTAATGATGGTAATAATAACAATAACAATAACAATACCATTAATAATGGTGTTGCTAAATCTAAGATTGCTGCTGGACTTTTAGGTATATTTTTAGGAAGTTTTGGTGTTCATAATTTTTATTTAGGATATACTGGTAAAGCAGTAGGACAACTTTTAATTACAGTATTGTCTTGTGGATTTTTATCATTTGTTTCTGCTATATGGGGACTTGTTGAAGGAATTTTGATTCTTACTGGTTCTATTAATGTGGATGCTGAGGGTAATTATTTAATTGATTAATAAAAGATTTGTTTTATTTATACTTTTAATACTACTTGTATTTGGAATACTGGTAGTATTTGTTTTTGATATAGATTGTGTTTTTAAAAGTGTATTTGGTATACCTTGTCCTGGATGTGGTTTAACTCGTGGATTTAGATCTTTATTTAGAGGGGACATAGTTTCTGCTTTCTCTTATAATATACTTACTATTCCTATATTTTTATTTTTTGTTATTTTAATTATATTATTTGTTATTGATATACTTGAGAAAAGCGATTATGTTTCTAAATATTTATTATTTTTTGTTAAATATTATTATATTTTAATATTTTTTGTTTTGATTAGTTTTGGTGTTAATGTTATTAGGGGTATTTAAAAACAAGTTATTTTTTTGTAACTTGTTTTATATTTATTACATATGGTGCTTCTTTGTTTTCTGTGTTATGAAATTCTTCATATGTATAATTTGTTAATGTTTTTAGATATTTTTTTATTTCTTTACTTTCTTTTAGTCCTTCTTTATGACCTGGATATATTGTTATTACTATATGTCCTTTTTTATTTAACATATTTAGACTTTGTTTTATGGCTTTTATTGTTGTACTTGTTTTGGTTGTTATTTCTTTACTTTCTTTTGGTAAGAACCCTAGATTGAATACAATTAATGATATTTTTTGTTTGTATTCTTTTAGTTTTTGTTCTATGTTTTCGTGACCTGTTTGATATAATTTATAATTTTTATATTTAGTTTTTAATAAATTATTTGTATTTATTATTGCTTGTTTTTGAATATCAAATCCAAATAGAAATCCTTTTGTTATTATATGTAATAAATAGTTTGAATCTTTTCCATTTCCTATGGTGGCATCTATTACTAAGTCATTTGGTTTTAGGTTTGTTTCCATTAATGTTCTTGCTTTATTTAAAATGCTTAGGTTATATCCTTGATATGTGTTTCTTTGTTTTAATGTTTTGTCTATATCATTTAGAATAGTAAATTTTTTTGTTGTCCAGGTTGGTTCTATTAGTTCATTTTTATCTGGATCTCCGGTTAATCTATTTATTATTATTTCTTCATTTAGGTTTTCTATTTGATCACATACTATGTTTATATATTCTTCTTTTGTTAGAATATGAAAGTTTTCTTTGTTATATAGTTTTTCTAATTGTGTGTCTTTTAAGATATGTAACATGTGTATTTTTATTCCATCTATGTGAAGTTTATTTAAATATTTTACTGTTTCTAACATCATTTCTTTTGTTTCGTATGGTAACCCATTTATTATGTGTACTACTACTTTGATTTTTGCTTTTTTTAGTTTTTTGTACATTGTTTCGAATTCTTCTAGAGTATGACCTCTATTTATTAATTTAGATGTTTTATCGTGTATTGTTTGGAGTCCTAGTTCTATTACTAAATCTGTTTTTTTGTTTAATTCTTTTAAGTATTCTAGACAATCTTCTGATATGGCATCTGGTCTTGTTGCTATGTTTATTCCTATTACATTTTTATATGTTAGGACTTCTTCAAATGCTTTTTTTAGATAATTTAACTCTCCATATGTATTTGTATTTGTGCCAAAGTAGGCTATGTATTTTGCATTTTTCCATTTTTTATGTAGTATTTGTTTTTGATTTTCAAATTGTTCTTTTAGTGATTGGTTTTTGTTTCCTCCGAATGATGATCCACCGGATTTACAGTATATGCATCCGCCTGTTCCTTTGGTTCCATCTTTGTTTGGACATGATAAACCTAGATTTAAGTTTACTTTAAAGACTTTTGAGTTATATTTTATTTTATAATAATAATCTAGTGTATGATATCTTTTATTGTTATATGAGTATTTAAACATGTAATCACTTCCATTTGTTATTATATAAAATTTTTTTATTAATCTCAATCTTTTGTGTTAATGTAAAGTGTTTTTATTTGTGCTTGTATTTTGATAATTGTTATTATATAATTTTGTTATAGGATAGGAGATGAGCTATGAAGGTAAATAAGGATAATACAGGGTTAATAGTTGTGGTTATTGTTTTAGGGGTTCTTTTAATTGGATGTATTTGTTATATTTGTTATGATGAATTTGTTAAGAAAGATTTAGAAAATAAGGAACAGGTTATTGAAGAGGAAAAAGAGGATTTAATTAAGGGTAATACATTTAGTCTTGCTGATGTAAAGTGTGAGGGAGAACTTGATTGTGCTAAGGCTGTTAAACTTGCTCTTAATGATGCAAATCATGAAATCAGGTTAATTAAGAGACTTACTGATGATAAGAAAAAGTATACTATTGATGTTTATGTAGATAATATACTTGTTGATACTTTGGATGGGGGAGATTATAGTGATTTTTGGCAACAAGGAGTTAAACCTGAGGACAATATAAAGAATTTAGATGGATATTTATATGTTATTGATTCAAAGTATTTGGGAGTTGTTTATAGATATGAGAGTTCTACTCCATATTGGTATATAAAGTTTTATAATGAGAATAAGCCTGCGGAACAAAAGCCTATTATGTTAATTTCTAAGGCTACTAGTTTATCTAGTAAATCAGTTAATGGCGGAAAGGAGCTTAGTTCTTTGGATGCGTTAGAATTTGATGGACATAGTGTTAAATATTGGAATACTTATTGTTCTAAGAAACAAATAAAAAATGAAAGTTCTCCATCTATTGCACAATATAGTTTAACTTTTGATGGAAGTGAAGTTACTAAGACAGTTGGTACTGTTTTAAATGATGCGACTATTGGTGGTCAAGGTGGGCCTTGTACTGAATAAAAATAATTGTGGAGGTATATATGGAAAAAAAGAAAAGTAATAAGGGTTTAATAGTTTTGGTTGTTATTCTTGCTATTTTATTAGTAGGAAGTATAGGGTACATTTGTTATGATAAGTTTATGGTTAAGAATTTACCTAGTGAGGATAAGAAACCTGTTTCAGATGTAGCTTCTAGTGATGATTTTTACTTGATAGATAATTTGGTTAAGAATCATTATCTTAAAGAAATAACTAGTTTAAATGGAATTTATAATGATAAAGTTTTGATTAAAATTGAAAATGGAAAAGTATATGTTGTAAAAAGTTTAGATAAAGATAGTGAGTATAGTAATAAATATAAAGAGGTTTCAGGGATAGAAGGAACTCCTAAATATGTTTATTCTCAGTATCAATTTATAAGTGCAGTTTTTGTTGTTATAACTGAAGAGGGTGATGTATATTCTGCTACTTCTAGTATTTATGAAAAAACTACATCTAAACCAAAAAAGTTTATTAAATTAAATACGAAAAAGGTAAAATCAATTTATAGTTTTTATACTTATCACCCATATGAAGCATTAACTATATATGCAGGATATGAGGATAATACATTTGCTAAGATAAGTCCTTTAAAGGATGCTAATGGTGCTGTAACAAGTTTAAAAATGAGTGATGTTTCTTTTAAAAAAGAATTTATGTATCCTGATGCAGTAATTGGAGGATGTGATTTAGGAAGTGATGCTCCTGGTGTTTCTAGAGGACTTTACATAACATCAGATAGAAAATTATTTAATAAACTAATAGTAGACGAAGAGGGTACAGCTAAGTACGAAGAAATAAAATATAACAATGAATCTTTTAAAGTTAAAGAGGTTTTCTCGGTTACAATTTCTAATGATGACCTTGGAAGTCCGAAAACAATTTTATATTATGTAATTGATAATAATAACAATATTTATGAAATAAAACAAAATAGTGATTTAAAAATAACATCTGTAAAATTACATAAGAATTTGAAAGTTAAATCTTATACTTTTGAAGAAAACTCAAATGAAAACACTGCTTGTCCTAAAAATTTAATTTCTATTACATATGAAAATAATTCAGTAGAAAAAATTGAAAAGGACATTCATATATCCACTTTATATGATAGATATAATAAATAGAAGATTAACTTGAATAATTGTTATAGCTTTTGTGATTGTATGTGTATGATTTATATTATATAGTTTTTTTACAGGCTATGAGAAGGTGGTCCTTGTACTGAATAAAAATAATTGTGGAGGTATATATGGAAAAAAAGAAAAATAATAAGGGTTTAATAGTTTTGGTTGTTATTCTTGCTATTTTATTAGTAGGAAGTATAGGGTACATTTGTTATGATAAGTTTATGGTTAAGAATTTACCTGTTGAGGATAAGAAACCTGTTTCAGATGTAGATTCTAGTGATGATTTTTACTTGATAGATAATTTGGTTAAGAATCATTATATTAAGAAAATGAGTTCTACTGATAGTGGTTCGATAAAGATAAAAGATGGTAGTGTTTATTATGATAGTACTGGTAATGGAAAGCTTGTTAAAGATACTACTATTAAGGAAGAGCCTGTTTCAGTTTATTCTGTAAGGAAAGGAGGACCTGCTGCACCTTTGTCTTTATATGTTTTAACTAAGGATAATAATCTTTATTATCGTATTCAAGATTCTTTTGATTATGGTGATGGTGAATCTATGCCAAGTAATGTTCATGAATTTGTTAAGATTAATGCTAAGAAAATTGTTAATGTTTATACGGGTTATTTAGATAAGTTATCTGATAATTTTATTGGTGTTGATTTTGGAGATGGAAACTTGTATATACACTCTGCTGGAGGATTTACTACTACTTATAAGGATTATATAGAATATCCGGATTCTCAAGTTAAATATGCGACAGGTGATGGTATTTTGTGGAGAATTAGTAAAGATAAGAAACTATATTCATATATTTCTACTGGAGAAGATTTAGGTGATGGTTATTATAAGGAAGTTACTTATAATAAGAAAGCAGTAGTTATTAAAAATACTTTTAGTGGATATGTAAAAGATGATATTGTTAATTTTGTTATTGATAGTGATAATAATTTACTAAGTTTACCATTTGATAATAAAGATAAGACTACTTTATCTTTGTATAATAATTCAAAAGTTAAAGATGTTAAATATGTGAAGGATAAAGATGAAAATTATAGTGTTTCTGTTACTTTAGAAGATGGAACTAGTATTTATGTTACTAGTGCTGAACTTTCTTCATTATATTTAAGGAATAATTCATAAAAATAAATTACTGTTCGATTATTTCGAATGGTTTTTTTGTTATGTTATTGTTTTTTTTGATTATATTTATTATAATATAAGGGAAATGTTTATTTAAGAGGTGGTAATGTGAATTTTTATTTTTATTTATTGGAGTTTTTTGTAGCAGTTTTTTTAGTCCTCTTATTTTATAAATTTGTTGAAACTAAAAACATTGATAAATATACTAAGAATAATTTACCTACTGATCTTAAACTTTTTATACAGACTCAGAAGGTTGATGTTAGGAAGATAAGTTATAAGAAGTTAATGAAGCTTGTTGCAATTATTAATGCTATTGATGTTGGAATTATTCTTCTTATTACTAATCTTGTTAATGGATTAGTTCTTAAGTTATTAATTGCTATTCCTGCTATTTTTATTATTTTGTATTTAAGTTATAGTTTGGCAGGATATATTTTGAAAAGGAAAGGACTTGTTAAAAATGAATCATAAATTAATAGAAGAAAAATGGCAAAAGTATTGGGAAGATAACAATAGTTTTGAAGCTATAAATGGTGATAGCAGAAAACCGTATTATGTACTTGTTGAGTTTCCTTATCCTAGTGGTGCTGGTCTTCATGTAGGACATGTTAGGAGTTATACTGCTCAGGATGCTATAGCTAGGATGAAAAGAATGCAAGGGTATAATGTTTTATATCCAATGGGTTGGGATGCGTTTGGTGCGCCGGCGGAACAATATGCTATAAAGAATCATATTCATCCTAAGGACGCTGTTAAGGAGAATATTAATAATTTTAAGAGACAAATGATGGATTTAGGCTTTTCTTTTGATTGGAAAAGAGAATTTAGTACTACTGATCCTGAATATTATAAATGGACTCAATGGCAATTTTTACAATTTTATAAACATGGAATGGCATATAAAGATACTATTCCTGTTAATTGGTGTCCAACTTGTAAGAGTGTTTTATCTAATGAGGATGCTGCTGGTGGTGTTTGTGAAAGATGTGGTTCTAAGGTAATACAAAAGGAAAAGAGTCAATGGATGCTTAGAATGAGTGACTATTCTGAAGATTTACTTGAAGGTTTGAAGGATACTAATTTTGCTGAAAAAGTTAAACTTGGACAAATAAACTGGATAGGTAAGTCTACTGGTGCAGAGGTTGATTTTAAGATTAAAGATAGTGATTTAAAATTTACTGTTTTTACGACTAGATGTGATACTTTATTTGGTGCTACTTATTGTGTTATGGCTCCGGAACATAAGTTGGTTGATGTTATAACTACTGATGAACAAAGGGATGCTATTAATGAATATAAGGAAGCTTGTAAGCTTAAAAATGATATGGAAAGAACAGAGCTTAATAAGGATAAGACTGGTGTATTTACTGGGGCTTATGCTATTAATCCTGTTAATGGTAAGGAAATTCCTATTTGGATAAGTGATTATGTTTTAGTATCATATGGAACTGGTGCTATTATGGCTGTTCCTGCTCATGATACTAGAGATTATGAGTTTGCTAAGAAGTTTAATTTAGAAATAATACCTGTTTTAGATGGTGGTGATGTTTCTAAAGAGGCTTATACTCAAGATGGATTACATATTAATTCTGAGTTTTTAAATGGACTTGATAAAGATGAAGCAATTGAAAAAATGTCAAAATGGTTAGAAGATAATAATTGTGGTAAGAAAAAGGCAAATTATAAGATGCGTGATTGGATTTTCTCTAGACAAAGATTTTGGGGTGAACCAATACCAATGGTTAATTGTGATAAGTGTGGATGGGTTCCTCTTAATGAAGAGGATTTGCCACTTGTTCTTCCAGATGTTGCAGAGTATGAACCTACGGTTGATGGTGAAAGTCCACTTGCAAAGATTACTGATTGGGTTAATACTACTTGCCCTAAATGTGGTGGGCATGCTAAGAGAGAAACAGATACTATGCCAAATTGGGCAGGTTCTAGTTGGTATTTTTTAAGATTTATGGATGCTCATAATGATAAAGAGTTTGCTAGTATGGAGGCTATGAAATATTGGAATAGAGTAGATTGGTACAATGGTGGTATGGAACATACTGCTAGACATTTACTTTATGCAAGATTCTGGGTACAATTTTTATATAATATTGGACTTGTTCCTCATAAGGAAATGATTTGGACTAGAGTAAGCCATGGTATGGTACTTGGTTCTAATAATGAAAAGATGAGTAAGAGTAAGGGAAATGTTATAAATCCAGATGATATAGTTAGTGAGTTTGGAGCGGATGCTTTAAGGGTTTATGAAATGTTTATGGGAGATTATGAACAAGATGCTCCATGGAGTACAGATTCTCTTAAAGGTTGTAAGAGATTCCTTGATAGAATTGTTCGTTTAAAGGATAAAGTAGTTGATGGAGATAGTTATTCTAAAGAAATTGAGACTATTATTCATCAAAGTATTAAGAAGGTTACTTATGATTTAACTCATATGGCTTATAATACTGCGGTATCTACTCTTATGATTTTACTTAATAAGTATGAGGAATTAGAACATGTTACTAAGAAGGATTATGTGTTACTTCTTACTCTTCTTAATCCGATAGCGCCACATATTACTGAAGAATTGAATGAATCTTTAGGATTAAAACCAATATGTGAAGGTTCTTGGCCTGAATATGATGAAGAAAAGACAATTTTGAAGGAAAAGACTATTGCAGTACAAGTTAATGGTAAAGTACGTGGAGAAGTTACTATATCTATTTCTGAAGATGAAAACAGTATTAAAGAAAAGGCTTTATCTTTAGATAATGTTAAAAGGCATATTGATGGTAAAGAAGTAGTTAAAGTGATAGTTATAAAGGGTAAAATTGTTAATGTAGTTGTTAAATAGAAGCTGATATATATTGGCTTTTTTTGTGTAAACAGAACTTTTGTTTGACATTTTTAAGTTTTTGTGTTATAATCTAAACATCTTTAAAAAGAGGGGGTTATTAAAGATGAAAAGTATTAGAAAAAGGGTTGCTGCAATAGGTGTTGCTGGTACTATGTTAATAGGTGCTATTACTGCTGCTGGTATTGGTATAACTGATCATATTTATAACAAATCTAGTGAAAAGAGAGCTGAAAATGAGATTGGTTATGATAATATTGATCCATATTATAGCTATAGGGTTAGTGAAAAGGATTTTGTGGTACTGGATGTAGGTGATCATGCAACAAAAGGAGTTATGTTTCAAGATAAAAAGATGAAACTATGTAATAAAGATGATATATCTCTTGGTGTTGTAATTAATTCAGATGCTGAAAGTGAAAGTGAAATTTATGATGATGCTCAATATGCTAAAGGTTTAGTTAGAGATTATAAAATTGATTTTCCTATTTATTTAAATGTTGATAATATAGTTGAAAGCAATAAGATTGAACCTTTAATGAAGGAAAAATTAATTAGAGATTTCTTAGAAAAGTGTTCTGCTAATAATATTTATGTTGGTATTGCAGGTAAAGATATGAATTTACATTTACTTGAACAATATTATGATTTTTCTGATTATGATGCATATATAACAGAAAATGATGGCTCTATTAATTATGAAGGTACTTATAATTTAGTTAAAGATAATGATGGTAAGATAACTGCAAAAGATAATCTTGCTAAAGTAATTAGTAAGAAGGGTCTTAATGATTCAAAAGGGTTTTCTGAAGATGGTACTTATATTGTTGAGGATGCAATGTTTGATTTAATAAAATTATCATTTAGTTCTAATATGAGTATTGATGAAATATGTGAGTATAATGATCTTAATAAAGATGAACTTGTTCCTGGAGTTAAGTTAAGAATTCCAACACAAACTAATGTTAATAGTACAGGAAAACAAAAGAAAGTAAATCTTGATAGTCCTATTGTTGGTGCAGATATGTCGTATGCTCAAGGTAATAATCATGATTGGGATAAACTAAAGGATAATTTTGATTATATTATATTAAAATGTAATCAAGGTACAGAAGTTGATAGTTGTTTTGAAAAGAATGCTAAGGGATGTAATATTAATAATATTCCAATGGGTGTTTATACTTATAATAACTATGATGTAACAAATTGTTCTGATATTGATGACTTTGAAATTAAGCAAAAAAATCAAGTGCGTTGTACACTTAGTAATTTGAAGAATAAAAAGGTTGAGTTTCCTGTTTATTTAGATATTGAAGCTAGTGATGGTAAAGCTCTTAAGGATTTATTATCTTCTGAATATGTTAAAACTATGTTAGATGTTTGGAAGGATAATGTGGAAGCTGCTGGATATACTCCAGGTGTTTATTGTAATTCTTCTGGATATCAATATTTATCATCTTGTGTTGACTATGATTTAAGTGATAATTTTGAATTATGGGTAGCTGGTGGAGATCAATATACTAGTTCTAAGAAAGATATTAATTTTAAAGATGTTGTCCCTTCTTCTGTACTTGAAAAAGATTATGTTAGTATGGCACAGTCTACTGATAGTGCAGTTAAGGCTGGGGCTGGTAATTCTGCGGGGCATCTAGATATTAACTTTTCTAAATTTGATTATGAATACGTTCCTTCGGGAATTGACGAAATCAAGGAATTTAATAGAACAAGTGGAGAAGAGTATTTAGTTATGGGACTTGGTGGACTTGTTGGTGTTGGTGGAATATGTTATGGAGTAAAAAGACTATATAATAGAAGAAAACAAAGAACAAGATAAAGTTTATTAAAATGCTATGATGAAACTATTTGGTTTTGTTATAGCATTTTTTTATTTTAAATAGTTTTTTTAATAATTGTTGCTTTTTTACGTAAAAAACTGTTAATAATTTGGTAATATTTAGGTTTTTAATGTA
The DNA here is from genome assembly GCA_934101575.1 of uncultured Bacilli bacterium. Lineage (GTDB taxonomy): Bacteria > Bacillota_I > Bacilli_A > RF39 > UBA660 > UMGS1449. Next base: position 28,989 of record CAKORJ010000001.1, read on the forward strand.
TAATAAGTATGGTGATTTATAAATGAATGATACAAAAAGTGCACTTGAGAGGATACATGAGTATTCTTTAGAAGAGATTATGGGACTTAGTTTTGGAAGATATTCTAAGTATATAATACAAGATAGAGCTATTCCAGATGTTAGAGATGGTCTTAAGCCTGTTCAAAGAAGAATTTTATATGGTATGTTTAGAGAACATAATACATATGATAAACCTTATAGAAAGAGTGCTAAGACTGTTGGTAGTATAATGGGTAATTATCATCCTCATGGTGATAGTTCTATTTATGAGGCTATGGTTCGTATGAGTCAGTGGTGGAAACAAAATACTCCTTATATTGATATGCAAGGTAATAATGGTTCTATTGATGGGGATAGTCCAGCGGCTATGCGTTATACAGAGGCTAGACTTTCTAAAGTTAGTAATGAGCTTTTAAAAGATATTGATAAGGATACTGTTACATGGGCTCCTAACTTTGATGATACGGAACTTGAGCCTACTGTACTTCCTGCTAAGTTTCCTAATTTGCTCGTTAATGGTACTACTGGTATAAGTGCTGGTTATGCTACTAATATTCCTCCTCATAACCTAGGTGAGGTTATTGATGCGACGATAAAAAGAATAGATAGTCCTAATTGTAGATTAGAAACAATTTTAGAGATAATTAAGGGACCTGATTTTCCAACTGGAGGGGTAGTATATGAGGCTGATGGTATTACTAAGGCTTTTACTTCTGGACGTGGTAAGATAATTGTTCGTGCTAAAATTGAAGTAACTAAAGTTAAAGGAAAAACTAATATTGTTATTACTGAGATTCCTTTTGATGTTTTAAAGTCTAATATTACTAGAAAGATTGATGAAATCCGTATTGATAAAAAAATTGAGGGTATTTCTGAGGTACGCGATGAGACTGATAAAGATGGTCTTAGAATAGTTATTGAACTTAAAGCTGGTGCTAATACTGATTTAATTCTTAATTATTTATATAAAAATACTGAACTTCAAACTTCATATAATTATAATATGATAGCAATAGTTAATCGTCGTCCTAGGTTACTTGGTATAATGGATATAATAGATGCTCATCTTTCTCATTATAAAGAAGTTGTTCTTAAGAGAACTGCATTTGATCTTGCTCATGCTAGAAAGAGGCTTCATATAGTTGAAGGACTTATTAAAGCTATTTCTATACTTGATGAAGTTATTAGAGTAATTCGTGCTAGTAAGAATAAAGCTGATGCTAAGGTTAATTTAGTTAAAGAGTTTGACTTTACTGAAGATCAAGCTGAGGCTATTGTTGTTTTACAACTTTATAGACTTACTAATACTGATATCACAACTTTGAAAGAAGAACTTAATAATCTTAATATTATAATTCTTGCTTTATCTAAGATTATTAATGAAGAAGAAGAGCTTAAAAGAGTTATGAAAGATGAACTTAGAGCTATGAAAAGAGAATATGCTACTCCTAGAAAGACAGTTATTACTAATGAGGAAGCTGTTATAAAGATAGATGAAAAGGCTATGATTCCTAATGAGGATGTTGTAGTTTTAATAACTAAAGATGGTTATGTCAAAAGAACTTCTATGAGAGGGTATAATGCTAATAGTGATGATCCTTTGCTTAAAGAAGGGGATTATATTATAGGACTTTATAAACAAAGAACTATTGATACACTTTTAGTGTTTACTAATTTGGGTAATTATTTATTTTTACCTGTTCATGAGATTCCTGATATTAAATGGAAGATGCTGGGTAAACACATTAGTAATATTATAAAACTTTCTGAAAATGAAGAAATAGTTAGTGCTGTACCTGTTAGTAGTTTTAGCAATAAATTTGATATATCACTTGTTAGTAAAAATGGTATGATTAAGAAGACTAATTTGGAAGAATTTAAAGTTAGTAGATATAGTAAACCAATTTCTTGTATGAAACTTAAGGATGGAGATTTTGTTATTAATGCGTTTTTAGTTAATTATGATGATATATTTGTTAGCACTTATAATGGATATGGACTTTGGTTTGATATAAGTGAAGTTCCTTCGTCTGGTATTAAATCTAGTGGTGTTAAAGCTATTAATTTGAAAGATGATTTTGTTGTTAGTGCTAGTATATTTGACAAAAATAAAGAATATGTTACAATATTTACTAATAACAGAACTGCAAAAAGGGTTAGACTTGAAGAATTTGAGAAATCTTCTAGAGCTAGAAGAGGTTTACTTCTATTAAGGGAAGTTAAGACTAATCCATATAAAGTGATTAAGACTTTTATAGTTGATAATCATGATTATTTTGGAATTAAGGTTGGTAATACAATTTCTAGTTTTAAAAGTACAGAAATACCTATAGCAGATCGTTATAAGACAGGTTCTACTATATCTAAGGATGATATAGATGATGTATTTATTTCTAAATCTTTGGAAGAGAAAGTTTTGAATATAAATACTGAATCTGAAGAAGAAGTTGAAGTTTTAGAAAGTGATAAAGAGGATATGAAGCCTCATCAAGTGTCTTTGCTTGAGATAGATGATAGGCTTAGAGAAATAGATGATTTTCTAAAATAGGAGGTTTTTTATGAAAAATAAATTGGTTGATAAGAAAAGCTTTTATAAATTAATTGCTGAAATATTTGAAAATTTACATGGTCATGTTGCGTTTATGTCTGGTGTGGATGATAAGGAAAGATATTGTAAGATTGATGATGATTTTTATAAATGTAAAGTTGAAAATGCTTTTTTAGTAGATTTTAATATGAATCAAATATTTGCTACTTCTAAGCCAATATCTGGGGCTAAGCATTTTGGTAGTTATGTTACAAGTTCTGAAAAAAAGTTTGATCCATCTGTTTTGAGTTTAGTCGAGATATGTGATATTGTAGAAAGAGAAAAGGAAAATTATCCTTTTGTTGATAAAGTTCCAGAATTAATTTCTACTATTGCTGATATGAATAGTGAAGATGAAACATCAGTGTTATTTATCGAGGATGGTGTTGTAGATCTTGCTAGTTTAGTTTATTGTGATTATGTTAATAAAACTAAAAATAATAATTGCAAAAATTCTATCAGAACAAAGATTAAGTAAGCGTGATGTTTGTTTTGTAATAACTAATTAGAGTAATTTAATAAAAAAATGTATAAGGGATTCTTATACATTTTTTGTGTTGAAAGTTAAAAATAGTCATTTGTGCGATGGGTTTAGTGATTATAAAAGTTTTGATAATGATATAAAAAATATTTATAAAAGAGTACGGCTCTTTTTATTTTGTAAAGAAAAAAAGCCATGAGGCTTTTATTTTACTACGATAGATTTTGTTTTGCTCCATGTTGAATAATATGTTTTACCTTGTGTTATCTTGTAGGTTCTTACTTTTATGTAGTATCTTTTCTTAGATTTTAGTTTTTTTATTGTTGTTTTAGTTTTTGTGTTTTTAAGTTTTATTGTTTTGCTATTTTTAAAGTTTTTATTTTGTGAATAAGTAATTTGATAACCAGTTGTTTGTGCAGTTTGTTTTTTAATTTTTACTGTTATATTTTTCTTTCCTTTTTTAAGGCTTGTTATGTATGTTGATTTTGGATTTATTGTAAAGTATAGCTTTTCGTTATTTAGGTTTTTATAATTATTTAGGTAGATTATTTCTGTATAATACGTTCCAACGTTTTTTCTTCCTTGTTGATAGTTTAGTTTATAATCTTTATCTTTAATAAGTGTTCTTCCTAAGTTATTAATTATTTTTACTTCAGGAGTTCTCACTTTATTATTATAGGTATATGTTTTTGTACTTAGTGATTTAGTTTTAGGAGTGGATACTACGATGACATTTTGTTCTTTTGTAAAAGTAAGTCCATTTTTTGTAATTGTTTCTTTATTGTTTATAGTGCTTGTTTTGCTGATGTATGTATCTATATTATTTTGTTGAGGTATAGCAATTCCTCCGATTGTATTAGAATTTGTTTTGAATATACCTTCGTTTAAAACTATATTATTTGCGTTTTCTAATATTTGTAGTCCTGCCATTGCGTTACTTATGAATGTGCCACCGTTTATTGTTGTGTTTTCTGTTGTTCTTACTGCATGCTGGCTATTACTTGTGAATGTACCACTGTTGATGATAAGTGTTCCTTTTTCATTGAATATGGCATTTTTGTTTGCAGTTACTGTACTATTTGTTATTGTTGTTACTGCATTTTGAGTATTATTATGTATTCCTATACCATTTGTGGATGCATCTATGATTGTTATTTCTGAATTTGTTATATTTACTTTGCCATTTGTGTTTTTAATTCCTGTTTCTCCAGAAGTGTTTCCTATTTTTACATTAGAATTTGTTATATTAACTTGTGAGTTTTTAAGTGCTGATATAACAGTTTTTTCTCCTTGAATAGTTGAATCTATTATATTTGTTTTACTGTCTTCATAACTATAAACAGCTGGTTGTGTTCCTCCACTAATTATTCTTGTATTTTCTATTGTTATAGTTCCTGATTTAGAAGCATTATAAACTGTAAAGTTTGATTCTGATTTTATGTAGTCGGTATCCTTTTTACTTGTATCAGTTATTTTAATGTTTTTAGAAGCTCCTAAAATGAATATTTTGTTATTTCCTAGATAAATTCCATTTCCATTTAAATCTAATGTTAATGCTTCATTGTTATTAAATGTTATATCTTGGTTTAGTTCTAGGTTTTTTGTTAGTTTTATTGTGTTGTCTGTTATGGTTGCTGTTCCTCCGTAGTAGTAAATATAATACAAAAGTTCTTCTTTTGTTTGAATTGTTTCAGGTGTTTTACCTGTTTCTGCATTAACATTTATAATTCCTAATGTAAATATGAATGTTAATGCTAATAAATATTTTATTTTTTTCATAATATCTCCTTTCTATTTCATTATAAGATAAATATATTTTTAAGTATATATGTTTTAATTCATGTATTTTTCATACTTTTTATGACTTTTGTCATGATGTTTGTTATAATATCTTTAAGTTGTAGGTGATTTATATGCTTGGTATGCAAGAGGCTTTGATATTTCTTGTTATTTTTACTTTTTGGGTTATAAGAATTTATTATAAGTTATATGATAAGACAACTAAGTTTTATGTGTTTATTATTGGTATTTTGATTGTTTTTTGGATGGTTATTAGAATAACTAAGGGACTTGTTTATTCTGATGGTATGGCTAGATTTTGTTGGTATTTATATTATGTTCCTTTAATATTTGCTCCTTCGTATTTTTATATGTGTGTTTATTCTTTGACAAATAATTTAAGTAGAAAAAGAAAGATTTTTATATATAGTATTTCAAGTGTGTTATTATTTTTAGTAATTTCTAATGATTTTCATCAATGGGTATTTAGGTTTCCTGAGGGTCTTAGTAATTATAATATTTATAAACATTTTATTGGATATTATGTTATTTGTATTTATATTTTTTATTTTTTTGGTAAAGGAATGGTTTTGCTTGCTATTAATCAGTTTAAGTTAAAAAAAAGTTTTAGAGCATTTTTTCCTCTTTTTCTTCTTATTTTAGGGCTTTTATATACTATATTTTATGTTATTGATATTCCATTTTTTAGAGGTAGTAATTTATCTGTTATACTTAGTGTGCTTATTTGTCTTGGTATTGAACTTATTTTTTATTTAGGACTTATTCCTAATAATAGTAAGTATAAAAAGGCTTTTATTAACTCTTCTTTGGATATGTTAATTGTTTCTTTGGAAGGAGATAGTGTTTATACTACTAAAACGTTTAATAAGGCTCCTAAGTATATTGTTACTGATATAAAGAATAATTCTGTTAAAGATATTTATAGGGAAAATGGTGTTATTTATAATGTTGTTTTTAATAAAGATAGTTATGTTGTTATGAAAAGAGATATAGAAGAGTTTAATAGATTAAAAAAAGAGATTAAAAAAAGAAGAAAAAGGCTTTTAGAGATTAATTCAAAACTTAAGGTGGAGAATGAAGTTAAGAGGGAATTAGAAGAAATAAAATTACGTAATGAAATTGTTTTGAAGCTTGAAAATAGTATGTATGAAAAAAAGAGTGAAGCTCTTAGTATTTTGAATAATGATTGTGTTAGTCGAGAGGATTTAGAATATGTAAAGATTTTAATTTCTTATTGTAAAAGGAAAAGTTCGCTTATTATTTCTGAACTTAATTGTGATATTTATGGTTCTTTAGAAATTAAGATGCTTATAGAAGAATTATTTACTGATTTTAATATTGTTGGAGAAGTTGTTGTAGATAGTATTAGTGTTAGTAGTTATGATATGTCTATTATATATGATATTGTTTTTGAGGTTTTGAAAAAGTGTAAATGTGTTATGTTGTTTGTTTCTTTAGAAGATAGTAAGATAAAGCTTAGATTTATTCTTGATGAAGATATTGATATTATTATGGCTAATAATATAAGTTTTAAAAAATGTATTTATGGAGAGGATATTGAACTTATTTATTCTTTTAAGAGGAGTGGTGCTTTGTGAGATATGTTATTTTTGCATTAATGATTAGTATTATTTTACAAATATATATAGTTTCTAGGTGCTTTTGTTATAATGGGTGTAATGTTGTTTTTAGATGGTTTAATGTTTTTGTCTTTTTGTCTTTATTTGTTTTATGTTTTTATAATATGAATATGTTTAATGATAATGTTTTTAGTTTATGCTTTATATTTATTTCTTTGTTTTTTATTGTTTATGTTTTGTTAGTATTTGTATGGATTTTTATAAATAGGAATAGATATATTTCTTTATTTTCTGTTAAGGAAGCTTTAGATAAGTCTTATAATGGTATAATGTTTTTTGATAGAAGGGGAGTATTATTTCTTATTAATAATTCTATGAGAGAACTTCTTTGTTCTCTTAAGATTAATGATTGTTTTTTAGAACAGTTAATTTCTAAGAGCTTTAAGAAGATAAATGATGATTATCTGTTAAGAGATAATAGTGATGTATGGCTTATTAAGGTTATTTCTTCGTATGAGGTACATGCTATTATGGTTACTGATATATATAAACTTCATGAGGAGTATGAGAAACAGAATAGGTTTTTGGAGGAGTATAATAAAAGACTTCTTGATGTTTTGGAAAGAACTAAAGAAACGCGTAAGGAAAAAAGTTTAATAAAAATTAAGAATGAATTTCATGATCTTTTAGGTCATAGATTATCTTTATTTAAAGGATATCTTGATAGTGATAATACTTCTATTAATGATATAAAGTATATGATTAGTAATTTGTTTATTGATGATTCAAAGATTGATAGTATTAAAAAATTAAATAAATTGGTGGATATATATAAAGTTTTGGGGATAAATATTAATGTTAAAGGAAAACTACCAGGTGATAAAATAGGAGATACTTTTTTTGAGGTGATTCGTGAGGGTATTACTAATGCTATTTTGCATGGAGGTAGTAGAAATATTGATGTTAATATAAAAAAGAATTCTATGATAATAAGTAATGATGGTACTGTTCCTAGTAGTGAAATAACATATGGCGAGGGGATTAAGGGGATGAAAAGAAAGCTTGCTTTATTAGGAGGTTATCTTGTTATTGAATATAAAGATAGATTTGTTTTAAAGGTTAAAATATAAAAAGATATTTTAGTCTTTTTGATTTGGAATAATGTACCCTTTGCTTATACAAAAGATAAGTAGTTTTGAAACGCTTTCAAAATTCATTTTATTTAAGATTGCAGATATGTGATTTTTTAAGGTTCCAGTTGTTATATTTAGCATATTTGCTATTTCTTCTCTTTCTGCACCACTACAAAGAAGGGTTAGTATTTCTAGTTCTTTTTTTGTTAGTTGTTGTAATTTTTGATGTTCTTTTTTTTGTTTGATGTTATCTGGAAATAATTTATATCCATTTAGAATTTGTTCTATTGTGGTTATTAAAGTATTTGTATCTATATTTTTATAAATAAATCCATCTAGGTTAGCTTCTTTGGCTTTTTCTAGGAAGGTTATTTCTTGAATTCCTGTCATTGCTAGAACTTTTATTTTGTTTTTATATTTATCTTTTACTTTTTTACCGTTTGTTATACCATTTGAGTTTTCTAATGTACATATATCAGTTAATATTAGATCTGGTTTATATTTTTCACATAGTTTTAGCATATCTTTTGCAGATAGAGAGGTTGCTACTACATCATATTTGCTTGATATTGCTTGTTTTAATGAGTCATTTAGAATTATTTGATCTTCTATTATAATAATTTTACTTTTTTTATCCATTGTTCTCACCTGTTTATATTTTAACATAGTTTTACTATTTTTAATGAATTTTGTAATTATTTTAACAAATAAAATAGATCTTTTTTTCGTGTAAATATTAAGTAATTATATAAAAAGTTTTATTTATTTTATATTGATGCTAGTATTTAGTTGTATGCTAGGTATATTTTTAGTAATTATGTTGTTTTGACTATGAAAAGTGGTAGAATTTTTGATGTGTTTTGATAAGATTAAAAAAAATAGAGTAGTTGTTTTAAAAGATATTGTCTTTGTTATAAAATTAGTTATAGATAATACTAAGGAGGATATAATAGTATGACAAAAGTACAAAATATGATAGTAAATATTCACTTAAAAATAAAGTAAGTAAATTCTCTAATAGTAAGAAGAAAAAATATAGATTTCAATCAAGATGATTATGATGCTGTTGAGGGTTACATAAATGCAATAATTTATGATTATATTATTTGAGACCTAGTTATGCATTAAATTATAAAACCCCAATTGAGTACAGAACTCAACTAGGGTTTAAATAAATATTTTTTGTGTCTAATTTCTATTGACAAGTTTAGTTATATGACTCTTGTTTTTAGTATTCTACTGGTATTTGAAAAGTTTTTCTTTGCTATTTTGTTTAATATATCTTTTCCATATTTTTGGACTAGTTCTTCTCCTATTTTGTCTACGTTTTGACCACTTCCTTTTGGAAGGGGTATATGGTATGTATCTGATAGTTTGTCAAATTCTTTTAGAAAAATATATCTACTTATGATAGAAGAACATGCTACTGCCATATTTTTTGTTTCTGCTTTAGTTATAAATGTTATATTTTTTACAGGATTTGGTATATCTTTTAGATATGAATAGTATCTATTTTCTTTGGCAAATTCATCTATTATTATATAGTCTAGTTTTTCTTTTGTTTCTTCTAGGATAAGTGATAGTGCTTTGTTATGCATTATTGCTTTTATTTTATTCATATTGTTTTCTTTTGAATATTTTTGATTATATTCTTCGTTTGATAGGATTATGCTTTTATATTTTATTTTTTTTATTATTTCTGGTGCTATTTTTTTTATTTTGTCATCAGTTATTTTTTTTGAGTCGGTGCATCCTAGTTTTTTTAGAAATTCTATGTCATCTTTTTTTACTAGGGATGCTGTTACTACGATTGGGCCAAAATAGTCTCCTGTTCCTACTTCGTCTGAGCCTACGGATGTTGTATTTAGATAATCTATTTTATTTTGATCTTCTTCATCGTTTTCTTTTAGTGCTTTCCACATATTAGCATCAACGAAAGCGCTTGTTCCTTGAAACATACATTTTCCAGAGTTATATAGGGTGATGATTGTGTCTTCTTCTTGAGCTTGGAAAATGGCATAGGGAGGAGTTTTCTCTCTTATTTTATCTTTATAGTATTCTATCATTTTGTTTTTTGTTTCTTCATCAACTTTTATTACAATATTCATTTATATCACCTTTTTAATTATAGCATAAAATTATTGTTTTTTTGTAAAATGTTTACATTTTGGTTTTGAAATAAATTTGTTAAGTGTTATAATCGTTATTGAAATGTTAATATATTTTGTTTTTAATGGAGGTTGTATATGAAAAATTATGGAATTTTAAAGTTTGAAAATGCAGATGTAGAAAGTTTTACTTCTGATACTGGGCTTAAACTTAGAAGGGCTATTAATCCTGTTTTAAGACCTATTCTTAGGGCCGCTACTGATGGAAAGGTTATAGTGGAGGATTATCCTAAACTTGAAAAGGGTGAACCTTATATATTTGTTTCTACTCATAATTTCGTTGAAGATTCTATTGCTAATCTTGGTACTATTGATAGAAATGCTTATTTATTATTTGGTACTTCTGATCAATTAAAGGTTAATAAGGATATGTATGCTGCATGGCTTAATGGGTTTATTTATGTCGATAGGAAAGATAATGCTAGTAGAAAAGATGCTCTTAATAAGATGGAAAGAGTACTTGAATCTGGAAGTAGTGTATTAGTATTTCCAGAGGGTGGTTTTAATAATACTGAAAATTTACTTTGTCAAAAATTATTTTCTAGTCCTTATATTCTTGCTAAAAGAACTGGTGCAAAGGTTGTTCCTATTGCTCCTTTTAATGAATATGGAAAAAAGGAAATTTATATGACTTATGGTGAACCTATTGATTGTTCTAAGTTTAAGAATAAGGAAGAAGCACGTGTTGCTATAAGAAATGAGCTTGCTACGGCTTTATGGTATAATATGGAAAAACATGCTCCACATGTAAAACGTAGTGATTTAGGGTTTGATCCTAGGATGGATTATATGGAAGAGAGAAAGAAAGTTTATCAAGTTACTAAATGGACTAAGGATGTATTTGATGAAGAACTTACTAGATATTTTGATGCTGCGGATAAGGAACTTATCAGTATTATGGAAGATATCGATAAAATAGAAGTTAATGAGAAAAATGCAGGTATTATTGCTCCGGTACTTGTTAGAAAAAGAGAAAATGAGAAATATGATTTTAAGGATTATATGCATAAAAATTGGAATAAGAGATAAAGGATAATTGCATTAATTATTCTTTTTTTATTTGTTCTTTTTTATTTATGTGATACAATGTATGTAGAATAGGAGTGATGATATGACTTTTTTATCTATGGAGTTTGAAATTCCTTTAATTTCTTTTATTTTTATACTTTTTTTAATGATTAGTTTTTATTCTAAAGAAAGAATTAATTTTGTTGAAAACAAAACATATGAGGTTATTCTTATTACTTCTTTGATATCTTCTTTACTTGATACTATTGTTCATGTTATGAGTTCTCTTACTACTTATGATGTTCTTTCTACTAAGTATTACATTATTGTTGATTATATTAATAAGTTTGTTGGAACTTCATTTGTTGTGGTGTTTTCATGTTTGCTTTCCTATGTTTTACTTATTTCTTATAAAAAACTTAGGGATAATCCTAAAAAGACATGGAGATTTATTATTATAATTTCAGTGTTATTTTTCTGTTATACTAATTTTACTCATGTTATTATTACAGAGTCTGCTTTTGCTAGAAATACTACTGGACCAACTATTACTGGTGCATATTTTATTGTTGGAATTGAGATATTTTTGGCAATGATTATTAGTATTAAAAACTTTAAGAAAAATGATAAGAGATATTATACTATATTTTTTATTACTTCGATGTTGATTATTCTTTATATTCTTTCTGTTTTATTTAGGGGATTAATTATTTATGATTTAATTCTTGCACTTCTTTGTTATATTATGTATTTTACTATTGAAAATCCTGATTCTAGAATGATTACGACTCTTCTTAGAAACAAGGAACTTGTTGAAGAGACTGTTAATGATAAGTCTAATTTCTTATTTAAAGTTTCTCAAGATATGAAAAAACCTGTTAAGTCTATTATTGATAATGCTAAATTATATAGAGATACTAAAGATCAATCTACTAAGGATAAGATTGTTTCTAGAATAGAGCAAGATGCTAATAATGCATATTTTATTATGAATGATATTGCAAATGTTTCTAGTATGGATGTTAAAAAGCTTAATGTTTGTGAGAAAAAATATCTTTCTTCTAAGTTGTTTACTGATATAAAAGTTACTGCTAAGAATAAGATAAGTAATAGTGGTAAAGATATTGATTTTAAGTTTGAGTTGTTTAATAAGTGTCCAGAATATTTATATGGTGATTATGTTAAGCTTAAACAGATTCTTCTTTCTATTATCTCTAATGGTATTTCTCATACTGATAAAGGGTTTATTGATGTTCAAATTGATTCTATTGTTAGATATGATGTTTGTCGTTTGATATTTACTATTAAAGATTCTGGTGTTGGTATGAGTGTTGAAAAGGTTAATGAGCTTTTATCTGATGCTTCGGATCTTGATATAGAGGAATTTAGTGATAATGATAATTTAAACCTTAAAATTCCTATCATTATAAAAATTTTGAAATTGCTTGGTGGCTCTATTAGTATTAAGAGTGAAGAAGGAAAAGGAACTTCTATTGTAGTGGTTATAGATCAAAGGGTTGAGGCTTCTCTTGAAAGTAAAGTTATGGATAGTGCTAAAAAGTATATGCCTTTAAATAAAACTAAGAAAAGAGTTTTTATTGCTTATGATGATGAGGATATTTTAGCTAAAATTGTTCGTGCTGTTTCAAAATATGATGTTGATATTATTTCTAGTTTGATTGGTAATGATATTTTAGGAAAAATAAGAACTGGTGATGAATTTGATCTAATTATATTAAAAGATGAAATGAGTCCAGATAGTGCGTATAGTATTTATAAAAAACTTAAGTCTTTTAAGAAGTTTAATGTTCCTGTTGTTATTATTATTAATAAAGATAAAGAGTTTATAAAAGAACATTTTATTAAAGATGGGTTTAGTGATGTTATTATTTTAGATAGTTTTGATAGTGATATTAAAAAAATATATGATAAGTATTTATAGGACAATTTGTCCTTTTTTTTGTGTATTTTGATGTTTTTCGACAAAATACTCTTTTTTAATATTTTATACTTATTTTGGTGATAATAATGAAATATAAATTTTTTATACCTATATTTTTATCTGTAGTGATTGGTTTGTTTTTTGGAAAAATATTTTTTGATAATTATAAGTCTTCTTCTCTTACTGTGTTTGATGAGAAGGATAAGGTTTATATGCTTCAAATTGGGGTTTATTCTTCTACTAATAAGATGAGTAAGGCTTTTAAAGATTATAAAAAGTTTTTATATATTAAACTGGAGGATGGTTATCATTTATATGTTGGTATTTCTAAAGATAAAGAAATTGCTTCTAAAGTTAAGGAGTATTATGAGAAAAGTGGTTATAGTATATATGTAAGAGAAAATATTTTAGATAATAAACAGTTTTTATCTATTCTTGGTGAGTATGATAAGATTTTAAATATTGCATCTTTAGATGATATTCCTGAGATTGAGAAGATTGTTATATCTAATTATAAGGAGATGGTGTTAGAGGGTGAAACTTAAAGATGTTCCTATTAGTGAAAGACCTAGGGAGAAGTTATTAAAATATGGAAGTGGTAATTTGTCTGATAGTGAGTTACTTGCTATTATACTTAAAACAGGTTTTAAAGGAGAGAATGTTTGTGAACTTAGTATTAGACTTTTGAAGGAGTTTGGGGGATTTAATAATTTTAAGAGTTTGAGTTTGGAGTCTCTTATTAATTTTAAGGGAATAGGTGTAGCGAAGGCTATTGAACTTCTTGCTATTTTAGAGATTTCTAAGAGAATTTATTATGAAAAAGATGTTAATAAAAAAGAGAAGTTTAATAATCCTAAATCTATTTATGATGGTAATAAGTATTTGTTTGATAATTTAAAACAAGAATGTTTTTATTGTTTATATTTAAATTCTAAGAAAGAATTGATTGAAAGGAAGTTGCTTTTTATGGGAACTATTAATAAAAGTGTAGTACATCCTAGAGAAATATTTAAGGAGGCTTATAGATTGTCTGCTTCTAGTATTGTTTGTCTTCACAATCATCCTAGTGGTGATTCTACTCCTAGTTATCAAGATATTAGCCTTACTAAATCTTTAGTTAAGATTGGAGAAATTAATGGAATACCTGTTGTTGATCATTTAATTATTACTGATAAGGGATATTATAGCTTTTATGAGAATAAGAGTAATATTTTGTTATGAGAAGAGTTCATTGGTATTATAAGTTTTTATTGGTATTCCTGATATTTTTTAGTATGTTTTTTTTACTTAATAAGAATATGTCTAAGATTGTAAATTCTAGTGTTTATAAAGGATATATTAGTTATGTTGGTGTAGTTTTTAATTTTATTGATAGATATAATATTTTTAGATATAAATCTGTTTTAGACTCTAATGATTATCTTAAAAAGAAGACTCTTTATACTTCTGTTTCTTCTTATGAAAATGATAGTTTAATAGAGGAGATTGAAATTTTAAAGAAGGAGCTTAATCTTAAAAGTACTTATTCTAGTTATGATATTAAATATGCTAAGACTATTATTAGAAACAGGATGTACTGGTTTAATACTATTACTATTGATAAGGGCCTTGATGATGGATTAGAGGAGGGGGATGCTGTTATTACTAGTAGTGGCCTTATTGGTAGTGTTAAGAGTGTTGCTAAGAATTCTAGTGTTGTTAAGCTTATAACTAATAATGATTCTTTTGATAAGATTTCTGTTATTATTAAGGATAGTAAGATTTCTGTTATTGGAAATGTAGTTGGATATGAGTATCCTTATATTTTAGTTTTATGTGAGGATAATTTAAAAAATGTTAAAGTTGGTAGTAAACTTGTTACTTCTGGTCTTGGTAATTTTCCTAGAAATATTTATGTTGGAAAGGTTGAAAAAATAAAAAAAGATAATTATAAAATAACTAATACTTTGTATGTTTTACCTGATCAAGATATGAATGATATTACTTATGTTGGAGTTTTGAAAAGCAAATGATTTATTTAATTGTTTCTGTTTTTTTTGATATGATTTTTAGTAATATGATTTCTTTATCGTTTCAAAATATTAGTTATTTGTTTCCTCTTTTTTTTATTAGTTCTATTCCTATTTGTTTTTTAATTATTAAGAATAAAAAAGTATTTTTTTGTGCTATTGGTTTATTTGGAATTTTATATGATTTGTTATATAGTGATGTTGTTTTAATTAATTTTTATTATGTTATTTTATATGGATTGTTTATATATATATATTACTTTAATAGAAAAGTATCTTTTTTTAATATTGTTTCTATTTCTTTATTTGGTTTTATTTTATATGATTTTTATATTTGTGTTGTTTTAATCTTTATTAATTATTCTAGTTTTAGTATTTATGATATTTTTTATAAGAATTTACATAGCTTAATTATTAATTTGATATATATTATTTTGTCTATTTATATTTTTAGAAGTCGAATATTTGGTTATAAAAAAATATATAAATAGTTTGTTTCTATCATATTATTTTTTAGGTGATGGGAATGAAATATAAGTCTTTGGATAAATATTTAAATAAGAATAAAAGGGTTAAGAAAGGTTTTTTATATAAGTTTTGTATTAAACTTTTTATATGTATTTTACTTGTTTTGAGTTGTCTTATATTTTTAAAGTATGATAAGAGTAATAAACAGATTATTTATAAGTATTTGATTGATAATAATATTAGTTTTGCTACTATAAATAATTGGTATAAGGAGCATTTTGGAGATATTGTTCCTTTTCAGAGTAAGGCTAAGGATAAGACTAAACTTGTTTTTAGTGAGGATTTAGTATATAAGGATGCTAGTTTATATAAAGATGGTGTAAAACTTAATGTTGAAGATAATTATTTAATTCCTATTATTGAAAATGGGATTGTTGTATTTATAGGTGATAAGGATAATTATGGTAAAACTGTTATAATAGAACAAGTTGATGGTGTTAATGTTTGGTATGGTAATGTTGATAATATTAATGTTAGTTTGTATGATTATGTTTCTAAGGGTGAATTTTTAGCAGAAGCTTCTAAGAGTTTTTATATGGTTTTTCAAAAAAATGGAAAGTTTTTAAAGTATCAAGATTATCTTAAATAAACTATATATTCATCCTTTTACTTATTTATTGATGATTTTATCTGTTATAACTGGTATGTTTAAAGAATTTTTTATGGTTTTTTTAATAGTTATTGTTCATGAGTTTGGTCATTTTATAATGGCAAAGTATTTTAGATGGAATTTTGATAAGATTGTTATATATCCTTTTGGGGGGTGTACTAAATTTGATGAAAAAGTTAATTGTTCTATGAAAGAAGAGTTTTTTATACTTATATGTGGCCCTTTGTTTCAATTTTTTTTATTTTTTATAGTGTATATTCTTATGCAATATGGGTTTGTTTCTTATAGAAATTATTTGATTTTTTCTAATTATCATTACACTTTACTTATATTTAATTTGCTTCCTATATATCCTTTGGATGGAGGTAAGCTTTTAAATATTGTTGTTAATTATTTCTTTTCTTATAAGAGAGGGAACATATTTGTTATATTTGTTTCTATAGTGTTTATATTTGGTGTTATGTTTTTGTATAGGAGTTTTAATTTTGTTTTGATGGGGACGTTACTTTTATTTGAGATTTTTTTATATTTTAAAAGACAGAACTTTTTATATAATAAGATGCTTTTAGAGAAGTATATGTACTGTTTTTATTTTAATAGATTTAGTGTTGTTTCTAATAAGAATTCTATGTATAGAAATAGGAGACATGTTGTGTTATATAATGGTAAATATATTACTGAAAGGGAATATTTAGATAAAAGGTTTAGGTGATTTTGTGAGAAAGTTTATTCTATTTTTTATTTTATTATTTTCTGTGTTTTTATTTTTTTCTTTTGTTGATTTTGAGGGAAATTCTGGTAATGAAGAGAAGGATAGTTTTAATAGTGAAAATGAGGTTAGAGGGGTTTTTATTTCTTATATTGATTATGGCCATTTTAATGGAAAGAGTAGTTCAGAGATTAAGAGTTTAATAGATGAAATGATTAATAATGTTAGTTATTTTGGACTTAATTCTATTATTTTACAGGTTAGTCCTTTTAGTGATGCTATATATCCTTCAAAGGTTTATAAGTCCTCTCATGTTGTAGTTGCTAAGGAGGGTGATGATCTTCCTATGGATATTTTGGATTATTTTATTAGTAGTGCTAGTAAAAAGAATATAGAAATTTATGCGTGGTTTAATCCTTATAGAATTAGAAATGATAATAATAAAGGGGATATTAATAAAGATTCTTATTATTATAAGTGGTTTGATACAGATAATATTGAGGTTACTGATAAGGGAATATATCTTAATCCTGCGTCTTTGGAGGTTTTGGAATATATTAAGAAAGGTATTTCTGAGGTTTGTTCTAATTATGATATAAAGGGTGTTTTATTTGATGATTATTTTTATCCTAATGAAACTATTGATCTTAAGAGTTATGATAAAACTTCTAAGAATATTAGTCTTGATGATTATAGGGTAAGTAATATAAATAAGTTAATTAGTGAAAGTTATGATACTGTTAAAAAAGTTAACAAGAACATAAAATTTGGAATATCTCCGGCTGGCAATATTGAGAATAATTTAACTAAGGAATATTTAGATGTTAAGGGTGTTCTTGAAAGTAATAAGATTGATTTTATTATACCTCAACTATATTATGGTTTTGATAATAGTTCTAAACCTTATATTGGTACTTTAAATGAATGGAATAGTTTGAATGTTAATAATACTGATTTATATGTTGGCCTTTCTCTTTATAAGTCTGGTAAAGTTGATTTATATGCTGGTGATGGTAGAACTGAGTGGGTTGATAATGATAATATAATAAAAAAACAGATAATTGTTTCTAGAAATATTAGTAATTATAAAGGCTTTTATATATTTAGATATGAATATTTGTTTAAGATTCATAACAGTGATAGTTTAGATGGAGAAATTAGTAATTTAAAGACTTTAATTGACAGTGAATAAATAAAATTTATAAGTTTTTTGATGGATTATTTACATATAATATGTTTTTTTGCTATACTAAGTATATAGTAGAGGAGTTGTATCTTATGAGAAAGAATATATTTTATGTATTTGGATTTATTTTTGTAATTATGTGTTTTTTTACATGTTCTAGTGTTTATGCTAGTTCTAATAGTGTTTCTTTGTCTTTAGTGTGTCCTAAGGAAATTTATCCTTCTAAGAGTGTTACTTGTCTTGTTAATGCTACTATTACTGGTAGTTCTGTTACTTTGAGTAATGTTAAAGCTGGTGCTGAGAATCCTTTTGTTACTAGTAGTGTTCGTACTGATATTAAAAATGGTTCAGTTGTTGCTCCTGGGTCTGATATTAGAATTGGTACTGTTACTGCTAAGGCTTCTTCTGGTGGAGGAAATGGTAGAATCTATATTGATTTAGATGTTAGATTTTCTAATAATTATTCTTATTCTTCGGCTTTTGATGATGCTACTGTTAAGATTGCAAGTCCTGTTAATACTCTTAATTCTATTAAAATAGATGGTGCTACTATTCAAGGATTTAATAAAAATACTTTAAATTATAATGTTTCTACTAGTAAGAGTAGTGTTCTTATTAGTGCTACTAGAACTACTACTAGGTCTACTGTTACTGGCACAGGGACTAAAAGTTTAAAATGTGGTAATAATAAATATATACTTAAGGTAAAAGCTGAGAATGGTAGTATTAAGAATTATGGTGTTACTATAAATAGAAAGTGTAGTAGTAGTGCTACTTTAAAGGGAATTACTGTTTCTTCTGGAACTTTATCCCCAGCATTTAGTGAAAATGTTTATGATTATAATTTGAAACTTGATAAGAGTACAGATAAAATTACTATAACCGGAGTTAAGTCTTTGGCTGATCAAAAAATCTCTGGTGAAGTTACTAATAAAGCTATTGGTTATGGCAAGAGTAAGGTTTCTCTTGTTGTTACTAGTCAAACTGGTGATAAGAAGACATATAATATTAATATTGAAAAAGTGGATTCTAGAGATGATAATTCTTTACTTTCTTCACTTTCTCTTAGTTCAGGTTCTATAAATTTTGATGCTAATACTTTTTCATATGAGACTAAGGTTTTATATGATGTTTCTAAGATAGATGTTGTTGCTACTCCTAGTGCTAGTTCTTCTAAGGTTACTGTTACAGGTAATAATAATCTTGTAGTAGGAGATAATTTAATTACTGTTAGTGTTGTTTCAGAAAAAAATAAGAAAACTGAATATAAAATAAAAGTTGTTAGGCTTAAAGAAGGGGAAACTCTTGGTAATAATGCTAATATTAAGAATATAACTATTAAGGGATATGATTTTCCGTTTAAATATGATCGAAAAGATTATAAACTTGTTATAAATAATGAAGATAAGCTTGATATTTCTGTTGTTATGGATGATAGTACTGCAACATATGAGATATTTGGTAATGAAAATATAAAAGATGGTAGTGTTATTAGAATTGTTACTCATTCTAGTGATGGTTCTTCTGTTACTTATACTATTGAAATTACTAAGTCGTCTAGTTCTGCTATTTATTTTGTGATTGGGGGAATAGTTCTTCTTACTATTGCTATTTGTATACCACTTTTTGTATATTTAAAATCTGTTAGAAAGAAAAAAGAGTTACTTGATGTTAATGGTTATAAGATTGATAAAGATTATGAGGAAGATAATGGAAGAAAGGTTATTGGTATAAATCCTACTAATAGGGAAAATGTTAATAACAATGTTGATATTAATTCTGGTGTTAATAATAATTTTGATGGTAATACTATGCAAGACGTAAATTATGATTCTAATAATCAAGTGAATATTAATTATAATGTTTCTGATAATCAGTTTAATAATGAAATACCTATTTCTAATAATAATGTAGATAATAATATAAATAATGGTACTGAGGATTTTGATTCTGGACTTCAAGATTATGTTCCAAATGAAAGTATTAATAAATGTCCTGGATGTGGGCGTGAACTTATGGGTGATCCTTTGGAATGTCCTTATTGTAAGGTGAAACTAAAATAATGTTTCATCTTTTTTGGTTGTCAATTTTTTGTTTAAATGTGTAAAATTGGTTGCTTTTTATTCTATTTATGATAAACTTAAACTGTAGAGTATAGTTTTAAGATAGAGATGGTGATGTGTGTGAATAAAGTTCTAATTATTGTATATGTGCCTTTTATTGAAGAGCAATATGAGCTTTTTATTCCTATTAATAAAAAGGTGGGAACTATAAAAAAGATATTGATGGAATCAATAGTAGAACTTTCAAATGGTGAGATAACAAGTGATACTAATCTTAAATTATATGATAAAAATACAGGGGTACCCATTAAAAGTGATATTTTTGTAAAGGATAGCACTATAAGAAATGGTTCAAAACTTGTGTTGATGTGATGAAAGGAGGCGAGAGGATGAACGATCTAAGAGTAAATTATTCTGAAACAATTAGTGTTGGTAATAATGTAACTACAAAAGGTGGGGAGTTTGCTGAGCTTTTAAATAAAATTAAAGCTACTAATAGTGAACTTCAAACTTATTGGGAAGGTTCTGATGCTTCAAAATACTCTGGAGCAGTAGCAGAACAAGCACAATATATGCAACAATTATCTGAAACAATAAATGAAATAGGAGATTTCCTTGTTAAAACAGGAAATGCTTATAGAGAAGCTATGGAAAGTAATTCTGCAGCTATAAAATAATATATATTGAAAGGAGATTAATATGGATTTTTCAAGATTATCATATGGTCAAATTACAACAATGGCTGAACAATTAAATAGTTCTGCTAATCAAATGGAAAGTTTATTAAATGAAATAAAGATGTTATTTAATAAGATTGGTACTGATGAAGTATGGTCTGGTACTGCTGCAGCAGCAACTAAGGAAAAATTTGATACTTTAAGTGCTAAGTTTCCAGAATTTTCACAAGCAATAAGTGATTGTTATAAATACTTATTAACAGTTGTTGAAAGTTACAAATCTGTTGATGATATGGTTACTAAAGCTTAATAAGAAGTCCAAATTGGATTTCTTAGAAGGAATATTACTTTTGTTTAATATTTCTTCTAAGGAGGAATACCAATGAAGATTATAGTAAAAGAAGAGGGGTTAAAATCGATTGGTTCGAATTTGATTAATAATTCTGAAGAATTAAATTCTGAGGTTGAAAAGATTAATGCTGCAATGGAAGGAATTTCTAATGCTTGGAGTGGCAAAGATGCTGATGCTTTAAAATATAAGGTACTATCTTTGTATATTAATGAGGTAAAAAAACTTAGTGATAGTTTGGAGGAATATGGGAAGTTTTTAAAAAAGGTTCCTTCATATTATGAAAAGTCAGATCAAAAAATGGCTTCTAAAAAAATTAGTATTTAATGAGGTGATATAGTGAGTATAGAATTCGAATATGCTGAGGTAGAACAATACTGTAATGAACTTCATAGTATTTCAAATAGAATTAAGGAAATTTTAGAAAATTCTAGTAATGAAATTAAGAAAATACAATCTGGTGAAAACTGGACTGGTCCTGCTTCTGATAAGTGTGTGGACAAGTTTAATAAAGTTAGTAAAAGTTTTTCTGATGTATCTGATACTTTAGATTCAGTTGTTTTGTTTATTGCTCAATGTTCTAAGAATTATAATAGTATTGATAATAAAGTTATTAATGAAATAAAAAGTAATATTAATATTAGTTAGGAGGGAATTGCTATGGATTTAGGAGATATTGATAGTGGTAAGTTAAGATCTGCAATTTCACAGTGTAAGAGTGCATTAGATTGTAGTATGGAAAAACAAATTTTGTCTGAACTTTCAAATGAATCTATCTGGAAAAGTGATTCTAAAAAAACTTTGGTAAATGGAATAAAAGATTTAATAAACGTTATTGAAAAATTAAAAGCAAGTTTAGAAGGCTGTAATGCTTTGGCTGATATTGCTGACGAATATAAGGCTTGTGAGTCTGAGAACAAGTCATTAAACGGGAAAATAAAAAAACTCAAATCTGAACGCGATGGTATGTTTAAGGATAATAGTAATTCTAAATCAGGTAATGAATTAGATGTATATAATAAATATAATAGTAATATAAAAAAATGCAAGAATAAGATCAGTGCTAATAGAGATAGAATGACAAAGCTTGAAGAACAAGCAGGTTCTGTATTGGCAAAAGTAAATTTTTAATGAAGGGTGTGTGTTTTAATGGCTAGCGGTGAGATAGTAATAGATAAAGATGCGTTAAATAGTAAACGTGAAAGCTTTTCTCAGTGTCAGAAAAAGTTCAATTCTGGTGCATATAATACTTATAAAAATAGTTACTTGTCTAAAAGCTGGAATACTTGGGTTCATACTTTAGAAGGAGATCTTGATGCTGGATATCAGAAGATAAGTGATGGTTATCGTACTATTGTTGATTGGTGGGACAGTTATATGAGCGAAGTGGATGACAATGAGACTAAGGTTCCTGTGAAAATTGATGCATCTGATGGAAAAAAACCAGATTTTTCTGGCTTTGATGTTGGGGTTTCAACTTTAAATTCTGCATTTAGTTCAGGATTATCAGTTGGTAATTCTACTATTGCTGATACGGGTAAAGTTACAGACGAAAATAAAAGTAAAAAATCTAAGTCTGATAGCCTTGATGCTACTTTGAAAGGAATAGCTGAAGCAGTTGTTGCTACCGCTGAAGCAAGTATAAAAAGTTCTGGTTCTTCTAGCTCTTCTAGTGGTATTGGTGGTACTTTGAAAGGGATAGCTGATGCTGTTGTTTCTACCGCTGAAGCAAGTATAAAAAACACTTCTAGTACATCTGGTAGTTCTGATGGTTCTTCAGATGGAGGAAGTTCATTTAGTGATAGTTCTACAGGTAGTACTAGTGCAAGCATTAGTACTTCTACAACTGATGCGGATAGTGTTAATAAAGTTGAACAAAGTACTAGTAATACTACTGGTACGACTAGTGATAGTAATCAAGGAAATGTTTCTGACAATGTAAATAATACTGATGGTAATAAAAGTAACATTACTAATGAAAATGATCAAAATACTGGTGGTAATAATGCTTCTAATGGTTCTAATAGTGGTACTATTTCTGATAATGTAAATAATACTGATGGAGATAAGAGCAATATTACTAATGGTACTAATTCAGGGACTAGTGGTACTGATATAGGCAATGGAAATGTTACAGAGGATTTATTAAAAACAAAAATTGACAAAGCTATCAATGATTATAATACTACTCACACTAGTGAGGTTTTACCTTCACTTAATTATAATGAATTTGAAGATATAATAAGGGAGCTTAAGGAAATCGGACTTACTGATGATGAGATTGCTCAAACGGTAGTAGAAATTATGAAAGCTAAGTATTATTAGTTGATAATGGATAGAATTTATTTTCTGTCCTTTGTTTTGTAAAATAAAAAAACTTTTTAATTAAAGTTGTTAAATAAAGTTGATTTTTTCAGGTTATGGTTATATTTTTTAATTAAGAATAGATTAATTTTAAGGTTGATATTGCTGAGGCTTTAGAGGAAGGTGACAAACTTTTTCTAAATAATACTTCAAAAGAATAGAATTTAATTTTATTCTTTTTTATATTTTATTCTTTAAAATTGGTTGCTTTTTTTGTTATTTCTAGGTATATTTATATATAAGGTATGGGGTTTTGTGAAAATTTATGTTAGGAGGGCATTTATGAGAGTTTCGCTTATTAAGGAAGATGTAATTAAAGATTTAATATTGCCCGAGAAGATAAGTGGTAGTTATTGGTTAACGGATTATAATGAAGATGGTGTTATAGAAAACCTTGTTAATATTGAGGCTACTGATAGTGGTTGGAAGGTTGTTAGCAATGATGATATTTTTTGTATTGTTAATGATAAAAAGGTTTCTAGTATAATTCTTAAAGAATATAATTTTTATTCTATAAAAGATAGGGGTGAGGATAAATATATTATTATATATTGTTCTCCGGTTAATGAGACTAGACTTTCTTGTTATGAGCTTAATTCGCTTATTGATGGTGTTACTATTGGAAATGATCAATCTAATGATATTGTGTTTATTTCTGATAATTTATCTAATAGGCATGCTAGAATATCTCTTGTTAGTTTGGAAAGTAAAGAGTCTGCTTCTAACAATAAACTTATTATTAAAGATTTTGATGAGAAATATAAGATTAAGTCTAGTAAATGGGGTATATATGTAAATAATAAGCGGGTTAAGAGACAACAAATTCTTGAGAATGGTGATGTTATTTTTATAATGGGATTAAAAATAATAGTTGCTAAACTTGAAAATAAATATATATGTTATGTTAATAATCCTAATGATCAGGTATTTGTGGAGAAACTTGATAGTATAAGAAGAAATATTACTGAAGAGGATTTTTATGAAGCTCCGGATGATAAGGAAATGTCTCTTTATGATGTTGATGATTATTTTCATAAGAAACCTAGATTTATTAATAAGATAGTTCCTTTAGAACTTAATGTTGATGCTCCGCCTGCTAAGGAAAATGATCAAGGTATGTCCCTTCTTCTTACTATAGGGCCTATGCTTACTATGAGTATGACATCTCTTGTTATGGGGTTTGCTGCGATTAATAATGTTGTTAATAATGGTGCTTCTTGGTCTTCTGCTATGCCTTCTCTTGTTATTTGTGGGGCTATGTTTGGTAGTATGTTTTTATGGCCTCTTCTTACTAAAAGATATGAAAAGAGAAGAAGAAAGAAAAATGAAAAAGAACGTCAAGTTAAATATAGTAAATATATAGATAATAAGAGAAAAGTTATACAAAATGAGGTTAAGAGACAAAGTGCTATTTTATCTATGAGTTTTCCTACTACTTTAGAATGTCAAAATATTATTGCTAATAAGGAAACTAAGCTTTGGGAAAGAAGAATTGGTGATGATGATTTTTTAAAGGTTAATTTAGGTTTAGGAAATCAAGATATGAAAATACATATTAAATATCCAGAGGATCATTTTTCTCTTGTTGAGGATAATTTAAAAGATATTGTTAATCAACTTGGTAGTGAACCTAAGATGCTTAATAATGTTCCTATTGAACTTTCTTTTATTGAACATAATATTGTTGGTATAATTGGTGAAAATGACACTGTTTCTAATTATATGTCTCAATTACTTGTTCAAGTTATGGCTTTTCACAGTTATGATAATTTAAAGATAGTTCTTCTTACTAATGATAAGAATTCTAGTAATTGGGATTTTTTAAGAGTTCTTCCTCATACTTGGAGTGATGATAGGTCTATTAGGTATTTTGGTGCAACAAATGGTGAACATAAAGAAATATGTTATAATCTTGAGAGAGTATTTATGAGAAGAAGTGAGGCGGTAAGGGATACTGATTCAAGTTTTGATCCTCGTTATTTAGTTATTACTGATTCTTTTAAATCTGTTAGAAATTTTGAGTTTATTAAAAAGGTTTTGAATGAAAAAGATGATTTAGGTTTTAGTTTGGTTATTTTAGATGATAAGGTTGTTAATTTACCTGATCAATGTCAAACTTTTATAGATGTTTTTGATGGTAATGGTTCTTTATTTAAGAGTTTGCTTAATAATCAGACTATTAATTTTAAACTTGATAATAATATTTATGATTATTATAATTGTGCTAGAATTTTGTCTAATATACCTATTGAAATTGATAAAGATAAAGTTGGTAATCTTCCTGATAAGGTTGGATTTTTGCAAATGTATGATGTTGGTAAGATTGAACAACTTAATATAGAGAATAGATGGAGCGATAATAATCCTGTTTTATCTTTGGGTGCTCCTGTTGGATTTGGTCGTGATGGTGAAAAGGTTATTTTGGATTTACATGAAAAGTATCATGGTCCACATGGGCTTATTGCTGGTATGACTGGGTCTGGTAAATCGGAGTTTATAATTACTTATATTTTATCTATGGCTATTAATTTTCATCCTTATGAAGTCCAATTTATTCTTATTGATTATAAGGGTGGGGGTCTTGCTGGGGCTTTTGAAAACTCTAATACTGGTGAAAAGTTGCCTCATTTAGTTGGTACTATTACTAACTTAGATTCTAATGAAATAAAAAGATCTCTTGCTTCTATTGAAAGTGAACTTAAGAGAAGACAGAGAGCGTTTAATAAAGCTAGAGATATTTCTGGTGAAAGTACTGTTGATATTTATAAGTATCAAAAGATGTATAGAGAAAAAATTGTTGATGAACCAGTTTCTCATTTATTTATAATTTGTGATGAATTTGCGGAACTTAAGAGTGATCAACCTGATTTTATGGATCAACTTGTTTCTACAGCACGTATAGGGCGTAGTTTAGGGGTGCATTTAATCTTAGCTACTCAAAAGCCAAGTGGTGTTGTGGATCCACAGATTTGGAGTAATACTAGATTTAGAGTTTGTCTTAGAGTTCAAGATAAGTCTGATAGTTCGGAAGTTATAAAATGTCCAGATGCGGCATATTTAAAACAAACAGGTAGATTTTATTTTCAGGTTGGTTTTAATGAAATATTTATTTTAGGACAAGCAGCATGGGCTGGTGGGCAATATATTCCTTCTGAAAGAATAAGAAAGACTATTGATACTTCACTTAATTTTATTAATGATATTGGATATGTTATAAAAACAAGTGAAACTAGGAAAAAACAAAAGGTTGTTAATTCTTATGGTGAAGAGCTTTCTAATATTGTTAAGTATTTATCTGGTCTTGCTATTAATGATGGTATTAATTGTTTACCACTTTGGCTTGCTAAGATACCTGGTATTATATTTATAACTAATTTGATGAATAAGTATGGATATGTAAAGGAACAATTTGTTATTAATCCTGTTATTGGTGAATTTGATGATCCTAATAGACAACAACAACATCTTCTTACTCTTCCTCTTTCTAGTAATGGTAATGCTGTTGTGTATGGTATTGCTGGAAGTGGTAAGGAAAACTTTATAAATACTGTTGTTTATTCTTCTATGCTTTGTTATAGTCCGGATGAAGTTAATTTTTATATATTAGATTTTGGGGCAGAAACTTTGAGAAATTTAAAAAATTCACCACTTGTGGGAGATGTACTTACTAGTGATGATGATGAAAAAATTAGTAATTTATTTAAGATGATGTATAACATTATTGATGAACGTAAAAAGATGTTTGTTGATTATGGTGGTAGTTATTTATCTTATGTAAAAGCTACTAATAATGTTGTTCCTGCTATTGTTATTGTTATTAATAACTATGAATCCTATCAAGAAACATATCCAGCATATGATGATGATTTAATTGTTTTAACAAGAGATTGTATGAAGTATGGAATATACTTTGTTGTGACTGTTACTACTCCTAATGGAATGAGGTTTAAATTAAAACAAAACTTTAATCAAACATTTGTACTTGGACAAAATAATGAAGATGATTATGTTACTATACTTGGTAATGTTAAGAAAACTTATCCTTCTAAGATATTTGGTCGTGGTATTATTAAAACAGATTCAGTTTATGAATTTCAAACTGCTATGGTTGCTCAACCAGATGATATTCAAAATCAAATTAAGATTAAATGTGATGAACTTAATGCATTATATCAAAAGTCTGCATCTAGTGTTCCTGTGTTACCTGAGATAGTTTCATATAAGGATATAGCTTCTGATCTCGGTAATAGTAATTATTTAGTTATTGGACTTAGCAAGAATACTTTAAGACCTGTTTCTTATAATTATAGAAAGGATTTTATAAATATTATTACTACTCTTGATATTACTCTTGCTTATCCTTTGATTGAGCCTTTAATTAATGAACTTTTATATTTGAAGAATAATGTTGTGTTTATTAATGCTGAGGATTATAGTTTGGATAGTAAGTATAGAAATTATATAAATTATGAGGATTCTAATTTTGATAAGGTATTTATGGATCTGGAGTCTTATATTGCTAGTAAGTATTCTGTTTATAAGACTAATAATTATAACAAGAATATATTTGGTGATATAGCTAATATTACAGTTATTATAGATGGTATTTCATCATTTATGAATAAGATTAGTGACGATAATAAGGCTAAATTTAAAGATTTATGTTCTATGGGAAAAGATTTAGGTATTATGAATATTATTATCATTGATAGTGTTGATAATATACGTAAAGTGGAGGCTGAAGCTTGGTATAAAAATTCTGTTAATGGTAATGATGGTATTTGGATTGGTAATGGTATTAATGAACAATTCTCTCTTAAAGTTACTCAAAGAACTAAAGAGCTTAAAGAAGAGTTACCTGATAATTTCTGTTTTGTGGTTAATAGGGGTAAACCTGTGTTAACTAAATTAGTAGAGGAATTTGAATTATCTTAAGGTAATTCTCTTTTTTTATTTAAAATGCTGGACAAAACTATTATTTTATGTTAGTATCAATAATGTTAAACGAAGCAATCCGCTGGGATTTGTCTTAAGATTGTGGGTAAAAGAAGGAGGAACTTTAATGAACTTAGTTGATAAAGTATCTGCTAAACAACTAAAAAGTGATATTCCTGAGTTTAGAGTTGGGGATACAGTTAGAGTTGATGTTAAGATCATCGAAGGTAAAAAAGAACGTATCCAAGCTTTTGAAGGAATAGTTACAGCTCGCAAAAGTGGAGGAGTAAATGAAACTTTTACAGTTAGAAAGATTTCTTATGGAGTTGGAGTAAACAGAGTATTCCCTGTTCATTCTCCTAAAATAGCAAAAATTACTGTGGTTAAAAAAGGTAAAGTAAGACGTGCTAAATTGAACTTCTTAAAGAATCGTGTTGGCGTATACAGAATTAAGGAAAGAGGAAATAAGGCAGCTTAGGAGGCCTTATTTTTGTTAATTATGAAAAAAGAGACTAAAAGAGATATAATAATTTATGGAAGTATAATTTTGGCTATTATTTTAATAAGGACTTTTGTTGTTACTCCTGTTAGAGTTAATGGTACTAGTATGTATTCTACTTTACATGATGGTGAAATAATGATTCTTAATAAACTAGATTATAAGTTTAGTAGTATTGAAAGATTTGATATTGTGGTAGTTAATACTGGAGATCGTAAGATAATAAAAAGGGTGATAGGACTTCCTGGTGAAAATATTAGATATAATGATAATAGTCTTTATGTTAATGATAAGAAGGTTGAAGAGGCATATTTAAATGATAAGACAGAAGATTTTGATATTGCTGAACTTGGATATAATAGAATACCAAATGATTGTTATTTTGTTTTAGGAGATAATAGAGATAATTCTAGTGATAGTAGAATTATTGGTTGTGTTAAGAAAAGCCAAATCGAGGGTAGTGCTAGTCTTGTGTTATTTCCTTTTAAAGATGCTGGTTTTAAGAAATAGATGTTTTCTATTTCTTTTTTTTGGTTTTTGTGTTATAATACTGGATATTTTGAGGAGGGTTTAATATGAATAAATATATGGTTGCTACTCATCTTAAGGATTCTGATGAAATAAAATGGGTAAAGGTTTTTAAGGATTCTGGTGAGGAAAAGTATGAGTTTATTGATAATAGTGATGAAAAATCTAGTTCTAATGATATGAAAAGAATTAATGATAAATATGGTGATTTTTTTGAAAAGATTAGTACTGATGATTGTATTAGTTCTTTAAATGAAATTAATACTTTAAAAAAACTTAGTAATTTAAAGATTGCTAGTGGTGTTACTGGGGGTATTGGTATTGCTGGATTGAGTTCTATTCTTGCTGATTTGTGTAATTGTGATTTTAATATTGGTTCTATTATTGGTGGTGTTATGATGGGATCTTATGTTTTAGATGGTGTAAATGATAAAAAGAAAGTTAAAGAAATAAGTAAAAGTGGATTTGAACTTTTAAAAGATAAGAAGAATAGAGCTTATGAGACTCTTGTTGAAGCTAAAGATTTGTTATCTTTTAATAAAAAGATTTTGTATGTTGTTTCAGGATTATCTGTTGTTCTTAGTTCTGTTACTGGTTTTTTAGGAGATGATTTAGTTAGCTTTTTAGCTTCTTCTATGGGTGGTGGTTTTCTTGCTGAGGGTTTAATTAATAAGGCTAATTTAGATAGATTACCTAGTAGTGAAGAAGATTATGCTATGTCTTCTAGAGAATCTAAACTTTATGAAAAAAATAAAAAAGTATTATCGAGATAATACTTTTTAAATGAAGTTTTTGTATTTATCGAATAATTCTAATATTAGATAATAGTTATTATAACTTATTTTTCCTTGTAGTTTTTTTATGTAATAGATAGGATTATCAAAGAATACATTATAATATTTTTTGATGTGATCATATATTATATCTACTTCATTATTTGTTGCGTCGTAACCATTTTTATCTATGAAGTTATATATGTCTTCTTTACTCATGTTTTTTACATAACTTTTTATTAAACTTTTTTGCATTTTTATCACCTATAAAATTATATGTAATATTTTTGAAAAACGAAACAAAATAATAATATGAGTGATAAAAAAAGAAAGAAGAATAAAATTATTTATTTAAAACATGAAACTAGAAGAATGTCTATTATTTTGACTGTTATTTTGGCTTTTTTTATGTGTATTGTTTTTAGAATTTTTTATCTTAATGTGTTTATGGGTAATTTTTATGATATGAAGCTTTCTAATAGTAAGGATACTTATGTTTATGGTGAAAGTGTTCCTAGAGGTAGAATTTTGGATAGAAATGGTAAGGTTCTTGTTGGAAATAAGGCTGTTAAGAGTATATATTATAAGAAATATAAGAATGTTACTCAGGAGAAAGAGGTTAATAGTGCTTATAAGATAGCTAAGTTTTTAAAACTTGATTACTCTCAGCTTCTTGATAGAAATAAGAGGGAGTTTTTTGTTATTCTTAATAGGGATTATACTGATAAACTTATTACATCGGATGAGTATGATAAGCTTAGTAATAGAAAACTTTCTGAGGATGATGTTTATGAGCTTAAGATTAAAAGAATTAAAAAGAGTGATCTTGCTAAGATGACTAGTTTAGATAATAAGGCTGCTTATATATATTATTTAATGAATAAGGGTTATTTTTATGATGAGAAAGAGATTAAATCTTTGAATGTTTCGGATAAGGAGTATGCATATTTTTCTGAGAATAGTAAGAGTTTAAAGGGGTTTAATACTAAACTTGAATGGGAAAGAACTTATCCTTATGGTGATACTTTAGAGGCTATTTTAGGAAGTGTTTCTAGTAAGCAAAGTGGTATTCCTAAGGATAGTCTTAATGATTATTTAGATAATGGCTATTCTCTTACTGATAGGGTTGGTATATCTGGACTTGAGAAGTATTATGAAAATATTTTAAGAGGTGATAAAGCTGTTTATAAGCTTGATGGAGATGATAATCTTGTTTTAGTTAAAGAGGGTAAAAAGGGTACAGATATTATGCTTTCTATTGATATTGATCTTCAGAGAAAGATTGATAAGATGCTTAGTAAAGAAATAGTTAAAGCTAAGAGTGAGGCTAATACTCAATATTTTAATAGAAGTTATGTTGTTATACAGAATCCTAATACTGGGGAGATATATTCTATTTCTGGAAAGAAGATTGTTTTAAAAAATGGTAATTATAAAACATATGATAATAGTGAGGGAGTTTTTTTGTCTACTATTACACCTGGTTCTGTTGTTAAGGGAGCTAGTATAATTGTTGGATACGATTCTAAGGTTATTAATATTGGAGATTATATGACTGATTCTTGTATTAGCCTTTATAATTTGCCTTTAAAATGTTCTTGGAAGAGGCTTGGTTATATTAATGATTTACAGGCTCTTGCTCTGTCTTCTAATGTATATCAGTATAAGATTGCTATGAAGGTTGGAGGGTTTAGATATGCATATGGGAAAAAACTTAAAGTTGATGAAAAGGCTTTTGATACTTATAGAAATATGTTTTATAGATTTGGTTTAGGTGTTAAAACTGGTATTGATTATCCTAAAGAAGAAGATGGTTATAAGAGTGATAATAGAGCTGGAGATCTTTTAATTAATTATGCGATTGGACAATATGATACTTATACTACTTTACAGCTCTCTCAGTATATTTCTACTATTTCTAATGGGGGTATTAGGTATAAGACTAGATTTTTGAAGGCTGTAGTAGATGATGATGGGAAAGTTCTTTACGAAGTTAAACCTGTTGCTCTTAATAATCTAGGTGTTAAGAAGAAATATTTAAATAGAGTTCAAAAAGGATTTAGAGGGGTTATGACTTATGGTACTGGTGTTTCATATATGAACTCTTCTTATAATCCTTCTGGTAAGACTGGTACTAGTGAATCTTTTATTGATTTAGATAATGATGGTGTTATTGATGCAGAAAGTATTTCTAGTAATTTTGTTGGATATGCTCCGTCTAAGAAGCCTGTTATGTCTATTGCGGCATCTTTTCCAGATATTCAAAATCCTAATTCTGGTAAGTATAAAAGTTCTGTTAGTCAGGTTGTGGTTTCTAAATCTACGGATATATTTTTTAGTTTATATGATAAAAATGGTAAAAAGATAAAGAAATATTAAAAAAACTTTTGCTTTTTGTAAAAAATTTGATATAATACTTATGGAAATGAGGAGGGATATAAATGGCAAAGATAGGAAATAGACAATTTAAAACACTTACTTGTACAGTTTGTAAGGCATATAGCTATCGTACTGACAAAAATGTAAAGAATACTCCAGAACGTTTAGAACTAAATAAGTATTGTCCTAAATGTAAAAAACATACAAGTTTTAAAGAAGAAAAATAGTTAGTAGGTGATTAAGTATGATAAACGTTAATGATTTTAAGAATGGAATGACAATAAAAGTAGAAGGTAATATATATACTATAATTGAGTTTCAACATGTTAAACCTGGAAAAGGTGCTGCTTTTGTTAGAACTAAGCTTAAAAATTTAAGAACAGGTTCTACTATTGAGTATACTTTTAATTCAGGTGTTAAATGTGAAACTGCTAGAATTGAGAGAAAACCTATGCAATTTCTTTATGAAAGTGGAGATGTATATACTTTTATGAATATGCAAGACTATTCTCAAGTTGAACTTTCTAAAGATGTTATTGGTGATGATGTTAAATATTTAAAAGAAAATCAAGATTTAGATATTACTTTTTATGAAGGTGAAGTACTTGGTCTTTCTTTACCAGATAAGATTGAACTTAAGGTTACTATGACTGAACCTGGTGTTAAAGGAAATACTACTTCTAGTGCTTCTAAGGATGCAACTTTAGAAACTGGTTATCAAATAAGGGTTCCTTTATTTATAAATGAAGGAGAATCTGTAATAGTTTCTACTAAAGATGGAAAGTATGTTTCAAGAGCTTAGTTTGCTCTTTTTTTCTTGAAAAGATTTTTGTTTAATGATATGATATTTTTGTTATGATAGGGAGGATTCTTATGCATAAAAATAATAAAGCTTTTACAATTGTTGAAGTTCTTGCTGTTGTAGTTATTATTGCTATTTTAGCAGGGGTTACTATTCCTGGAATATCTAAGTATGTAAGTAGTAGTAAAGAAAGATATGATGATTCTTTAAATGATCAAGCACTTGTTGCGGGTAAGGATTTTTATACTGATCATAAATCAAGGATTCCTAACACTAATAGCACTAAAATGACAGATGTTGTTACTTTTAAAGAACTTGCTAGTCTTAAGTATTTAAGTAAGAATTTTGTTGATTCAGATGGAAGAGATTGTATGGATGAAAGCTTTGTTATGGTTAATAATGATGGTAGTGGTCCTAAATATACTTCTTGCCTTATATGTGAAGATATTAAACATTATAGTGATGGTAGTACTTGTGATAATTATGTTAAGAATAATGATTTTGATAATATTATTAAAAATGTTTCATGTAGTACCAAGGGTAACCCTTTTTATGATACTAGTGATAAAAAATATAAGATTAAGATTACTAGTAGTGGAAATATAGATCATTTTATTGTTAGTAATAGAGGAATTTCTAGTGAATTTACTGCTAGTCCTGTTAATATAAGTTATGGTACTTCTAATATATATGCTGTTGCTGGAAATAATAAAAAGCCTTGTGGTACCGTTACTCTTTTTAGAAGTACAAATAAGGGTGAACTTAGAGCTACTATGTATTTACTTACTGATGAGTTATATAATGAAGCTAAGAGTAGATCTCTTTCTTCTAAGGAGCTTAGTGGTTTAAAGAAATATACTGGTCATTGGACTAATAAGAATATATATGTTAAGCTTGTGTATGATTCTTCTGATTTTGATAAGGTATCATATGAATATAATGGTAAGAATTTTAATGTTGGTAAGTCTAAGTATTTTGTTATTGATGCTATTAAGGCTAATGAAGGGAAAGATAAATCTTTAAAGATAACTGGTGTTTCTGATAGTGTTAATACTGTTGTTGATTTAAGTACTAGTATTGATGTTACTAAACCTGTTGTTAGTGTTAGTAGTAGTCCTAATTCTTGGACTAATGGAGATGTTACTGTATCTTCTAGTTCTAGTGATAGTTTGTCTGGTGTTAGTAATACTTATTATTCTTATCAAGATACTAAGAATTGGTCTTCTGTAGGTACTGAAGCTAGTAATTCTAAAAAGTATAGTATTAATGCTAATGATAGTGTTGATACTAAGGCTTATGTTAGAACTTTAGATAAAGCTGGTAATTATAGTGATACTGTTAGTGCTCCGGTAAAAATTGATAAGATTAGACCTAATTCACCATATGTATATAATATTGTTAATGAAAAGAATATTAGTGCTATGAGAAATAATTGTTCTACTAAGACTAATAAACGTGCTGATTCTGAGTGTCAAGTTTGTATATTGTTCCCGTATGGGGTAGCTTATAGTTTTTCTGCTAAACGTACTTTTTATGATTTTGGTGTTAGTAGTGGTATAAGGCTTAAGAGTGGTTCTTCTGATTATTATCAAGAAAATACTTGGACTCATAATGGTAATGCTCCACAATATAGTAGTTGGACTGTTCCTAATGGTTGGTCTTGGCGTGCTACTAATAAGCATTATTTAAGTTATATTAATATTAACTTTGGTATTCGTACTTTTGATAAAGCGGGGAATGTTAGTTATTCTACTATTGTTCATTATTATATATATGATAGTAAGAAGACTTCTTCTTATAACTCTTGTGTTAGTAGATATGGTTTATGATAGATATTTTATCTATCTTTTTTCATAATATTTTGTTTTTTTCATACCATTTATTAGGAGGAAAATAATATGGTAAATAAACAAGGAATATGGTTTTTAACATTATTTAGTTTAATACTCGTACTTAGTATTTATTACATAACTATGCCTAATGAAATGTTTAAGGAAGAGGCTATTGTAGAAAATAAGAAAAGTAGTGATTCTAACGATAAGACTTCGGAGGTAAGTAGTCAAAATACTGATTATATTGAGACTTTGAAGGTGGAGCTTGATACTGAAAGGGCGGAACTTATTAATACTTTAGAAGAGGTTCTTAATGATAAGAGTAAATCTAGCTCTGAAAAAAATAAAGCTTATGAGCAAATGAAAGAAATTAATAATTTAAAGTCTAGTGAAGAGCACTTGGTTAAGAAAATAAAAGATGAATTAAAACTTGATGCTTATGTAAAAAGAGAAGATGATAAAGTAGAGGTTGTTGTTAGTAGTAAAAAGCATGATGTTAAACTTGCTAATAAAATTATGAGACTTATACAAGATGAATTTAATGAACAAATGAGTATTTCTGTAAAATTTTCCTAAAATGGGTTATTTCCCTCACGATACTTGATATTGTTTCATAAGATAATATGAAATATGAAAGACCCAAGACCCAGAAAGTGAGGGGAGAATGAAAGAGAAGTCAATACTTACTAAAAGAGAAAGAGAAGTATTTTTATTGCTTGTTAATGGAAGTACTACTAAGGAAATAGCTCTTAAGTTAGGTATAAGTGAAAAAACTGTTAGAAATCATATTTCTAATGTTATGCAAAAACTTGGTGTTAAAGGTAGGGCTTCTGCTGTAGTAGAGCTACTTAAGCTTAATGAAATAGAATTATAGACATGTATAATATAGCATGTCTTTTCATATATTTTTGTAAGAGGAGATTTTATGCTTAAGAGAAAAGCTTTTAATAGAATATTTTTTACTACTGCTATCTTTTTTGTTGTTTTTTCTATTTATAGTTTAAAACATATTGATAGTAGTAGTTCTCATATTAATGATAATAAGGATGTATCAAATGAGATAATTTATACTTTAAATAAAGATAATTATATCTCTAGTACTGCTGTTTATGTTAGTAAAATTCTCACTTTAGAGGATAGAATAAGAGAAAAGTTAGAAATTATGACTAAGGAAAATGATAAAAATTCTTTACTTCCTAGTTATTTTAAACCTATTTTACCTCAAAATACTAAGGTTCTTGACGTTGTTGTAGAGGATTCTTTGGTTAAAGTTTATTTTTCTAAAGAACTTATTAATATTACAGAGGAACAGTCTGAAAAAATGATTGAGGCTATAGTTTATACTATTGTTGATGAGAATATACTTGGTATAGAGATTTATGTTGATAATTCTATGCTTAAATATGTTCCACATAGTAAAAAGAGTCTTCCTACTGTTTTGACTAGGGATATTGGAATAAATAAAAGTTATGATTTTTATTATTCTAGTGATATAGCTAAGGTTTTTATGGTTTATTATTCTAGTGATGATAGTAATTATTATGAAGTTCCTGTGACAAGATATTTAAATGATGATAGGGAGAAAATAGAGGTTATTTTTGATGAGTTTAATAAGATGAGTTTTGATGAGGGACTTATTAGTTTACTTGAAGGTGTTAAGATAAATAGTTATGATATATTTAAAGATGATATTGTTTTAGATATAAATAAGGATTTAAGTGATAGAGAGGAGAATTTGATTTGTAAAACTATTTTTTCTAATTATGATGTTGATAATATTAAAATTTTAATAAATGGTGAAAAAAAAGTTAAAAAAAATAGAAAAGATACTTGAAAACTTAGTTTGTTTATTGTATAATTAAGAAGCATTGTTGATTAATGCATATGAGTCCTGGTAGCTCAGCAGGATAGAGCAATGGCCTTCTAAGCCATCGGTCAGGGGTTCGAATCCCTTCCAGGACGCCATAATCGGGAAGTGGCTCAACTTGGCAGAGCACTTGGTTTGGGACCAAGGGGTTGCAGGTTCAAATCCTGTCTTCCCGACCATTATATGTATT
The DNA here is from genome assembly GCA_934101575.1 of uncultured Bacilli bacterium. Classification (GTDB taxonomy): domain Bacteria; phylum Bacillota_I; class Bacilli_A; order RF39; family UBA660; genus UMGS1449. The sequence continues at coordinate 66,009 of CAKORJ010000001.1, forward strand.
TCAGCTCTTGAGTTATCGAGAGTTTTTATTTTATTATAAAGGTGATTATATGAGAAAAGCGAAGTATTTACTGGAGCAAGGTGTATGTAGTCATGAATTTATAGAGCTTTGTGAGGATACTCCTAAAACTTATGATGGATATTATTTGAATGTTAGGCAGTATGAATATGGTGAAATGTATAAGCTTTATATTTGTAAGAAGTGTAGTAAAATAGTGTCTGTTGATTTTAATATTAATGATAGGAGTCCTGTGGTGGAGTTTGAGAAAAAGAATAAAGTTAGAAAGAGATAAAGTGTAAAGTAAATGAAAATTTTATACTTTGTCTTTTTTCTTTGTTATTTTTTTAGTAAAATATAATGTTATGAGAGAGGTGTTTTATGAATAAGTTGAATCATGTTGCTATTATTGTTGATGGTAATGGTAGGTGGGCTAAAAAGAAAGGAAAAGTTCGTAGTGAAGGCCATCTTGCTGGTGCTAAAAATTTGGAAAAGATTATTTTCCATGTTGCTGATACTACTGATATAGAGGTTCTTAGTCTGTATGTTTTTTCTACTGAAAATTTTAAACGTGATATAAAGGAAGTAGATTATTTAATGAATTTATTTATGAAGTGGTTTAATAGATGTAAACTTAAGTATAAAGATAAGAACATAAAAATATTATTTTCTGGTAGAAAGGAACCTTTAAGTGATAAGGTTTATAATTCTATGAAGGAGCTTGAATCTGATACTAAGAATAATACAGGGCTTGTTGTTAATTTTTGCCTTAATTATGGTGGTAGGGCTGAGATTGTTGATGCGTGTAAGGTTATTTCTGAAGAGGTTTCTAATGGAATGATTTGTATTGATGATATTGATGAGGATTATTTTTCTAGAAAACTTTATAATAAGTTGCCTGATGTTGATTTTGTTATTAGAACAAGTGGAGAACAAAGGATAAGTAATTTTTTATTGTGGGAGATTTCTTATGCTGAATTTGCTTTTGTAAGCGATTATTTTCCTGATTTTAGTTGTGATAGGTTTGATGATGTTATAAAGAGCTATTATGAGAGAGATAGACGATTTGGTGGTGTAAAACTGTAGTATTTTTATTTTTAATAATTTACTTTATGTTTTTTCTGTGATATATTGAGTTTGGATGCTATAGTAGGAGGATTTTATGAAAGATAATGGTGTTGGTGATACTTTGGTGAGTGATAACTTAGATGTTAGATTAGAGAAAGCAAAAAAGGAACTTAATGATCTTAAAAAAGAACTTGCTAAGAAAAAGAAACAATTAGAGAAGGCAAAAGAAAAGATTGAGATAGCTCAAAAAAAGCTTGATGAATTAAAAAAACAATCAGATATGTCTTTAAAGAAAACAAAAAATAATGATAGACAAAAGGTTGCATCATTAAAAAATATTAATGATAAAGATAATGATAAAGATAATGATAAAGATAATGTTAAAGTTGATTATACTGCTAATCCTCTTGATACTAATGATATTTTTGGAAAGATTATTTCTGAAATGAAAATGGAATATAGTTTAGGTGCTGGTCATTCTATGTATGATTTAATTATAGCATTTCATGGTAAAGATAATCATTATAATAAAGAAGAATCTATGAAATTAAGTAAAGATCTTGGGGTTACTGATATAACTAAATATTCTAAGCATTTTTCATGGTTTGAGTATGGTAAAGAGTTAAGAGCAAGTGGAAAAGAGATTACTAAGAGGATATATGTTAATATGCAACCTTCAAAATCACATGAGTTTGTAAGAAAGTTTTATGAATCTATGAGAGATGATCATCCTAATCTTAAGTATTTGGGAAAGTTTGCACAATCTAATTCTAGGTCAGATGGTATAGTTATTTATACTACGGATGAGTATTTTAATGATGTGCTTGGTGTAGTTGCAAATGTTTATGAGAATAATAAGCATTTATTTGATGATAACTTTGATAATTGTATTACTACTGCAAAAACTGGTATACCGGGTGTTGGGGTAGCTTCTGAACCAGTTGAAGGTATAATTTCTCATAATGAAAAAATGGCTCATGTATTTGATAGGTCACTGACTATGGGAGCTTTAAAATATGTTACTGAAAATGATGAGTTTGCTAGTGAATATAAAGAAGCAGTTTTAGATCTTTATAATTATAAATTTGATGTAACAGATATCGATGTTTTAAGAAAAGATTTTGATGAAAAGTTTGGCTCTATGAAAGATTTTTCTTTTAAATTACAAAAAGTATTGATGTCTGATGAAAATAGACCTAAATTATCTGAAAAGGAACTTGGAAGTTCATATGATAATAGTTTAATTAGTTTTCCTGTGCATATTGATTCAAAACAGTATAATGTAGAACTTACTGAAGATAAGTTGTTTTATGTTACCCATAAGACAATTAAGTATTTTGATGATGTTGAAAGAATTAGTGAATTAGCTGAAGAACATGTAAGGCAGCATGCGGATTTTTATAATATTAATAGAGATAATATAGCGTTTAGAGTTGGTGAAGACCCTAAAAAAATACTTGCTAATCAAAGTAAAGGTATTGAATCAGATTCAATGATTTCAGATGATTTAGTAAAAACTAAGCATGTTGGGAGGTAAATATGGATAATTTATATGATGTTGGAACTAGGAAAGCTGAAGAGCTGATTAGACAAATTGAAAGTGATAATATTTCTGTTGGAAATAATTATGGTAAACTAGAGAGATATAGATATGAAGTTGCTTTTTATACTAAAATGATATCGTATATTAATGAAAAAGAAGAAAAAATTTTAAAAAGTATGACAAGTGATTTGAATTTGAAATATCCTGATAGATTATCTATTGATTGATTGAAAATAGAAACTTATTAATCTTTAGTGATTATGAGTTTTTTTTATTTATTTTGTAAAATTAGTTATTGTTTGTTTATTTGTGCTTTACTTTATTTTTATTTATGTGATATAATTTTTTTATAAGATATTGTGAGTTTTTGTGTGTTAACTAGTTTTTTGAGTATTTTGTTTAGTTTGCTTGCAAAAAATTAATATTTATGTTATAATACACGGCAAAAGAAGGGGTTGCCTTTTTTGAAGGGAGTTGTTATTATGAATGAATTTGAGAAATTGAGTGCTGAGATTAATGCTATGCGTGAGGAAATAAGAAATCTTGAGGCAGAATCTAGAAATCTAGAAAGATCTATTAAAGAAAAACAGAATGAAATAAATGATCTTGAGAATGAGCGAGAATCTGAGTTGTTAAGTGATGAACTTAAATCAATGCAAAACCAAGCTCAGACATTAGAAAATGATATAAAGTCTATTGAAGATATGGTTGATAATAAAGAAAATGTAATAGCAAGTTTAGAAAATAGGAAAACTAATAATAGAGAAGGGATGAAAACTATGGAAGAAAATAATGTGAATGGTGTACTTGAAGCTATTGATAATTCAGAAAATTATTTTGAAAAAAGAATTGCAGATAAAAAACAAAGAATTGTTGTGTCTGAAGATATGGTTCAAGGTGTTGATGCTCAACAAGCAAGTTCAGGGTTAAGTGAAGATAAATCTTCTATACTTAGAAAACTTATTAATTCTGGTAAATTTATTGTTGACGGAAAGCTTGATGTTAAGGAACTTGCTTTAATTGTTGGAATTACTGAGGATCAAGTTTTACTTGAACAAGATTTTATTAATGCTAAGAATGATTTAAATAAATATGAAAAAGAGTTAGAAGATTTAGAACAACAACAAAAAAAATTCAATGAAGCTAAAGAAGAATTTAAAAGAGAAATACAAAAACAAAGAAGAATGTATGATAGAAGAGTTGAAATGAGGCAAATTCGGGAAAATATGGCACGTAATGGTAATACCAGTCAAGATTTAATTGATAGCCTTAATAAAGATATAGGTCTTGATCATGCTGAAGTTATTAATAAAGTTAAGAAGTCTTTAGTTACATTAGTAAATGCATTTCCTGAACATGTTAGAAAAGATGCAATTAAATATACTCAAATGATTTTGGAACAAAAGGCTGGAGATAAGTTTGTTGAATCTTTATTAGGTTCTAGAATTGCTGATAAGAATGATGTTTCTAATATGAATCTTGATACTTTAAATCAAAAAAGAGAAGAACTTCTTAATGAAAAAGAAAGTATTAAAGCTGAGATAAATGAACGATTAAATAATGATGATGTTGATCCAGTTCTTAATGATAAGTTTAAGGATGTTGTTTCTAAATTAAAAGAAGTTGACGAATTTATAAAAAAACAACAAAAAGGTTCTTTTAATCCAGAGCCTCAACTTAGCAGTAATGAAGTAGTTTCTAAACTTAGTAACGCTCTTAGCGAAAAAGAAGTTGAAGTTATTTTAAATTTAAATTCTAATGGTAAAAAGGAAGTTCTTGAAGGTATGGCAGAGGATAGAGGCGTTACTTTAGATGAACTTGTTAGGGCTGCAGGTAAGAAGAAAGCAAGTATTGATCTTGGTAAAGGTGCTCCTGAACATACTCATGAAAATGATAATAATAAAAAGTATAAGCATTACGCATCTATTGTTGATAAGTTTAATAATAATGCTGATATTCCAGCAGTTAGTTTTGTAGATAAAGTTAGGGCTAAGGAAAAGGAAGAAGTAAAACGATTAAAAGATAAAAGAAGAAGTTTTTTAAAGGGTATGTTTACTCTTGATAGTGCTAAAAGAAGAAAAGTTAAAAGCATTAGAAATCGTCTTAAAGAAAGAATAAATAAAGAAAGAGAATTGGCAAATTCTATTAGTAGTGAAATGATTAGTGTTGATTATGCTCAGAATAATGGTGTTAACCAAGAACCTGTTGTAGAGAATAATGATAGTGTTGATAATGTTTCTATTAATGATTTTTCTGAGTTTAATGATATTAGTGAAGAAGATTTAAAAAATGAATTTGGTGATTCTGTAAAAAATAGGTAGAGAGGGGAATTATTATGACTTTTAAAAGATTTGACGTTATAACTTTTGAGGAAAATGATAAAGTTGTAGTGCTAGCGGCTTTAGTACATGATGGAAATGAATACGTTTACGTAAATGAAATTTTACCAGATGAATCTGATGTTACAGATGTTTATAAGGTAATGGTCGTACATTATGAAGATGGAACATTGGAAAAGGTAGTTGATCCTGAACTGTTACAAGTTTTATTGCCACAATTTCAAGTTTTATTAGAAAAGTATTCAGAAGAAGAATAGGCTTATGTATAACAAGCTTTCTGTTTTAGGGGTGATATAATGGATGATAATGTTATTTTTATTGATGATTTTATCAATAAGTCAGATGCAAGTTTTGAAAAGCAAATAAATGATAAAAGACAAAGGGCTTTTGTGGCAAGACAAAAAATGCTTGAGCTTTGTGCCAGAAGATTAAATGAGGCAGATATGAATGCAATTTTAGGGAACACTTTAGATGATGAACAACTTGCTAAGATTGCTAATGGGTTAGATGTTGAAATTAAAGATTTGAAAGATATTGCTAGTATGAAAGCTGAAATGTTAGGTATAGATTTTAAAAATCTTAATGGTGATAATGAAGAAACTTATTCTGGTGATGAAAAATCTAATGGTGATGATTTAGGTGAAGATGAACATACTAAATCTGAGTCTAATGATAATGGTTCTTCTGGTGGTGGTGCTTCTGATTCTGAAGAAAAGAAAGAGGATGAAAAAGCTAAAACTGAGCAAGTTTTAGAACCGGAAGGTGAGAAAAAACCTAATTCAATAAAAGAAGCTGATAAGAAATTAAAAGCAGCTCTTGATTCTAGTCAGGCTACGGTTGGTGTTGGAATATTAGTAGCTATGGGTGTTGTATATCTTGCTGTTACTAATCCGGCATTGGTTGGAGCGGTATTGCTTGCAAAAGGTGTTAAAGATTATCGTTCAGGAGCTAAAGGAAAGTAAAAATATAGTAATATAGTTTGATTACTATATTTTTTTTGATATAATGTTTGTAGGTGATTATGATGGGAATTTTTGATAGAATAAAAAATAGTTTTAAGAAAGAAAAGGTTTCGGACCAAAAAGAGGTTAAACTTTATGATAAAGGTCTTACTAAGACTAGGGATACTTTTGTGTCTAAGCTTGTTAATATAACTAATAAATATAATAAGATAACCGAAGAGTTTTTTATGGAACTTGAAGAGATTTTAATAATGGCTGATTTGGGTGTTAATACTGTTATGAAATTTATGGATCGTCTTCGAGATAGAGTTAAGAGTGAACATATTGAAGATCCTTCTATGCTTAAGGAAATTATTGTTGATGAACTTTTTATTATTTATGTTAATAATGAAGTTATAGTAAATAAAATTAATTATGCTAAGGAGGGACCAACTGTTATACTTTTTGTTGGAGTTAATGGTGTTGGAAAAACTACTTCTATTGCTAAGATTGCTACTAAGGAGATAAGTAAGGGTAAGAAAGTTCTTATGGTCGGTGCGGATACTTTTCGTGCTGGAGCAGTTAAACAGCTTAAAGAATGGGCTGATAAGACTGGTGCTTCTTTTGTAGGTGATGAATCTTTAAAGGATCCTGCTTCAGTGGTATATGATGGCTTGAAATTGGCAAAAGATGATAATTATGATGTTGTGTTAATTGATACAGCTGGACGTTTACAAAATAAAGTTAATTTGATGAAGGAACTTGAAAAAATAAATAAAGTAATTACTAACTTTATTACTGATGCTCCTCATGAAACTTTACTTGTTATTGATGCTACTACTGGACAAAATGGTATTAGTCAGGCTAAAACTTTTAAAGAGGTTACTAATATTACTGGAATAGTTTTAACTAAGCTTGATGGTACTGCTAAGGGTGGTATTGTTCTTGCTATTAAAGATGAAGTTGATATTCCTGTTAAATATGTTGGACTTGGTGAAAAGGCTGAAGATCTTAGTGTTTTTGATATTGAAAATTATATATATGGTTTATTTAAGGATATGATAAAATGAGTGATAAGGTTTATTTGACTATTCTTTTTGATTATTATGAAAAACTTTTGACTGATAAAGATAGACAGTGTTTTAAAGATTACTATTTTTCTAATTATTCTTTGGCAGAGATAGCTGATATGTATAATATTTCTAGAAATGCTATTCATAAAAGACTTAAGAAGATTGAAGAGGAACTTTATTTGTATGAAGATAAGCTTAAGTTATATGAAAAGGAAAAAAAGATTATTTCTTTAATTGAAGATGAAGAATTAAAAGATAAGATTAAAGATATTTTATAAACTAAAAAAATACTTTTTGATAAGTATTTTTTTATATTACTATTGCTATTAAGTTGTTTGAACCTTTGTTTACGACTTTGGACATTGTTGTTTGAAATTTATATCTTACATTTTCTGGCATCATTGATATTTTTGATCTTATTCCTTCTTGAACTATTTGATCTAGACTTCTTCCGAATATTTCACTAGACCATATACTATTTGGATCTGTGTCACTATCTTTCATTAGGTGATTTATTAGTTCTTTGCTTTGGGCTTCTGTGCCTATTATTGGTTCAAAGCTTGATTCTACATCTACTCGTATCATATGTATTGATGGGGCGGTTGCTTTTAGTTTTATTCCATATCTTGAACCTTGTTTTGTTATTTCTGGTTTATCTAGTTTCATATCTTTTAGAGTAGGGGTTGCTACACCATATCCGGTTGTTTTTACCATTTTTAGAGCAGATTCTAGTTGTTCATATTCATGTTTTGTTTCTTTGTATTCTTGGAATAGTGATAGTAGATTTGCTTTGTTTGTTATATCTATATCTATCATTTCATTTAGTACTTCTTCAAATAAGTTTTTAGGAGCTTCTAGTGTTATTGTAATGATTCCTGTTTTTGGGTCTACTTCGGACATATATGAGTTTTCTATATACTTACAGTCTGAGAAATGTTCTATTATTTTATCTACATCTCTTAGTTTGTCTACTTCTATTACACTTTCTTTTATTTTTTCTATGTAGGCTTTTTTTACATAGTGACTTGGTTTTAATATTCCTATCCATTCTGGTATATTTATTTTTACTTCTAATATAGGAAATTCATATAGAGCTTCTCTTAATATGTTATTTATTTCCATTTCATTCATGTTTATTACGTCCATTGGAAGAACTGGTACTTTGTATTTGTCTTTTAGTTGTTTTACAAGTATTTCGGTATCTTTGTGTAATGGTTTAGTTGTATTTAGTACCATTATAAATGGTTTATTTATGTTTTTTAATTCATTTACTATTTTTTCTTCTGCTTCGACATAGTCATTTCTTTCGAATTCTCCTATTGAACCATCTGTTGTTACTATTATACCTATTGTTGAATGGTCTTTTATTACTTTTTCTGTTCCTATTTCTGCGGCTTCTACAAATGGTATTTCGTCTTTATACCATGGTGTTTTTACCATTCTTGGACCATTTTCATCTTCGTACCCTTTGGCATTTTCTATTATGTATCCGACGCAGTCTACTAATCTCATGTTGCAAGTCATGTCATCTATTTTTATTTTTGCTATGTTATTTGGCACGAATTTTGGCTCTATAGTCATTATAGTTTTTCCTCCACTTGATTGTGGTATTTCATCTAGGGTTCTTTTTCTTTCGTATTCGTCTTCAATATTAGGTACTACTAGTTCTTCTACTACTTTTTTTATAAATGTTGATTTTCCTGTTCTTACTGCTCCGACTATGCCTAAATAGATATCTCCGCCAGTACGATAAGCTATATTTTTTATTATTTCTTGTTTATCCACAAGCATCACTCACTTTCATTTAATAATATGACTTTTTAGTTTGTTTATTAATAATTTGTGTATAAATCTTTTTTTTCTTTGTTTTTTTAGGGGAATTTTGTTAATTTTTAAACTTATTATTGTCAACTTTCAATTCTTATTGTATAATTTTATTATGATATAAGAGGGATGATTATGAGGAAGATATACACTAGTATTGATATTGGTACAGATGAAGTTAAGGCTGTGACAATTGAAGAATACAATGAAAAATTTAATGTTTTAGCAACTGCTCATGTTCCTAGTAAAGGAGTAAAGAAAGGTTTAATTACTGATGCTCAGGCTATTACTGGTTGTGTAAAAAAGGCAATTAAATCTTTAGAAAGTAAACTTGGTACTAAAGTAGAACAAGTGATTGCTGTTGTTCCATCTAATAATAGAGATATTAATATTGGTATGGGTGAGGTTGACATTAATACTAGTGATGCTCTTGTTGATGGTGATACAATTTTTAATTGTCTTCAAAATTCACTTAAGAAACATGTTTCTATGGATAGTGAGGTAGTTAGTGTTTTGCCTATTGAATATAAAATAGATGGAGCTAAAAAGGTTAAGAATCCTTTAGGTATTGAAGGAAGTAAACTTGCTGTTAAATCTGTTATTGTTACTGTTCCAAAGAAAAATGTTTATTCTGTGGTAGGAATACTTGAAAATATTGGTGTTGAAGTTGTTGATATAGTTATATCTTCTATTGCTAATTATTATGCTGCTAAAGATAGTGAACTTGATAAAGATGTTGTTGCTCTTATTGATATTGGAAAAGAAAAAAGTGTTTTGTCAGTGTTTAATAAAGGAATTTTTGTTAAAGAGCTTATAGCTTCAGTTGGTGGAGAAGATATTGATGAAGTAATAAGATTCAACTTTAAGACTGATGAAAAAAAATCAAAAGAGATAAAAGAAGAATATGGGGTTGCTAGTAGGAAATATGCTGAAAGTGATGAAGAGTATAAAATAGTGAATAGACTTAGTCAAAACATTGTTGTTAATCAGTATATGTTATCTGAAATGGTTGAATATAAGCTTATTGAGATACTTAAAAATCTTAAAAATGATATAAATGGCTTAACAAATCGAGAAATTAGTTATATAATAGTTACAGGAGCTATAACATCTATGCTAGGGTTTGATGCTCTGATACAGGATACTTATGGTATGAAGGGTAAAATACTTGATGTTAATATTATAGGAATTCGTGATAGTAAATATAATACTAGTTTTGGTGCTATTAAGTATTTTGTTGATAAGCTTAATGTGAGAAAAAAAGATTATACGATGTTTATTGATGAAAAGGTCGAAGAAATGCTAAGAGCAAGGAAGAAAATGGGGACAGGCAGTGCACTAGGAAAAATATTTGGAAAAATATTTGATTAAGGAGATGAAGTTATGTTTGATTTAGCGATGACTGACCAATTAGCTAAGATAAAAGTAATTGGAGTTGGTGGTGGTGGCGGTAATGCCATTAACAGAATGATTGATGCAGGAGTTAGAGGTGTTGATTTTATTGCCGTTAATACCGATGCTCAAGCGTTAAATGTATCAAAAGCAGCGAATAAGATTCAACTTGGAACTCTTGGTGCTGGTGGAAGACCTGAAATAGGAAAGGAAGCTGCAATTAAGGCTAAAAAGGAACTTGAAGAAAGTCTTAAGGGAGCTGATATGGTATTTATCACTTGTGGTATGGGTGGTGGTACTGGTACTGGTGCTGCTCCTGTAATTGCAGAAATTGCTCAAGGATTAGGAGCTCTTACTGTTGCTATTGTTACTAGACCATTTTCTTTTGAAGGAAAACGTAGAATGGATAATGCATTATCTGGAATTGACGAACTTAAAGAACATGTTGATACTTTAATTGTTATACCTAATGATAGACTTAGAGAAATTATTGATAAATCTACTTCTATGCTTGATGCATTTAAGGAAGTTGATAATGTTCTTTTAAGAGGTGTTCAATCAATTTCTGACCTTATTGCTGTTGTTGGTCTTGTTAACCTTGACTTTGCTGATGTTAGAGCAGTTATGGAAAAATCAGGTAATGCTATTATTGGTATTGGTATTGGAATGGGAGAAGATAGAGCTATTGAAGCTGCTAAACAAGCTGTTTCATCTCCACTTCTTGAAACTTCTATTCATGGTGCTACTGATGCTATTATAAATATTACTGGTGGATCTAATTTAACATTGTTTGAAGCTGAACAAGCTGCAGAAGTTGTAAGAGCTGCTGCAAATACTGATATTAATACAATATTTGGTTCAGTTATTAATGAAAATCTTACTGATGAAGTTATTGTTACAGTAATTGCTACTGGTTTTGATAAGAAAAACAAAAGTAAAAAACCACTTTATAACCAACTTAATAGTAGAAATGAAAATGGTTATATTGATGATGAGGATGACGATGATGGTGGTAGTTTTGATCCACAAGAAATTGAAATTCCTACATTCATGCATCGTAATTTTTAATGTAAAGTATAGTTAGAAGCAGACTACAAGTTTGCTTTTTTTCATATACTGTAGTATAATTAGTGCTGGTGGAGGAAATGAAAAAAGATAATAGAGAATATATTGAGATAGTTGAAAAATTACTTGAAAATAGAAAATTTAATAAATTGAAATATGAAAGACATCATCATAATAGTAATAGGTTTAATCATAGTTTAGATGTGTCTTTGAAAACATATAGAATTTGTAAAAGATTAGGACTTGATTATGAAAGTGCTACTAGAGCAGCACTTTTACATGATTTTTTCTTTGATTCAGAATTTGAAAATAAAAGAGAAAGAATGCTAAAGCATCCAAGACAAGCTGTTATTAATGCTGAAAAGATTACAAAGCTTTCTGATAAGGAAAAAAATATAATTGAATCACATATGTATCCTGTTGGTGGAAAACTTCCTAGACATATTGAAAGCGTTGTTGTTGATATGATTGATGATTATGTTTCTGTTAAGGAAAAGCTTGGTGGAGATTTTAAAAGTTTGAAGGTGGCGTTTAATTTTTTATTTATTTTAGCTATAAGTGTTTTTATTAAATAAAACATTTATTTGTCCTCGTAGCTCAGTTGGATAGAGCAATTGCCTCCTAAGCAATAGGTCGAAGGTTCAAATCCTTTCGAGGACGCCATTTTGATTGCAACCCTTATAACAATAAGGGTTTTGTTATATTACCGAAACTTAAATTTAAATCTAAATTTCAAGTAGAAACTGGAGTTTGAATAAAAAAGTGTAAATTAGTGCTAAAATTAAGTTGTCAATTGAGTTAGTTTATCTAACTCAATCATAAATAAGTCTAAGGAAGATTTATAACCAAGAATCTTCCTTATTTTTGTATTTATAAGATTATTAGCATTCATAACATAATCATGATATTCATTTTTCATTTGCACCTCTTTTACATGAAGAATATGGATGTCAGAACAACATTTTGTTTTAAGATATTTTTCAATATTTTTCTATTTTGAAAATTCAACTCTATTATCGAATGTTATTGATTTAAAAGTATCTTTAAGATTATAATCTTTTAGAAGCATTGCTTTCAATAGATTTTTTAGTTCTTTTATTGTAAGCAGTAGTAGCACTAAATTTAATTCTTTTTCTATATTTATAAAATGAGACCAGCTTTAATAATTCCATAGATATTAGACGTAGTAGTATCAATTATTTTAGCCAATTTTCTTTTAAGCTCAGTTATTTCTATGTCTTTGACCTTAGAAGACATTAATGATTATATTCAGATTCAATTTTTTGATACATTTTTAAAGATAAATGTTTATTTTTTTCTTTATATTAGAATAAATATTGTTTAAGTGAATCACTTCTTTCTATAGTTTTGTGGTCAACTTAATTATAGATGATTTACTTGAGCTTTTTTATGTAAATTTATAAAATTACATCTGTAAACCTCCTTCAAAAATAATTCTAGTTTTATTTTAAAATGAAAGGTTTTTTGCTGATAAGTTAAGTTTTTCTTGACTTTTTCCTCATTTTGTAGTATAATTCGTTTAACTTGATGAGGTGGCGTATATATAAAACTATTAAGTAAAGGATGGGGTAATATGAGTAGTTTTAGGTTTCCTACTATAGATGAATTAAAAAACTTAGAGATTTTTAAAAAAATAGGTGTGCGTGCTGCTTTAACTGATTTTTCTATTTTGTCTGGGGCACATCCTTCTTCTAATTGTACTGGTGGTTCTGAACTTAGTGATAGAACAGGTATTTATTATACGAATTTTTCTGATTATGAAGTTCCTTATGGGGGGATTGCACGTAGATGGCACTCTGTTTGTATTAATAGTAAAGGTTTAAAAGAAACTGTTGCTGATAGGGATGAGATTGGTAATGAGAGGGATGATATTGGTGTTCGTTTGGTCATATCTATGGCTGATGTTGATCCTTCTTATGTTAAAGAGGTTAATTATGGTAAATATAGTGATAGGGTTAAGATTGTAGAATATGGTGAATATCCTCAGAATAGTCTTCCTACGGATGAAAATACGAAAGTTACTAATGCTTTTTTAAATAATGAGCTAAATGATACTGAAAAGTTATATTCTTTTTATAGAGATGATGAGATTGATACTACTGAAGAATATGAATACAACGGTAAAAAATATGTATATATGCCTAGTGGCAGACATTTAATAGAATCTCCAGCTTTTTTGTCAAATGGTGATAAAGTTGGTGGAGGTTTCGAAACTTTATTTGGAGGAGTTCCTCGTTTTGTAGAAGTTAAACCTGTTAGATGGTTAGTTGATGAAGAATCTAATGTGATGGTTTCTGAGAAAATAATGTTTTCAGGTGTTCCGTATAGTAAACTCGATACTTTCATATCTGATTATTTTTCTAAAGAATTACTTCAAAATTGTGAGGTTAAACATAATGATGTTAATTTTGAAAACATAAAAAAAGTAAAAAATATATCTTCTGATGATATGGCAGAGGCTTATGAAATATTGCTTGAAGGTTATAAAGAATCCTCAAAGGCAAAAAAATGATAAAGAAATTTGAACAAGTTAGTGTATTTAAGCACTAGCTTTTTTAATGCTTAATAAATTTTTGCATATCATAATTCTAGCCTTAAATCTTCTAAAAGATCTAAAACTAAAAGCTATCCTTTTAATAACTTTAATGAAATTATTATTTCCTTTAGGCAAAACCATTATGATAAGGATTGTTTAAAGTATTTTTAATATATGGTAAGTACTTTTTAAGAGTTTTAATAGAAGTTTTCATATAAGTTGATACATTATCATGGTTATTATTTAATTCATTTTTAAGTCAGTAAATGATTTATTTTGTAAAGCATATAAAATTTTTTGAGTATCATAATAAGAATCCATATCCCTTTCAACAGTATTAGGGGAAACATTATTATTTTTAGCTATATCTTTTTCAGAAATCTAATTTCTTAGTTTATTAGCTATTTTCTATTTAGTATTTTTAGATATAAAACAACTATAATCTGTAATATTATCTCTCAAAGTAAAAGTTTTACCACAATGTTTGCAAAGATTTCTTTGCTTCTTTAATCTAAGAATAGTTTTGAAACCAGCAACATCAGAAATTTTAATATTTGAGGTTATAAAGCCGTGTTTTTCAAAATTATTATTAAAAAGAACACCACATTTTTTACAACAAGTAGGTTGATATGTTAAAACTCCTTCAAATGCTTTATTAATTATTCCTTTAATTCTTTCTTTATGATAACAATTTTCATAAAATTTAATATTATTATCTTTCAATTCTAACATTTCTGTAATATAATTTAATTTAGACATATAAGTACCTTCTTTTGTGTTTGGTTTGTCATTTACATTGTGTCAAGGTTAAATTTATATGTCTTTTATTATTAAAAAAGTGTATATAATGTTTTACACATTTTAAAGAAAAACGAAATTTCAAATAAAAATCATGGCTTTTTGTTATATTATAATTTTTAATTGTAAGTATTATTTGATTTGTAGTATAATATAAAAAAGATACGAAAGGAGATTTTATGGAGAAATCTAAGGTTTACTTTACTAAGGATATTAGTGCTTCTAGTTTGATTAAGATGTTTGATGTTCTGGGAAAAAAGCTTAATGGTAAGGTTGGAGTTAAGATATCTACTGGAGAAAAAGGAAACAATAATTATTTAAATCCAAAATTAATAAAGGATTTAGTTTCTTATGTTTCTGGTACTATTGTTGAGTGTAATACTGCTTATGCTGGAAATAGAAATACTACTGCTTTACATTTAGAAACTATTAAGGAACATGGCTTTTTGGATATTGCTGATGTTGATATTATGGATAGTGATGGTGATATGAAAATACCTGTTAACAATGGATTTCATTTAAAGTATAATTATGTTGGTAGTCATCTTAAGAATTATGATTCCATTTTGATGCTTTCTCATTTTAAAGGACACCCTATGGGAGGATTTGGAGGAGCTCTTAAGAATATGTCTATTGGTGTTGCCTCTTCGGCAGGAAAGGCTTATATTCATACTGCAGGAAAAACTAATGAAGTTGAGGAATTATGGAGTAATATTGCAGAGCAAGATGATTTTTTAGAATCTATGGCTGATGCTGATAAAAGTGTTGTTGATTATATGAATGGCAATATTGTTTACATAAATGTTATTAATAATATATCTGTTGATTGTGATTGTGTTGCTAGTCCTGAAGATGTTTGTATGAATGATATTGGTATTGTTTCATCTTTAGATCCTGTTGCTATTGATAGAGCATGTGTTGATTTAATATATAGTTCTAGTGATAAAGGAAGAGCTCATATGGTAGAACGTATTGAAAGACAAAACGGTACTCATATTTTAGATTCTGCGGAAAAACTAGGTATTGGTAGTCAAGATTATGAATTTATTAATATTGATTAGTATTGTGTAAAGAAAGTGAAAAATTTTTCAAAAATGTATCAAATTTTTGTAAAAGTGTTATAATTGTTAGGAGGTGCTTTGTATTAAGAAAAGGTATATAGTACTGAGTATTTTAACAATAATGTTTATTATGATATCATTATTTGTTTCATTTGATTTTAAGATTGTTACAGATTTTGATTCTATAGTTAGCGGTGTTATTAGAAATGTTTCTAGTGTTAAAACAGCTTTTTATAAGGGAGTTACGTTTTGCGCTAGTGGATATTGTTTAGTGATTGTTACTTTGTTATTGTTAATTTTATTTAAAGATAAATTAAAAGCTTCTTTAGTTATGATTGATCTTTGTGTTTCTGCTATTGTTAGTAATTTTATACTTAAACCTATATTTCATAGGGATAGGCCTAGTTATATGATGATAAGTGAGAGTGGTTATTCTTTTCCTAGTAGTCATTCTTTTATTGCTTTAGCTTTTTATGGTCTACTTATATATTTTATATATGAGAGTGGGTTTAGTAAAAATATTAAAATTATTTCTATTAGTTTTTTATCTTTACTTATAGTTATGATTGGTATTAGTAGGATATATTTAGGCGTTCATTATCCATCTGATGTTTTGGCTGGTTTTATAGGAGGAGCTATTTATTTAATGTTATTTATTGAAATTTTTAATGTATTAAAAGGAGTAGGTTATGAAAAAAAGAAAAGATAAGAAAAAGGGTAATGGTTTGTATAGGTTATTTGGTTTTTTACTTCTTGTTTCTTCACTTGTTTTATTAGGTGTTGTACTTTATATTGATATTTTACCTATGAAGTATTTACTTGCTTTGGGAGGAGTATTATTACTAGTTAATTTTATACTTGGTTTCTTTTTGTTTAGAAAGAATGTTAAGAAGAAGCCTAAGAGGGTTTGTGCAGTATTTGCTGTTTTGTTTACTATTCTTTTTGGAGTGGGTTCATTCTTTATTTTTAAAACATTTGGAGTTATAGATGATATGAGTCAAGAATATAAGACTTATACTTATCATGTTTTAGTAAAGAATGATAGTTCTTATCAAAAGATAGAGGATATAGCTAGTAAAACTTTAGGATATTATAATGATAATAGTGAGGCTACTAAGAAAGCTATTGAAAAACTTGATACTGTTGTTAAGACTGAAAATGATAGTTTTGGTAATTTAGATGGATTGGGTGTTTCGGTACTTAGTGGTGATAAAGATGCTATTTTAGTGGAAGATTCTCAAAAGACTAAACTTGAAAATGCTGGTAATAATGAAAATAATTCTGTTAGTGGCTTTAAGGATAAAGTAAGAGTTTTATATACTTTTAAGGTAAAGGTTAAGTTAAGTTCTACTGGGGTTAATGTTACTAAGGATGTATTTAATGTTTATATAAGTGGTATGGATCAATATGGTAAGGTTTCTGAGATTTCTAGAAGTGATGTTAATATGATTCTTACTATTAATCCTAAAACTAAGCAAATACTTATGACTAATGTGCCAAGAGATTATTATGTTCAACTTCATGATACTACGGGATATAAAGATAAGCTTACTCATGCTGGTACTTATGGTATTGATACTTCTGTTAAGACTTTGGAGGATTTGCTTGGTATAAAAATTGATTATTTCTTTAAAGTTAATTTTAGTAGTTTGCAAAATATAGTAAATGCTTTGGATGGAGTAGATGTTTATTCTGAATATGATTTTCAAAGCTGGAATGGTTATAATTTTACAAAGGGATATAATCATGTTGATGGAAAAGCTGCTCTTGCTTTTGTTAGAGAAAGGCATACATTTACAGATGGGGATAATCAAAGAGGAAAGAACCAACAAGCTTTAATTGAAGCTATATTTAGAAAATGTACTAGTTCTAGTATAATAACTAAGTATAATAGTTTGCTTGATTCTCTTAAAGATAGTATGATTACTGATATGCCTATGAAATCTATTACTAGTCTTGCTAAGATGCAACTTAAGGATAATGCTAGTTGGACTATTACTTCTAATAGTTTGACTGGTACAGGTAGTTCAGAACTTACTTATACTTATTCTTATCAAAATTTATATGTTATGATTCCAGATGAAAAATCTGTTACTGAGGCTAAGGAGAAGATTAGTAAGGTTGCTGGTGGTGAAAAACTTGAATCTTCTTATAAGGAAGATGCTAGTGATGTTCATTCTGTTTCTAAGTCATATGTTGCTAAGAAGAGTACTTACACTACTACTAGAAGTAGTAGTAAGACTACCACTAAGAAGAAGAATGCTACTACAACTAAGAAAAAGAGCAGTACTAGCTCTAGTTCAAGTTCTAAAACTAATAGTAGTACAACTAATAGTAATAAAAATACTACTACAACCAAACCTTCTACTAATCCTGATAATGGTTCTGGTGGAACAACTCCTGGTAGTGGTTCTGGATCTAGTTCAGGTGGAACAGGTTCTGGATCTGGTAGTGGTTCTACTGAAACTACTCCATCTACAGGTAGTGGAGATTCTTCAAATACTAATAATGAAAATGCTGAATAGGACAAGTTATGCTTGTTCTTTTTTTGTAAAGTTTGTGTAAATAAGTTTAGTGTTTATTTACATTATTGTGTGTCTATATTATACTTAATATAGAATAATAAAGGGGAAAAGCCTAGGTGGAGTTATCTATTTTTAGAAAAGCTATGGTTTTTCTTTTTTTTTGGTTTTGTTTGTTCTTGAAAAGGGTTTTATTTTAGTATATAATGGTTAATATAATAAGAGAAAAGAGGTAGGTAATGTGATTAATGTTAAAAGTGAGATAAAACCACTTAAGAAAGTTCTTTTGCATAGACCTGGTAATGAACTTCTTAATTTGACTCCGGATACTTTAGAGAATTTGTTATTTGATGATATTCCATATCTTCCGGTTGCTCAAGAGGAACATGATCAGTTTGCAAGAATTTTAAAGGATAATGGAGTGGAAGTTGTTTACTTAGAGGATTTAATGACTGAGACTTTGGATATTAGTTCTGAGATAAGAGATAGTTTTATAAAACAATTTATATATGAGGCTGGTGTTAGGACTCCTAAATATCGTAGTTTGGTTTATGAGTTTTTATCTAGTATTACTTCTAATAGAAGGCTTGTTCTTAAGACTATGGAAGGTATTAATATTAAAGAAATAGTTTTAGAAAAGGCTAAAAGAGGTAAATCACTTGTTGATATGATAGAGCCAGATTCACAATTTATTGTTGATCCTATGCCAAATCTTTATTTTACTAGAGATAATTTTGCTTCTATTGGAAATGGAATTTCTCTTAATAAGATGTATTCTGTTACTAGGAGTAGGGAAACTATATATGCTGAATATATTTTTAATTATCATCCTGATTATAAAGATGTTCCTAAATATTTTGACAGATATAATGAATATAACATTGAGGGTGGAGATGTACTTAATTTAAGTGATAAAGTACTTGGTATTGGTATTTCTCAAAGAACTAGTGCTAATGCTATTGAGATGCTTGCTAAGAGTATTTTTAATGATCCTGATACTAGTATTGAGACTATTCTTGCTTTTAATATTCCAGAAAGTCGTGCTTTTATGCATTTAGATACTGTATTTACTCAAATAGATTATGATAAATTCACTTATCATCCTGGTATAATGGGCTCTCTTAAGGTTTTTGAGATAAAGAAGGGTGAAAAAGAAGATGATATTAATGTTAAATCTAGAAGTGGTTCTTTGGAAAGAATACTTGAAGATTATTTAGGTAGAGATATTATTTTAATACCTTGTGCTGGTGGTGATATGGTGTCAGCGGAAAGAGAACAATGGAATGACGGTTCTAATACTTTGGCTATTGCTCCTGGAGTAGTTATTGTTTATGATAGAAATAGTGTTACAAATGAAGTTCTTAGAAGATTTGGTATTAAAGTAATTGAAATGAGGAGTGCTGAGCTTTCTCGTGGTAGAGGTGGTCCACGTTGTATGAGTATGCCACTTATAAGGGAGGATTAATATGAATTTAAAAGGAAAAGATTTTTTGAAGGTACTTGATTTTTCTTCGGAAGAGCTTAAGTATTTGATTGGACTTGCTATTAGTTTTAAAGAAAAGAAAAAAAATGGGGAATCTCATAAGTATTTAAAGGGTAAGAATGTTGCTCTTATATTTGAAAAGGATTCTACTAGAACTAGATGTGCTTTTGAAGTTGCTGCTCATGATCTTGGTATGGATACTACTTATTTAGGTCCTACTGGATCACAAATGGGTAAAAAGGAAACTATTAAGGATACTGCTAGAGTTTTATCTAGAATGTATGATGGAATTGAATATCGTGGATTTGGACAAAATATTGTGGAAAAACTTGCTGATAATAGTGATGTTCCTGTTTGGAATGGTCTTACTAATGAGTTTCATCCTACACAAGTCTTAGCGGATTTTATGACTATGTATGAGCATTTTGGTCATTTGGAAGGACTTAGTTTAGCTTATTTTGGTGATGCTAGATATAATATGGGTAATTCTCTTATGATAATGAGTGCTAAAATGGGTGTTAATTTTACTTGTTGTGCTCCTAAAAGTCTTTGGCCTAGTGAGGATTTAATTAAAGAAGCGAGGGTTATTGCTGATAAGAATAATTGTTCTATATATTTAACTGAAGATCCTAAAGAAGGTGCTACTTCTAAGGATGTTATATATACTGATGTATGGGTTTCTATGGGAGAAGATGATAAAGTATGGAAAGAGAGAATAAAGATGCTTAAACCTTTTAGGGTTACTATGGATATAATGAATATGACTAATGAAAACTCTATATTTATGCATTGTTTACCATCTTTTCATAATAATGAAACTCGTATTGGAAAAGAAATAGAAGAGAAGTATAATATTTCTGAAATGGAAGTTACTGATGAGGTGTTTGAATCTTCTAAATCTAAAGTTTTTGATGAAGCTGAGAATAGGATGCATACTATAAAAGCTGTTATGTATGCGACTTTGAAATGAAAAAGAAGGTTGTTATAGCCCTAGGGGGTAATGCTTTAGGTAAGACTAATGAGGAGCAAATTAAGTTAGTAAAAAGTACTGCTATTAAGATAGTTGATATAATAAGTAATGGTTATGATGTGGTTATTACTCATGGAAATGGACCTCAAGTTGGAATGATTTCTTCTTCTTTAGAGGGTAATGCTATACCTTTTTCAGAATGTGGTGCTATGAGTGAAGGTTATATTGGATATCATCTTAGTCAAGCTATTGTTAATGAGCTTAGAGATAGGGGTATTAATAAATCTTGTGTATCTGTTCTAACACAGGTTGTTGTAGATAAAGATGATACTGCTTTTGATAATCCTACTAAGCCTATTGGTAATTTCTATTCTAAAGAAGATGCTTCATTGCTTAGTGATAGTAAAGGTTATATTATGAAAGAGGATGCTGGACGTGGTTATAGAAGAGTTGTGGCTTCTCCTAAACCTTTAGAAATTGTTGAGTTTGAATCTATTAATGAGCTTATTTCTTCTGGTCATATTGTTATTGCTTGTGGTGGTGGAGGTATTCCTGTTGTTTTAGAAGATGATAAATTTGTAGGTGTAGATGCAGTTATTGATAAGGATTTAACTAGTGCTCTTCTTGCTGAGAAGATTGATGCAGATTATTTACTTATTTTAACTGGAATAGATAAGGTTTGTATAAACTTTGATGAGCCTGATGAGAAAAAACTTGATATTTTATCTTTGAGCGATGCATATAAGTATATTTCTAATAATGAATTTGCTGAGGGTAGTATGCTTCCTAAGATAGAGGCTTGTTTAAAGTTTGTTAAAAATACAAATAAATATGCTGTCATTACTTCTTTGGATGAGGCTTTAAATGGACTTGATGGCAAATCAGGAACATTGGTTTGTTCTAGTAAGGAGGATATATAAAAATGGCAGAAAAGAAAAAAACTGCTAAAAAGAAGAATTTTAAGTTTGGAATTTCAGCTTTTTCCATTATTTTAATTCTTATTGTTTTACTTGGTGTTTTAACATATTTTTTACCTAGTGCTACATTTATTGGTGATGAAATTGTAGATGGTAGCGGGGTAGTTAGGGCATCTGTTGCTAATATACTTATGTCACCTGTTAAAGGGTTTGCTGATGCTATTGATGTAGGTATATTTATACTTATTTTAGGGGGATTTCTTAATATTGTGACTAAAACTGGTGCTTTAGAGACTGGTGTTAAAGTTTTAGTTCAAAAGTTAAAAGGTAAGGAACTTATACTTATTCCTATACTTATGTTTATTTTTTCTATAGGTGGTACTACTTATGGAATGCTTGAGGAGACTGTTGGATTCTATGCTCTTCTTGCTGCGACAATGGTTGTTGCTGGTATGGATACTATTGTGGCTTCTGCTGTTGTTTTATTAGGAGCAGGATGTGGTGTTTTAGGTTCTACAGTAAATCCTTTTGCTAATGGTGCTGCTATAGCGGCGCTTCCTGATTCTGTAACAGTTAATCATGGTGTTATTATTTTGATTGGGATTGCTCTTTGGTTTGTATCTCTTGCTATTTCTATATTTTTTGTTATGATTTATGCAGGTAAGGTACAAAGAGATAAAGGTTCTACATTTTTATCTCTTCAAGAACAAAAAGTTATGGAAAAGAGGTATGGTAAAGAAGCTAAGAAGAATTCTGAGAAAGCAGTTCTTACTTCTAAACAAAAAATAACACTTGTGTTATTTGGACTTACTTTTTTAATAATGATTATTGGATTTATTCCATATACTGCGGATGTTAAATGGCTTTCATTTTCATCTTTCTTAACTGGGGAAGCACTTGGAAATTGGTATTTCTTTGATGCTGCGGTATGGTTTTTAATTATGGCTATTATTATTGGAATTGTTAATGGTCAAGGTGAAAAGGGTATTGTAAGTAATTTTATCTCTGGAGCATCAGATATACTTAGTGTTGTACTTATTATTGGTGTTGCACGTGGTGTTGCTTATTTAATGGGTGTTACTCATTTAGATAATTATATTATTTATAATGCTGCGGAAGCTCTTAAGAATATGCCAGTACTTTTATTTACACCTCTTAATTATATACTTCATATAATTTTATCTGTACTTGTGCCTTCTTCTTCAGGACTTGCTGGACTTTCTTCACCTATTATGGGACCACTTGCAAGTCAAGTTGGTTATAGCGTAGAAGGTACTATTATGACTATGGTAGCTGCAAATGGACTTGTTAATTTAATTACTCCAACTTGTGGTGCTATTATGGGAGGACTTGCTCTTGCAGGTGTAGAATATAGTACATGGTTTAAATGGGCGTTTAAAGTAGTAGGACTTATTGCTATTGCCTCACTCATAGTTTTAATGATTGCAATGTTGATATTTTAAAATAAATGATTTAAACTTTTAAAAATAGATGACTATTAGTAATAGTGGTCTATTTTTTAGTTGTTATTTGTTAATTGTAAAATTTTATTTATCATGTTGACTTATAATACTTTTATTTTTTATACTTATAATAGATGGAGGTATGTTATATGAACTATGATGGAGAAAAGTTTTTATTAAAGCTATATAAAGAATTATATAACGAAGAAAGTGTAAAACATTCAAGTACAAAAAGTGATAATAAATATGAAGCAGTAAAGAAATATATAGAAAGACTTGAAAAAGTACATGAAAAAGCAATGAATCATAAAACAGATACAGGAGTAAATCTTTTGAAAGATTTTTATTATGATAAATATGTAATAAAGAAAGATGATATTCCAGAAAGTTATATAAAATACTTGGATAAAGTACAATTTGATCAATACGGTATTTATATGGATGATTGGCAAAAAGAAGAACAAAAAAATTTAATAATAGAAGATCAAAAGAAATCTTTGGATGAATGGTTAGATTATTTTATGAGTGAAGATGCTAAGTTTTATCCAACTTGGGCAAAATATTGGGCTTTTCAAGGAATGCTCACAATAGGAAATTTTGATACAAATAAAGGAATTTATAATAAAAGAAGTAAAACAACAGTCGCACCATTCCCAGAACTTGATAGAGAAATACTTTCAAAATCAATAGATCTAGTAATAAAAGAAGTAAACAAAGAGGAAATAAATGATAAAGATTTAGAACAGTTAGTAAAGAATGGTAATTTCTTTAAACTTTATACAGTTCAGTTAAAAGATACAAGAAAAAGTAATTTTAGCGAAGACACAAAGGGAGAGTGGATAAAGTACGAACAAGGGGATAATTACCAGGAATTATATAAATCACTTCAAGGTAAAAACACAGGATGGTGTACAGCTGGGGAAGAAACATGTAAATTACAAGTTAAATACGGAGATTTCTATGTATACTATACTTATGATGAAAAAGGTAAAGCTACAATTCCAAGGCTTGCAATAAGAATGGATGGGAAGAACATAATCGGAGAAATAAGAGGAGTAGGCAAGGATCAAAATATAGAGCCACACTTTGAAGATATACTTTCTAAAAAATTAAAAGGGTTTCCCGATGCAGAGAGTTATCAAAAAAGAGTAAAAGATACTCAAATGTTAACATATGTATATACTAAATATGAAAATCATAAGCCATTAACAAAAGAAGATATAAAATTTATCTATGAAATTGACAATGAAATAGAGACAATGGGTTGGGAAATGGATCCTAGGTTAGAAGAAATGCAAAAAAATGAAAAAGAAAGAAAAATAAAAGATGTTTTGGATAGTGATGATATAATAGAGTTAGTTAAAAAGAATAATTTGATTTTAACTTTTATTCCAAAAAAAATGATAGATAAAAAAGTGGCTTTAGGATTAGCAAAGCAAAATGAGTATACAACATTACAATTTATTCCAAAAGAAATAATAGATAAGGAAATAGCATTAGAATTAGTAAAACAAAATGAGTATACAGCATTACAATTTGTTCCAAAAGAAATAATAGATAAGGAAATAGCGTTAGAATTAGTAAAACGATATACAATAGGATTACAATATGTTCCGAAAGAAGTAATAGATCGAGAAATAGTTTTAGAAGCAGTAAAACAAACAGGAGTTGCTTTACAATATGTTCCAGAAAACATGAAAGATAAGGAAGTATGTTTAGAAGCAGTAAAACAAGAAGGAAAGGCATTACAGTATGTTCCGAAAGAAGTAATAGATCGAGAAATAGTTTTAGAAGCATTAAGACAAACAGGAATTGCATTACAATATGTTCCAGAAAACATGAAAGATAAAGAAATATGTTTAGTGGCAGCAAAACAAGAAGGAAAGGCATTACAACATGTTCCGAAAGATGTAATGGATCGAGAAATATGTTTAGAAGCAGTAAAACAAACAGGAATTGCTTTACAATATGTTCCAGAAAATATAATGGATAAAGAAATATGTTTAGTAGCGGTAAAGCAAACTTGGGGGGCAATAGAATTTGTTCCGGACAAACTAGAGGATAAAGATATTCTTTTAGAAGTTGTTAAACAAAATGGAGAATTTTTATGTTACACTTTTAGTAATTTAGAAGAAATAAATGATTTGATAGACTTTAGTGTTTTTATGAACGAAAGAACAAAATATGGTTACTCAGAAGAAATAATAGATAAAGAAGTATGTTTAGCAGCAGTAAAACAAGCAGGAAAGGCATTACGATATGTTCCATATGATATGATAGATAAAGAAATATGTTTAGCAGCAGTAAAACAAAATGGGCTTGCATTAGAATGTGTTCCATATAATATGATAGATAAAGAAATATGTTTAGCAGCGGTAAAACAAGCAGGAAAGGCATTGCAATATCGAGTAATGTGTACTATGCCTGACGAAGTAATAGAGGAAGTAAATCAAGCATTTGAAAGTATGAAAAATAATGATGAAGATACTGTGCAGGTATTAGAAAATTCTGATTCTAAAATGAGATAATTATGTTTTTAAGATTAAATTTCTAATCTGTCAATAACTTTTGAAAATGTCTCAAAAAAAATTAAATATAAGCGTTAAGTATATACATGATTTGTATGTGCTTTTTTAATTGATTCTTAAATGAATTAGCTTTTCATGGATGAGAAATGGGAGGAATATATATTCTTTTTTGTTTAGGAATATTATTAGGAACGTTATCCAATTCAGGTGAAATAGATTTATGTGATTTTAAGTTCTTTTATTAAAATTAGGAATAAATGTCTTTATTAAGTAATTATTGACATCATTAATATTAGTTATTCCATTTAATGTTTCTTGTGTATCAAAAAAAACATCAACAATATTACCAGAACATAGATTGATAGCTAAATGAAGACAACATTTTGTATTATCAAATCAATTATGAAATAAATCATCCATTTCAATAATTTCACCAAAATATTTAGATTTTTCTTGTCTTGAATGAGTATCTTCGATTTTAAGTTGATGAGAAACCATTATCTCTATGTCTTTTTTAGTTTTGTATTTATTTTCATTTTTAGATAATAATTCAATTTTTTTAGATTTCTTTTTGTTTTCTTTCTTGTTTTAGGGGAATAAATATCATTTTTAGTTAAAGTAGAGTAAATAAAATTATAAGAAACATCAATATTTTCTCTTGGTTTTAGTAAATCTTTGAAATGATTAAAGTTGCGATCATAGTACTTATTCTTATAAAGTAGTATGATATTGTTGGAGATTGATTTATCTAGCGCCTTGGTAGGGACATGTCCACGATTACCGTGAACAAAGCCAGATTTACCTTTCTCATTATAAATAATAACAAGACGATCAATTTGTCTTCTAGATAAATTAAGTTTGATAGCAGCGGTATTTTTATTACCGTTATTATCAACAAGATTTTTGATAATTAAATATTTATTATATTCTTTCATTTTTAATACGACTTTTCTCATTACATCACCTTAGTGATATATTATATATTAAAGTGAGACATAATCAAAAGATAACACTTAAGACATTATAAAATAAACGTGTAAATGTAAAGTTTTATTTATCATGTTGACTTATAATACTTTTGTTTTTTATACTTATAATAGATGGAGGTATATATATGAATTATGATGGAGAAAAATTCTTGTTAAAATTATATCAAGATATGTATAAGGATGAAAGTGTAAGACATTCAAGTACAAAAAGTGATAATAAATATGAAGTAGTAAAGAAATATATAGAAAGACTTGAAAAAGTACATGAGAAAGCAATGAATCATAAAACAGATACAGGAGTAAATCTTTTGAAAGATTTTTATTATGATAAATATGTAATAAAGAAAGATGATATTCCAGAAAGTTATATGGAATACTTGGATAAAGTACAGTTTGATCAATATGGTGTTCATATGGGTAATAGTCAAAGAAAAGAGCAAAAGGACTTAATAATACAAGATCAAAAAAAATCTTTAGATGAATGGATAGATTATTTTACAAGTGAAGATTCAAAGTTTTATCCAACATGGGCAAAGTACTGGGCCTTTCAAGGAATGCTTACAATAGGAAATTATGATACAAATAAAGGAATTTATAACAAAAGAAGTAAAACAACGGTCGCGCCTTTTCCAGAACTTGATAGAGAAGTACTTTCAAAATCAATAGACTTAATAATAAAAGAAGTTAATAAAGAAGAAATAGAAGATAAAGATTTAGAACAATTAGTAAAAAATGGTAATTTCTTTAAACTTTATACAGTTCAGTTAAAAGATAAAAGAGAAAGTAATTTTGGAGAAGAGACAAAGGGAGAATGGATTAAATATGAGCAGGGAGATAATTATCAAAAGTTACATCAATCACTTCAAGGTAAAAATACTGGTTGGTGTACAGCAGGAGAGGAAACTTGTAGAAATCAAGTGAAAAATGGAGACTTTTATGTATATTATACTTATGATGAAAAAGGGAAAGCTACTAATCCAAGACTTGCAATAAGAATGGATGGAAAAAATAGAATTGGAGAAATAAGAGGAGTAGCAAAAGATCAAAATATAGAACCACATTTTGAAGATATACTTTCTAAAAAACTAAAAGGGTTTCCAGATGCAGAAAGTTATCAAAAAAGAGTGAAAGATACTCAGATGTTAACATATGTATATACAAAGTATGAACATAATAAAGCTTTAACTATAGATGATATAAAATTTATATATGAAATAGATGACAAAATAAAAACAATGGGATGGGACATTGATCCTAGATTAAAAGAAATGAAAAAAAATATAAAAGAAAGAAAAATAAAAGATGTTCTAAGTAAAGATGAGATAATAGAGTTAGTTAAAAAGAATCATTTGATTCTAACTTTTATTCCAAAAGAAATGATAGATAAAAAAGTGGCCCTAGAAGTAGTAAAACAAAATGAGTATGCAACATTAGAATTTATTCCAAAAGAAATAATAGATAAAGAAATAGCATTAGAATTAGTAAAACAATATACAACAGCGTTACACTATGTTCCAGAAGAAATAATAGATAAAGAAATAGCTTTAGAAGCAGTAAAAAAATGTGGAGGTGAACTTGTATCTGTTCCAGAAGCGTTGAGAAGCAAAGAAATATGTATAGAAGCAGTAAAGCAAGAAGGAAAGTCATTAGAATATGTTCCAAAAGCTTTAAGAAACAAAGAAATGTGTTTAAAAGCAGTAAAACAAAACTGGGAGGCAATAGAATTTGTTCCAGACAACCTAAGGGATAAAGATATTATTTTAGAAGTTGTAAAACAAAACGGACGCTTTTTATATTACAATTTTAGTAGCTTAGAAGAAGCAGAAAATTCAATAGATTCAGAAGATGATCCTAAAATGTCTATTTCTTATAGTTTCATGAACAAAAGGCAGAAATATGGTTACTCAGAAGAGAGAATAGATAAAAAAATATGTATAGAAGCAGTAAAACAAACAGGCACAGCATTACAATATGTTCCGAAAAATATAATAGATAAAGAAATATGTATAGAGGCAGTAAAACAAAGTTGGAATGCACTACAGTATGTTCCAGAAGATATAATGGATAAAGAAATATGTTTAGAAGCAGTAAAACATAATGGATACGCATTACAATACGTTCCAGAAAACATAATAGATAAAGAATTATGTTTAGAAGCGGTAAAACAACATTGGTATGCGTTAGAATATGTTCCAGAAAACATAATAGATAAGGAATTGTGTTTATTATCAATCAAACAACATGAGGACTTTGGTTTTCCATATCATACTCCTAAAGAAGTAAGAGAGGAAGTAAAGCAAGAATTAGAAAAAATGAAAAATAATGATGAAGATACTGTGCAAGTATTAGAGGATTCTGATTCTAAAATAAGATAGTTATGTTTTTAAGATTAGATTTCTAATCTTTTCTTTTGACATAAAACAATATATAATGAGCATGAAAAATCTTTTATTTAATTTTTAATAATATTATCTATAGAGGAAACTTTAGTGTGTTTATTATATATATTTTTATTGTTTTCTTTTTGATTATAGAATGGATATTTATAATATTTTTTATATGCTTTTTCCTTATACAAAGTTTATTTTTTTGAATAGTATAAATTAGATAGGAGGATTTATAATGTTTGAAAATATGAATAATAGTCCATTTATGATGCCTAATCAAGAGGGGTTTATAGATATTGATAATAATCAAGGAAGTATAGATATTGATTTAAATCAAAGTCAAACTAGTACAATTAATAATACACCTATGATGGGAGGAGCTTCTCAACCTATAATTGAACCAATGAGGGAGAGGGTTGTTAATAGAACTATTGAACATGTTGTACCACATGTTTGTCCTGTTAGGACTAGAATTATTAATCATCATGTATTTAAGCATACTTATAGTCCAAATTATACATGTTGTGAAGAAAACGTTTGTGAACATGTACAATGTGGATCATGTTGTAATTATTAAAAAAATATTTTATTTAAAAGATAGATTATTCTATCTTTTTTCTTTGTTTTTTGATATAGTGTTGATGGAGTGATTTTATGGATACTATGTTTTTATTAGGTGAGGTGTTTTCTCTTTTATCTGCGGTTTGTTTATGTTATTCTACTTTTGGCAATAGTAAAAATAGAATGATTTTTTGGCAATCTATTGATTCTGTTTTAGGAGCTTTGTCTAATCTTTTTTTATTTAGTTTTTCTGGAGTAGTTACTAATATTTTAGCTGCTATTAGAAATTTATTTCAAATTAAAGATAAGAACAATAGTTTTATAGTTATATTTTTTTGTTTTTTAAATATTGCTTTAGGTCTTTTGTTTAATAATAGAGAGATAGTTGGTTTGATTCCTATTATTGCTACTATTGAGTATACTGTTGCGGTTTATGTTTGTAAAGATTCTCAGAGTTTAAGAATTGGTTTACTTATTAATACTTTTATTTGGGGTATTTATGATTTAATTATTAAGTCGTATCCTTTGTTTATTGCTGATTCTGTTATTTTAATATTTACTTTATTTAATATTATTAGATGTATGAATAAGTTTAAAAGTTCTAAATAATTGCTATTGTTATAAAAAGAAAAGAATGTTAGTTTAAGTGTTTTTAGAAATGTGATTATTTTATTGTTTTGTCTTGAAAAATTGCTTGTTTTATGGTAAAATCTATATGCTAAATTAAAGGAGGAAAAAATGAAAAAGACAAAGATTATAACTAGTATTGGTCCGGCTAGTAATGAACCTGAAGTTTTTGAAAAAATGGTTCTTAATGGGGCTAATGTTGCAAGAATTAATTTTTCACATGCAACTATTGAAGAAAGAGAAAAAGCTGTTTCTACTGTTAAAAAAGTTAGAAATAAACTTAATACTAATATTGCTATTTTATATGATACTAAAGGTCCAGAATTTAGAAATGGTAATTTAGAGGGGGATGAAATTAATTTAGTTCCTGGTAAAACTATTAAAATAGTTAAAGATAAAGTGCTTGGAAATGAAGAACGTTTTTCTGTTAATTATCCAGAAGTTCTTGATAATTTAGAGGTTGGTAATACTATATTACTTGAAAATGGTCTTATGAAGATTGAGGTTATTGAAAAGGAAGAAGATTTTGTTAATTGTAAGATTATTAGTGGGGGAGTTTTAGGAAATAAAAAGAGTCTTAATGTTCCTAATGTTAAACTTGATATTCCTTTTATTAATGATGTTGATTATGAAGATATTGTTTATGCTTGTAGGCATGATGGGGATTTTATTGCTTTATCTTTTGTTTCTTGTAAGGAAGATGTTTTGAAAGTTAGAGATATTTTAAAAGAACAAGGAAGAGAAGATATTAAACTTATTTCTAAGATTGAGAGTATGACTGGTATTGAAAACATTGATGAGATTATTGAAGTTTCTGATGGTATAATGGTTGCTCGTGGTGATTTAGGTGTTGAAGTTCCTATGACTAAACTTCCTATTTATCAAAAGAAACTTATTGAAAAGTGTCGTGAAAAGGGTAAAGTTTGTGTTGTTGCTACGGAAATGCTTGAATCTATGAAAAAAAATTTAAGACCTACTAGAGCAGAGGTTTCTGATGTTGCTAATGCTGTTTTAGATGGTACAGATGCTGTTATGCTTAGTGGGGAAACTACTAGTGGTAAGTATCCTGTTGAAACTGTTAAGTATATGTCTGATATATGTATTGAAGCTGAAAAGTATTATGATAATTCTTTTCGTAATAAGACTAAAACTGGTGTTACTGAAACAATTGTTGCTAGTGTTGTAGAAAGTTCTAAGATTTTTGATATAAAAGTAGTTGTAGCTTCTACTGTTAGTGGTTATAGTGCTAGAGGAATTAGTAACTTAAAACCAGATTGTTATATTTTGGCGACTTGTACTACATCTGAAGTTGCTAGAAGTTTAGCTCTTAATTATGGAGTTATTACTACTGTAGTACCATTTGTTCATAGTGCTGATGAAGTCGTAGAGATTGCTAGAGAAGAAGCTATTAGAGTATTTGATTTGAAGAAAAATGATAAGATACTTATAACAGGTGGTTTTTCTAAAAATACAGAAAAGAGAATTACTAATTTTATGAAGATAGAGGAAATATAGAAATGTATTTCTTTTTTTATGTTTTTCTTGACCGGGGGTTAGAAATCAATTTATAATAAAGTGTAGAATGAGAGTAGGATGATGGCATGTTTCAAAAGATAAAAGATAAGCTAAAGAATAATAAAGCTTTAATGATAAGTTTAGTAGCGGTACTAATTATTTTAATAGGTGGTGTGTCTTATGCGGCATATGATTATTCTTTTACTGGAAAGGATAGTAAATTAGAGAGCGGCTCTGTTTCTATTAAGTTTTTAGAAAGTAATACTAATGTAATAGATTTAAAGAATGCTTTACCTATTAATGATAGTGAGGGAAAGAAAGGTAATTCTTTTGATTTTGTTGTTACTACAAAGGCAAGTTATAAAACTGGTTTAAAGTATGATTTAAGTGTAGAAAAGTTAAGTGTAGATAGTGGATATACTAGTTTAAGTGATAATCAAGTTAAGATATATTTAACGGATAGTGGTAATAATGATTTAGTTAGTCCTACTTTAATAAGTGGTTTAGATAATAAGTTGATTTATAGCAAAACAAATAAACATAGTAGTAATAAAACAGAAGTAACAGATAAGTATAAGCTTAGAGTATGGGTAGATTCTAATGTTGATGCAAGTAATTGGGATCAATCTACAAAGCTTGAATATAAGTTTAAAGTTGGTTTGAAAAGTGAAGAAGTAGAAGTTGTAGCAGGACCTAATGAACCTGTGCTTGATAGTGCTATGATACCAGTGTATTATGATGAGAGTAGTTCATCTTGGAAGAAAGCAGATAGTTCTAATAAAGATAATAATTGGTATAATTATAATGAAAAGAAATGGGCAAACAGTGTAACTGTATCATCTACTAATAGAAGTAAATACTTATCAGCAAGTGTAGGAACAAAAATATCAATGGATGATATTTTAACAATGCAGGTTTGGATACCAAGATATAAGTATAAAGTATGGAATTATAATAGCTCTGGAGAAACTTCGAGTAGTCCTCAAGAAATAGAAATTGTTTGGGAAAGCGAAACTGATAAAACAGGAGATATTACTTGTGTTGATAATATACAAGGATCAGGTGGAGATGGAACCAGTGAAACTTGTAAAATAGATAATAAAGTATGTACGGATGCAACTTGTAATGGTAAGACATATACTCATCCGGCATTTACATTTGGAAATGAGGAGGTAACAGGTTTTTGGATTAGTAAATTTGAGCTTAGAAGAGATATAGATGTTAGTGTAAAGTCTAAGCCAAATTTTGAGGGTAATAATATTAAGCATTATTTTGATGTGCGTGATGGAGTTAATTACATAACAGATATGAGTAGGAGTAATAATGATTATGGTTTTATTAGTACAACAGATGCTCATATGATAAAGAATATGGAATGGGGAGCAGTAGCGTATTTATCACATTCAAAATATGGGACATGTACAAATGGTTCTTGTAAAGAAATTGGAATAAATAATAATGCAGTTTATATAACAGGGTGTGGCGATGAGCCTGGAACAGAAGGCTCTTATTCTTCAGAATGTAATGAGTATAATACAACCATTGGAATGATTGCATCTACTACACAAAATATTTATGGAATATATGATATGAGTGGTGGTATGCGCGAATATACAATGGGAAACATGGTTAGTTCAGATGGTAAAACTATGTTGGTTGGAGAATCAGGATTAGAAACCTATCCAGGAGAAAAGTATTATGATAAATATAGTTATGATGAAGATAATTTATTAAGTGAAAGTAAACTTGGTGATGCAATTAAGGAAAGTAGTTTTTGGTATAGGGACTACAGTAGAATGATTGATAATACTGAGCCGTGGCTTTTAAGAAGTGGCGATTTTTCTGATGGCAATGATGCTGGTATATTTGCTTTTCATTTATTTTCTGGAACGACAAGTGATGATTATTCTACTAATACTCGTTTCATAATAACTCCATAATTGTGTTTAATAATCTCATAGAATTATGATTAATAGTTTTATGAGATTTTTTTTGCTTTTTTTGGTAGTTTTTTCCAATTGGTTTATTTATATTGCATTATGTATCAAATATAGTACAATATAATTGGAGGACTATTTATGGAAAAGGAAAAATTGTTACAGGATTTGGAGTATGAGTTTATTTGTAATTTTGTTAAGTTAAGAAGAGATAAAGGTCTTTCTCAGAAGGGTCTTGCTGAGATGTCTGGGGTTGTTCGTGAACAGATTGCTAAGATTGAGACACAACTTAATTCACCACAGTTAAATTCTTTGATTAAGATACTTGAACCTATTGGTTATACTGTTAAGATTGTACCTATTTCTGGAGATGATAATGGCTTATATTAAGAATGGTATTGTTACTAGGATAGATGTTTGTGGTGAGAACAATGATTTAAGTTATGTAAATAAGCTTTTTGATTTGTCTATTTATGAAAAAGTTGATAATAAATATTTACTTTTTGAGGATGTCTTACAAGATAATTTTAAAAGTTATAGGACTGAATATTTGGAGTTTTCATGTTATTCTGGGGATAGTTTAAGTTGTTGTGAATCATATTGTCTTAATGTTGATATTAATAAGCTTCTTGATAATAAAATACATTTAACTAAAGATAATAAAAATTATTATTTTGAAAATTATGAAGATGTTTTATTTGATACAGATGTGTGTCATTATATTGATGATAATGTTTATTTGAAATTTTCTCTTATTCCTGTTTTTTGGGATACTAATAGGGTTGAATGCGAGGATTTTATTAATACTATGATAACCGTAAATAATTTGACACGAAAAGCTATGAAAAATGTCTTAAAAGGTGCTAGTTGGTTTTCTGTGATATGAAAAATTTGTTTTAGATGTTATAATATTCTAGTGAGGTGAATGTTATGAAAAGAGCATTAGTTTTATCTGGAGGAGGCGCTAAGGGATCTTATCAGGTTGGAGTGTATAAAGCTCTTAAGAAACTTAGAATAAAAATTGACATTATTGCTGGTACTTCTATTGGTTCTATTAATGGTGCTCTTTTTACAGCGGGAGATTATTTAAAAGCTAAGAGATTATGGCTTACTATTTCTACTGATAATCTTTTTGATAAAGATTTTTCTAATCCTAAGAATTTGCAAAGTGTTGCTAAAGAGTTTCTTAGTAATAAAGGACTTAAATTTGATAAGGCTGAGGAGTTTTTGAATGGAATTATTAATGAGAAAAGAATTCGTAAGTCTCGTATTGATTATGGACTTGTTACTGTTAATTTAAAAAGTATGGTACCTAAGATGCTTACTAAGGAACAAATTCCTAATGGTAAACTTATTTCTTATATTATTGCTTCGTCTACTTGCTTTCCTGCTATTGAGATGAAAGAAATTGATGGTAATTATTATATTGATGGAGGATACTATGATAATTTACCTATAAATCTTGCTATTGATATGGGAGCGGATGAAGTTATTGCTGTAGATCTTTCTGCTATAGGTATTAAGAAAAAAGTTAAAGATAAAGATATTAAAATTGATTATATAAAAAACTCTAATAAACAGAAATTTACTCTTGATTTTGATACAGAAACTGCTAGGAGAAATATTAATCTTGGTTATAATGATACTATGAAGTATTATAATAGGCTTGATGGTAATAATTTTACTTTTAAGAAGGGTGATCTAGATAAAAATTATATTAATGTTAGTGATTATTATATAAAACTAATTAAGAAGATTTTAATTTCAGATAGTAAGAGGGTTAAGATTGCAGAGATTTTAACTAATAAGAGATATCAAAATATATTTTTAAATATAAAACAGGGAAAGAAAATTGATAAAGAGATTAATAATTCTTTGGAATATTTGGGGTTGCTTTTTGATATTGATACTTCTAAGATTTATAGTATTTCTAAGTTTAATAAAATTTTAATAAAGGAAGCTAAGAGTTTGAATTATATAAAGCTTGATAAAAAATTAAAAGGTAAGATGCTTGTGGGATACATTTATAATCAATATATGGATTCTATAGATAAAGAAAGAGTGTATAAAAAACTATTTAATATTGCTTTAGTGTTTCAGAAAGATTTTTTAGCAGCTTTATATTTAATTTCTATTTCTAGTAAGCATCCTATTGCTTTGAAGAGTGATAGATTTTTTGAAGAAATATTTAGTACTATTAAAAAATAGTTGTCAAATGATGTCTAATTTTCAGACATTGCTTGTAAACTTTTAAAATATATTATATTCTAAATGTGGGAGTGTGATACAAGAATGATATATCCGTCTATTGATAAGTTGCTTCTTCATGTTGATTCTAAGTATAGACTAGTTCATGTAGTTGCTAGAAGAAGTAATGAAATAAATGAAACTGGACATTTGCAAATGCCAGAGGAGGATTATGTTTCTTCTAAGAATATTGGTAGGGCTCTTGAAGAAGTTGAAAAGGATTTAATTATTATTAAGACAAATTAGGTCTTTTTTAATAATTATATTTTGAACAAATGTTTGTGTTTGAGAGGTAATGTATGAAAATAGAAAAGTACAAATTTTTAGGAAATGGTAGATATCAAATAGTTATTGATGGCGATAAGTATATTATATATGAGGATATTATTTTAAAATATAATATTTTATCTAAAAATATAATAACAAAAAATGATCTTGATAATTATTTAAAAGATAATGTTTATTATGAGGCGTATTATAAAGCTGTTAAATATATAGAGATTAAATTAAGATCTGAGTTTGAACTTAAAAAGTATTTAGTTAAATTTGGGTATGATGAAAATACTGTTTCAAAAGTAATAAATGCTTTAAAAAAAGATGGATATTTAAATGAAGAAGTTTATGTTGAGGCTTATATAAATGATCAAATTAATTTAAAGAATGTTGGACCTTTAAAAATAGTTAAGGATTTAGAAAAAATAGGTATAAGTAGTTTTGTTATTGATAAATATATTGGTATTTATAGTAAAGAAGAACAGATTGATAAGATAGAGAAGCTCGTTAAAAAAGAAATTAAACTCAATAATAATAAATCTAGTTATGTTTTAAAAAATAAGATACTGGTTAGTTTATTTAATAAAGGGTTTTATAAGGAAGATATAGTTTCTGTTTTAAATGGTTGTGATATAGATGATGGGAGTGTTATGAAAAGAGAATATGATAAACTATATAAAAAACTTTCTAATAAATATTCTGGGAATGAACTTTTGTATAAGGTTAAACAGAAAATGTATCAAAAGGGTTTTAAGATATAAATAATAATTCTAGATTTTGTAAATGATGCTACAAATTGAAAAATGAATGAGGACAAAAGTATTTTAAAAGAGTTAATAAATTATTTAGAAAAATAAAACAAAGAGAATAAGAAATAATATTGAAATAAATAATAAAAAATGATAGTATTAATGTGTGAAAATACTAAGGAGTGGTTCTAATGAAACGAATAAATGTTTTCTTTGCGGGTGGGGTCATTAAGAACAAAAAATATATAATAAGTCTTTTTATTGCTCTTTTTGGAATAGTATCTCTTTTGGTTGGAACTAGTTATGCTATTTTAAAGGGAATTAATAGCGATAGTAATGAACAGGTAATAAAAACAGGAAGTGTAAAATTAAAACTAACCGAAAACTATGAAACAATTAATAAAAAAATATCTATTATGAGTGATGAAGAAGGCTTGTTACAAGAGAAAACATATGATTTCAATCTAAAAAATATTGGATCATCCCCAGCTAAATATGATTTAAAATTAATAAATGAAGTACCAAGTTCTTATACTGGTAAAGTTCTTGATACAAAATACATAAAAGTAGGACTTGAAATAAATGGTGAAGAATATGGACCAATGTCACTAGAAAAAGTAAAGAATGTAATTGATAGTGATATTATTTATAAAAATGAAATAATTAATTATAAACTTAGAATATGGCTTGATAAGTCTAAAGAAGAAGAGATATCAAAACTTGAGGATTATAAAGCATTTTTGAAGTTAAGAGTTGATGCGGAACAAAGATCAGATAGTATGGATACGAAAGATAGTGTAAAAACTTTTAATTATACCGGTGATGTTCAAGAATATACAGTTCCAAGGAATGGATATTACTACATAGAAATTGGTGGAGCTGCTGGTGGGTCAGGATCAAATGGAGCTAAAGTTAGCGGTTATGTAGAATTAAAGGCAAAAGAAAAGCTATATTTTTATGTTGGAAAACGCGGAACAGATGTTAATACTAATTGTAGAACAAGTGGATATGAGTTTAATGGTGGAGGAATAGCTCTTCCGGGAAAAAGTGGTATATGTGGACCTACTGGTGGTGGTGCAACAGATGTAAGATTAGTAGGTGGTTCATGGAATAATACTTCTTCGCTAATTTCAAGAATAATGG
Source organism: uncultured Bacilli bacterium (assembly GCA_934101575.1). GTDB lineage: Bacteria > Bacillota_I > Bacilli_A > RF39 > UBA660 > UMGS1449. Next base: position 103,978 of record CAKORJ010000001.1, read on the forward strand.
TAGCAGGAGCAGGGGGAGGTACTTCTGATAACAAAACATATACTGTCCCATATGGTGGTACACTTTATGGTGTTAAGCCAAGGTTTGTAACTTATCAAGCTAATATAGGTGTTGAGGGGACTCAAAAAACTGGTGGTGCTGCTCCCACAAAAGATTCATGTGCTCAATCAACAGGAACTGCTGGTTCATTTGGAAAAGGTGGTTATGGTGGAGCTAGTAGTGCTACTAATGTTGCGACAGGAGGAGGATCTGGTGGTGGTTCTGGTTACTATGGAGGTTCTGGTGCTTCAGGACTTTGTAATGGAACATGGCCAGGTGGAGGAGGTTCTTCCTACATAAGTGGTTATGCTGGGGTTAATTCTGTTAAAGAAAGCACTACTATAATTCATACAAATGATACTCTTCATTATAGTGGTAAATATTTTGTTGGAGGCCAAATGTTAGAAGGACAAAATTCTGGAGATGGTTATGCGAAAATAACATTTGTGGATACAAAGCCTAAAAAGAGAAGCACTAAATTAAATAATGTAAGATATGTTAAAGATTGTATAAGCTATAGTACAGCTAATGCAGGTAATCATTGGGTTGAATTACAAGCGATAAAAGATGGAATTAATATAGCAAAAGGAAAATCAGTAACAGGGACTTCTCCAGAATCTAATACTACAACACATTCATATAAAAATATAGTTGATGGAGATATAGCGGCGACGGGAACCTCAGGTTATGGTTGGAGTGAAACAAATACTACAAATCAGTGTATAACTGTAGATTTGGGAAGTACATATGATTTAGATGAAGTAGCAGTATGGAATTATTTTGGAGATGCAAGAGCTTACTATGATGCTGTAACATATGTTAGTAGTGATAATAAAACTTATAATAAAATAATAGATGAAGATGCATTGCAAACATCAAATGGTCGGAGAATAAATGCTTATACTAATAATTATAATGGTTATACTACAGAAAATGTATTATTATGGTATGATGGTTATGCTAATACTGGGGAAACACGAAATACTACAACAACAACATGGAAGAATTTAGCTAATTCAAATTATTCTGCGACAGTATCTGGTGCTACCTGGTATGATAATTATTTATCTTTTGATGGTAGTAATGATTATGCAAAAACAAATCAAAGTTTAAGTTACAATAGTTCTAAAGCTTTTACAGTGCAGTTTGTTGGAACTGTTTATGAAAAAACTGCTGCTAGTATACTATTTGAAAGTTCTGTTAACTCTAATAATAATACAGGATCATATTATATAGATACGTTAGAATTTGGTAAAAGAGATATAACTTTAGCAATGAAATATGGATCACCTTATAATAATCATAAAAAGGGTGATGGTATTTTAGGTACTAATAAGGCATTATATACAATAATATTTGATTCAACTCAAGAAACTAATAAATATATATCAATGTATAAAAACTTAGAAAAATGGAAAATAGAAGAAGCTTATAGCTCTACCCCAATTGCCGGTAATATAGATAATAAAACATTAAGTAATTATGTTTTCTATATAGCATCAAGAGCAGGGACAAGTTTATATAGTAAAATGGATATAAATTCTTTAAGAATATATAACAAAGCTTTAACAGATGATGAAATAGTTCATAATTATAATTATGATAAGCAAAGATTTAATTTGAATTGAGGATAAATTTATTACTTTGTAACATTTCAAAACAAATAAACATAATAAAAACAAAAATTGATATAAGAAAATATTTGGAATTCTTATATCTTTTTTAGTATAAAATAAATAATTATTAGTTTTACAATAAAAGATAATTAGTATATAGTGTAGCTATTAGTAATATCTGGAGGAAATATATGAATAATTTAGTTGAAGTAAAACAAGTGAATATAGAAGATTTAATATATGAAATAAGAGGTAAGCATGTTATGCTAGATAGTGATTTAGCAAAATTATACAATTGTGTAAATGGTACAAAAGAAATAAATCAGGCTGTAAAGAATAATGCAGAAAAGTTTCCAGAGAGATTTTCATGGAGATTAACAGATGATGAAAGCAGTTTTTTGGTCAAATGTTTTGACCAAAAAAGAGAAACACGAGGAGGAAAATATAAAAATCCAAGGGTTTTTACAGAACAAGGAGTTTGTATGTTGGCAACTATAATAAAATCAAAAATAGCAACAACGGTGGATGCATTTGTAAATATGAGAAAATACATAAAAACAGATTTGATAGAACAGAAATATATAAATAATTTAGTTTTAAAACATGATTTGAAAATAAATGAAATATTAGATAAATTAAATAATACAGTAAATAATCATATCTTTTTTAAAGGACAAATATATGAGGCATACTCATTATTATTAGATATAATAAATAGGTCAAAACAAGAAATAATTATAATAGATAATTATGCGGATAAAAAATTATTAGATATTTTATCAAAAACAGAAAAAGAGATAGTTATTTATACTAAAAATATTGATGAAGAACTAATAAAAAAATATACAGCACAATATAACAATGTAAAGATAATAAAAAAAGATAATATTCATGATAGATTTATAATAATAGATCAAAGAATATTGTATCATTCAGGAGCGTCATTTAAGGATTTAGGGAAAAGTTGTTTTGCTATAAATGAAATAGAAGATAAAAGTATTTTAAAAGAGTTAATAAATTACTTAGAAAAATAAAACAAAGAAGTTAAAGAAATAAAAGATAAAAAATGATAGTATTAATATGTAAAATACTAAAGGAGTGTTTCTAATGAAATGAACAAATGTTTTCTATGAGGGGGGTCAATTTATAATAAAAAATATATAATAAGTCTTTTCAGGTATATAGTAAGGCTCTTACTGTGGATGAGATAAATCATAATTATAATTATGATAAACAGACTTTTAATTTGGAATAAGTGTTTAGTTTGACGCTTATTCTTTTTTTATAAAAAAAATAGAGATTGTTTTAATCTCTATTCTTCAGATGTTGAACTTGAATCTTTTGATTTTGCTTGATTTTTTAGATTTGTCATATATTTGTTATATGCTTTTTTAAGTTCTTTATCTTCGAATTTAAGTCCTGCATCTTTTCTTATATTATCTAGTGTTGTGTAATATAAAGCTTTGTCATCTTTTAGTTTTTGTTTTACTAGATTTTCTTTTACATCATCTTTAACTTTGTCTAATTTTGGTTTTGATTTTTCATCTACTTTATATATTATGTGATATCCATATGTTGTTTTTATTGGTTTTGTTGTATATTTTCCTTTTTTTAGACCGAATGCTGCGTCGTTAAATTCATCAACCATGTCTCCTGTTTTAATCCAGCCTAAGTCTCCGCCTTTTTTAGCTGTTGCTGAATCATCTGAGTATTTTTTAGCTAGTTTTTCAAAGTCTTCCCCTTTATCAAGTTTTTTAATAATATCTTCTGCTTCTTTTTTAGCTTCTTTTTCAGCTTTTTCTTTTTCTTCAGTAGTCATGTCATCACTTGTATCTGGGGCTATTAAAATATGTTTTGCTTTAATGTCTCCATATACTTCATCTTCATAATATTTTTGTATTTCACTATCTTTTAGATTTTTAGAAAGATATTCATTTACTGCTTTATCTCTTCTATATGTTAATCTAAAATAATCTTTTACGGCATCGTCATTATCAAAGCCATAATATGATAATAGTTCTTCATATGAAATATTGTTCTTTTTTGCAGATGATTTTAATTCTTTTACTTGATTATTTAAATATTCTTTTTCTGCGTCATCTTCTTTATACTTTTTGCTTAGTATTTCATTATCTAGAAGATCAACGAATTCTTGGGCACCATATTTTGTTTTTAATTTAGAGTATAGGCTATCTGCGGATACTCCTCCTTTGTCTAATGATGCTACCATTTGTTCGCCATTTTTTAAAGTGGGAATGGCACCACAACCTACAACTGCTATCATAAGAGTTGCTAGTACACATATTTTTCCTATGTTTTTCATTATATTCTCCTTTCAAGACTACATATATATCATAGCAAAAATCTTAAAACTTGACAATATTTAGGTGTATATATTCACAAATTTCACATGTTTCCCATAAAATAATCTAGAAGATAAAAAAAAGGAGGAATAATTATGAATTATGTTTCATCATCTGCAATAGTTTTAGTTTTATTTATTTTATTAATCATTATACTAGGTGCTTGGGTTTAAGGGGGTGACTGTAATGAATAATGATACTTGTTGTAATGAAAATGTAACAAATACTCAAGTTTGTAGTAGAAGACCATCTGGTTTAATAATTGCAGTAGTACTTTATATATTACTAGCAATAATTTTGAGTTCGTTTAGAGCATGCTAAAAATAAAAGGAATTTCCTTTTATTTTTTTTGTATTATTTTATTCTTTGTGTTATTATATCTTTTTAGAGATGGGGGATATGTTGTGGAAGAGAAATTATATAATATTAATGATATATATTTTGCTAATTTATTAGTTGATAGTGAAAGATATGTTACTTATTCTAATGACATTGGTAATTTGGTTCTTTTAGAGAATATTAATCGTTATATGGAGTGTAATGGTAAGAGATATATTGATATTTTTAAAAATGTAGAAGATGGTAAGATCTTGTATGTTGATAATTTTGGTAATATTTCTGAGGATGTTTATGATATTATTTATGATGATTGTATGTGTTATATTGAGAATTGTTTAAACTTGAGTACTTTGTTTGAAAGACTTATTTCTGAGAAAAGAGAAGATTCTAATTATAGGAAATATGTTTTACTTGTTTATAATTCTTTTAAAGAAAAGATTGGTGATAGATGTTTTTTTACTAAATCGGAAATTTTTTCTTTATTAGGTTTTATTGATGATATTTATGGATATGTTACTGGAATTATTACTGATAGTGAATTTGATAGTCGTTTTGTATGTTATGATAATGTAGTTGATATGAATGAGTATAAGAGAAAGCGCAAATAGTGTTTTTTTTTTGAAAAGTTTGTGAAATTAGTTGACTTGTTTTTTTTATTTACATATAATGTTAGAGTCCTAACAAAAGTGAGGGGATTGTTATGAATGAGAATAAGAGTATAGGTTTATATTTTAGAGTTGTTTCTAAAGAGATTAAACAGTTAATTGATAGCAAGCTTTATAATAATCTTACTAATATTCAAATGTGTATACTTTGTTATATTAATGAAGAAACTAATCACGATAAGGATATTTATCAAAAGAATATTGAGGATTTGTTAAGAGTTAGAAGATCTACTGTTACGGAGATTCTTAACACTATGGAAAAAAATGATCTTATTATGAGAACTAGTTCTTTTAGTGATAAAAGAAAAAAAGTTCTTGTGTTATCTTCTAAAGGTAAGAAGTGTGTTTCTGATTTTGAGGAGATTATTACTGGTGTTGAAGAAGGTCTTTTTAATGGTATATCTTGTGAGGAGAAGGAACAGTTTTTAGTTGTTCTTGATAAGATTAGAAAAAATATTAAAAATTTACAGGAGGAAATATGTTAAAATTAATTAAGAAACTTTCAAAGAGGCAAGTTTTACTTGTATTTATCAGCATTATATTTATTGCTTTTCAGGTATGGCTTGATTTAAAGATACCTGATTATATGAATGAGATAACTAAGTATGTTCAGACTGATGGTAGTACTATGAGTGATGTTTTAAAACCTGGTTTTAAGATGCTTATTTGTGCTTTTGGAAGTCTTGCTTCTTCTGTTGTAGTTGGTTATTTTGCTTCTTATATTGCTGCTTCTTTTTCTAAAGGCCTTAGAAAGGATATTTATAATAAAGTTGGGTCTTTTGGAATGGAAGAGATTAAGAATTTTTCTACTAGTAGTTTAATTACTAGGACTACTAATGATGTTACTCAAGTTGGATTTCTTATTTCTATGGGGCTTCAAGTTATAATTAAGGCTCCTATTATGGCAGTTTGGGCTATTACTAAGATTATTGGTAAGAGTTATCAATGGAGTATTGCTACTGCAGGAGCTATTTGTGTACTTGTTTGTTTAATTCTTGTTTTAGTGCTTATTGCTCTTCCTAAGTTTAAGAAGATTCAATGGCTTACTGATAATTTGAATAGAACTACTAGGGAGAATTTAACTGGAATTAGAGTTGTTCGTGCTTTTAATGCAGAAAACTATCAAAAGGATAAATTTGAAAAAGCTAATGATGAACTTACTTCTACTTATAAGTTTACTGCTAAGCTTATGGCTTTGATGAGTCCTGTTATGACTATGATTATGTCTGGACTTTCTTTATCTATTTATTTTATAGGGGCATATTTAATTAATGAAGCTAATATGCTTGATAAGATTAGTTTATTTAGTGATATGGTTGTATTCTCAGCTTATGCTATGCAAGTTGTTATGGCGTTTATGATGCTTACTATGATATTTATTTTATATCCTAGAGCTAGTGTTGCTGCTAAGAGAATAGTTGAAGTACTTGATACTAAGTGTAGTATTACTAATGGCAATGTTAAAGATGGTATTTCTAAAGGAACTATTGAATTTAAGAATGTTTCATTTAAATATCCAGATGCGGAAGAGTATATGCTTTCCGATATTTCTTTTAAGGTTAAAAAGGGTGAGACTATTGCTTTTATTGGTAGAACTGGATCTGGTAAGTCTACTATTGTTAATTTAATACCTAGATTTTATGATGTTAGTGATGGTGAAGTTTTAGTTGATGGTGTTAATGTTAAAGAATATAATGAGAAGAGTTTATATGATAAGATAGGATATATTTCTCAAAAAGCTGTTATGTTTAGAGGAGATATTTTATATAATGTTGGTTTTGGTGAGAATAATGGTAAAAAACCTAGTGAAAAGAGTATTATTAAAGCTGTAGAGGTTGCTCAAGGTAAGGAATTTGTTGAGAACCTTGAGGATAAATATAAATTTGTACTTGCTGAAGGTGGTACTAATTTATCTGGAGGACAAAAACAAAGACTTTCTATAGCACGTGCTATTGCAAGAGATCCAGAAATATATATCTTTGATGATTCTTTTAGTGCTCTTGATTATAAGACTGATTTTGTTCTTAGAAATGAACTTAATAAGTATACTAAAGATGCTACTGTTGTTATTGTTGCACAAAGAATAGGTACTATTAAGGATGCTGATCAAATATTTGTAATAGAAGATGGTAAAGTTGTGGGACATGGTAAACATAAGGAATTAATTAATAGTTGTTCTGTTTATAAAGAAATTGCTCTTTCTCAACTTTCAAAGGAGGAGATTTTAAATGCATAACGATGTAAGTGATAAGAGAAGTAATGTTAATTTAAAAGAATCTTTATTAAAACTTTTTAAATATATTAAGAGATATTTACCTTTAATTATACCTGCTCTTGTTCTTGCTGTTATATCTTCTGTTTTTTCTATAATTGGTCCTGATAAACTTAGTGATATTACTGATGAAATTACTAAAGGTCTTATGACTGGTATCGATTTAGATAAAGTTAAATCTATTGGAATATTTTTGATTGTTATATATTCTTTGGGGGCTATTTTTAGTTATATTCAAGGTTTTATAATGGCTATTGTTACTAATAGATGTGCTAAGAGGCTTAGAACTGAAATATCTGATAAGATAAATAAACTTCCTCTTAGGTATTTTGATAAGAATAGTTATGGTGATGTTTTATCTAGGGTAACCAATGATGTTGATACTATTGCTCAAACGCTTAATCAAAGTCTTGGTAATTTAGTTAGTGCTGTTACTTTGTTTATTGGAGCACTTATTATGATGTTTGTTACAGATGTTACTATGGCTATTACTGCTATTGTTGCTAGTTTAATTGGTTTTGTTTTAATGGGACTTATTCTTAAGAATTCTCAAAAATATTTTAATATGCAACAAAAGGAACTTGGAAGGCTTAATGGTCATATTGAAGAAGTTTATGGTGGTCATAATATAGTTAAAGTATATAATGCTACAGATGAGAAAGAAAAAGAGTTTGATGAGATTAATGATAAGTTATATACAAGTAATAGAAAGAGTCAGTTTTTATCAGGACTTATGCCTCCAATTATGGGTTTTATTGGTAATTTTGGATATGTTGCTGTGTGTGTAGTTGGGGCTCTTCTTGTTATGAATGATAAGATTACTTTTGGGGTAATTGTTGCATTTATGATTTACATTAGATTATTTACTAATCCTCTTACTCAAATAGCTCAAGCTATGACTTCTTTACAATCTACTGGTGCTGCTTCTGATAGAGTATTTACTTTTCTTGAAGAGGAGGAAATGCCTCTTGAAAAAGCTAGCAAGGTTTTAAAGAAAAAAGATGCTAAGGGAAATATAGAGTTTAAGAATATAGAATTTGGTTATGATGATGATAAAGTTATTATTAAGAATTTTTCTGCTAAAGCTAAGGCTGGTAATAAGATTGCAATAGTTGGACCAACTGGGGCTGGTAAGACTACTATGGTTAATTTACTTATGAAGTTTTATGATATTAAGAAGGGTGATATATTAATTGATGGTATATCTATACATGATTTAAGTAGAGAAAATGTTCATGATTTATTTACTATGGTTCTTCAAGATACATGGGTATTTAATGGTACTATTAATGAAAATATTAAGTATAATAATAAAAATATAAGTGATAGTAAAGTAAAAGAAGTTTGTAAGATTGTTGGTCTTGATCATTATATTAAGACTCTTCCTAAGGGATATGATACTGTTTTAAATGAAGTTGAGTCTTTATCTGGAGGACAAAAACAACTTCTTACTATAGCTCGTGCTATGCTTGAGGATAAGCCATTTCTTATTTTAGATGAGGCTACTAGTAGTGTTGATACAAGAACAGAGGAACTTGTTCAAGATGCTATGGATAAGTTAACTGATGGAAAAACTTCATTTATTATTGCTCATAGATTATCTACTATTAAGAATGCTGATTTGATACTTGTTATGAAAGAGGGAAATATAATAGAACAAGGTAACCATGAAGAACTTCTTAAACAAAAAGGATTTTATGCAGATTTATACAATTCACAATTTCAAAAAATATAGGTATTTACAAAAATTTTTAAATGTGTTATATTTTAGGTGCGAGGAGATATAAACTTATGTGAGCTATCTCGGGTTTTATGCCTACACATTTAAATGGAGTCGCGAACTTTTTTGTTTGGGCTCTTTTGTTTTAAATGTAGAAATTATAGTTAGGAGTGATATTATGAAATATTTTAGGAAAATTGAAGGAGAGAGAGTGTATTTATCTCCAATTAATAAAGATGATGTTAATATTTATACAAAATGGATGAATGATAGTTCTGTTACGGATGGAATTTGTCAAACTACTAAGGTTTTTTCTATTGATGCAGAAAAGGAGTATTTGGAAAAAATTGGTGTTAATGATTATCAATTTGCTATTGTTGAAAAAAGTTCTGATACTTTGATGGGTAATTGTTCTATATTTTCAATTGATAGTATTTGTGGTCATGGTGAACTTGGAATATTTATAGGAGAAGAATCTTTTAGAAGTAAGGGTTACGGTAAGGAAGTTATTAGACTTTTGCTTTCATTTTGTTTTGAAACTCTTAATTTTGCTAGTGTGGAACTTTCTGCTATTTCTTTTAATGAACGTGCTGTTAATTGTTATAAGAGTGCAGGGTTTAAGGAAGTTGGAAGGAAAAGAAAGGCTCATTATGCTAATGGTAGTTATCATGATATTGTAATTCTTGATATTTTAAGGGATGAATTTTATAAATAGTAATTTTTTGTTTTTAAAAGGGGGTTATATATGTATAGATTAATTAAACCTTTACTGGAACATAAGAAAGATGCTACTTTATATATAGAGGAACTTCTTTCTTATAACTCTGCTATTCATGGTACTGGTTTCCTAGATAAATATTTAGAATCTAGTTCTTATGAAGAGTGGCTTTCTGAAATTGAAATTTTGGAAAATAATAGTGATGATGATAAGGTCCCTTGTTCTACTTATTTCTTGGTAGATGGTTTTAATAATATTATTGGTATGACTAATATTAGGCATACTTTAAATGATAAGTTATTTTTTCATGGAGGGCATATTGGATATAGTATTCGTCCTTTAGAAAGGGGAAAAGGTTATGGTAAATTAATACTTTCTCTTGCTCTTTTAAAGTGTAGGGAACTGGGAATTGATAAAGTTTTAATTACAGCGGAAGATAATAATGTTCCTTCTTATAAAACTATTGAAGCTTTAGGAGGAGTTTTGGAAAATAAGGTTAATGATAAAGGTAAAGTTTTTAGAAGATATTTTATTAATTTGGAGGATTAGTTATGGATTATAGAAATTTGATAGATAAGTATGGTAGTCCACTTTATGTTTATGATTATGATACTATTTATAATAGATGTTGTGATATGAAAGAGTTTAGTGATAACTTAAGTAAAAAGCTTGGAGTTAATGTTTCAATGCATTATTCTACTAAAGCTAATGGTAATATTGCTATTCTTAAGATTATTAAAAATTTTCTTAAAGTTGATGCAATGAGTATTACTGAACTTGAACTTGTAAAGAGGGCTGGTTTTGATAATAAAGATATTTTATTTGTTTCTAATAATATTAGTAGTGATGAGATGAAATATGTTTCTTCAAATGATGTTCTAATGTGTTTTGATAGTATTTCACAGGTTGAATCTTTTGGAAAGATTTGTAGTGGTAAGGATGTTATGGTTAGAATTAATCCTGGTACAGATGGAGTAGGCCATTCTTCTAAGGTTATGACTTCTGGAAAAGCTACTAAGTTTGGAATATGTGAAAGTAATATTTCTTATTTAAAGGAAATATGTTCTTTATATAATCTTAATATAATTGGAGTTCATATGCATTTAGGTAGTTTATTTTTAGATGATAAGATTAATAATTATATAGAAGGTGTTAAGACTTATTTAGAGATTATTAAAAGAAATTTTCCTTCTCTTAAGATTATTGATTTTGGTGGGGGATTTGGTATTGATTATAATGGTAAGGAAAATTTATCTTTAAATAACTTAAAGGATGAACTTGTAAATGTATTATCTCCTTTTCTTAAGGAATATTCAGGTGTTACGGAGATTAAGTTTGAACCTGGTAGATATATAGTATGTGAAGGTGGATTTATTTTAGGTAGTGTTACTAGTTTTAAAAAAGAAAATAGTATAAACTGGATAGGTACAGATATTGGGATGAATGTACTTGTTAGGCCTTCTATGTATGATGCTTATCATAGGATAGAGATTATTTCTTCTAATAAAGATATTATTAGTGCTAATATATGTGGTAATATTTGTGAGAGTTGTGATGTTTTAGGAAGAGATAGAAGTGTTTTAAGGCCTAATATTGGTGATATAGTTAAAGTTTATGATGCTGGGGCTTATGGTTTTTCTATGTGTTCTAATTATACTGGTAGGCTTAGACCTTGTGAGGTTTTAATTAAAGATAATAAAGATATTTTAATAAGAAAAAGAGATACTTTAGAAGATATACTTAATAAGTATGTTTACTAAATTTCTCTTTTTTATCTTGAATTTATATATTATTAATGTTAAATTATAATTAGGAGTGATAGTATGAAGTCTAATAGTAAAATTATTTGTTTTGTTTTTGTTTTAATTCTTTCATTTTTTGTTTTTTATTTTGTATATAATAATTATCTAAAGGATAATTTTAATAATATTAATGTAGAGAATAGTTTTTCTTCTAATATGTCTAATAAAGAACTTGCTAGTATTATTAGTGTTATTCCTTATGATAAGAGTAGTAGTATGGAGAAGACTAAGTATTCGGCTTATACTAATGATAGTGTCAAAGTGAGTTCCCTTAATAAAAAGTTACTTGTTCAATATGCTATTAGTAATTTAAATGTTGATAGTTATAAGGATGGTTATCCTAAATTTGAACAAAATAGTAAAGGTGTATTTTATAAGTCTTCTAAGAATGAGGCTTTTGAAGCGCAAGGATATATAAAGTTTTCTGATGTTAGTAAGTATATAAAAGAGAATTATAATATTGATTTAAAAAAGGATGATTTTAAAAATGGTGTTTCTATAATTAGTGCTCCGGTATGTGGTGATATTTATTATGAAAGTGATTACTTTTGTATATTTTGTTCAACTGGAGAAGTTAGTGTAGAAAAGATTTCTTTTATTAATGGTTCAAAAATTAAAGATAATAAACTTATTATATATGAAAGAGTTGGGTTTTTATATAGTGACGAAGGTGTAGTAGAGCTTTATAAAGATAATTTTAAGAAAGAGATTATTAAAAAACAAAGTTATAAGATTGAAAGTGATGATTTAAATTCTATTAAGAATAACTTTAAGAAATATTTTGATAGTAATAATAAAGAATTCAATTTATATAAACATATATTTAATATTAAAGATGGTAAATATTATTATAGTAGTACTTCTTTGGAAGAGTAGTTTTTACTCTTTTTTTGTTATGAAAACTTTGGTTTTTATAATACTTTCTTTAAGTTTTTATATTGATATATTGTTATAAAAAGATATTGTATTAGTATTGATATTAATAAGGCATACATTGATATATCTAGATATAGTGTTATGGTTAGGGTTATTGTTTTTAGTATTGTTCCTACTAAGTTTGATGTCATTATTGTGTTTGACTTATTTAATGCTTGTAGGGTTGATATTATTGGTCCTTGGATATATGTTAATAGAAATATTGGTGCTGCTATTATTAGATATTGATATCCACTTGTTTCATTAAACATTATATTTAGTGCTTGTTTTGGAAATGCCATGAATATTATTGTTGATATTAGTCCTATTATTAATGATATTGTTATTGCTTGATATAGTTTTCTTTTTATGGCTTTGTTCATGCCTTTTGAGTTATATTTTGATATTGTTGGTAGTAGTGCTTGTGATATTGCTCCACTTAAGAATTGTGGTAGCATTACCATTGGAAATATGAATCCTGATATTATTCCATATTCTTTTGTTATATATTCAGATGTATGTCCTATTTTTAATAATACATAGGTTATTATTATTGGTTCTAGGAATCCTCCTATTGCTGTTATTACTTTTCCTGTTGTGGTTGGTATTGATACTGAGAATATATCTTTTATGTTTTCGGGATCTGGTTTTATATCTTGTTTTCTTATTTTTATATTTTTTGGTAAGAAGAATATTAATATTATTATTGCTATTATTTCACTTACTATATTATATAATACTAGTCCTGTTATTGCTGATGTTAATCCATATTTTAATAGATGTGGTGTTATGATTATTGTTATTGTTAGTCTTACTATTTGTTCAAATAGATTTGATATTACGTGTGGTGTCATTTGTTCTTTTCCAAAAAAATATCCTCTTATTATATTTGATAGTGTTATGAATGGTAATGTTATACTTATTGCTATTATTGGATAATATAGTTTATTATTTTGTAATAGATTATTTGCTAGTGGTTTTGCAAGTAATATTATTATTGCTATTATTGCTATGTTGAATAACATTGCTATTGGTATTATTCCTAGTACTACATTTTTGTTATTTCTTTTGTTTTCTGAGACTAGTTTTGATATTGCAACGGGTAGGGATAGTGTTGCTATCATTATAAATAATCCGTAGGTTGGCATTATTAACATATATAGTCCTATTCCTTCTATTCCTATTATTCTTGTTGTGATTATTCTTATTATCATACTAAGTATTTTTGTTATTAATCCTCCGATTATTAGAATAATTGTTCCTTTTATAAATTTTTCTTTCATATTAAAGACTATGCTTTTATATGAAAAAAGAGTAACTGTTGTTACCCTAAAATTTTTCTTACTTGATCTTGTTTATCTTTTAATTCTTGGTTTTCTTGTTTTATGTTTTTATTTTCTTCGGCTAGACTTTTTGTTTTATCTTCTAGTTTTTTGATTAGTGTATCTTTTTGATTGATACTTTTTTGTGTTTCTACTATTTGTTGTTTTAAATCATTGTATTTTTCTGTGTTGTTTTTTGGATGTGTTAGTGCTTCGTTGTAAGTATTTATTAAGTTTACTATTGAATTTGCTAATCCTTGATATCTTTTTTTGAAGCTTTCTAAGTCTATTTCTTTTCCTGCGTGTATACTTTCTGATATATTATCTAATACATCGTATATTAATGCTTTATCACTTTTTAGATTGCTAATTGATTCTGTTTGATAAATGTAATCTCTACTTACATCTATTATACAATCATAATTCTCTTCATATCTTTTTAATATTTTTGTTTTTGTTTTTCTTATATCTGTTGGATAATAGAAGTCTTTTGATATTACTTTGTTGTCTTTATTTAAATAATTTCTTTTTAAGTTGCTTGCTATTGTTACTTTTTGGTTTGTTAATAATCTTTTAAAGAAATCTCTTGCTTCTTTTGTGTGTTCTGTATATTCTAGGTTTGTCATTGGATAATATAATCTGTCATCATTTTGTCTATATCCTATAACATTTATTGTTCCACTTTCGTTTGTTTTCTTTCTATAGGCAATATATAAGTCTCCATCTAGTTTTGTTTCTCCAGTTGTATAACTTCTTTTACTATCGTATTCTACTATGAATTCTATATCGAATATATTTACTGAGCAAATGTCTTCGAAACTTGATAATTTTGTATCTATGTGTTCTGAAAAGACGTTTTCTTTCTTTATATGACCATTTTTCATTTGTTGATATAAGAAGTTTGAGTTGTCTAATACTTCTTCTAATATTTGATAAGATGATCCTTCATATAATCTTGTACTTCTTAAATAATTTGTGTTTATTCCTAGTAGATGTGGTAATGATCCTCGGTTATAATTTATTTTATATTGGTTACCACTTGCTGTGTGTAAAATATATCTTATGTATTCTGTTTCTTTATTTATGAAATGGTCTACACAATCAGCTATTTTATTTAATACTTCTATATATTCTTCGTTTGTTTTTGTCATAATAATTCCCCCTTTTAAAGTAGGCATATTATAACATATTTTTGGATATTTGTCAAAAATAATATATGTTTTCTTTATTTTGTATGATTTTTATAGTATAATTAAGAAGAAAAACGGGTGATTAGATGAGAACAGATGATTTTGATTATGAACTTGATGAGAGTTTGATTGCGCAAGTTCCTATATTAAATAGGGATGAGTCTAGGCTTATGCTTGTTGATAAGGAGACTGGTTTTTATAAACATGAACATTTTAAGAATATTATTAATTATTTAAGATCTGGGGATGTTCTTGTTCTTAATAATACTAGAGTTATTCCTGCTAGGATAATTGGTTCTAAGGAAGAGACTGGGGCAGTTATTGAGCTTCTTATTTTAAAGAGTAACGATGATGTTTTTGAGTGTTTGGTTAAACCTGCTCGTAGAATAAATATCGGTGATATAGTGTCTTTTGGAGATGGTAAGCTTAGGGCTAAGTGTACTGGTTTAGGTGAAGATGGTATTAGGTTTTTTGAGTTTTTATATGATGGAATTCTTATGGAGATTTTAGATGAGCTTGGGAGTATGCCTCTTCCTCCATATATTCATGAAAAGCTTAATGATAGTGAAAGATACCAAACAGTTTATTCTAAAGTTAATGGATCTAGTGCGGCGCCTACAGCGGGACTACATTTTACTAAAGAACTTTTAAATGAAATAAGTGCTAAAGGTATTGAAATTTTATATGTTACTCTTCATGTTGGTCTTGGAACTTTTAGACCTGTTAAAGTGGATAATGTTTTAGAACATAAAATGCATAGTGAGTATTATGAAATGAGTAATGATGTTGCAAGTAAACTTAATCTTGCTAAGAGTGAGGGTAGAAGAATTATTAGTGTTGGTACTACTTCGACTAGGGTTCTTGAGACTGTTATGCATAAGTATGGTAAGTTTTGTGAGAGTAAAGGGGATACTGATATATTTATATATCCTGGCTTTAAGTTTATGGCTATTGATAGTTTGATTACTAATTTTCATCTTCCTAAATCTACTCTTATGATGCTTGTTTCTGCTCTTGCGGGTAAGGATAATATTATGGATGCTTATAGAATTGCTACTCAAGAAAAATATAGGTTCTTCTCTTTTGGCGATTCTATGATGATTAGTGATTTTAATAGTGAGGTAGAGTAATATGAGTAAGATAAAATATAATTTTGTAAAAGAAGATGGTAAGGCTAGACTTGGTTTTATTGAAACTAAGTATGGTAATTATGAAACTCCTATGTTTATGGCGGTAGGTACTCGTGCTAGTGTTAAGACTCTTTCTCCGGAGGAACTTTATGATATGGGCTGTGGAATTATCCTTGCTAATACTTATCATTTATGGCTTAGACCAGGTGAGGATATTGTAAATAAAGCTGGTGGTATTCAAAAGTTTATGAATTATAAGGGGCCTATGCTTACTGATTCTGGTGGTTATCAAGTATTTTCTCTTGCTAGTCCTAAGGATATTTCTGAGGAAGGAGTCAAATTTAAGAGTCATATTGATGGTTCTAATTTATTTTTAACTCCGGAGAAGAGTATTGAGATTCAAAATAAACTTGGTAGTGATATTGCTATGAGTTTTGATGAATGTCCACCGGCTAGTGCTAGTTATGATTATATGAAAAATAGTATTGAAAGAACTCTTAGATGGGCTAAGAGAGGAAAAGATGTTCATAATAATCCTAATCAATGTCTTTTTGGAATAGTGCAAGGGGGCGCTTATGAGGATTTAAGAAAGTTTTCTGCTATTAATACTGTTAAACTTGATTTTGATGGCTATAGTATAGGGGGAGTTGCTAATGATGGTGAATCTAAGGATGATATGTATAAAGCTATAGAATATAGTACTCCTTATTTACCTAAGGATAAGATTAGATATTTGATGGGTGTAGGTGAACCTATTGATATTCTTGAAGGTGTTGCACGTGGTGTTGATATATTTGATTGTGTGCTTCCTACTAGGATTGCTAGACATGGTAATGCTTTTACTAGACATGGGAAAATGAATCTTAAGAATGCCAAGTTTAAAGAAGATTTTACTCCAATCGAAGAATCTTGCGATTGTTATGCTTGTCGTAATTATACTAAAGCATATATAAGACATTTAATTACAGTAGGAGAAACTTTTGGTGGTAGACTTCTTTCTATACATAATATAAGATTCCTTATTAAACTTACTGAAGAAATTAGGGATTCTATTAAGGAAGATAGATTTTTGGAATATAAAAATGATTTTATTAGTAAGTATACTAATAAATAGATAAACTAAGGAAGTGATAAAATGAAGTTAAGTAATAGTTTTTTCTATACATTAAGGGAAAATCAAAAAGATGAAGATAGTAAAAGTGGTAATTATTTAGTTAAGGCTGGTTTTATTAAGAAATCCTCTAGTGGTATTTATATGATGATGCCTCTTGGTTTTAAAGTTTATAAAAATATTGAAAGAATAATTCGTGAGGAAATGAATAAAGCTGGGGCAAGTGAGCTTTTAATGCCTGCGCTTATTCCTGAAGATGTTTATATTAAATCTGGAAGAAGAGATAATTTTGGTAGTGATATGTTTTCTTTGAAAGATAGAATGGGTAGAGATTATGTACTTGGTCCAACTCATGAAGAGTTATTTGTTAATGCGGCTAGTATGAAGATTAAATCTTATAAGGATATGCCTTTTAATATATATCAATTTGAAACTAAGTTTAGAGATGAACCTAGACCTAGATATGGTCTTATCAGAGTAAGAGAGTTTGTAATGAAGGATGCGTATAGTTTTGATTCTTCTTTGGAAGGACTTGATATTTCTTACGATAAGATGTTTAGTGCATATAAGAATATTTTTGATAGAGTAGGTCTTGATTATAAAATAGTACGTGCTGATACTGGTGTTATGGGTGGACTTTTATCTGAAGAGTTTCAAGCTGTTACTGATATTGGTGAAGATGTTCTTGTTTTATGTGATAGTTGTGATTTTGCTTCTAATATAGAAGTTTGTGAGTCTATTAGTGGTAAAACTATGGATGAAGAAGATGAGCTTTCTAAAGAACTTATAAATACTCCAAATGTTGGTGTTATAGAAGATTTAGAAAATAATGGATTTGATATTTCTAAACTTACTAAGACTTTGATATATAAAGTAGATGATAAGTTTTATGCTGTTGTTGTTCCTGCTTCTTATGATGTTAGTGAGCTTAAAGTTAGAAAAGCTGTTAATGGTACTAGTATAGAACTTGCTTCACCTTCGGATGTAAAAGAAATAACTAATGCAGAAGTTGGGTTTGCAGGGCCTATTGATATAGATATTCCTGTTATTTTGGATAAAGATGTTCTTTTAATGAAAAACTTTTTAGTTGGTGCTAATAAAACTGATTATCATTATATAAATGTTAATGTTAGTGATATAGATAATTATAGTGTTTATGATGTTAAAGAGGTAAAAGAAAATGATAAGTGTCCTAAATGTGGAGGAAGACTTGTGTTTAAAAAGGGTATTGAGGTTGGTAATACTTTTAAACTTGGTGATAAGTATTCTAAGATAATGAATCTTACTTATCTTGATAAGGATAATAAAGAAAAGAATCCTATGATGGGATGTTATGGAATAGGTCTTGGAAGAATTCTTGCTAGTATTGCTGAACAAAAAAGTGATGATAAGGGTCTTGTTTGGCCTATGTCTGTAGCCCCTTTTAAAGTTTCTATTGTCCTTCTTAATAAAGATGCTAATGATTATGCTAATAGTTTATATGAAGAACTTAATAATTTAGGAATTGAAACTATTTTAGATGATAGAAATGAAAGAGCTGGAGTTAAGTTTAATGATATGGATTTAATTGGTATTCCTATTAGAATTACTATTGGAAAGGGATATAATGAGGGGATTCTTGAGGTTAAACTTAGAACTAGTGATGATGTCTATAATGTTTCTATAGAAGATATAATAAGTGAAATAAAAAAACTTATAAATGAATAATAAAAAAGCCTTTGTCTTTTTGACATAAGGCTTTTTAGTTAGCTTTTTTCATATTTCTTATTTCTTTAGCAGATAATTTAACTTTTTCACCGTTTTCTAAAGTAACAACTTGTAAGTTAAGTTTTTGTTTTTTCTTAGTACTATTTAACGCATGTGAACGTAAATTTTTAATATTAGGTTTTCTGTTTGATTCATTTTTTGCCATAATATCCCTCCTTTAATTAAGCATTATAAATTTATCATAAAAACTTTATTTAGTCAACTTTTATTGGTATTTTTTAGATGAAATGGGAATATTTTTATATAAAGTCCTTTGTATTTTTATGAATTTAATGTGAAAATATGATTATAGTACTTGAAAAAAATATATATTTTGTATATACTGTTATTATAGTAGTACAAGATATGAGGTTGCCTAATGTGATATTAATAAGAAGGGAGGATAGTATTATGTGGAAATGGTTCTTTAGATGGTTCTAAGATAACCTATAGTGAGAAAGTGTAAATCTTTCTCACTATTTTTATCTTTTTCTTGAAAAAAGCAAAAGCTTTTTTTATAATTAGATTATAGGGAGGCTTTATTATGAGTAAAAGTAAAGAAAGTGGACATATTAATAAAGTTGTTTCTGCAGTTATTATATGGATACTTTATATTATTTGGTTATTAAAGATTAGTTCTATTGTTCCTACTGTGGGTAATTTTATTATTCATTTGTTGTTTTTAGGAATAGTTATATTTGTTTTTAAAGATGATCTTATTTCTAATTTAAAAGAATTTAAGGTTGATAAAAAGAAAAAGATACTTAGAATATTTTTATATTTTATTGGATTTTTAGTTATAATGCTTATAAGTAATGGCTTAATATCATTTTTTACTAGTATTATGGGCATTGATTTAGCTAAGGATTCTTCTAGTAAGGCTTTATCTGATGTTTTTGTACAAGTTCCTTATGGTACACTTTTTGCGTGTTTTTTGACTATAGTTTTTTATCCAATTGTGGAAGAATTAATCTTTAGAAAGAGTTTAAGACCAGCGATTAAAAACGGAGTTTTGTTTGTTATAATTACTTCACTTTTGTCATGGTATTTCCAAGTTACATTACTTAATCCTAGTATAAATGAATTTGTTTTAGCTATTCAAACATTTTTAAATTCTATATTTATGGCTATTATTTATGTTAAAACTAATAATATAATTTATACTATATCTTCTAGGATGCTTTTTAATATATTTATTTGTATAATGCAACTTGGCATTTTGATGTTTAGTTAGGAGGAATAAAGCATGATGCATTATATATTATCAAAAGTTTATTGTTTTGCTATCATTAATGAGTCTGCATCGGCTTTGGCTGTAGTTAATGATAAAGATACTTCTAGTAATTTAAATTATATAATTGGGGGATTAATATTAATAATTATTATTTTACTTGGTAGTATAATCTTTACAAAAAAAAGGTAAAATGTTTTTAGTTTTGTTTACTAAATATTTAAAATATGATATTCTATTTTTATAGTATAGTATCATATTTTTGTTTTATGAGGTGAGAGTAATGGATTATAAGAGAGATATTTTTGATGGTGATGATGTTTCTATAGAAGTTTCTAGAAGAGGAAAGATTAAGAGATTTTTTTCTAGAAATTTTAGCAATAAATTCAAAAATTTAAAAATTAAATATAAGAAAGATCCTAAAAAGTTTGCGGTAGTTACTCTTGGTCTTTTAGTTGCATTTTCTGCTCTTATTGGATCTAGTTATGCATATTTGACATATATTAGTAAGACAAATAGTAGTACAGTTATTAATGCTGGGACTTTAGCTCTTGTATTTAAGAATGATTCTAATGCTATTACTTTAGATGGGGCTCTTCCGATGAAAGATAGTGATGGTCTTAATAGTAAAGATATTTATGAGTTTTCTATAGAGAATACTGGTAGTATTTCAGCGACTTATAGAGTTACTTTAGATAATACTTGTTCTTTAGGAAAGTCTTATGAAGTAGGTGGGGCTAGTGTTACTCCAAATATTTGTATTCCAGATAATTATGTAAAAGTTGGTATTAGTGAAAATGGCGGGGAGTATAAAGTTTTAGAAAGAAAAAGTGCTAATGAAGAGAGTAGTTATATTATTGCTACTGGAAGTTTAAATGCTGGTAAGACTATAAGTTATAAAATGAAAATATGGCTTGATTATAGCACTCCTAATACATATAATACTACTGAAAACAGTATTGCACTTTATGCAGGAAAATTAGGGCTTAGTTATGAGCAAGGTAATTCTGGTAATTTAGATACAAGTGGAGCAAATGCTCCAGTACTTGATGATGCTATGATACCAGTATATTATGATGAAAGTACAGAGACATGGAAAAAAGCTGATGAAAGTAATAAAAGTAAAAAGTATCAATGGTATGATTATGCTAATAAGATGTGGGCAAATAGTGTAACAGTTTCATCAACTAATAGAAGTAAATATTTGTCTGCAAGGGCTGGAACAGAAATACCAATGAATGATATACTAACAATGCAAGTATGGATACCAAGGTATAAATATAAAGTTTGGAATTATAATGCAGCCGGTACAGTTGGCAGTGAACCTCAGCAAATAGAAATAACATTTGAAAATAGTACAACAACAACTGGAGAAATTTCTTGTCAAAATTCAATAAGTGGTACAGATGGAGCCCCATCAGAAACATGTAAGTTAAAGAGTACCAATTCCACTTGTACAGATAGTACTTGTAATAATAAAACATATACCCATCCAGCATTTACATTTGGAAATGAAGAAATACAAGGTTTCTGGATAGGAAAGTTTGTGCTTACAGGAACAATCAGTAACATTACAACAAAACCAAATTTACATATTTTAGGAAATCAATCAGTAAGTACGTTTGAAACAAATATAATGAATATGAAGAGTAGTGGTAATCAATATGGAATTAATATAAATACAGATACTCATATGATAAAGAATAGTGAATGGGGAGCAGTAGCATATCTATCACATTCTAAATATGGAACATGTACAGATGGTACCTGTAAAGAAATAGGAATAAATAATAATTCTAATTATATAACAGGATGTGGTGCAGCTGAAAGTTCATTAAGTTCAACATGCAATAGTTATAATACAACAAATGGAATGCTTGCTTCTACGACAGGTAACATATATGGAGTATATGATATGAGTGGAGTAATGTGGAAATATACAATGTCAAATATAGTAAGTAATGATGGCTCAATAATGATGAGCGGTTCTACTGCTACATATAATTCAGGATACACAGGCAAAATATATGTTTCTGGTGAATACTTATCATATACTGGAGTGGATTATCCTAATGATAAATACTATGATAAATATAACTTTAACACAAGTGAAACCTCAAGGATAATAAGTAAATTAGGAGATGGAATAAAAGAAGCGTATAGTAATGATGATGATGTTGATGATGGTAGTGGTTGGTATGCTGATTTTTCTCTTCTTTCATATCGTGAAAAACCTTGGTTCTTACGAGGCTTTTCTGGTTGTTTTAGCAGTGCATCAGCTGGAGGAACTTCAGGAAACATAATGATTAACAATATCTCATATGCTATTGGTTCCACTCATCTCATAATAACACCTTAAATATTAAAATATATTAATTAAATCTAATGAAATTATAGTTATGGTTTTATTAGATTTTTTGTTTTTGATGAGAACTGGTTGTAGATAATTTACTTGTTTCTTTTTTTTTGATATAATTATTTAATGTTAAGGAGGAAGAAAATGGATAAATTGTCTAGAGATGAGGTTCTTCATGTTGCAGAACTTGGTAGACTTGAGCTTAGTGATGATGAGATTGATAGATTTTCTTATCAACTTAAGTCTTTGTTTAATGAGATAGATAAAATTAATGATATTGATATTGATACTGAGGATGTTATGATTAGTCCTTCTTGTAATGAGTGTGAGGTTTTTGCTGATAAGGCTGTTTCTTGTTCTTATACTAAGGAATTAATTGATAATGCTCCTAAGAAGTTTGATAATTTTGTTGAGATTAGGGGTGTGTTTAATGAGTAAGTATTTGGATTTAGATATTAAAGATATTCATGAACTTTTATGTTCTGGTAGTATTAAGCCTATTGATTTGGTTAATGAGGCTTTTGATAGAATTGAGTCTGATGAGCTTAATTGTTTTATTAGTACTTCTAAGGAATATGCTACTAATCGTGCTAAGGCTTTGGAGGGTGAGAAGCCTACTGGTCTGTTATGGGGTATTCCTATTGCTATAAAGGATAATATTGTTACTAAGGATTTTAAGACTACGGCTGGTTCTAAGATGCTTTCTGAGTTTTATTCTGTTTATGATGCTCATGTTATTGATTTGATTAATAAAAATGGAATGATTGTTGTTGGTAAACTTAATATGGATGAGTTTGCTATGGGGTCTTCTAATCAAACTAGTTATTTTGGTCCTGTTAAGAATCCTTGGAATCATTCTTTGGTTTCTGGTGGTTCTTCTGGAGGAAGTGCTTCTTGTGTTTCTTCTCGTATAGTTCCTTTTGCACTTGGTTCTGATACTGGTGGATCTATTCGTCAACCTTCAGCTTTTTGTGGTACTGTTGGTCTTAAACCTACTTATGGAAGGGTTTCTCGCTATGGCCTTATTGCTTTTGCTTCTAGCCTTGATCAAATAGGACCTATTACTCGCAATGTTAGGGATAATGCTTTACTTCTTAATATTCTTTGTGATAAGGATAAGAGAGATCTTACTCAAAGTGTTAGTGATGAGGATTTTACTCGTTTTATTGGTGATGATATTTCTGGTATGAAGATTGCTATTCCTAGTTTTTATGTTAATGATTTGGTTGACTGTGAAATTAAGAATAAATTTTTAGAAATTGTTTCTATGCTTGAGTCTTGTGGATGTAGTGTTGATACTATTGAGATTCCTTATATTGATTATGCTGTTCCTTTATATCAAGTTATTGCTCTTGGGGAAGCTAGTTCTAATTTGGCTCGTTTTGATGGTATTAAATATGGATATAGTGCTAGTGATGTTAATAGTATGGAAGATATTTATTATAAGACTAGGAGTGAGGGCTTTGGTGATGAGGTTAAGCGTCGTATAATGGTTGGTTCTTTTATGCTTAGTGGTGATAATGTTTTGGAATATTATAATAAAGCTCTTAGAATTAGAAAGAGTATTTCTCTTGAGTTTTCTAAGGTGTTTTCTAAGTATGATTTAGTTATTGGTCCTACTACTA
This sequence comes from uncultured Bacilli bacterium, assembly GCA_934101575.1. GTDB lineage: Bacteria > Bacillota_I > Bacilli_A > RF39 > UBA660 > UMGS1449. The sequence continues at coordinate 128,138 of CAKORJ010000001.1, forward strand.
CATGTTTACCTTATAAGATAGGGGAATCTCTTGATGATCCTAATAAATCTTTTGTGGATGATGTTCTTACTATTCCTGTTAATATGGCGGGACTTCCTAGTATGAGTCTTCCTATTGGTTTTTCTTCTTCTAAACTTCCTATTGGTATGCAAATTATTGCTAATAGGTTTGATGAGGCTTCTATATATAAACTTGCTTCTTATATTGAAGATAAACTCAAATTAAATTTAGATCCAAGAGGTGATATTCATGAATAATTATAGACCTACTATTGGAATTGAAATTCATTTAGAACTTAAGACTAATGCTAAGGTGTTTTCTCTTTCTTCTAATGATTATAATTCTATGGCCAATACTAATATTAATGAAATTGATATGGGTTATCCTGGGGTTCTTCCTACTTTTAATGATGGTGTACTTAGAAGTGCTATTAAGGCTTGTTTAGGCCTTAATATGAATATTTCTGAGGTTATGCATTTTGATCGTAAGAATTATTATTATCCTGATCTTCCTAAGGGTTATCAAATAACTCAGTTTGATACTCCTATTGGAAGAGATGGTTTTGTAGATATTTATGTAGGAGACGACATTAAAAGAATTGGTGTTTCGGATATTCATATTGAAGAGGATACTTGTAAGAGTCTTCATTATAATGGTAAAACTCTTCTTAATTATAATCGTTCTGGGGTGCCTTTAATTGAAATTGTTTCATGTCCTGATATGCATTCTAAGGAAGAGGCTATGGCTTATGCTGAGGCTATTAGGGAGATTATGTTTTATCTCGGGGTGTCTGATTGTAAGATTGAGGAAGGCTCTATGAGATGTGATGTTAATATTTCTGTTAGTGATAGTGATAAACTTGGAGTGCGTTCTGAAATTAAGAATATTGGTTCTATTTCTAATATTGGTGATGCTATTGATTATGAGATTGAAAGACAAATTAATGCTATAAAAAATGGTGAGACTTTATTTGAAGATACTAGGAGATTTGATTCTAGTAATAATAGTACTGTATTTATGAGAAGGAAGGAACCTAATAAGGATTATAGATATTTTCCTGAACCTGATATTCCTTATTTATATTTATCTCGTGATACTATTATGGAAGAAGAGTCTTCTTTGGTTAAGCTTCCTAGTGAGAGAAGAAAGGATTATTTAGATAAGGGTATTTCTTCTATTAATGTTGCTAAGATTATTTCTAATAAGGATTTATCTGATTTTTTAGAATCTGTTCTTTCTTTAGATATTGATTTTAAGGTTGCTAGTAATATTTTAACTGGAGATATTGCTTCTTATCTTAATAAAAATAATATTTCTATATTTGATACTAAGTTTGATAATTCTAAGTTTGTATCTATAGTTAATGCTCTTAGTAAGAAGGAGATATCTTCTAAGATATTTAAAGATATACTTTCTTATATTATGAAAGAGGATCTTGATATTGATAAGTTGATTGATGAGAATAAGCAGGTTGATAATAAGGATGAGGCTTTAAAAATAGTTCTTGATGTTATAGAGAATTATCCTGATTCTGTTAATGATTATAGAAATGGTAAAGAAAATGCTATTAAATTTTTAATGGGGATGGTTATGAAAAATTCTAAGGGTAAGATTAATCCATCTCTTGCTATGGAGATTTTAAGGGATAATTTGAATAAATAAATTGATTATTGCGTTAATATAATGTATAATACTTTATAGAATAAGGAGTGATATATGTGTTTAATAAACTTATGAACGAGTTAAAACAAAATAAGTTTACTACTGTTGTTTTTTGTATATTTTTAGGGCTTTTCTTGATTGGATGGCTTATATTTGGACTTGTTATGCCTAAGACAGGTAAACCTATTTATGGTAATCGTTTGGATGGGATTGAAAAGGTTCAAGTAACTAATGATCAAACTAATGATCTTGTTAAGAATTTAAAGGATAATGACATTGTTGTATCTGCTAGTACTCATATTAGTGGTAGGATTATTAATGTTATTGTTAAGACTAAAGAGGGTACTTCTGTTAAAAAATCTAAAACTTTAAAGACAACTGTTTTAGAAGCTTTTAAGGAAGATCAAAAGAGTTTTTATGATATTCAACTTTTTATTACTAATGAAAAGAGTAATGCTAAAGGGTATCCTGTGATTGGATATAAAAATTCTACTGATAAAAATTTTGTTTTTTAGGGAGTTTATAACATGAAAAATAATAATAAGAAAAAGAAAAGTAAGTCTAAAAAGGGTAAACATAGTTATTTAAAATATTGTATTATTACGATTATTATTGTTTTATTAGGAGCTGGAGCATATTTCTTTCTTACTTTGCCTGATGATGAAACTAGTTTAACAGTTCTTGAAAAACGCTGGATAATGCGTAATAAGAAGACACTTATTGATGTTAATGTTCCTAATAATCTTAGTATTTTAGCGGATGATGGGGAAGGTGTTGTTTTTGATTATCTTAAAAAGGTTGAAAAGGATACTGGACTTGGATTTAATAAGAAGTCTTATAATTATAATGAGAGTGATGATAATTTAAGTGGTATTTCAATACTTGTTCTTACTAATGAAGATAAAATGAATAAGGATGATGTTCTTATTAGTGAAGATGATTATGTTTTAATAAGTAAGAATAATGAAATTGTTAATAATATTAGTTCTTTATATAATAAGAAAATTGGAGTACTTAAGAGTGATAAGGGTATAGTTTCTGATGATGTATCTTCTAATTTTAATTATTCTACTTATGATGATGTTGGGGATATTATTAGCAATCTTAATAAGAGTAAGATTGATTATGCTATAGTTCCTAGGTATTATTCATTAGAAGAAATTGTTAAGAATGATATTTATGTTAATCATAGTTTTAATAATTTAACTAATAAGATTGTTCTTCGTTTAAATGATAATGATAGAGCTTCTAGTATACTTAAGAAGTATTTAGAATTATTTAAAAAAGATAATTATATGAGTAGTTATGAGAGAGAGTTTATGGATTTTTATGTTAGTAATACATCTGCTACTGATGTTGATACTACTTCTTTATCTAGTAGGGTTTATACTTATGGATTTATATCTAATGGCTCTTATAATGTTTTAAATAATAAGAAGCTTTATGGATATGCTGGAGAGTATATTAATTTACTTTCTCATATGGCTAATGTTGATTTGGAATATAAAGAATATAGTTCCAAAGATAAATTGTCTGAGGCTATTAAAAATAATGAAGTAGATGTTGCGTTTATTGATTTTGATTATCAAAATGAAAGTGGTAAGTCTACTATTAGTGCATTTAGTCCTAGGATGGTTGCAATTAGTAAGGAAAATTATCGTATTACAGATAAGAACGGTCTTGAAAATAGGAAGCTTTATACTTTGAGTGGTTCTTATATTGAAAAGTATTTGAAAGATAATTATAATTCCTCTGTAACTGTTATTGATAAGATAACTGATAATATAAGTGATGATGGAATACTTGTACTAGATGAGAATGATTATTATTTCTATTTACAAGATAATGATTTTTCTTCTTACTATGTGTTATTTAAGGATGATTATAGTGCTGATTATAGGTTCTTTGTTAAGAATAATGAAGATGTTATGTATAATTTTATTAATTTTATGTTAATGTATACTGATAATGATGCTATTAAGACTAGTAGTGCTTCTAATTTAACTAATGCCTTTAATAAGGAAGGTGGGTTTGCTAATTTATATTTTACTATTGTTTTAATTGTTATTATTCCTATTATTGTATTATTTGCTTTCTTGGCTTTTAGAAAGTATAGAAAGAATTTAAGGATTATTCATAAGGAAGATGTTTTAAGATATAATGATATGCTTACTTCTTTGAAGAATAGAAATTATTTAATGGCTAATATTGATGAGTGGGATGAGATGAAGGTTATTCCTAGAACTGTTATTATTGCTGATCTTAATAATTTAAAATATATTAATGATAATTATGGTCAAGAAGAGGGTAATATGCTTATTAAGAAGGCTGCGGCTATTCTTATTAATACTCAACTTGAAAAGAGTGAGATTATTAGGACTGATGGTAATGAGTTTTTGATTTATTTAATTGGTTATAACAAGACTCAAGTTAATACATATATTAATAAGCTTTCTCGTGAATTTGAGAAGTTACCACATGGATTTGGTGCTGCTATTGGATATAGTATGATTGAGGATGAAATCAAGACTATTGATGATGCTATTAATGAAGCTAGTATAGAAATGCGTATGGATAAGGAGCAAAATTATAAATAATGGTTAAGGTTAAGAGAATATTAACGGGGTTTACTGAGATTCTTCAGAAGCCTGAGATGCAGATTCTTCCAGGGCAAATAGCATTTTACTTTATAATGTCTATTATCCCTATTGCTGCTATAAGTGCTATTATTGCATCTTATATTACGAAGAGTTTTGATTTTTTGGATACTATTGGTTCTGTTATGCCTTCAGTGCTTGCTAATATTTTAGTATCACTTACTAATGATATGCAGTTTCAAGGAGTGGCATTTGTTCTTATACTTTATCTTCTTTTAGGATCAAATGCTCCGGCTTCTATTATTACTGCTTCTAATATGCTTTATAATGTTAAACAACCTAGTTATTTAAGACTTAAGATTAAATCTTTTGTTATGACTATTATAATTGTTATGTTACTTTTATTTGTTGTACTTATTCCTCTTTTTGGGGATGTTATTGTAAAGTTTTTTATAGAGGTATTTAATAGTAATTTTCTATATAATTATAAATGGTTTTATATAATAATTAAGGGTGTTATATCATTTCTTATTATGTATTTTATAATAAAAGTTTTGTATACTTTGGCACCTAGTGCTAAGATTAAAAGTTCTACTACTACTAAAGGGGCTTTATTTACTACAGTTGGATGGATAGTTGCTACTTATATATTTGCTTTTTATATTACTAATATTGCTTCTTATGATGTTATATATGGCAATTTTGCTAATATTTTGATTTTGTTATTATGGGTTTATATATTAGCTTATTTATTTGTTGTAGGAATGGCTTTTAATGTAGATAAATTTCATAGACAAGGGAAGTGTGTATGTGATGGAGAAAAAAAAGAAAAAGATGAGTCTTCAAGAGAAGATAAAAATGAAGAGGGAGAGGTTAAAGAAGGAGAAGAAGCCGTTAAAGACGAGAATTAAGGAAACATTTAATTTTAAGAATATAAAAAAGAACTTTATACATACTGTTAAAGTTACTAAGAATATTATTCTTGATAATAAACTTGTTTTTATATATTTATTTGGTGCTATTATTAATGGCATGCTTTTAAGAGGTTTTACTATTGGAAATGCTTTTAATTTAAGACCTGTTTTAGCTGATTTGGTAATATCTCTTATATTTGCTTCTTTCTATTTCTTTGTTAAGAAGAAGTATAGGTTTTTATATTTAATGATAGTATCTATTGTTAGTATAATTGTTTGTATTGCAAATATAATTTATTATTTTTATTATAGTTCATATATTTCTATTACTTTTTTCTCATTTGCTCTTACTAATAGTGATACTGGTGATTCTAATGTAGTTGGAGATTTGATTAAACCTCAGTTTTTTGTGTTCTTATGGCTTCCTATTGCTTTATTTATTGCGAATAGAAGAATTAAGAAAAGAAATTTGGAAGATCAAACTTTTAAAAGGGTTCCTAGAAGGATTATTGTTAAGACTTTATATACTTGGGTAATTATATTTTTTGTAATATTTTTATGTTCTTTGAAACCTGTTGATTTTTCTAGATTATATAGTCAGTGGAATAGGGAATATTTAGTATCTAGATTTGGTGTTTATATGTATCAAATTAATGATATTGTTAAGAGTATTGAGCCTAAGATGGCTACTTTATTTGGTAAAGATAAGGCTTATAAGACTATAAATGAGTATTATAGTGAAGAGGGTAATACTAAAGAAAAGAATAAATATACTAATTTATTTAAGGGTAAGAATGTTATTGCTGTTCATTCTGAGAGTATGCAAAATGTACTTCTTAATCTTAAGATAAATGGTAAGAGTGTTACTCCTAATCTTAATAAGTTATCTAGTGAAGGGCTTTATTTTGATAATTTTTATTCTCAAGTAAGTTTTGGTACTAGTAGTGATACTGAGTTTACTATGGCTACTTCTTTACTTCCTGTTTCTAGTGGTACTGTTTTTATAAATCATGCGGATAAGGATTATGTTTCTTTTTATCAATTGTTACAGGAAAAAGGGTATTATACATTTAGTATGCATGCTAATACTGGAGACTTTTGGAATAGAAATATTATGCATAAGAATTTAGGTTATGAAAAATTTTATGATAAGTCTGCTTATAAAATAGATCAAGAGGTTGGTTTTGGACTAAGTGATGAATCGTTTATTAAACAATCTGTTGAATATATAAAAGATATAAATAGTAAGCATAAGAAGTTTTATGGTACTTTAATTACTCTTAGTAATCATACTCCTTTTGATTATAATGAATTGTTTGGTGATTTCGACGTTAGTATGGAAAAGGATGGTAAGACTTATCCTTATATGAAAGATACTAAACTTGGTAATTATTTTGTTTCTGCTCATTATGCTGATAAACAACTTGGACTTTTGGTTTCAGAACTTGATAAGGCTGGTATACTGGATGATACTGTTATTATGATATATGGTGATCATGATGCTAGAATATCTACTTCTTTATGGAATAAATTCTATAATTATGATTATAAAACAAATGGTATTAAGAGTGAAGATGATCCTAGTTATAAAGAACTTGATTATTACTGGCAAGAACAAAATAGAAGGGTTCCTTTGATTATATATTCAAACGATAGTGATTTTAGAGAAAACTATGCTAAAACTGTTAGTACTACTATGGGAATGTATGATGTTGCTCCGACTCTTGGTAATATGCTTGGTGTTTATAACAAGTATGCACTTGGTTCGGATATAATGAATAAGAAAGATAATTTAGTTGCATTTCCTAATGGTAATTTTGTAACTAATTATGTTTATTATAATGATAATAAGAATGAGTATAAACTTCTTAAGAATAAACCTTTATCTGAGGATTATATAAAGAAAAATAAGGAAAAGACAACTAAAATGATTGATGTTTCTAATGATATTATTGTTTATAATTATTTTGGTAGTAAATTTTCTACTAATTATGAGGAGGAAAAATGAAAAAGAAGCGTAAGTTAAAGAAAAAGGTTGTTGTTATACTTGTTTTAATAGTAGTACTTATATTTGGTATATTTGGTTTCTTGCTTTATAACTCTTTAAATCCTAAGACTGAGAATGCTTCTAAAGTTGTAGATGAGATACCTGAGTATGGATATTATCTTGAGGCAGATCAACCTAAAATATATAAGGATTTATTTAAAGAACTTGTTGATGTTTTAAAAAGTGATAAAGTAGATGAGGAGAAGTATGCTTCTTTGATTTCTAGAATGGCGGCTATTGATTTTTACAATTTAGATAATAAGGTTTCTAAAAATGATATTGGAGCTGTTCAATTTATAAGTTCTGATAGTAAAGATAATTTTGTGTTAGAGACTTCGGAAACTGTGTATAAATATGTTGAACAAAATATATATGGTGATAGGAAACAAAATCTTCCTGTTGTTAGTTCTTCTAAGATTAATAGTATAAAGACTGAGGCTTATAAATATAAGAAAGTTTCTGATGATAAGGCTTATGTTGTGAATGTTAATCTTACTTATAAAGATGATATGGGATATCCAACTAGTGTGGTTTTTAAACTTATTCATAACGATAAGAAACTTGAAATATGTGAGATGGAGTAGTTTTGCTCCATTTTTTTATGTTGACAATACTGTTTTATAAGTGATAAGATGTTTATAGAAGGAGGATGGTTGTATGCCAGAGATTGCAGACTTACTTACTCAACTTGATAAACGTTTAAAGGAAAATAATATTAGAAAAAAGGATATAGATAAATATATGTATATTTATTTATTTGATGAAGAGGATTTAGAAAGATTACTTTCTCTTGAATGGGATAATCCTATTGTATTAAGTAGTCTTATTAAGGCTATATCTTCAACTAGTAAGAATAAAGAAAAGAAAATTGCTCTTTTAGAAGAGATTATTGATAAAACTGATATAAGATATGACAGAGAAAAAGTACTTGCAGCGACTAAGGTTGTTAATGGTATTGATATGTTTAGAGAAGATACTGATATGGCTTCTTTAATTACTGGTATGATTCTTAATTCTAAAACTGATGAAGGGGCACGTGCTGCGGCTAGTGTTACTAGAGATGTTTTAGAATATTATGAAGAAAAGTTACATGATAAAGAACATAAAGAAGGCGACATTACTATTAGACTTGCTTCTATTGTAGGATTTATAACTAGAGCTGAAGACGTTTATAAAGTTAATGCTTTCTATGATATAACTAGACGTTATAGTAAAGATAAACTTGGTGTTATGTGTGGGCTTGTTTCTATTGCTAATATGGCTACTAATAAAGAAGATGCTAATATGGTAGTAGATATAGCTTCTAATAAAGATATAATATCTTCTAAATATGAACTTGAAGCTGCTAATGAAGTAGTTAAAAGTGGCCGTCAAAGAGTAAGATAATTTATAGCAAACTTTAGGTTTGCTTTTTATATGTATATAATCATTGCACTAAAACAATATATTTGTTCTTCTGAAAACATAGATATACTTACTTGATATTTTATATCTATTATTTCATTTTCTTCATCTAGGTTACTTAAAAAAATATTTATATTATCTTCTAGATCTTTTTCATGAATTTCATCGAATAGTTTTACTTTCATAATATCACCTGTTTTATTATAAGTGTTTGTTTTAGATTTTTTTGTAGAAAATTGGTTATTTTACTTGATTAAAATTTAAAAACCTTTATAATAAAAAGAAATAATTTATATGAGGAGGAATGACATGGATAAAACTAAATTGCCTGTATTAGTTCTTAAAAATATTATTCTTTTTCCTCATAGTGAGATTAGACTTGAACTTGAGAATGAGAAGGATAAAGAGCTTATTTCTTTAGCTGATTCTTATTATAATAAGCATATTTTAATTATTCATCCTAGTGATGAACTTGAGGATTCTATCGATAAGACTAGTTTTCCTAGAGTAGGGGTTATTGGTTATATTAATATGAAACTTGATATGCCTAATAATAAGACTAGAATAGTTATCAGGGGACTTAATAGGGTTAATGTTTTATCTTATACTTCGGAGGTTGAGGGGGTTAAGGTTTCTTATTATGAAGATATAACTCCTGGTAAGCTTACTATTTCTGAGGAGATGGCTTATTCTAGGAGTTTAATTAAGCAAACTGAGTATTATATTGAACATTGTCCTACTGCTAGTAATAGTATTTTATCTGATATACTGGGTGTTAATGATATAGATAAAATTACTGATATTCTTACTATGTTTATACCTGGTTCTTATGCTAGAAAACTTGAATATTTAAATGAAGTTGTTCCTACTACTAGGGCTATGATGCTTTTAGATGATATTAATATGGAAATAGCTGTTACGGAACTTGAGGAGAAGATTGAGGATAAGATTAGTTATGAACTTGATAAGACTCAAAGGGATTATATTTTAAATGAAAAGATTAAAATAATGAAGGAAGAACTAGGGGATAGTTATGATAAGGATTATGATGTTTCTATTTTGAAGAAGAAGATTTCTAATTCTAATATCCCTAGTAAGGTTCGTAAAAGACTTGAACTTGAGGTTAATAGATATGAATCTATTCCAGCAATGAGTTCTGAAGTTGGTATGGTTAGAAATTATATTGATACTTTACTTAGTCTTCCATGGGGTAAGTATACTACTGATAATAGGGATTTAGAGAGTGCTATGAAGATTCTTGATAGTTCTCATTATGGACTTAAGGAAGTTAAGGAGAGAATTCTTGAGTATTTAGCTCTTAATCAAATTACTAAAGGGGTTAGTAGTCCTATTATTTGTTTTGTTGGACCTCCTGGAGTAGGTAAGACTACTTTTGCTAAGAGTATTGCTAATGCTCTTGGTAGAAAATATACTAAAATATCTGTTGGTGGAGTTAATGATGAAGCAGATATTATGGGGCATAGAAGAGCTTATATTGGGTCTTCTCCTGGTAAAATAATTGATGGAATAAAAAGATCTGGTAGTTGTAATCCTGTGTTTGTTATAGATGAAATTGATAAAATGAGTAAGGATATAAAAGGAGATCCTGCTTCTAGTTTATTAGAGGTTTTGGATAAAGAACAAAATAAATTCTTTTCGGACCATTATATAGAGGAAGAGTTTGATCTTAGTAAGGTTATGTTTGTGCTTACTGCTAATTATATTGAACAAATTCCTAGTGAACTTAGGGATAGATTAGAGATTGTAGAAATATCTAGTTATACAGAATATGAAAAATTTAATATATGTAAAGATTATATTATTCCAAAAGGAATAGATAGTCATGGATTAAAAGATTTTAATGTTGAGTTTACAGATGATGCTATTTTGATGATAATTAGGAATTATACAAAAGAAGCTGGAGTTCGTGAGCTTGAGAGAAAAGTATTTGCTATTCTTAGAAAAATCGCTAAGGAAATAGTTGTAGATAAAAGTGAACATTTAAATATTGTTGATGAGGCTTTGATAAAGAAGTATTTGGGTAATCCTAAGTATTTAGATTTTAATAATAGTGATAATGTACCAGGAGTAGTTAATGCTATGAGTTATACTTTATTTGGGGGGGATGTTCTTAAAATAGAAGTTAGTTATTATAAGGGACATAATAATATAATTACTACTGGTAGTTTAGGAGAAGTTTTTGTTGAAAGTACTAAGATTGCACTTAGTTATATAAAAAGTAATTATAAAAGATTTGGTATTGATTATGAACTTCTTGAATCTAGTGATATTCATATACATGTTCCAGAAGGCGCAGTTAGAAAAGATGGACCTAGTGCTGGTATTACTATTATTAGTGCTATTGTAAGTGCTTTTAGGGGTATTTCTGTTAAAAATAATATTTCTATGACAGGAGAAATTACATTAAGAGGAGAAGTGCTACCTGTCGGTGGTATTAAAGAAAAGGTTATTGGTGCTAAAAATGCTGGAGTTAAAAAAATATATTTACCTTTTTTAAATAAAGGGGATGTTGAAGAACTTGAGAATGAGATTACTGATGGTATAAAGTTTATTTATGTGGATAATTATATGCAAGTATTTGATAGTTTGTTTTTAGAAAAGAAATCTAAGAATAAGAGTAAAAAAGTTGTTAATAGTAGTAAAGAATAAATAGAAAATTAAGATATTGTCTTGAAAAAGCAATGTTTTTTTTATATTATTATTAAGGGTGTTATTATGAAGAATGTTTATAATAATAAATCTTTTTTGATAGTTATTTTACTTTTTTTAATTGCTTCTGTTATTTATTTTACTTATGCGGCTTTTGATTATAGTTTTGTTGGTGGTAATAGTTCTATTGAAAAGAGTAGTGTTTTTGTTAAACTTTTAGAGAATAAAGTTATTGATTTAAATAATAGTCTTCCTGTTAGTGATGAGATGGGAATTAATGGTGAACCTTTTGATTTTTCTGTTGTTACTAATGCTAGTTATGATACTGTTTTAAAATATAGTATTGGTCTTGAGAAGTTAAGTGTGGATAATGGATATACTAGTTTAAATGATAATGAAGTTAAGGTGTATTTGACTGATTTTGATGATAATAAATTGGTTGATTCTGTTTTGGTTAGTAATTTAGATAATGGTGTGTTATATGAAGACAGTAATAAACATAGTAGTACTAATACTGAGGTTATAAAGAAATATAAGATTAGGTTGTGGATAGATAAAGATGTTAATGCGAGTTCTTGGAATAGTGATACTAAGATTCAATATAAGGCTAAGATAGTGGTTAAGTTAAATGAAGAAAAACCTGGTATAGATTTATCTAGTGTTGTAATTACTAATGATAATTCTGAGATTGGTTTTCCTAGTAATGGGGGTACTTTGTCTAGTTATTTTTATATAAGTCCTGTTGTAGATGATTCTTTAGTTGAGTTTTCTTGTGATCTTTTTGATATAACTGATATTGAAAGAACGGAAGAGAGTAATAGAGTTGTGTATAAGGTTACTGTAACTAGGAATGTATCTTTGGTACCTCCTGAAGGATATATAACATGTAAAGTTGGAGATGTAGAAAGTATTATACATATGAGTCGCTTTAATTAATTATTACTTTTATTTTTAAAGTTTTTGTGTTAAAATTATATGGTATTTAAAAGAGGTGAGTGAGTTGTTGGATGTTATTTATGATACTTTAATTGATAGTTTTAAGTTGTTACCGTTTTTATTTCTTACATTTTTACTTATAGAGCTTTTTGAACATAAACTTGATGAGAAGAGTAAGAATAGTATTAGTAAAGCTGGTAAGTTTGGACCTATTATTGGGAGTTTTTTAGGTATAGTTCCTCAATGTGGTTTTTCTGTTGCGGCGACTAATTTGTATGCGACAAGGATTATATCTATTGGTACTCTTATTGCTGTTTATTTATCTACTAGTGATGAGATGATTCCTATTTTAATAGCAGAACATGCTCCTTTATCTTTGTTTTTTAAAATTATAGTAATTAAGTTTATAGTAGGGTTAGTATTTGGATTTATAATAGATTTTATATTTAGAAAGAGAAATAATAGTACAGAAGATTATACTATTTGTAAGGATGAGCATTGTCATTGTGAGAAGAAGCTTTTTTCTGCTAGTATTAAGCATACTTTTAATATATTTTTATTTATTTTAGTTTGCAATTTTATTATTAATACTGTTATGTATTATGAAGGAATGAGGTATTTAGAGACTATTTTTCTTAAGGATAATATATTTTCATCGTTTTTAACGGGATTAATTGGTCTTATTCCTAATTGTGCTTCTAGTGTTATTTTAACTGAGTTATTTTTGAAAGGAGCTATTTCATTTGGTTCTTTGATTAGTGGTCTTCTTTCTGGGGCAGGTATTGCTTTACTTGTTTTATTTAAGAGTAATAAACCTAGAAAAGATAATTTTATGATACTTGGTATTGTATATTTTATTGGGGTGTTTGTAGGAATAGTTCTTGAGATTATTAGTAAGTTTATTTTGTGATATAGGTCTTTCCTATATTTTTTTAATGGATTATTTATGATATAATCTTTATAGAAGGGAAGTATATATATGACTTGTAATTGTTTAGTTGAACTTGCTCATGTTTTTTTAGATAAGACTTTTACTTATATTGTTCCGGATGAATATAAAGATAGTATTTGTGTTGGGATGAGGGTTGAGGTTCCTTTTGGAAAACAAGTTCTTGATGGATTTGTTATGTCTATTTCTTATGATAATTCTAATATTAATGATTTAAAGTCTATTATTGGACTTATTGATTCTTATCCGGTTTTAAATGAAGAACTTATGGAAATTGGTAAGTTTGTTAAGAATGTTACTTTGTCTTCTTTGATGTCTTCTTATCAAGTTATGCTTCCTAAGGCTTTGAAAGCTAAGAATAGTGTTAATATGAGACCTAAGTTTGATAAATATGTTTCTTTAGGAGATGTTGATTGTAGTTCTTATAAGTTTAATAAGACTCAAAGTGAGATTATTTCTTATGTTAAAGATAATGGGTCTTGTAATATTAAGTTTCTTAATGATATATCTTCTAGTAGTGTTAAGACTCTTATTAATAAGGGGATTCTTGTTGTTAGTGAAAGAGAGGTTTATCGCTATAATGTTGATATTTCTAAGAGAAAAGAGTTTTCTTTGAATACCAGTCAGGATAATGTTTTTAAAAAAATTAGTGATAGTTTTGGTAAGAGTGAAACTTTTTTATTATATGGTGTCACTGGTAGTGGTAAGACTAATGTTTATATGAGACTTATTGATGAGGTTATAAAATCTGGTAAGACTGCTTTGTTTTTGGTTCCTGAAATATCTTTGACTCCTCAAATTATTAATAGATTTACTTCTTATTTTGATAAGATTGCGATTCTTCATAGTAAGCTTTCTGATGGAGTTAAATATGATGAATGGCGTAAGATTAATGAGGGTAGAGTTAATATTGTTATTGGTGCTAGAAGTGCTATATTTGCTCCACTTAAGAATATTGGTATTATTATTGTTGATGAGGAACATACTAGTAGTTATAAACAAGAGAATAATCCTAGGTATAGTGCTATTGATGTTGCTAAGTTTAGAAGTAGTTATCATAATTGTCCACTTGTTTTAGGTAGTGCTACTCCGACTATTGAAAGTTATACAAGGGCTTTAAGAGGGGAGTATACTTTGGTTAGTCTTCCTAATAGATATAATGGTATGGACCCAGATATTGAAATAATTGATATGAATAAAGAGTTTAAAAAGAGTAATGGTTATTTTTCTAATATTTTGATTTCTGAGATTAAAGATGTTATTTCTAGGGGAGAACAAGTTATTTTATTTCTTAATAAAAGAGGTTATTCTAATATTGTTACTTGTAATAAGTGTGGTGAAGTAGAAAAGTGTCCTAATTGTGATATATCTCTTACTTATCATAAGAGTTCTAATATGCTTAGGTGTCATTATTGTGGTTTTGCTAAGAAGAAAGAAAATATATGTAATAAGTGTGGGGAAGAATTTAGAGAATTTGGAATAGGTACTGAAAAGGTAGAAGAGTCTTTAAAAGAAATAATTCCTGATGCTAGGGTTGTTAGGATGGATATTGATACTACAACTAAAAAGGGTGCTCATGAGAAAATTATTAATGATTTTAGTGAGAGAAAATATGATATTTTACTTGGTACTCAAATGATTGCTAAGGGTCTTGATTTTCCTAATGTTACTTTAGTTGGTGTAATTAGTGCAGATATTAGTCTTAATTTTCCAGATTTTAGAAGCAGTGAAGTTACTTTTTCTTTACTTAATCAAGTTTCTGGCAGGAGTGGTCGAGGTAATAAATTAGGAAAGGTTCTTATACAAACTTTTAATCCTGATCATTATGCTATTGTTTGTAGTAAGAATAATAATTATAAAATGTTTTATGAGGAAGAGTTGAGTATTAGAAAAAAACTTAATTATCCTCCTTATTGTTATATATGTTTACTTAAGATAAGTTCTAAAGATTATAATTTAGCTAGTAGTATGAGTGGTAAAATTGGTAATTATTTAAAACTTAAGATTAAAAATGAAGTTATACTTGGGCCATCTACTGCTAATATATTTAGGGTTAATAATGAATATAGGTTTCAAATTATTATAAAGTATAAAGATATTAATAATATAAAGAAGTATTTAGTTATGCTTGAAGAGAGGTTTTTTAACGATAAAAAAATTAAATTTGATATTGATTTTAATCCTATTAAGTTATAAAGTGTCAAAAAAAAAGACACTTTTTTAGTGTCTATATATTAGTATCATTGTTTATATTTTGTAGTAAGCTTTCTGTGTAGTTATTTTGTTGATTGTTATTTTCATTTATTCTTAATGAATTAAAGATATTATCATCAAATAAGTTTCCTTCATTATTAGTAAATATATTTTGATTATTTGTTGTAGGTTCTTCTATTTGGGTTTGTGGTGTATTTGGAACATTCAAGTTTGGTATATTTACTATATTTTGTTTATTATTATTTATTTCGTTTTGATTATTTACATTATTGATGTTATTATCATTTGTATTTATTGTATTATTTGTTTCATTACTATTTGCATTATCTATTACTTGATTTGGAATAGGGTTATAATTATTATTTTGTTCATTTAATGTTTCATTTATTTGATTTTTATTTTCTATAGGAGTTTGCATTACTTCTGGATTGGTATAAAGCATACTGTCCATGATTTTTGAAGTTTCTGTTTCTTCTTTTTTATCAATTCCAAGAGTTTTATCTAATAGTTCTTCGGATACTTCATCGTAATCATCATAATCTACTAATCTGAATACTTCTTTTAGATCTGTTATACCTTCCATGACTTTGATTAAACCATCTTGGAATAGAGTTTTTACTCCTTTTTTATAGATTAAATGTTTTAAATCTTCTCTGTCCATACTTCTATTTATTGCATCGCGGATTTCTTCATTTATCATTAATACTTCTTGAAGAGCAATTCTACCTGTGTAACCATTGTGGCAGTGATCACATCTTCCTGCTTCATAGATTGATTCTATGTCTATTCCTAATGTTTTTTTGAATAGTATTTTTTCTGTTTCATTAGCCGGTCTTTGAATTCTACAGTTTGGACATAGTCTTTTTGCTAGCGTTTGTGAAATTATTCCTTTAAGTGAAGATGATAGTAAGTATCTTTCTACATCCATATCTATAAGTCTTTCTATTGTTGTTAGAGAGTTATTTGTATGTAGTGTTGATAATACTAAGTGTCCAGTTATAGAAGCACGTATTGCTATTTTTGCTGTTTCAGTATCACGGATTTCTCCGATTAGTATTATGTTTGGATCTTGTCTTAAAATTGAACGAAGTACTGTTGCAAAGTCTAAGCCAATTTCTGAGTTTACTTGTACTTGGTTAAGACCTTCGATACTCATTTCTACTGGATCTTCGACTGTTATGATGTTTGATTCTTCTTTGTTTAATTTTTGAAGCATAGAGTATACAGTTGTAGATTTACCTGAACCAGTAGCACCAGTTATTAGAATAATACCATTTGGACTATTTAACATTTCCATGATTATTTTATAGTTTTCTCCGGTGAATCCTAAGTATTCTATTCCTTGTAAACTCATAGAGTAGTCTAGAATTCTGATAACTATTTTTTCTCCAAAGCTGGTAGGAAGCGCTGAAACACGAAGGTCTAAGTCTTTTCCTTCAATTACGCTTTTTATTGCACCATCTTGTGGAAGTCTTGATTCTGTAATGTTCATACCAGCAAGTAGTTTTACTCTTGTTGTTAGGTTTCTTTTATATCTGTTATCTATTATTGCGTAGTCTCTTAGTTCACCATCTATTCTTATTCTGATTTTTAGATATTTTTCAGCGGGATCAAAGTGAATATCACTGGCATTTTTCATAACTGAATCAATTATTATATCGTTTACTATATCTACTATAGGAGTAGTAGTAAAATTAAATTCTCGCATCATAAGATTTTTCCCCTTTATTCTATATTTGTAAAATTCGTAGTTATTTTATTTTTATACTAGAATTTATTCTAAAAGTATTATATAATAATTTTAGAAAATAAGCAAGTAGAAGGTGAGTAATAATGAAAAAGAAACTTAAGAGTATGAAAGGATTTGCTATGGCTGAGTTATTAGCTGTTTCTATGGTTGTTTTACTTATTTTTTCTATTCTTTTTTCAAATTATTTACCACTTGTAGCGGAGTATGAGAATAGACTTAATTATAACAATACTAGTGCACAGTTTGCAGCGTATTATGCGAGAAAGATATATAATGGGGTTATGGAAAATGGTAATAAATTTACAACAACTATTGGTGATAAGATAAATAGTGATAAGTATTATGTTGCTTATAATTCTAATAAGAGTAATTCTCGTATATGTAATTCTGATGTTACTCAACTTAAATCTGAGAATAAAAACGAGATTTTTGGGGTGAATGATGATAAAGATGTTATTACAAGATGTCAAAATATATTTAATGAATATGGAGTAGAAGAAATAATTTTGACTAAATATAAACTTACGGATGTTAAGGATGGTTATACTCAAAATGATGGTACATTATACAATTATATTAAGTATTTACCTGAGTATAAAAATACGGTTTATCAAGATAATAATGAACTTTATAGAATAATTATTAAAACTAAAGATGGGTATGCTACTACACCTATTGTAGCTGATTATTATACTCCTGGTAGTTGCTTTACTACAAAAAAAGGTGATGATGGTAGTTTAACTGTTACTGGATATAACCAAGATAACGGTGATTGTGGTGCTAATGTTGTATTTACTGATAAACAAATAAAAACTATTGGTGGCGGGCTTGGAGTAATTACTGCTATAGGAGAGGGAGCTTTTAAAAATACTTCTGTTATTAGTATTGATTTTGATAAGGGAAAACTTAATTCTATAGGAGAAGGAGCTTTTAATGGTGTTAAGTCTTTCAAGGGCTCTAGCACTGAGGAGTTTGATTTATCTGGTATTAAAAATATAGGGAAAAATGCTTTTAATGGTACTTCTCTTGTTGAGGTTAATATACCTTTGGATGTTACTATAGGATCAGGAGCATTTTCTAATATTAAAACTTTGAACGGAATTGTGAAAATAGGCAAAAATAACTATAATGTTGAAAGATTATTTGAAAATTCTGGTAGTTCTTCCGGAATTAGATTTCCATCTAATGTTAGCAGTGATGCAGCACCAAATAAAATTGGTCATTCTACTTTTAAAAGTGTTAACTTATTATCATTTGAGTTTAGAGTTGTTGCTAATATAGATGATAATGCTTTTGAAAGTGCTACTTTTATGGAAAAATCATTATCGTTGCCGGAAATAAAAACAATAGGAAACGCATCATTTAAGAATGTTGAGTTTGATAATATACAGTTTGGCACAAAACTAACTACTATTGGTAAAGATGCATTTAAGATGGATGATTCTAAAAATTCTGTATTAAAATTGTTAAATATTCCATCTAGTGTTACTTCAATCGGGGAGTCAGCATTTGAAAATAGAAAGATTGCAGAGTTAAGTTTTTCGTCTGAATCTAAGCTAAATAGTATATCAAAATCTGTATTTGCTGGTTGTGGTATAACTGATTCCGTGACAATTCCATCTACTGTTAAAACTATTGATGCTAGTGCTTTTGCTAATAATGGATTTTCTTCTGTTATTTTAAGTTCTGAGCTTATTTCAATAGGAGAATCAGTGTTTAAAAACAATAGTAATTTGACTTCTATTAATATTCCTAGTAAGGTCAATTCAATAGGAGATAGTGCATTTGCAGGTTGTAGTAATATTTCTTCAATTAATGTGCAATCTAGTGTATACAAAGGTTCTGAAAAGAATTGGTGTAATGCATTTGGATATAAATCTGGATGTGTTGTTGAACCTAATGAACAAGATAATACTACTTGGTATTTAAAGGCTGATGGACAATCTGTTTCTATAGTATATGGAGGTGCTACTAATGAACAATAAAGGTATGACTCTTGTTGAGCTTCTTGTTACTTTTTCACTTTTACTTGTAATTATTGTTGGTATGTTTAATTTAATAATGGAAGTTAAGAATGATTTTGATGATAAGAGAATAGGTAAGGATTTTACTGAATATTCTTCCAATATGAATAGTTCTATTCAGTATGATTTAATTAAAAACAAACCATTTGCTATTCTTTATAAAAATAATGCTAGTGATCCATGGACTTCTGTTAGTACTCGTGTTGGTTATGATTTTGCTTCTTCTGATAACAATACTACTTATGTTGCTAAGTATTCTGGTATGAGCTCCGAAAATATTAATCCTACCAAAGAGTGTCAAGGCATATATCCATGTCTTATATATGCTTATGTTGATGGTAATGAAATTCTAACTAAAACTATTGGTTTGAATAAAGGTGATTTGAGTAAAAGTGATGTATTGGCAAAGTCTGGTATATACTATAATGATGTTTTTGAAAGTATTCCTAATCAAGAGTTTGTTGATATTCAAGACTCTAGTTCTTTTTCTACTGATGAGGATGATGAAAAAAATGATGGAACTGTAATTACCAAGGTTGAGATAAAGTGTGATGATGAAACTAGAATGTTAGTAATAAATTTTCCTTATAGACTTGTTGAACATGATGAAAATTATGGTTTTAAAATAGTATATCCATTTTTTGTACAAGAAGTATCATAAACATAAAACTTATGATTCCATGAATTATTCTAGCTATTAGAAAAGGTAGATATTTTACCTTTTTTTTGTTTAATATGCTCATTATTTGAAAGTGAATTGAGAATCCTCCAAAGGATATGAAAAATGCTGCTAGGGGAAGTTTTATATTTATATCTATATTACTTAGTGATAAATATTTTAATCCACTTGTCATTTCTAATAGTCCTATTTGTATTATGTTTATTAGATTTGTTGTATCTTTATATATTAAATTTGTTATTATTAAGAAAAAGGTTATTATTCCAAATATATTTATTAATGTTTTTAGAGAGCTTTCTATTGCTTTTATTAGTACTGTAAATATATTTGTATTGTTTATTTTATTGTTTAAATAAGATAGGTTTTTAATTTTAGTTGTTTCCTGTGTTATTTCTTTGTTGTAATTTCTAAATATGATTCCTACTATGATGTTTCCTATTATGTGACTTATTAAAAGGCATATTCCTATTTGTTTATTTCCTAAGAATAGAGTTCCTACTGTGTTTACTATGAATAATGGATTTGAGAAAAAAGTAAACATTAATATTTTTTCTGAATCTTTATTGGTGAGTATGTTTTTGTTCATTAGGTCATCTAAGTATTTGGCACTGCTGGGAAAACCTGTTATCATGCTCATAAAAAATATGAATGATGCCTCTTTTTTTGATTTAAATAGAAAATGTATGGGCTTTTTTAGTAGATTACCTAGTATTAGAGGAATGTCTAGTTCTACCAGGATAAAACTAATTATGAACATAGGAAACAGTGAAGGTAATATGTTTTTTATGAATAGGTTTATACTGAATACTATTGTTTGGTTTAATGTATTTGATTTTATGAATATATTTAGTGTTAATAGTGTTAATGTTGTTAAAATTATTATGGAATATAACTTTTTTTTCATAATTCACCTGATTTCCTGTTATAATTATATTGGAGAGATAAATATGAAGAACAAAATTATTGAAATTAAAGAAAGACTTATTGAATTTTTTAAGAATCCCAAGGAGGTAATATCTTTTTTCTTGCCTATTGTTATTACTCTTTGTTTACTTATTCCTGTTCCTTATTATATTAAGCTTGGTGGAGGTACTATTGTTTTAGGGGATAAGATTAGTATTAATGGTGAGAAGAAAAAATCTGGATCTTTGGAAGCATTATATGTTAAGGAAGCTAAAGGTATGGTGTTTACTTATTTGCTTTCTTATATAGTTCCTTCTATCGATAGGGAAAAAGTTAATGATGTTGTACTTAATAATGAGGATGAGGATTCTTATAATTATCGTGAAAAGTTATATTTTACTAGCTCTTTAGATGCGGCGGTTAAGGTTGCTTTTGAGAAGGCTGGTAAGGATGTAAAGATTTCATCTAGTAAGTTTTTAGTTATTTATATTGATAAAGATTCTAAGACGTCTTTAGATATTGGTGATGAAATTATTGATGTTAATGGTAATAAGATTAAGTCTTATGATGATATTGCTAAGTATATTTCTGAATGTAGTAATAAGAATAGTGTTCCTATTACTGTTATGAGAAATGGTAAAGAGGTTTCTACTAATAATAAGTTGATGGATATTGATGGTGAGAAGAAGCTTGGTATTGTTATTTCTAATGAGATTAAGTATACTAGTGATCCTAAGGTTGAGTTTGATTTTAATGGTCATCAAGCTGGACCTTCTGGAGGGCTTATGATTGCTCTTACTATTTATAATAAGCTTTCTTCTGATGATATTACTCATGGTAAGAAGGTTGTGGGAACTGGTACTATTGATGTCTATGGTAATGTTGGGGAAATAGGTGGTATTAAGTATAAACTTATGGCTGCGTCTAAGAAGAACGCTGATATTGTATTTGTTCCAGAGGCTAATTATAAAGAAGCTAAGAAAATAATGGATAAAGAAAAGTATAATTTTTCTCTTGTTAAGGTTTCTACTTTTGATGATGCTCTTAGTTATTTAAATAATAGTAAATAGACAGGTAAATCTATTGGTTTACTTGTTTTTTGTCTAAAAAAAATATATAATTATATTGACGTGGGAGGAGATAAAATGGAT
Organism: uncultured Bacilli bacterium; assembly: GCA_934101575.1. Lineage (GTDB taxonomy): Bacteria > Bacillota_I > Bacilli_A > RF39 > UBA660 > UMGS1449. Next base: position 150,038 of record CAKORJ010000001.1, read on the forward strand.
AACAAGTATAGTTTAACTAGAGCTCAGAATGTTTTTATTGCTAAGAGAAATATAGTTGATTACATTTGGAAGAGTGCTAATTTAGAAGGAATTGCTGTTACTTATCCTGATACACAAATTATTTATGATGGTGGTATAGTTAATGGTCTTACTGTTGATAGTGTGATTGCTATTAATAATTTGAAATATGCTTGGCAATTCATTTTAGAAAATGATGATCTTTCATATGATTATAATCTTCTTTGCTATATTCATAAGCTTGTTATGGATAAGCTTGTTTTACAAGGTGATTTAGGTAAAATAAGAAGTACACCGGTTAATATTGGGGGAACAAAGTGGAAACCGGATTTTCCTATTGAGAGTAAAATAAAGGAAGATTTGGGTGCTATTTTAAGTCAATCTGACAAGTCTATGACTGAAATTGCTATTGAGGTTATGTTATTTGTAATGAGAAGTCAGATGTTTATAGATGGTAATAAAAGGGTTGCGATGCTCTTTGCTAATAAAATAATGATTGATAATGGTTGTGGTATTATAACTATTGCTAATGATATTCAGTCTGAATTTTATGAAAAACTTATTAAGTTTTATGAGACTGGCGATATGTCGGTGTTAAAGAAATTTATTTATGATAACGCAATAGATGGTTTGGTTTTTGAAAATAAGGAGGAGATAAAATGAAATATTTTTTTGCAGGAATAGAAGGATCTGGTATGGCTGCTCTTGCTTCTATGCTATATGATTCTGGTAATGAAGTTATTGGATGTGATGATGCTAAGGTTTATTCTTTTACTTTAGAGGAACTTAATAAAAGAGGTATTAAAGTATATAAAGATGCCGAAAAGCTTACTAGTGATATGGTTTTTGTCTATACATCTGCTATTCATAGTAATCATTATGCTTATAGAAAAGCTAAGAAGCTTGGATGTAAGATGTATGAATATTTTGAGATGATAGGGGAGCTTACTAAGAAGTATGATACTATTTGTATAAGTGGTACTCATGGAAAGACTACTACTACTGCTATGCTTTCTAATATATTTAAAAATACTATTGGTACTAATTATTTGATTGGTGATGGTACTGGTGTTATTGATGAAAACTCTAATAATTTTATTGTAGAATCTTGTGAGTTTAATAGACATTTTTTAAATTATTATCCTAAGTATACTATTATTACTAATATTTTTTATGATCATGTTGACTGTTATAAAAATATAGATGAGATTGTTGAAACGTTTCAAAAGTTTGTTGATCAAACTAAGGATAAGGTTGTTGCGTGTGGTGATAATGAAAATGTTAGGAGATTAGTTTCTGATAAGATTGTTTATTATGGTTTTAATTCTAATAATGATGTTCGTGGTGTTATTAAGGAACTTAGAGAAGATGGTAGTAGTTTTGATGTTTACATTAATGATGAGTTTTATGGTAGTTTTAATATAAATATTTTTGGTAAACATATGATTTATAATGCTCTTGCATGTATTTATATGTCTTATCTTGAAGGTATATCTATTGAGGATATAACTAAGTATTTGAATGAGTTTCATGGTGCTAAAAGAAGATTTAGTGAAGAGAAGATAGGTGATGTTGTTTTAGTTGATGATTATGCACATCATCCTAATGAGGTTGAAACTGTTCTTAAGACTGCTAGACAAAAGTATCCTGATAAGGAGCTTGTTCCTGTTTTGATTCCTTATACTATTTCTAGAACTGAGGCTTTTTATAAAGAGTTTGCTAATGTTCTTAAGAGTGCAGATAAGGTTTATGTTACTGATATAGAACCTGCTAGAGAGAGTTTTGATGATTTTCCTGGGGTTAGTTCTGATCTTATAATTAATGCTATTCCTGGGGCAGAACATATTTCTAAGGAAGAGATTAGTAAGCTTTATAGACATAAGAATGCGGTTATTCCTTTTATGGGATGTAAGGATCCTACTTGGCTTATTGATGCATATAAAGAGGGTTTAAATAATGAAAATGCTTAAATTAGTAGTAGGACCTCTTAATACTAATTGTTATATTCTTTATGAGGATGGTAAATGTTTAATTGTTGATCCTGGTGATGAGGAGAATAATATTATTAAACAAATTAGTAAACTTAAGGTAGAACCTATTGGTATACTTGTTACTCATAATCATTTTGATCATGCTATGTATGCTGATAGTCTTAGTAATTTTTATAGAGTTCCTATTTTTGATCATAAAAATTTGTTTGAAGGAGAAAAAATAATTGGACCTTTTAAGTTTGATGTTATTTATACTCCTGGTCATTCTAATACTAGTCTTACTTTTTATTTTAAAGACTATAATTTTATGTTTGTTGGGGATTTTGTGTTTTATGAAAATATCGGTAGGGTAGATTTACCTGGAGGTTCTTTTCCTGATATGATAGAGTCTCTTAATAAAATTAAAAAATATGATGATGATATTGTTTTATATCCTGGACATGGTGAGGAAACTACTTTGGGGCATGAGAAGAAATATAATCATTATTTTGAGTAGTTTTAGTACTTTGTTGGAGGGTAGTAATGGTTTTAAAAGATGATGGTATTAAAATTGTTATGAATAGGAATCTTGAACTTTTGCTTGGAATTATGGTTGCGTATATTGAAAAAAATCCTGATATGATTAAAAATTTTGATTTTATTGAAATTCCTGATATTAGTTATGTTAAAGATATATGTAAAGTTAATAAAATAAATAAATGTTCTTTAACTTTGGATTTTCTTTTAAATATATCTAATTATAGAACTATAGTTTATTTTGCTTGTTTTTTAGATGATAATTATGATATGGATTTTGATAGGTTTAATTATAGTTATTTTTCTTCTAGTGATTATTCTAAAGATTATCTTGTATCTGTAGCTTTAGATCTTAAGAAATATGCTAAATCTATTAAATGGAATGAGTTTTTTGATAGTAATTATGAGTATTATAAAAAGCTTTATAGTTTTATAAAGATTCCTGATAAGTTTGATATTACTGATATTAATAGATTTTATGATGATTATTCTTATAGTTATACTTGTTTTCCTAGTGTTTTTATGAATGTTGGATTCTCGTTTATTGATAAGAAGAATAGTTTTTATTATTTTAGAGGGTTTACTTTTAATGAAAAGACTAAGGTTTTTAATTATTATGGTTCTTATTTTACTGAGTGCTTATTTTATGAGTTTTCTGTTCCTATAGTAAGAAAACTTGTTGAGAGATATTATTCTAGTATTAATGATATTGATACTCTTTATAATGCTGTTATTTCTAATGGATTGCCTGTTTCTTATGAAGATAAGAAAGGTATGTTATGTGAGTATGTCAGTAGGACTAATTCTTTTATACTTAATGCTAAGTATTATAAAAATTTAGAGGTAGAAGATAGTGTTTATTTTCTTGGGTTTGATAGAATTGAGAATATGATTTCTTTTTCTAAGAGAAGGATTAAGAAGTTTAGTAATTATGAAGAGTTTTTTAAATATGATATGGTTAATTATATAAATAATATGAGATAGTGTTTTTTGACACTATTTTTGTTTGTATAAATGTGTTTAAAGTTTTTTTAAACTTGCTCTTTTTTTGTGATTTTTTTAATATGTGTTATACTTAAATGGTAAACATAATAATGATATTTGAAGAGAATATTTATGAAGAGAAAATGAAGAAAAAGTATAATTCTTGTAATGTTAAGTATTTGTTTGATATTGTTCATGATAAGTATTCTGTTATTTATGATAAGGTTAAAACTTATCATCATTATTTTTATGAATAGGAGATGTTTTTATGATTAAACTTGTTTTGGTAAGACATGGTCAAAGTATTTGGAATTTGGAAAATAGATTTACGGGGTGGACTGATGTTGGATTATCTGATAATGGAATAGAAGAGGCTAAAGAAGCTGGTAGGATTTTAAAAGAAAATGGTTTTTCTTTTGATGTTGCTTTTACTTCTGTACTTAAGCGTGCGGAGGATACTCTTAGTTATATTTTAGAGGAAATGAATATTCGTGATTTGATGATTATAAGAAACTGGAAATTAAATGAGAGACATTATGGAGCTTTACAAGGACTTAATAAGGATGAAACGAGAAAGAAATATGGAGATGAGCAGGTTCTTTTATGGAGACGTAGTGTAGATGTTAGACCTCCGGCTTTAGATATTACTGATGAAAGATATCCTGGTAATGATCCTAAATATTCTAAATTAAGTAGTGATGAGCTCCCTAGGACTGAGAATCTTATGGATACTATAAATAGAGTTGTAGATTATTGGAATTCTGATATAGAACCAGAGATTTTGATGGGGAAAAGGGTTATAGTCGTGGCTCATGGCAATAGTTTAAGAGGACTTATTAAATATTTAGATAATATAAGTGATGAGGATATAGTTAAACTTGAAATAGAGACTGGTAATCCAATTTGTTATGAATTAGATGATGATTTAAAACCAATTAGACATTATTATTTGAAAAAATGATATATGTTTTTTAGATGGAACAATAATGAGATTAATAAATTGCATATTTTTGTGATGAGTTGTAAGGTTTTTAAGCATAAGAATAAGTGTTAACTAAAAATTAGAAAAATAAAATAGTATGTTATAATATAGTTGCATTTTGTTTTTTGTAATTGTAGTGAAGTATTTTTACTTGCAAATAAATTGATGGTAATATTAAATTATAAATACGCAAATTAAAACTTTAATAGCAATTCAATAAAAGAATAATATAAGAAAATAGAATTAATAGATAAAATTCTAACAGAAGAAAAATAAACTTATATTTAGATATATATGAAACAAATGAATAGATATTGTAGGAGGGACAAAGATATGAAAAAAGAAAATTGGATTATAACTCCTAATCATCACGAAGCAATTATAAGTAAAGAAAAATTTGATAAAGTGCAAGATATTTTAAATAGACAAGCTAAAGTAAATAAAGATGGAAGTATAGGTATTTTATCTGGCTTTTTAAAGTGCAAATGTTGTGGCGGTAATATGATAAAACGAACTTCAAAAGAAAGAGTTTATTACTATTGCTCTAACTACTATAGAAATAAAACTTGTGAAAATAATGAATCTATTAGTGAAAATAAGCTAATTGAAATTATAAATGAAAAATTAAATTTATCTAATATTACTAGATTAGAATTAGAAAATAAAGTAAAATGTATTTATATTGATAAGAATAAAAATATTAAAATTGATATTAAATAAAAAATTTAAAAGAAAGGAGAATAATAAATGGACAATAAAAACTTACAAATAACTAATCATGACTTTTTAATATATAGAGATTCAAACAATGATATTAAGGTTAGTGTAATGTTAATAAATAATGACATATGGCTTACTCAAAATTTAATTGCAGAATTGTTTGGCGTGGGAAGAAGTACAATAACAGAACATATTAATAATATATTAAATAGTGGTGAACTTGATGAAAATAACACCGTCGGAAAAACCGACATTGATAATTCTAAAAAACCTGTAAAGATATATAATCTTGATATGATTATTGCAGTTGGATATAGAGTAAATTCAAAAAAAGCAACCAACTTTAGAATTTGGGCTACTAAAATATTAAAAGAATATATGATAAAAGGTGTAGTTATGGATGATGAAAGATTAAAAAATCCTAATTACATATTTGGCGAGGATTATTTTGAAGAAACACTTGAAAGAATTAGAAACATTCGTTCAAGCGAGAGAAGATTTTACCAAAAAATAACAGATATATATTCTTCTTGTAGTGTTGATTATGATAAAGATTCAGAAATAACAAAAGAATTTTTTAAAACAGTTCAAAATAAATTACATTATGCAATAACTGGTAATACTGCAGCTGAAATAATATATAATAGAGTTGATTCGGAAAAAGAAAATATGGGATTAACCAATTGGAAAAATTCTCCTGATGGACCAATCTATAAATATGATGTGGACATTGCAAAAAACTATTTAAATGAAAAGGAATTAAAAGATTTGAATAGAATAGTAACAATGTATTTAGACTATGCAGAATTACAAGCAGAAAATCATAATGCAATGACTATGAAAGATTGGATAGAAAAATTGAATGCATTTTTGCAATTTAATGGTAAAGAAATATTACACAGTGCAGGGAAAATATCGGCAAGTGTAGCAAAAGAATTAGCTTATAAAGAGTATGATAAATTTAAAGTTAAACAAGATAAATTATATAAATCAGACTTTGACAATTTTTTAAATGAAACAAGAATGATAGAGAATGGAAGTGATAAATAATGGATATGTATCAAAAAAGAAAAATGAGAAAAAATAAAAAAATGAACGAAAATACAAAAAGTTTACCATCAACTAGTATCAATTGGTATCCAGGTCATATGGCTAAGACAAAAAGATTAATAAAAGAAAATATTAAACTTGTTGATATAATTTATGAGGTTATTGATTCTAGGATTCCGTATAGTTCCAGGGTTAATGATATAGAGGATCTTATTGGTGATAAACCTAGGATACTTATATTTACTAAATATGATTTATGTGATAAGGGTGAAACTGATAAATTTATTTCTAAGTATAGATCTTTGGGGTTTTATTGTATTACTTATGATCTTACTCATGATATTGATAAAAATAAATTAATTGATTTAAGTAATGAGATTCTTAAGGATAAGTTTGATAAAGCTAGGGAAAAAGGTATAAATAAAGAAAAGGTTAGGGCTCTTGTTATTGGGGTTCCTAATGCTGGTAAGAGTACTTTTATTAATAAGGTGGTTGGTAAGAAAATTGCTGTTACTGGTAATAAACCTGGTGTCACTAAAAACTTAAGTTGGATTAGGATTGGTGAAAATATTGAATTATTAGATTCTCCTGGTATTTTGTGGCCTAAGCTTGATCAAGAAAAAGAAGCTTTTAATTTAGCTAGTACTACTGCTATAAAGGAGGAGATATTACCTAAGGAAGAAGTTGCTGTTTATATTATTAAGTTTTTGTATGCTAATTATCGTGGTGTTTTGGAAAGAAACTATGGTGTTACTGATATTGCTGATTTTTATGAGGTTTATGATACTATTGGTAGAAGAAGAGGTTTTATTGGAAAGGGCGGAGTAATAGATGATGATAGGGTTACTGATTTAATTATAAATGACATTAAACAAGGAAAGATTAAGGGTCTTACTTTTGATAGGATAGATGATTATGAACTTTGATGATTATACAAGTAAGGAACTTGAGGATAAGCTTGTTTTGTTAAAGGGTAGTAAGAGTAGGGATGATAAAAAATTATATAAAGAAATTGATTTTTATTTATGTAGTTTAGACAATCATCGTTATGAGAAAAAGTATTATAAAAATGGTTATACTTTAATAGCTGGTGTGGATGAAGTTGGTAGAGGTCCTTTAGTTGGTCCTGTTGTTGCTTCAGCAGTTATTCTTCCTGTTAATTATGAGCTTGATGGTCTTACCGATTCTAAGAAGTTATCTGAAAAGAAAAGGAATTATTATTATGATATAATTAAACGTGATGCTATAGCTATTGGAATTGGTGTTATTGATAATATGGTAATAGATGAGATAAATATTTATGAGGCTACTAAACTTGCTATGAGGAAGGCAATAGATAATTTAAATCCTAAGCCTGAGGTTGTTCTTACTGATGCTATGAAGCTTTCTTTAGATGTACCTTTTGAACCTATAATTAAGGGTGATTTTAAGAGTATTACTATTGCTGCGGCTTCGGTTATTGCTAAGGTTACTAGAGATAGAATGATGTATGAGCTTGATGAGAAATATCCATGTTATAATTTTAAGAATAATAAGGGTTATCCTACTAAAGATCATATAAAAGCAATAGAAGCACATGGTATAATATCTGAACATAGAAGAACTTATGCTCCTATAAAAAACATGAATTTGTAGATTTTTATTTTATAATTTGATGTAAATTTTTTATTTATTTATATCAAATTTTATTTTTTATTTGAAGCTAGTATTTAATTGTGTATTTTGCGTGTTTGACACATTTATTTGTTTTGTGTATGATTAATTTGAGATGGAAAGTTGTAAATTATTTATAATTAAAAATATTTTAGGTAGGTGATCATATGAAAAATGTTTTGGAGATTAAAAATGTTTCTAAAAAAATTGGTAAAAAGTTAATACTTGATGATATAACTTTTGATGTAAAAGAAGGAGAAGTTTTTGGTTTTGTTGGTCCTAATGGGGCTGGAAAAACTACTCTTATTAAGACTATGCTTGGACTTTATAAGCAAGATAGCGGTTTTATATCTATTGGTGGATATGATTTAAATAAGGATTTTGAAAAAGCAATGGAACAGATTGGAGCTATTATTGAAAACCCAGAAGTGTATAGCTATTTATCGGGAATGGATAATTTAAATATTTATTCTATTATGAGTGGTTTTAATGATTTAGAATATAAGAATAAAGTTATTAATACTGTTAAACTTGAAAATAGGATAAATAATAAGGTTAAGACTTATTCGCTTGGAATGAGACAAAGACTTGGTATTGCGCAGGCCTTAATATCTAAACCTAAACTTTTGATTTTAGATGAACCTACTAACGGGCTTGATCCTATTGGAATAAAGGAACTTCGTGAACTTCTTAAGAGAATTAGTAAGGAGAATAATATTGCTGTTTTTGTATCTAGTCATATTTTAAGTGAGGTAGAACTTATGTGTGATAGAATTGCTATTATTGATAATGGTTCTATAGTTGAGATTAAAGATATGAATTATGATGAAGATAATAAACATTTAAAAGTGTCTTTTGAGGTCTCTGATGTTAATGGTGTTTCTAAATTATTAAAGGATAAAGAATATAAGACTAGTATATCTTCTAATTGTATTGTTGTAGATATTTTAAAAAATGATATTCCTAATGTTAATAAACTTCTTGTTGAAAATGGGTTTAAAGTGTTTGGCATTAGTGCTGTTAAAAGGACTTTAGAGGATGAGTTTATAGAAAAAACTAAGGGTACGAAAGGTCAAATAAGGTAGGTGATGGTTATGAAAATGTTAAATTTGGTAAAAGCTGAGTTTTTAAAACAAACTAAGAAGCTTAGTTTTAAAGTTTGTTTTATAATTTTAGTTGTTCTTGCTGTTTTACTTCCTTTGTTATTTAAAGTTTTTGGAGGGGATTCTGTTACTTATGATGTTTATGATAAAAGTGATTTAGCTATGTATGAGGAGGCAATTATTAAAAATCCTAAGAATGCAGAGGAAAGGCTTAGAAATGATCTGAATAATTGTATGATCGATATAGTTAATATGGTTATAACTAAAGAAAAAGACAATACACATTCTGAAGATGTTTCATCTCTTTATTTGGAATATAGTAAGTATAAGTTAAATGTTATTGTTGTTTCTTATATGATTGATAATAAAAATATTGATTATGATTCTATTGATTATGATTTTGATCTTGATGTTGCTAAATATAAGGACTTTAGTGCTGATGAGCTTAAGTCTTTAAAAAGTGATTATTTGAGTGAGGCTGATCATGTTTTGAAATCTGTGGATGATGAGTATTCTGATTTTTTGAAGAATAAAATTAAAAATTTAGAAAGTACTAAGAATAAGACTGATATTTATAATGCTAATGTTTATAGAAAACTTCTTAAATTAGGAGTTAATAATTCTAACGATTTTAGAGTTGCTGAGGCTGAGAGTATTATTAATGATAATGGTCAAAAGAGTGATATTATGACTAAATCTGAATATAAGATGACTAATAGTTCTATTAGTTATGATAACTATGTTAAGCTTACTAAGAAAAAAAATGAGGCTCTTGATAAATCTATAGAAAAGTCTTGGTATGCAATTAATCATAATATTAATTATAATAAGAGTGGGGTTAGGACTTCTTTTACAGATTGTATTTCTAATAATATTGCTTTTTTAGGAATTATTGTTGTTATTATAGCGGGTGGTATAGTTGCAAATGAGTTTCAAAAAGGAACTATTAGGCTTCTTGTTATTAGACCTAATAAAAGATGGAAAATTTTGTTATCCAAATTTATAACAGTTGTTATTATTACTTTATTATTTGCGGTTGTAACATATTGCGTATCTTTTGTTGCTAGTGGTATTTTCTTTGGTTTTAAAGATTATTTTATTTCTGATTTGGTTTATTATAATTCAGGTGTTAAGGAAGTTAATTTTATTTTACATAGTGTGGGTAAGATGTTTATACTTTTAATCCCAGTGATATTTTCTGGTTTGCTTGCATTTGGGCTTTCTGCTGTTACAAGAAATACTGCTCTTAGCGTTGGACTTTCTATTTTCTTATTTGTTGGGTATGGTATAATTGGTGCTATTTTAACACTTATTAAGTTTCCATTTATTAATTATACTTTTATTCCTTATTTGGATTATTCTCAGTTTATTAGTCCTATTACTTTCGTGGATAATTGTTTTAATTATAATACTTATTATACTTTTGCTCTTGCTAATGTTGTTTTACTTATTTGGGGTATTTTGATATATTTTGTTAGTAATTTGGTTTTTATAAGAAGAGATATTAAGAATTAAATATTATTTAAAAATATATTTCTTGACATATAATAAAATATGAGTTATAAATTATTAGACAAGGACGTGAATTTATGAAGAATTTAGTAATTGTGGAATCACCTAGTAAGAGTAAAACAATTGAAAAATATTTAGGTAAGGATTATAAAGTTGTTTCTTCAAAAGGGCACATTAGAGATCTTACTACTACAGGAAAATTTGGTTTTGGTGTAGATGTTGATAATGGGTTTGAACCTAGTTATACTCCTATTAAGGGAAAGAAAAGTGTTATTACTGAGCTTAAAAAATTAGGAAAGAATTCTGATAAGGTATATCTTGCTTCCGATCCCGATCGTGAGGGAGAAGCTATTGCTTGGCATTTGAAGGATGCTATGGGACTCAAGGATGATGATTATGATCGTGTTGTATTTAATGAAATAACTAGAGATAAAGTAATTGATTCTTTTAATCATCCTAGAAAGATTGATGATAATTTAGTTAAGTCTCAAGAGACAAGAAGAATTTTAGATAGGATAATTGGTTTTAGATTGTCTAAGCTTATGCAAAGTAAAACTGGGGGTAAGAGTGCTGGTAGGGTACAATCTGTTGCTCTTAAGCTTATTGTTGATAGAGAAAGAGAAATTGAAGCTTTTATACCTGAAAGATATTTTACAATAACTGGTGTTTTTAATGATTTTACTTCAGAGCTTTATGCTTATAAAGAAAATAATATAGAAGTTAAAGATGAAGAAGAAAAAGATAAAATAATGAGTGCTTTGTCTAGTAAATTTGTTGTTTATTCTATTGAGAAAAAGGATAAAAATAAAAAAGCTAAGGCACCTTTTACGACTTCTACTTTACAACAAACTGCTTCGAATAGACTTAGTTTTTCCGGTAAGAGAACTATGTCTATTGCTCAGAAGTTATATGAAGGTATTGATATTGGTAGTGAGACAACTGGGCTTATTACTTATATGAGAACTGATTCTATTAGACTTAGTGATGAGTTTATTAAGAGCACTTATGCTTATATTGATAAGACTTATGGTAAGGATTATGTTGGATATGTAAAACAAAGTAAGAACAAGGAAAATGTTCAAGATGCTCATGAGGCTATTAGACCTACTAACATTAATAATACTCCAGAAAAAATTAAGAAGTATTTATCTGAGGATGAGTATAAGCTTTATAGAATGATTTATTATAGAGCTCTTGCTTCTCTTATGAAAGATGCTAAGGCTAAGACTACTACTATTATTCTTGATAATAATGATTATAGATTTAAGACTACTGGTAGTGTTATAGATTTTGATGGGTATTTAAAGGTTTATAGTGATTATGAATCTAGTGAGGATAAGGTTCTTCCTAATCTTGAGGATAAGCTTAATAAAGAGATTGATAGTGAAGATATTTTATGTGAGGAACATTTTACTAAACCTAAATCTAGGTATACTGAAGCTAAATTAATTAAAGAACTTGAAGAACTTGGCATTGGTAGACCATCTACATATGTTAAGATTATAGATACTTTAAAGGAAAGAGATTATATTAGGCTTCAAGATAAGAAATTTTATCCTACGGAAATTGGTATTGAAACTACTGATAAGTTACAAGAGTTTTTCTCTAACATTATAAATGTTGAATATACTAGAGATATGGAAGATGATCTTGATAAAATTGCTGAAGGAGAAAAGGTTTGGAATAAAGTACTTGATATTTTTTATAAGAGCTTTGAACCTTTAGTAGAGGTTGCTTTTAAAGATATGGAAAAGAAAGCTCCGGAAGAGACTGGAGAAAGTTGTCCAGAATGTGGTAAACCTCTTGTTGTTAGAAAAGGTAAATATGGTGAGTTTGTTGCTTGTTCTAACTATCCTGAATGTAAATATATAAAAAAGGAAGAAATCAAACAGGTAGAAGTAGTTAAATGTCCTAATTGTGATGGTATGATTATTGAAAGAAAGACTAAGAAGGGAAAAGTATTTTATGGGTGTAATAATTTTCCTAAATGTAAGACTGCTTTTTGGGATAAACCTATAGATGAAAAATGTCCAGAATGCGGAAGTATTTTATTGCTTGGAAAAGATGGAATAAAGTGTTCTAGTTGTGATTATAAGAAATAGACTCTATATGAGTTTTTTTCTTTGCTTTGTAAGGAATTTGTTTACATTTTTCTTGTTACTTTATGTCTAAATATGATATTATATAATTAGTTAGTAGGTGATGGTTATGAATTTGGATATAGTGGTTAATAAATACTTACTTATATGGCATTTATTATATCAATCTTCAGTTAGTGATGAGATTCATGACTTAAAGCAAAGACTTTGGACTTTGTATAAGAAAGAGTATTCTTTAGTTCATGCGGATAAGGATGAGATTTTGGCTAATTTAGATGATTTTATTCCCAATGATGATTTGATATATAATTTAATTGAAGAGGATCCTCAATATAAGAAAATAAAGCATGAGACTAATCGTTATAGAAACAATATTTTAGAGATTTGGGATCAAAATAGAAAAAAGTATACTAGGGAACTTTTACAGATACTTAAGTTTAATTTAAGAGATAGTTATAAAATTTGTGTTGTTCATCCTAATTTGGATGTAGTAGAAACTGATTTTAAATCTAATATTATTACTATTGGAAAAAAGATAATTACTCGTGATAAGGATAATTTTCTTACTTATTTGATTTATAAGATAGTTAAGAATGAAATATCTAGACTTAAGACTAATGAAAAAGATATTGTTGATGTTGTGATAGAACTTGCTATTACTAATGAACTTTATACTAGAGTTTCTAAAGAATCTAAGTATAAGATTGGTAAGAAAGATTTAAGAGAACTTAAAGAGAAGATATATCCGTATTGGCTTATGTATTTAGGTGTTAAAGAAGATGATTTTGATACTTATATGGTTCGTGATAATATATTTTTTGATAAGAGTAAATATAAATATGAAAAGATGCTTAAGACTGTGGATATATATTCTTTTATTGCGTTTTTAGTTAAGAATAAAAGGAGTATTTTTAAGACTAAGCTTGTTCCTGTTGAGAGTATTGAAGTTTTATAAGATTTAGGGAGGCATTATGGAAGCAAGAATAGAAAAATTACTTAAAAAGATTAATTATCCGGAAGATATGATTTCTTCTTTTGATAATGCTACTTTGAATAAGATAGTAGTTGTTGAAGATAAAGATATATGGAATATTTATATAAAGAATAATACTAATTTTAAATATGATGAGCTTAAGATGTTTTTAGATAGGCTAGGTGTTTATACTAATAATAAATATAAGTATAATATTTTTGTTGAGGTTGATTCTGAAGATCTTAATTTATATGAGGATTATTATAAAAATATTTTGGTTTTGATTAATAATAATAATCTTTATTTTGATATGTTTAAAGATAGGTTAGTTAGAGATGAAAATAATTATTATATTGAAGTTTATAATAAGGCTGAAGAGATTACTTTAAATAAGAAGTATGAATGTATTAAGAATTATTTTAAGAGTTTTGGATATGATATATTACCTATTATTAGACTTAATGAAGAAAAGGGTAGTTCTATTAAGAAAGAGATTATGTCTTTAAATAAGATTGATGATGATAAACTTAAGAGTTTTATTGATTTAAAGACTGAGGATGTTGTTTCTGTTAAGAGTGATGGTTTTAAGTCTTTTAAGCAAGATAATAATAACTATAATAAGAAGAATTATTCTAATAGAAAAGGGTTATTTGGAGAAGTTAAGGGGAATATTACTAAACTTAATGATATTAGTTATGAGATTGATAATATTTCCGTGGAAGTTAAAATTTTTGGTGTAGTTCCTTCGACTAAGAAGGGGTTTAATTCTTTGACTTTAAAGGTTACTGATTTTTCTACTAGTATGTATGTTAGAATATTTGCTAGAAGTGAAGAAGAGTATGAGGAGTTACTTAGTAAGTTTAAAGAGGGTATGTGGCTTAGAATAGCTGGTTATGTTAAGAATAATAATTTTTATAATGATTTTGTTATAAATGCTAGGACTATTGAGATTATTGAAAAAGAAGAAAATGTTATTATGGATGATGCGGATAGTAAGAGAGTTGAACTTCATGCTCATACTACTATGAGTCAAATGGATGGGGTTGTTACGGTTTCTGATCTTATTAAAAGGGCTATTAAATGGGGTCATAAAGCTATTGCTATTACTGATCATAATGCTATACAGACTTATCCAGCGGCGGCTAAGTTTAAAAAAGATATTAAAGTTTTATTTGGTGTTGAACTTGCTATGATTGATGATGATTTGGATCTTATTTTTAGAGAAGATGATTCTAATTTACTTGATAATACTTATGTTGTATTTGACTTTGAAACTACTGGATTTAATGCTGGTGGTGGAGATCAAATTATTGAAGTTGGGGCAGTTAAGATTAAGAATGGTGAAATTCTTGAAACTTTTGATAGACTTATAAATCCGGGTAGAAAACTTGAAAAACATATTAGTGAACTTACTCATATTACTGATGAAATGTTAGAGGATTGTCCTACTGAAGAAGAAGTTGTTAAAGAGTTTATTGAGTGGACTGGTGATCTTCCTATGGTTGCACATAATGCTAAGTTTGATGCTTCTTTCTTGGAAATGGCTTATCAAAAGTATAATTTTGGGGAATATAAAAATATGCTTATTGATACTCTTCAACTTTCTAGAGCTCTTGATACAGAGTATTCTAGACATTCGCTTTCTGCTCTTGTTAAGAGATATGATATAGAGTTTGATGAAGATGGACATCATAGAGCTGATTATGATGCTCTTGCTACTGCTAAGATCCTTCATCAAATGCTTCTTAAGTTAAAGACTAGAAAGATTGAGAGAGCTAGTCAGATAAATGAACTTGTTAGTAAGGATGATATACATAAATTTGGTGAACTTTTTCATATAAATATACTTGTTAAGAATAGTGTTGGTCTTAAAAACTTATTTAAGATAGTAAGTTATGCTAATACTAAGTATTTATATAAGACTCCTAGAATTATAAGGAGTGAGATAGAAAAACATAGAGAAGGGCTTCTTATTGGTAGTAGTTGTGCTAATAGTGAGATTTTTAGACAAGCTCGTAGTAAGAGTGAAGAAGAACTTAGTAATTTGATGAATTTTTATGATTATGTTGAGGTTCAACCTCCGGAAGTGTATTCTCATTTAATTGATTTGTCTGATTTTAAGAATATGGAAGAAGTTAGAGATAACATTAATAAAATAATAAAAGTTGCAGATAAACAAAGAAAACTCGTTGTTGCTACTTCGGATGTTCATCATTTGGATAGAGATGATAAGATATATAGAGAAATTATTGTTAATCAAAAGGTTCCAGGTGGTGGTAGACATCCACTTAATAGAAAAGATATTAAGAGTATTCCTTCTATGCATTTTAGGACTACTAATGAGATGCTTTCTGATTTTAGTTTTTTAGGAGAAGATAAAGCTAAAGAAATAGTTATTGATAATACTAATAAGATTGCTGATTTTATAGAGGAGTTTGATATAATTCCTGATACTAAGGGAATACCTTTTTCTCCTAAATTTGAAAATAGTCAAGAGACTATTAGGAGTATTTGTTATAATAAGGCTCACTTTATTTATGGAGATCCTCTTCCTGATATTGTTAAAGATAGGCTTGAATCTGAACTTAATGGTATTATTAATGGGGGATTTGATTCTATATATTTAATTTCACAAAAACTTGTTGAGAAGAGTAATAAAGATGGTTATGTTGTTGGATCACGTGGTTCTGTTGGGTCTTCTTTTGCAGCGACTATGCTTGGTATTTCGGAAGTTAATCCGCTTCCTGCTCATTATATTTGTCCTAATTGTAAGAAGAGTATATTTGAGGACGAAAATGGAAAGGCTTATGGTATAGATTATCCTAGTGGATATGATCTTCCTGATAGAATTTGTGAATGTGGTACAAAATTTAGAAAAGATGGACAGGATATGCCGTTTGCTACTTTCTTAGGATTTAATGCTGATAAGGTTCCTGATATTGATCTTAACTTTTCTGGAGATTATCAAGCTAGAGCTCATGATTTTACTAAGGTTTTATTTGGTGAGGATCATGTATTTAGAGCTGGTACTATTGGTACTGTTGCAGAAAAGACTGCATTTGGTTTTGTAAAAGGATATTATGAAGATAGGGGCATTGAAGGAGTTAGACCTTTAGAGATTGAAAGACTTGCTATGGGAGTTACGGGTGTTAAGAGGACTACAGGTCAACATCCTGGTGGTATAGTTGTAGTTCCCGATTATAAGGAAATATTTGATTTTACTCCATATCAGTATCCGGCGGATGATGTTACTGCAGAATGGGCTACTACTCATTTTAATTATCATGATATTGAAGATTGTTTGTTAAAACTTGATATACTAGGACACGATAATCCTACTATATTTAAAATGTTACATGATTTAACTGGGGTTGATCCAGATGGTATTCCTATGGATGATAAAGAAGTAATGAGTTTATTTACTTCGACTAAGGCTTTAGGGGTTACTCCAGAACAGATTGAATGTGAAGTAGGATGTGTAGGTCTTCCTGAGTTTACTAGATTTGTTATAGGGATAGTTTTAGAAACTAAACCTACAACTTTTGCGGAACTTGTTAAGATTTCTGGACTTTCTCATGGTACGGATGTTTGGAATGGTAATGCTCAAAATCTTGTTAGAAATGGTATTTGTAAGTTTAGAGAAACAATTGGTTGTCGTGATGATATTATGGTTTATTTAAGTAATCATGGTATTAAGCCTATTGATGCCTTTAAGATAATGGAACTTGTTCGTAAAGGTAGACAAAAGAAAATGAAAGATAAATGGGATGAGTATAAGAAACTTTTAAAAGATTCTAATATTCCAGATTGGTATATTGATTCTTGTGATAAGATTAAGTATATGTTCCCTAAGGCTCATGCTACGGCATATGTTTCAGCGGCATGGAGAATTGCTTGGTTTAAGATAAATAGAGCTATTGAGTATTATGCTACGTTCTTTTCAATTAAGTGTTTTTCATTTGATTTGGAAGTTATGGAACTTGGTTATGATAAGATAAAAGAAAGACTTGGTGAACTTAGACTTAAGAAGTTTGGACTTACTGTAAAAGAACAAGATTTAATATCTACTTTGGAAGTTGCTCTTGAGATGACTGCTAGAGGATATAAGTTTGCAGGGGTAGATCTTAATAAATCACATTCTAAGAATTTTGTTATAGATGAAGATAGGAAAACACTTATTCCTCCATTTAGAGCTATAGATGGACTTGGAGATACTGTTGCAAATAATATAATAAAAGAAAGAGAAGAACAAGAATTTATTAGTATTGAGCAATTTCAGAAGAGATGTAAAGTATCTGGTACTTTAATTGAAAAAATGAAGATTATGGGTATTCTTAAGAATTTACCTGAATCTAGTCAGTTATCACTTTTTGATATGATGTAGAATGGATGTAAGTTTAAGACTTATGTCTTTTTTTTTGATAAGATTAGTTGTAAAAATTGATTAGTATTTTATGTTTTTCTTGACCTGGGGTTAGAAATCAATTTATAATAAAGTGTAGAATGAGAGTAGGATGATGGCATGTTTCAAAAGATAAAAGATAAGCTAAAGAATAATAAAGCTTTAATGATAAGTTTAGTAGCGGTACTAATTATTTTAATAGGTGGTGTGTCTTATGCGGCATATAATTATTCTTTTGTAGGAAAGGATAGTAAGTTAGAGAGTGGCTCTGTTTCTATTAAGTTTTTAGAAAGTAATACTAATGTAATAGATTTAAAGAATGCTTTACCTATTAGTGATAGTGAAGGAAAGAAAGGTAATTCTTTTAATTTTGCTGTTACTAGTGAAGCTAGTTATGATACAGGAATGAAATATACACTAAATTTAAAGAAACTTAGTGTAGATACTGGATATACTAGTTTAAATGATAATCAAGTTAAGATATATTTAACGGATAGTGGTAATAATGATTTAGTTAGTCCTACTTTAATAAGTGGTTTAAGTAATAACAAATTATATGAAAAGACTAATAATCATAGTAGTACTAATACAAAGATCACAGATAAGTATAAGCTTAGAGTATGGGTAGATTCTAATGTTGATGCAAGTAGTTGGGATCAAGGTACAAAGCTTGAATATAAATTTAAAATTGATGTTGATTCGCAAGAGGTTTCGTTGTTACAAACTGGTACGGATTTTTTAGTTAGTAAAGTAGGAACAGATGGGCTTGAGAAGATAACTCATGAAGCGGATAGTAGTTTACAGATAGGTGCTAGTGAAGCTATAACAGAGTATAGGTACAGAGGGTCTAATCCTAATAATTATGTAAATTTTAATAACGAATCTTGGAGAATAATTGGAGTATTCCCTACAGAGGGTTCGGATGGAGTAATAAGTAATAGGATAAAACTTATTAGAAGTGAGTCTATTGGAAATGCTTATTGGGATAAAGATGATGGTACAACTGGTCTTAGTGCTAAAGATGATGATTATAGTTTGAATGATTTGGTTGATAGTGGTGATGAAAAGAATTTTAGTGAATTTATTATTTGGACTCCAGAGCTTGTTTTGTGTAATGGTGGCAGTAATAATTGGTCTAGTTCTAGTTTGAATAGTTATTTAAATTCTACTTATTATGAAAGTATTATAGATAAGGACATGTTAGATAATGTGAAATACTATTTGGGTGGTTATGAAAATATTGGAACTTTTACAACAAAAGATTTTTATGGTTTTGAAAGAAAGATTTCTGGTAGTGATTACTATTCTTCTAATAATCCTACTAATGTTGTAAATTCTATTGCTTTAATGTATGTTAGTGATTATGGTTATGCTGCAAGTGATGAATGTAAATCTACTCTTAAAAATTATGATACTTGTAAAGATGATAATTGGTTATTTTTAGGTAGCGAAGAATATTTTGTTACTCCATATGGTGTTAATGCTAATCAAGTTTATGTTGGAGGTACTTTTGTTGGTGGGGCATGTGTTGATGGGAATAAGTATGCTGTTCGTCCAGTTCTTTATTTGAAACCAAATATTAAAATAATTAGTGGTAATGGTACTAGTGATAATCCTTATGAATTTAGTATTTCTTAAGATATTTGTCTTATAGTGACAAATTTTTGATAAAAGTAATTAAAATAATTTACAATTTGTTTGTTTTGTGATAAATTTATATCATAGGAGGTATAAGATATGTTTGAAGAAGTTGAAAACAATGATAAGAAACATAGTGTTGCCTTTACTATTCTTGGTATATTTGTGATGATTGCTACTATTGCTGGAGTATCTATTGCTGCTTATACATGGCAATTTGCTAGTGATAAAGCTAGTTCTATTTCTACCGGTAATATATCCATGAGTTTACTTGAATCAAGTGATAGTATTGATATTACTAATGCTATTCCTATTAAGGATTCTACTGGTAAAACTCAGGCTAAGAAGTTTGATTTTGCTGTTACTACATATGCTAGTGGTAAGGCTGGTAGTATTAATTATAATTTGTCTATTACTAAGCTTGATGTTGATAGTGGTTATACTGCTCTTAGTGATTCTAGTGTTAAGGTTTATCTTACTGCTCTTACTGAAAGTGGAGAGGTTCAAGTTGTTGCTCCTACTTTGATTAGTAGTGTTATAACTTCTGGTAGTTCTGGTACTTTGAATTTTGATAGTGATAAGACTAATTATTTAACTCATTCTCATGATAGTGCGGATAGTAGTATTACGACTAAGTATCGTCTTAGAATGTGGGTTGCTGATGGTGTTGATGCATCTTCTTGGACAGATAGTACTAAGAATCAATATAAATTAAAAATAAGTGCCTCTGGTGCTTTAAGTTCATAAATTAGAAGGGAAGGAAAAAAAATATGGATAATAAAAAGGTTTTAGGAATTTCGATAGCTGCAGTTGTTATATTGGTTATTGCTATTATTGCTACTTCTTATGCGATGTTTACTGCTGAACTATCTGGTACTAAGGAAAATAAACTTACTACAGGTTATGTTAAGATGAATTGTACTGAGAAAACTTTCTCTGTTTCTAATACACAACCTATGACTGATGCTGAGGGTATTGCTGCTACTGATAATCTTGCTTCTTGTACTCTTACTTCTGAAATGGCTGGTAGTATGTATGTTGGGTATGATGTTGCACTTTATGATGTTGATAGTGCTACTCCTGATGATGCTTTATCTCAAGATAATGTTAAGATTAGGGCATATAAAACTGTTGATGGAAATACTGTTGATTTAGCTAATACTAGTTCTACTGCTGGTGTTTTGGTAAGTAGTTTAACTAGTAGTGCTGGAAAATATGATACTAGTATTAGTTCATATGTTATAGATTCTGATTATGTTTCTAGTAATAAGACAATAGTTTACAATGTTAAGGCTTGGGTTGCTAGTACTGGATCTTCTGATGTTCAAAGTTCTACTAGTACTGGTGAGTGTTCTAATAGTACTTATACTACTCAGTCTGCTTGTGAAGCTGCTGGAGAAATTTGGGGATCTAGTCAAACTAAGAGTCAAGCTGGTGGAAGTTTTACTTTTAAATTAAAAGTTGGTGCTACTCAAATATTTAATAAACCTGGTACTTCAACTAATAATAATGCATAATAAAAATGAGCTAAGGCTCATTTTTTTAGTCTTCTGTTATATTTATTGCACCAGTAGGACAGTTTTCTTTTGCATCTTTTGCTAGTTCTTTATTTTCTTCTTTTACTTCTTTGTTTATTGCGTATGCTACACCATTATCATTTATATCGAATTCTTCTGGTACAAGTGCTGCACATGCTCCACATCCGATACATAAATTATCTATAACTTTTGCTTTCATATTTACCTCCTATGTATATTATATAATAAACTTATTAAAAATAAAATGGTTTTCTTTTTACTTGTTTTATGATATAATTTTTTTATAGTGATGATAGGGTGATTTTATGAAAGCAAGGATGGAAAAATATGATACTTCTACTAAGGAGGTAAAGAAAAGAACTTCTAGGAATGAAAGACTTTATAATGAAGTGCAGAATATGAATATTGATTATGTTGATATTAATGTTAATAATGCTATGGATCTTTCTGTTTCTTCTAATGATTCTTCTAGGGAAGGATATCAAAAAAGACGTGAACTTGATAATCTTATGCCTAGTAGTAGAGAACGTGCTGTATATCAAGAAAGTACTGTTTCTCCATCTGAAAATAGAGTTTATGATATAGATGAAATATTAAAGAGGGCTAGAGATGAGTCTGATTCTTTAGATAATGATAGGAAGAGACTTATTAATACTGAGTATAATATTTTAACTAAGCTTGATGTTGGTTCTTTAGAGAATGAAGATTATAAAAAAGAAGACCTTAGATCTTTAATTGATAATATATATGAAAGAGAAAAACCTGCTAAGCCTAAAACTTATAGTCGTAAAGAAGAAGACAGATTACTTAGTGATTTGTTTGATGATAATCCTACTTCTGATGATAGTTCTTTTCTTAAGGAAGAGATTAGTAAACAAATTTTAGATAAGGAAGATCCTCCTGTTATTGAAGAGTCTAAACCAGTAGAAAAAGATGATATTACTATTATAGAAGATAATAATGATAAAAAAGAAGAATCTGTTCATGATGATGAAGTTATGGAAGACTTTATTGAAGAGAAGGAGGGAAAAGGACTTCTTATTGCTATTATTGTTGTTATTATTCTAATTTTATTGACTTGTGGTTTCTTTGTGTTTGATTACTTTTTTGGGTTTAAATTGTTTTAGTATATTTTGCTTGTTCTTATAATATACTTTATTATGAGAATGCATCTTAAAAATAAAAATAAATATTTGTTTTGGAAAAGAATTGTTATAGTTTTTATAATTATAGCTTTTTTTTGTTATTTTGGATCTTTACTTTTTAAGAATGCTGGTTATTTTTATTTGAATTATTCTGAGAAGGAGGCTAAAAAAATAATTGATGTTGCTACTTCTTATGGTGTTAGTGATGATGTGCTTTCTAGTATAAAAAATAAGAATTTATATAAGATTACTAGGAATTCTTCTGGCGAGATTGAAATGGTTGATTATGATTCATATTTGGTTAATTTATTTTTAAGAGATGTTTCTAGTAATATTAAGGATGCTCTTGAGAGGGAAGAGAATGCTGGAGTAGCGTTTTATGTTCCTTTTGGTTCTATATTTAAGAGTCCTGTTCTTAATGATTTGGGGCCTGATATTCCTGTTAGAATGGAACTTATTGGTTCTGTTAGTAGTAATGTTGTTACTAATGTTAAAGAATATGGTATTAATAATAGTTTAATTGAGATGTATGTTCATGTTGTTGTTAAGGAAAGGGTGATTTTACCTGTCTTGTCTAAGACTATTGTTGTTACCAATGATGTTCCTATTTCTTATAAAATCATTAAGGGAACAGTTCCTTCTTATTATGGTGATGTTTTAAAAAAAGAATCTAGTATCTATTCCATTCCTAATTTATAAATGGTATAATTTATTTGGTGATATTTATGAATAAAGAATATGTATTAAATGATAATAAATATGTTTTAGAAAGAGATGATCGTGATTGTTTTGATATAGATTCTGTTAAGGATATGGTTACGGATTATTTTAATGATTATGATTATATTTTTGGAGATATTACTTATAATAAGTTAAGACTTAAGGGTTTTTGTGATAAGAATAATAAAAAGTGTAATAATATTAATGATATTTCTATACTTTATTCTTATATTAAAGATTATTGTGCTTATAATTGTAAATGGTTTCTTCTTAAAAAGATTAAATAATTGTGAAAAAATTATGTTTTTTCTTTAATTTGCTTGATTTTACTAGGAATAAATGGTATCTTATATATGTAAGCATAATATGAAAAAAAGCTTATTAGTATAGGAGGAAAGAAAAATGAAAAAAGTTGAATTAATCGAATCAGTAGCAGCTAAGGCTGGTATTACTAAAGCAGATGCTGGTAGAGCAGTAGATGCAACATTTGCTACTATTACAGAAGCATTAGTTAAAGGAGACAAAGTACCACTTGTTGGTTTCGGAACTTTTGCAATTTCTAAAAGAGCTGCAAGAGTTGGACGTAATCCACAAACTGGTGCAGAAGTACAAATTGCTGCTAGAAACGCTGTTACATTTAAAGCTGGTGCAGCATTAAAAGAATCAGTTAACTAATAAGAAGCCTTATGGCTTTTTATTTTTTTCTTTCTTTGTGTAAATAGACATGTTAAATTTATATGTTATTGAATTTATTTTATTATTTAGATATAATTGTTGTTGGAGGTATTATGGATAAAATTATATATAATGTACTTAAAACTTTAGAAAATAATAATTATGAATCATATATAGTTGGGGGCTATGTTAGGGATATGTTACTTGGTAATATATCTATGGATATTGATATAACTACTAAGGCTAGACCTAAAGAAGTTTTAGAACTTTTTAAGGAATATGATGTTAAAATACATGAATATGGTAATGTTTCTTTTGATATTTCTGGATATAAGTTTGATATTACTACTTTTAGAAAGGATATAAAATATAAGAAATCGAGAAAGCCAGAGAAGATAGTTTATATTGATAGTTTTGAAGAGGATCTTAAGAGAAGAGATTTTACTATTAATTCTATTTGTTTAGATTTAGATGAGAATATTATTGATTTGTATGATGGTAGAAAAGATCTTAAAAGGAAGCTTGTTAGATCTATTGGTGATCCAAATAGGAAATTAGAGGAGGATGCTCTTAGAATTCTTAGGGCTGTTAGATTTGCTAGTGTTATGAAGTTTAGACTTGATGATGAGCTTAAACGGGCTATTATTGATAATAGAGAGTTAATTAGAGATTTATCTTTTGAAAGGAAGAAGGAGGAACTTAATAAAATATTTTGTTCTAAGCATAAGAAGTATGGTGTTAAGCTTTTAAGAGATTTGAAGCTTTTGGATGTTCTTGATCTTAAAGATATAGAATATGTTTTACGTACTAATGATCTTATTGGTATGTGGGCTATGATTACTGATAAGGATTATGCTTTTACTAAGAAGGAAAAGGATTTAATTAAGAAGATTAGAATTGTTATGAATGAAGATATTAATGATATTTTTGTTCAATATAAATATGGTAGTTATCCTATTTCTGTTGTTAGTGATTTGAAGGGTTATAATACTAAAAAAATTATGTCTAAGTATGATAAGATTCCTATTAAAGATAGGGAAGAAATTAGTATCAATGTTGAAGAGATATGTTCTGTTTTGGGAAAAGCTCCGGATAGTTTTTTAGGTAATATTTTTGAAGATATTGAACATAAGATTTTAGATGGTAGTTTGGTTAATGATAAGGGTGTTTTGAAGGAGTATATTTCTTCTAATTATTAGGAGGTTTTTATGAAGAGTAAAAAGTTATTGGATATTATTAAGGGAAAGGATTTAGTTGTTCCTAATATTTTACTTGTTAATTATAAAGAACTTAAGATTGATTGTAAGGAGCTTCTTTTTGTTAGCCTTTTAATGTCTTATGATGATGTTATTTATTTTGATCCTGAGCATTTTAGTAGGGTTCTTGGTTTTGAGATAAAAGATATTATGGAGATTATGTCTAGTTTATCTAGTAAGAAGTATGTTAATTTGGTTGTTAAGAATAATGATGGTAAGATTAAGGAGTTTTTAGATATCAGTTATTTGTATGAGAGGCTTGCTTCTTTGGTTGTTTCTGATGCGATGAGTGATGATGAGGAGTCTGGTTCAGAAATTTATACTGTTATTGAGACTGAACTTGGTAGGACTTTGTCTCCTATTGAATATGAAACTATTAGTGGTTGGCTTAGTGCTAATATAGGTGAGGACTTGATTAAGGAAGCTCTTAAGGAAGCTGTGTTAAATGGAGTAGGTAATCTTAAGTATATTGATAAGATTCTTTATGATTGGACTAAAAAGGGATATAAGAAGGCTAGTGATGTTAAGAGAAAGAAAAGGTCTATTGATGAAAATGTTGAACTTTTTGAATATGATTGGTTAGATGAAAATGATTGATGAAATTCTTGATTATTTAACTTTTCTTTTTCCTGAGGCTGTTTGTGAGCTTAATTATACTAGAGATTATGAGCTTTTAATTTCTATAATGCTTAGTGCTCAGACTACTGATAAAAGGGTTAATATGGTTACTAAGGAACTTTTTTCTAAGTATGATAGTATTGAAAAGCTTAAGGATGCGGATGTTCTTTCGATTATTTCTATTATTCGTAGTTTAGGTAATTATACTAAAAAGGGTGAAGCAGTTGTTTTAATTGCTAAAAAGATATATGAATGGGGATGTGTACCTAAAAGTAGAGTTCTTCTTGAATCTTTGCCTATGGTTGGACGTAAAACTGTTAATGTATTTTTGAGTGAGTTTTATCATATTCCTAATATTGCTGTGGATACTCATGTTGAAAGAGTTTCTAAGAGACTTGGTCTTGCTAGAGAAAGTTCTAATGTAGTACAAGTTGAAAATGCTTTGAAAAGAAAAATTCCTAGGAATTTGTGGTGTGATACTCATCTCAGGATGGTTCATTTTGGTAGATATTATTGTACTGCTAAAAATCCTAAGTGTTCTTCTTGTAAGATTAAACACTTGTGTAAATATAATAAAAAAATGAATTCTTGATGAATTCATTTTCTTTTGTTTCTTTTTATTGCTAGGACTATTGTTGATATTCCAAATCCTAAAGTTGTTCCTGATAGGATATAGATTAGTACTTTTGTGCTTTGAATTTTTTCTTTATAATAATCTTCTATGTCTGTATTATATTTTTGAATTGTTTCTTCTTTTTTGTTGTATGAATACCAACCTTTTTCTCCAGTTTTTAGATTCATGCCGTACATTATACAGAAGTCTGATGAACTGTTTATTTTATAACATTCTATATCTATATTATTTATTGTTTCTGTGTATTCTTGATAACCAGTTAGTTTTTCATTAGTTTTTAAAGGTAGAAACGATAGTTCTTTTAATTTTATTTCATTGTATGGATAATATGTTCCATCATCGTATATAAATAGCGAGATATTTCCGTTTTCATCTTTAAGTCCTACTAGGGTATATTTTGTTATATCACTGTATGCGGCTTTTATTTTTTGTCCATCAATTGTTATTTCTGTTTTTTTATAGTCTTCAGGGATATCTATATTTTCTATATTTTTTACTAGAGTATATTCTTTACCATTATATTTTACTTTTATTGGTTTTGGGTCATTTACTGTTACTAAGATGTTATATGTTAATGAGTCTCCTTTTTGATTTGTTACTGTTATTTCTATTTTATTTTCTCCATCTGAGACTGCTTTTTTGCCTGCGCCTTTTACAGTGGCATTTTTGTTTTCTGGTGTTGCTTTTATATCTATTGCATTTATATCTTTTTCTATATTTAATGTGTAATCTGTGTTGTCTTTTGTGAATTTTGGTAATATATCATATCCATCTATTTCTAATGATGATAGATAGTTACTTGTGTTTTCTTTGGATGATGTGTTTGTTATTTTGACTGTTACAGGGTTTACGTTTACTGATAGATTATCTTCTTTTCCATAGCTAGTTACGGCATAGGACTTTACTGATATTTTTGTGCTTCCTGTGTTTGTGGTTTTAAACTTAAATGTTTTGCTTGCTTTTTTTGTTTCTCCGTTATCTGTTCTATTTACGTTATAGGAATCACCGCTTATTAGTTTTAATTTTGAATGATCATAATCTAATGTGTATTCATAGTATCCTATTGCTTCTTTGCTTGTTACTTTTACATTTACTGTTAAGTTATCACCTTTGCTTATGGTTTTTGTATTTGTTGTTATATCAATGTTTGCGTTTGCTGCATTAACAGATAGGGGGAGCATTAGTAATGCTCCTAGTAAAAATAAATATTTTTTCATAGTTTCCTCCATATTTTTATTATATTATTTTATATGTTTAATATTTTTTATTAGAATTGTGGATGTGTTGTATGATTTGTAGGCATGTTTGTGTATACTGGTATTTTAAATACATATCCTTTATTTATTATTTTTAAGTTGCTATATGATTCATATGTTGATAGGCTTTCTCCGGCTGGTGCTAATATGTTTGTCATATATTGATGAGTATATTTTGAATAGTACGCATTTGGACTTGTATTAAATTTTTGATAATACATTGTGTCTTGTCCTTTTGTTATATAACCATTTGCTATGAAACTTGCTCCATATACTATTGCTTTTTCTCTTGTGTCCCATGGTGTTCCTTCATTTGTATCAACGCATCCGGCTGCAGCTTGTAATCCTCTTAGTACAGGGTTACTTCCGTATGCTCCAATGTTGTAATAGTTATATATATTTTTTAGTGATCTTGTTAGTTTTATTTTATACCAGCCATCGTTACATCCTGTTCCTTTATATTTTGATGTAGATGATAGGGTAAATGTTTCGCCGCTTCTTCCTAGTGTTTGTACTGAATAATTTGTTCCAGCACCTGTTCTTAGATTTACTGAGTCTGTTAATTTTCCTGCAGTTTTTGATGACAATTTTGTGTAAGTGCTACAAACATAGCTTGTAACTGTACATGTACTTGTTGATTTTCCTGAGACTGAATCATAAGATGGATTTGTTCCTCCTTCTTGTTTAACTCTACTTGCTAAGTGTACTGGGCTGACTTTATATTTTTTGGCAGCATTTATGAAGTAGTTTGCATATGTGTCTGTATCTAGATATGTTCCTGAAACTATGCTACGGACTGCAGATTTTGTGTGATAGTTACTATCGTAACTTAGTGTTTCAAATGCGAAAATGTTTTGTTCGTTTAGATAGTTTCTAGGATCTAGCATGTATGCAACGTATCCATCCGAAGCTGTTCTCCAGTTTGGTTTTTCTCTTATAGTTGTTGATGCTAGATATGGACTTTCTGATAGCTGAGTATAATTTTTTTCTGATTCGCCATTTATTGCTGTTAGGAAGGCTATTCCTGTTTTTTCTGGTTTGAATACCC
This sequence comes from uncultured Bacilli bacterium, assembly GCA_934101575.1. Taxonomy (GTDB): domain Bacteria; phylum Bacillota_I; class Bacilli_A; order RF39; family UBA660; genus UMGS1449. The sequence goes on from CAKORJ010000001.1 coordinate 178,569, forward strand.
AGTTTGGATATTTGTTGTGTAAGTATGTTAGGTAAGGGCAGTAACTTTGTGGGAATCCTTGTTTTATTAGTGTATTACAATAAGCACTGTTTGAATTTGTTATATCGCTATATTTATCTACTAAACTTTTACATATATATCCTGTTCTGTTGTTATAATATGAAACTTTATACCAACCACTGTTACAACCAGATGATGCTTTGGCTGTTCCTAATACTTTGAATTCTGTTCCTAGATATACTGTGTTTTTAAGAGCGCTGCTAGTGCTTGCAGATGATCTTACATTTCCGTAATTTTCTTTTAATCTGTATTCCCATTTATTTGTTGTGTAATAATAACCAGATGATGTTTTTATTTTTGTTATATTTCCTGTTGTGGTACTTGTTGTTGTGTTTGTAGGAGCTGGTGTTCCTATTCCAATTTCTGTATTTTTACTACAAATATAGGCTGTTTGTTTATTTATGCTTATTTTGTACCAACCAGAACCACATCCTGCACCTTTATATTTGGTAGTTGATTGAAGTATTGCTACTTGTCCTTTGTTTATTGTTTTTACTGTTGTAGAATTGGCATCTGCACTTTTTCTTGCTCCGGCCGTTACTGTCATTACTGTTGTGTTTGATGTGTTTGTTAGCATTGTGCTACATACATATCCACTAGTTCCACTTATTTTGATTTTATACCAACCAGAACCACATCCTGCACCTTTATATTTGGTAGTTGTTTGTAACATTACTGGTGTGTTATATTTTAGTTTTGCCACTATTTTCGCACTAGATTTTGCACTTTTTCTAACTCCGACTCCTGATGTGTGGTTTACAAGATATACATTTTTGTTTGTTGATTGTTGTACTGAAATACTACAGATATATGCTGATGAATTTCTATATGAAATTTTGTACCAACCAGAACTACATCCTGATCCTTTATATTTTGTTGTGCTATTTAGTGTTAAACCATATCCATAATTTAATTTTGTTATCTTTTTACTTTTGCTTGATGCTGATTTATATATTTTGGCACCGTTTACATTTGTTACTATTGCATCGCTACTTGAATTATATGTATCCATATAATTGCTACATACATACTTTTGAGATGAGTTGTAATTTACTTTATACCATCCTTTGGAACAACCGTTTCCTTTGTATTTAGTTGATGATACTAACGTTAGTTGTTTGTTGTTTCCTACGGTTTTATATGTTGCATATCCTGAACTAGCACCATTTTTTATTGCTAAGCTTTTAGCATTTGTCTGGGCTGTTATTGTGCTTGTTGTGACATATGAACTACAAACATATCTTGAATAGCCCCAATAATTTATTCTGTACCAGCCGCTACTACAACCAGAAGTGCTTTTTATTTTGTTTGTATTATTCATTATAAATGTGTCATTGTATGATAATGAACCACTATTTGAATAATTATTTCCTGGTCCTGTTTTTAATGTTATTTTTTGATCATAAGTATTCCTTCCAATGTATAGGGCATTTACATTTCCTATGTATATAAATGAGCATATTAGAAGTATTCCTATAAAAATAAGTTGTTTTTTCATTTTTTTTCACTACCTTTCATTTATCCTTCTATATATATTATATCAGTTATATTTAATTTAACCTAATGTATATGGAAAAATTTCACTTTCTTTACACATATATTTAATCTTTTATGTTCTTTAATTTGCTTTTTTTGTAATTTTGTAGTATAATTAGCTCCGTTGGGAGTTGTTAACATGTAACTATTTCTATGTATTTGTATTAATACAAGAAGTTTATAAAGAATTATTTATGTATATTAAAATGAGAGGAGTGAAATTTTGAATCCTAATTTAAAAATTGAAAAGAGGATTCTTAATATTTCTTTTGTCGGTAGTGTAATTTTTTTAATTGCTGAGGTTGTTATGGCCTTAGTTACTGGTTCTAATGCAGTATTTATGGACTGTGTGTTTGATATTGCGGATCTTATCATGATTGGGCCTTTTATGCTTCTTATACCACTTTTATATAAGAATGAAACTGAAAAGAGACCATATGGTTTTTCACAAGTTGAGTCTTTGTTTGTTCTTATAAAGGCTAGTGTACTTATTGCAGCGACTGTTTTTTTAGGTGTTGATAGTATTAAACTTATTGTTTCTGGCGGAAATGAAGTTGATGCTGGTATAGTTGCAGTATTTGAACTTTTGGTTTCTTTAGTATGTGTTATTATGTATTTATGTCTTAATAGACTTAATAAGAAATATACTTCTCCGTCTGTTCAAACTGAGGTTTATATATGGAAACTTGACTCTCTTAGTACTTTAGGAGTAGGTCTTGCTTTTATACTTAAGTGTGTTCTTGATAATATTGGACTTTCTAGTATAGGTAATTATATAGATCCAGTTATTGCTTTAGTACTTGCTATATTTTTACTTAAGGAACCTGTTTCTTTATTTTGGCAATCAATTAAGAATTTAGTTCTATTTGCACCAAATGAAGAAACTACTAGTAACATACGTGCGATTTGTTCTAAAGTTTTAGAAAAATATGATTGTTATATTAACTTTTTAGATATTGTAAAAACAGGTAGGAAGTATTGGATAGTTGTATATTTTGTTGTAGATAAAGATTTAATTAGTATTGATAAGCTTAGAAAAATAAATTCTTTGATAAGTAAAGAGCTTGATAAGGAATTTGATAGTGTTAGTATTGAACTTATTCCTGAAATTGAGAAGGTTAAGTTTGAAGATGTTAAGAGAAAAAGTATTGCTAGAAGACCGGATAAGATTAATTATATTGAAAATAAAACTACTGTAAAAGAAAATAAGAGTAATAAAAAGAATAATAATAAAAAATTTAAAAGGGCATAGGCTCTTTTTTATTTGATAAAATATTTATTTTATGATATTATTTTGTAAACGTTAGGAAATGAGGAATGTTTATGAAAAAAAGAAATATTATATCACTTAGTGGCGATCTTGCTTCCGGAAAGGGTTCTGTTTCTGAGGTTCTTATGGATAAATTGTCTTATGGTATTTATAGGAATGGAGAGTATTTTAGAAAACTTGCTAAAGAAGCTAATATGTCACTTGCTGAGTTTGGCAAGTATGTTGAGGAACATCCAGAGATAGACATAGAGATTGAAAATAGTGCTAAGGAATATGCTAAACATAATGATAAATTTATAATTGATGCTAGACTTGGATGGTATGCTGTTCCAGAGTCGTTTAAGGTATATTTAAGAGTTGATATAGATGAGGCTGCAAGAAGAGCATTTAAAGATGATAAGAGAAAAGATTTAGAGGAGTACACTGATATTGAAACTCATAAGAAGGCATTAATTGAAAGATTTAAGTGTGAGAATGAAAGATATTTTAAACTTTATGGTGTTAAGAAGGATGATTATAGTAATTATGATTTAATTGTTGATACTACTAATTTAACTCCGAAAGAAATTGCGGATATAATTATAAGAGAGTATGATAAGTGGAAAAAATCATAATTGCAACTGAATTTATACAAAAAGAAACCAAAAATTGGTAGTGCTACTAACTTTATTTGTACTAGAATATTGGTGGAGGTTGAAAAAATGAAATTTAGTGATAAGCTTAAAAAACTTAGAAAAGATAATAATTTATCTCAAGAAAGATTAGCAGATTTACTTGAAGTATCAAGACAAGCTGTGTCAAAATGGGAGTCAGGGTCATCGTATCCTGATATGGAAAAAATGAAGAAGATGTGTAAGGTTTTAAATTGTACTTTAGAAGATTTGCTGGATGATGGGTGTATTGGTAAGAGTGAGAATAATAAAATTAATTTAGTTAATTCTTTTAATGATTTTTTAAAGATAGTTACTAATACTTATAATATGTTTTGTGCTATGAGGTTTAAAGAAAAGATAAAGTGTATACTTGAAATGTTGCTTATAGCTTTTATACTTTGGATTATGTCTGAGGTGGTTTTTGCTATATTTAATATTTTTATATTTAATCTTTTTCTTAATATTCCTAAGATTGGTTCATTTATTGATGTATTTTTTGAAAATGTGCTTGTTATAGTTTTAGTAATAATTGATGTGATTGTATTTATTCATTTATTTAAGATAAGATATTTGGAATATTATGTGACTGTGGAAGATCAAAGTGTTGTAACTAAAACTTTAGAGGACCCTATTAATGAGGTTAAATCTTCTAAAGAACGTGTAATAATAAGAGATCCAAAACATTCAAGTTCTACTTTTTTAAATGTTTTAGCTACTATAGTGATAGCAATAATCAAATTTATGGCATTTTTTCTTATTATTCCTTTTGGTTTTTTGTTTATATTATTTACTGTAGTAATTTTTCTTTTATTTTGTTATTTGAAATATGGTGTTATATTTTTGACTGCTATAATAGGTGTATTAGGTTTACTTGGAATAGCGTATATCTTTATTAAATTACTTTATAATTTTATATTTTCTAGAAAACAAAACTTTAAAAGGATATTTATTCTATTTATATCATCACTTATTTTATTAGGAGCTGGTATTGGTTTGACTCTTGGAATATATATGACTTTTGATGAGGTTAATAATTTAACTAAAGAATTTCAAAGGAATCAGATTGTGCATATTGAAATGACTAAAGATACAGTTTTAAATTCTAATAATATAGTTTATAATATAGATGATTCAGTGAAGGATATACGTTTAGAAAGTAAATACATTAAATATAGTACATCTAATCCTGAGGGACAAGTATGGTATATACATAGTTATCAAGATACTGATAGATTGTTAAAGCTTTTGGCTTATGATGTTAAAAATAAAAATAAGAGAGATTATAATAAGCTTTTTGAATCTAAAATAAATGTAACTGTTTCAAAGAAGAATTATGATATATTAAAGGATAATTATTCAAACTATTTAAGTAATAATGTAGTAGAGGAGTAGGCATAATGGACAAAGCAAAGATAATATTGATAGTTTTTTCGGTGATAGTAATTGTAATTTTTGTTATTTTTCTATTAGGTGGAAATTTACATAATAATAAAAAGATGCTTAGTATGATTAATCCTAATGATTATAAGGACTATGATAATTTAATGATAGTGGCTCATCCAGATGATGAGACATTATGGGGTTTTGGTGATCTGGATAAAAAAAAGTTTTTAGTGGTATGTGTTACTTGTGGAAGAAATAGAGTTAGGGAAAGAGAAATAGAGACTGCTATGAAGATGACTGATGATAAATTAATTTCTTTGGGTTATACTGATAAGTTTTTAAAGAGAAGAAGTCACTGGAAGTTTAGTTATAATAATATAGAGTATGATCTTAATACAATAATAAAAATGAAGAAATGGAATACGATTGTGACTCATAATAAAGATGGGGAATATGGGCATATGCATCATAAAATGGTTCATGATATGGTTAGTAATATTCACCCTCAAAATTTGAGTTATTTTGGGAAATATTATACTAAGAGTAAAATTAGGCTTTTAGATAAACAAATTCTAGACAAATATAGACTTGATGATAAGACTTTAAAGTATAAAAATAAGGTTTTGGATAGGTATAAATCTCAGAGAAGAGTACGTGGTATGTTTAGTCATATGGTTCCTTATGAAAATATTGATATTTAGTTGTTTTTAGAAAATAAAAATACATGAGTTTTGTTATGTTCATGTATTTTTTAATTATTGTACATATATATTTAACTTAGATTTTATAAAAAAAAGCCTATGTTCAGACTTTTTACGTACATATTTGGAGGGCCTGGCCGGATTTGAACCGGCGAATCAAGGTTTTGCAGACCCATGCCTTACCACTTGGCTACAGACCCATCACATGTTTAATTCTACAGTAGTTTTTTTGATATGTCAATCTATTTAATTATATATATTGTTAAAAAAAGTATACTAAATTATGTAAAATATTTGATAAATATAGCTTTTTTCTTGAAATATATATAGTTTGTGATAAAATTATATTGGTGTTAAAAGGAGTGAAATAATGGAAAAAACTTATATTTTTGGACATCATAATCCGGATACTGATTCTGTTTGTTCTGCGATTGCGTTGTCTTATTATAAAAACAAATTAGGTTTTAATACTGAACCTAGGATACTTGATGAGATTAATAAAGAGACTGAATATGTGCTTAATTATTTTGGTGTTGCTGAACCTAGTTATTTAGATAATGTTAAACTTCAAATTAGAGATATTGATTACCATAAAAATTATTTTATGAAGGATACTGATTCTATTAAGAAAGTATATGATTTTTTACTTAAGAAATCTATTACTGGGCTTCCTATTGTTGATGATGATCATAATTTTGTAGGGCTTATTACTCTTAAAATGATTCTTAATAGATTATTTGGTGGTAATCTTCGTAAGATTAATACTTCGTATGACAATATACTTGAGGTTTTAAATGCTAGAGAAGTTTTAAGATTTAATGATGAGGTTAAGGGAGAAGTTCTTGTTGGGGGATATCGTTCTATGATATTTGTTAATGAGGTTAAAATAAATGAAAATGATGTTCTAGTTACTTCTAATAGACCTATGATTATTAATTATGCTATAAGTGAGGGTATAAAAAATATTGTTGTTGTGGGACCTCAAGAACTTGATGATGAGTGTCTTGTTAATGCTAGGAAAAATAAGGTTAATATTTTTAGAACAGATTATGATACTTTTTATACTGTTAAACTTATTTCTCTTGCTAATTATGCTAAGTGTTTTTGTGATACTAAAAGGGTTACTTGTTTTAAAGAAGATGATTACTATAATGATTTTGTTGATATTTCTAAGAAGTTAAAATATAATAATTATCCTGTTATCGATGAGGATAATAAATGTTTAGGACTTCTTCGTCTTACTGATCTTGATAATGTTAATAGAAAGAAAGTTATTTTGGTTGATCATAATGAGAGTGGTCAAAGTGTTATGGGACTTGGACAATCTGAGATTGTTGAGATTGTTGATCATCATAAGATAGGGGATCTTACTACTAATAATCCTATTAATTTTAGAAATATGGCTGTTGGTAGTACTAATACTATTATTTATCAATTATTTAAAGAAAGGAATCTTGATATACCTCGTGATATAGCTGGTCTTATGGTTTCTGGTATTCTTTCAGATACGCTTATTTTGAAGAGTCCTACTACTACTTCTTATGATGAGGAAGCTGTTAAAGAACTTTCATCTATTGCAGGTATTGATTATGAAAAATATGGTATTGATATGTTTAAAGCTGGCACTTCTTTAAAGGGTAAGACTAAGGAAGAGATTATTAATACTGATATAAAATCATTTAATTATGATGATGAGACTAGATATGCTGTTAGTCAAATATTTACTTTAGATATTGATTCTATTAATAAGGATTTGGATAGTTATGTTGAACTTATTGAGACTATGAAGAAGAATGGTAATTATAAGTTTATTGTTGTAGCTATTACTGATATTCTTAAGAATGGTTCTTACTTTATATTTACTTCTAGTGGTAAGGATATTATAGAAGCTGGATATGCTATACAAAATATTAAACAAGGTATGTATATTGATGGGCAAGTTTCTAGAAAGAAACAAATTGTTCCGGCTTTGATTAATGGTATTAATAGGCTTAAGTGATTTTGTTTTAATAATAAAATAATGCGCAAGTGTAACGCATTATTTTTGTTTTTTTGAATGATTATATTATATCCATATATGTCTGCGACTTTCATTAGAGTTTCGAATGTATATCTTCTTACGCCCCTTTCATAACTTTGAATTGTCATTCTACTTACTCCTAATTGTTCTGCGAATTGTTTTTGGTTTAGACCAGACCATTCTCTTAAGAATTTAAATACGTCTTTTTCGCTGTAGTTGTTAGCGATTAGTTTCATAATATCACCTCTGTTGACAAGGATACAGTATCAATGTATAATTATTTTATATTACATACTTAGAGTATGCAGGTAAACTTTTGTTTATACATTAATTTGTGTGAGGTGATTGGGATGCCTACTGAATATAGGATTTATTATGAAGATGAAAGTGAGCTTTATGTTAATAAGACTAAAGAAGAAAAAGAGAAGCTTAGACCACTTATAATTGCGATGGCTAAAGAAAGGGGAATTAAACCTACGGCTAGATATTTTAAAACTTATCCTTCGACTGTTAGATATATTGTTAGAAAATATGGTTAGTTATATAAGAAAAGAGCTAAAATACTTGATTTTTAAAGTCAGGTATAAAGCTCTTTTTTTGAGTTCCTTCTTCTTGGACAAAACAATTTTCTATTCCTAGACTTATTGCATAGTCTATTAGATTATAATATTCTTTTTTTGATAGCTTTCTGTTTAGTTCGTTATATTTTGTTTTTCTAATTGGAGTGTATTGGTTCATTAGGCTTATATATATGTTATTTTTGTATGTATTATATAGATATGATAAGATTTCTTTTGAATCTTTTTCATTTTCTGGTATGGCTAGATGTCTTACGATTAGTCCTTTTTGCATTATTCCTTCTTTTGAGAATTTTGGTTTTCCTACTTGTCTATACATTTCTTTTATTGCTTTGGTTGTTATATTGAAATAATCTGGAGCATTTGAATATTTTTTTCCTAGTATTTCACTTTTATATTTTAAATCTGGTATATAAATATCTATTAATCCTTCTAATAGTTTTAGAGATGATACTTTTTCGTAACCACTTGTATTATAAATTATTGGAATTGTTAGTCCTTTGTTTTTAGCTTTTATTAGGGCTTCTTTTATTAAGGGAATATAGTGAGTTGGTGTTACTAGGTTTATGTTGTTTGCTCCTTGATTTTGGAGGTTTAGGCATATATCACTTAGTTTTTCTATTGATATTTCTTTTCCTATGTTTTTGGTACTTATTTCATAGTTTTGACAAAATATACATTTTAGGTTGCAGTATGTAAAGAATATTGCACCACTTCCATTTGTTCCTGATATACATGGTTCTTCATAATAATGAAGTGCTGCTCTGGCTATTTTTAATTTGTTATTTGCATGACAATATCCATGTTCTTTTTCTCTATTTATGTTACAGTTTCTTGGACATAGGTTACAGTTTTTAAAATAATTCATATAAATCACCAGGATTATTATATAACAAATGTGGTTTTTTTGTAATAATATTGTTTTTATATATTTATTTCTTTTTCATATAATTTCTTAGGTGATTATATGTTTACTAGTTTTAATGATCAGAGAATTAAATATATATTTCTTTGTTTTATTTTAATTTTCTTTATTATATTTTTTAAGATTGTTTATGTTCAAGTTTTTTCTTATGAGAAACTTAGTACTTTGTCTGATGATTTATGGAGTAGGGAACTTCCTATTAGTGCTTCTAGGGGGAGAATTTTGGATAGAAATGGTGTTGTTCTTGCGGATAATAGTACTGTTACTAGTTTGGTTATTATTCCTAATCAGATAGAGGATGCTGATAAGGTGTCTAAGGTTCTTAGTTCTATTTTAAATGTTAGTTATTCTAGTATGTATAAACATGTTACTAAGAAAGTTTCTATAGAAAGGGTTCATCCGGAGGGGAGAAATTTGTCTTCTTCTATTGCTGATAAGATTAATAGTTATAGTTTTCCTGGTGTTTATTTGGTAAAAGAATCTAAAAGATATTATCCTAATGGAGATATGCTTTCTCATGTTTTAGGTTATACAGGTATTGATAATCAGGGACTTTCTGGTATTGAGCTTTTGTATGATAAGTATTTAACAGGGGAAGATGGGGCTATTAAGTATTATAGTGATGCTAAGGGTAATAAACTTGATATGCCTGAGGTTTATAATAAGAGTGAAGCTGGTCTTGATGTTATGCTTACTGTTGATTATGATATTCAGACTTCTATAGAGAGGGAACTTGATAATATTAATGGTATGTTTTCTCCGGATCATGCTCTTGCTGTTGCTATGGATCCTAATACAGGAGAAATTTTGGGAATGAGTTCTAGGCCTTCTTTTGATCCTAATAATTATAAAAACTATAGTAGTGAGGTTTTAAGTAGAAATTTGCCTATTTGGATGACTTATGAACCTGGTTCTACTTTTAAAATTATTACTACTGCGGCTTCAGTGGAGGAGGGGGTTGTTGATTTACTTCATGATGAGTTTTATGATAGTGGTTCTGTTACTGTAAGTGGTTCTAAGCTTAGGTGTTGGAAAGCTGGGGGACATGGACATCAAACAATGTTGCAGGTTTTTGAAAACTCTTGTAATCCGGGGTTTGTGAAAATGGGTTTTTCTTTGGGTAAGGATAAGTTATTTAATTATTTGAAATTATTTGGATTTGGTAATAAAACTGGTATTGATTTAAATGGTGAAGGAAAAGGAATTATTTTTGATGTTTCTGATGTCAATGATTTGGAGCTTGCTACTACTGCTTTTGGTCAAGGTGTTAGTGTTACTCCTATTCACCTTACTGTCTAATAAATGATACCTTTAGTATAACTAGGGGAATGATTAGTAAATATACTAAAAAGTATGATGTTAGGTTTAATTATAATTTATACCTAAAATTTTAACTTATTTATTGTAATTACTTGGTAAAAACTGGAAATTATGCTATAATTTAGTTGTTGTTAGATGGATAAAGTGTATACATGTATATGTTTTATCTTGAAAATGACGAAAATTAGGAGGTGATGTCGTGTTAAAAGCGATTTTACCTTTGGTGGTACACCCTTAGTATTAAATGATTAGTTAACAACCATTAAATGTAATTTTAGCGCTATGTAACGATTGTTGTTACAAAACTTAAGATAGAATTATGGGGAATGGGATATTGTTGAGTATTAAGCTCATTTTGCCACTAAATATTATTCAAGCAGTAAGTGGTGAGTGTAAGCATGTCAACGCTTACAAAGGTGTAAACATTTATTTATAAATGATGCATCATTTATAAATAGGTGCATGTTTGACAGAAAAGCTGACAAGACAAGTTGGCTTTTTTGTTTATATAAAATGTTACTTTTAAAATTAAAATACTAAAATAATAATTAGAAAAGTAACATAAATATAATAAATTTTATTTTTTTAGGAATTTTAATTAGTTTTTCCTAAAAAATAAAAATGATTTGTTTTAATCGTTATAGAAAAATGTATATGTAATTTACAAAGTGATTAAAGTGTGATATATTATAGGTGTAAATTATTCAAAGAAAGGAGTGTGATTAAGATGAAAAATTTACAAGTTATAAATAATGCAGAATTAATCACTACTCCTAATTTATTAAACTTTTAGGAATATTCTTTTAGATTATAAAATTAATTCTGCATTATGCAGAATTTTTTTGTTAGGAGGATATTAAAATGATAATGAAATTAAATATTAATGATAGAGCAGCACTAGCTATCAAAAATAATACTAAGAGAGTAGAGATTAGAGCAAATAAAGAAAATAGTGAGCATGATTATGGCAAGTTAAGACAAAACGATATTATAGAATTTGCTAGTAATAATCTAGGTGTATTTTATGTTAAAGTTAAAGAGGTAAATCATTATAATTCATTAGAAGAACTTTTTACTTTAGAAGGTACAAGATATACAACTTCATCTACTAATGATAAAGAAGAAGCGATTAGAAATGTAAGTAAACTTGATGGATATGAAGATGCTATTAAGAAAAATGGTGTATACGCTATTCATATAGAATATTTATATAGTGAAAATATTGTTTGGAAAGAATTATATGAAAAGGCTATGAATGTAAGAAATCCTAGAGATGTATCAGGTATGATTAGTGCAGGACAAGTTGGCGCAGCAATACTTACAAAAAATCATAGTATTTATACTGGAGTATGTATTGATACAGCATCAACACTAGGTATGTGTGGAGAGCGAAATGCTATTGCTAATATGATTACAAATGGAGAAAATGAAATTATAAAGTTAGTATGTGTTGATTCTAAAGGTAATGTTGGTTCACCTTGTGGTGCTTGTAGAGAATATATGATGCAACTTTCTAAAAATAGTAAGGATATTGAGATATTAAAAAATATTGATACTAAAGAAATAGTGAAATTAGAAGAATTAATTCCTGATTGGTGGGGAAAAGGCAGAGTTTAATGAAAAATATAGAATTAGTTATTCCTAAATTAAATCAATATTCTTATGAACAAAAACTTGAAAGTGACTCTAAAACAATGAGTTATAATGCAGGATATGATGTATCATACTTTGGGTATCATTATAATACAGGTTGTATAGATTTTCCAAAAGAAAAATGGAGAGATACATATAATAAGAGAATAAATGAAAACAAGTATTTTGCTTATATAAAAGATTGTACTATTAATAAATATGTTGGATATGTTAATTATCAATATAATAAAAATGATGATATTTATGAATGTGGTGTTTTAATTGAAAGCAAATATCGTGGTAAAGGTTATTCAAAAGATGCACTAAGACTTTTAGTAAAAGAAGCAAATAAAAACGGAGTAGATTATCTTTATGATACTTTTGAAAAAGATAGAGAAAATACTTTAAAAACTTTCCTTGATATTGGATTTGAAGTATATAAAGAAACTACTTGGAAAAAATTTGATAATATAGTAGATGGCGTAATTGTTAGAATTAAGACAGATAAAATAATACCTGATACTTCTAATTTAAAAACTATAGATGATGTTTTAGAATTTATGAAAAATAATATAAGATACGGATGGTTAGATCTTAATAATAAAATCCATATTGGGAATATGAAAAACTTTAGGAAACTTTATAGAACCTTATCTATAGATGAAATATTAAAATATGGTATTGGCACATGTATTGATCAAGTTAAATTAATGAATTACTTATTAAATAAAATAAGTGTTAAAAATAAAATGTTTGCAACTAGAATATATGAGCCTAATAATTTTAATAAGCTAGATGAAGAAGAACATATGCATTGTTTCATATTATGTTATATTGATAATAAAGTGTATCATATAGAACATCCAAATTGGTATAGAATTGGTATATATGAATATGAAGATGAACAAGAAGCATTAAAAACAATTAATGATTATTATATTAAGTTGTCAGGAGGAATATCAAGACCTATAACAGAGTTTTATAAAATTGAATCCAATATTTCATTTAAAAAGTTTAATAGTTATATTAATAATTTAGATGTACTAAAAAATAATAATTTAAATTCAATTAATAGATGGACATTTGAAATAGATGCAGATAAATTAGTGAAACTTGTGTTAGATGGTAAAAAGACAGCAACAACATCTTTGTATGAATTTGATAGTTTACCTACAGTAGGTGAATTATCAATATTAATTGATTCAAATGATAATGATATATGTATTTTAAAAACAAAAAAGGTTATTATAACTGAATTTACGAATATTACTTGGGATTTAGCAAAATTAGAAGGAGAGAATAATTCATTAGAAGGTTGGAGAAAAGTTTATAAAGATTACTTTAACAAAATAGATTCTAATTTTAATGATGATACAAAAATTATATTTGAAATATTTGAGGTGGTAGAGAGATGCAAATAATTGAATACGAGAATAAATATTTGGAAGATGTTAAAGACTTGTTAGTTGAACTTGAAGAGTATATTGTGTCAATCGATAAAGATAATTTAGATCAAGTTCATCCAGAATATAGAGAAAAAATGGCAATTTTAGACTTAGAAGAAGTTAAAAATAATAATGGTAAATGCTATATAGCAGTTGAAAATGATAAAGCAGTAGGTTTAATTATGGGAACTATAATTAAATTTGATGAATATGATTACCTAGACTATAAATGCCCTAAAGAAGGGGAAATAACTGAATTAATCATTTCTAAAAATGTAAGAAATAAAGGTATAGGCAATATGCTTATGAATAAAATGGAAAAATATTTTAAATCATTGGGTTGTGAATATATTTTAGTTGATGTATTTGCTTATAATGATAATGCTATTAAGTTTTATGATAAAAGTGGATATCATCCCAGAATGTATACAAATATAAAGAAGATTGGAGATTAATATGATATTTAAAGACTTTTATATATCTGATAAAAACGGAAAAAGCAATTGTGTAATAAGAAGTTTATGTAAAATTTTAAATAAAGAATATGAAGATGTTTATAATGGATTATGCGAAGTTTCAAAAGAATTAAAACGTTCTTCATTTAATGATATTGAAGTATTTGAAAAATATATGGAAGATAATAATATTATTAAAATTAATCGTGATGAAGATATTAAAGTTAAAGATTTAAAAATAGATAATGGTTCATATATTGTGTTTTGTTATGACAAAAAAGAATTTTATCATATGATTTCAATTATTGATAATAATATATATGATAAAAATTCTGATTGTATGGATTTATATGTTATATCAGTTTATAGAAAAATAATATAAACAGATGTAAAATACACATTTTTAATGTTATAATATATATATATATCAATTTCCAGTAGGTCATTTAGAGGAAAATGAAACTTTTGAAGAATGCTTAAAGCGTGAAGTCTTAGAAGAAACTGGTATAGAGATTGATGACGATGAAATAAAAAGACCTTTTATGAAAGTCACTTATTTAAATAAAGATTGGCCAGCAATTGGTAAAAATAGAAAATCCAAAATATATTATTATTTAATTGAAACTAGTAAAAATCCAGATATGAATAAGGTAAAATTTACCAAACATGAAAAACAAGGTAATTTTAAAATTGAATCTATTCCTTTGAATGAATCAATAAGTGTTATTGAAAATAACATTTCAAAAAATGAAAAAAATAAAGTTATAGCACCAGATATGATAATGGCCATAGCAGAATACTTATATCAGTGTAAATAAATGTAGTTTGCAAGTTGACATTAGCAAAAAAATCTATATAATATGTTTTAATAATTGATTAATCAATGGTGGAGGAGGCTATTTTTAGTCACCTCTTTTTTGTTAGGAGATGGTAAAATGTTTTTTATAAATGAGTTGCAAAAGATTAGAAACGATAATTCAGGAAAAATTGCTGTTTTTATTGATATGGATGGAGTAGTAGCAGATTATAGATTTGGTGAAGGAAAAAATATTGAAAATAATGTTCCCGGTACATATTTGAATAAAAGACCTATTTCAACAGCAATTAATATTTTAAAAGAAGTTAATAATGCTTTTGATTTTGATATGTATATTTTGAGTTCATGTAGACATGATGAACAAGCTATTGAAAAAAGTAAGTGGCTTGAAAAAAATATGCCATTTATAGATAAGAAACATCAATTGTTTGTAGTTTCGAATACATTTGAAGATAGAAAAATGTTAAAAATTAATAAAATTAAAGAAATTATGGAAAATAAATATGATAAGGTTATAATGATAGATGATACACATGATATATTATTTTTGGCAATAAAAGAATTAGTTGATAAAGTAATTCCGTATCATGTGATTACATTATTTGATTAGGAGGGGTAATTATGAAATATGATGTTATAGTAGATTGTTATACTGATGAACCATCTGGGTTGGGAGTGCCTCCATTTTTAAGTGTCCATTCAAGATATATTGCGGGTGCATTAGAAGAACAAAAAAGAAAATATTATTACTTAACTATAGATGACTTGAGATATAGTAATGGAGAAAAACACAATAATGATTCATATAATAAGAGAATCATTAATACAACCAAAAATAAAGATAATGTTTTTGATATTTTAAATAATGCTAGCAATATTTATGTTGTGATGGGCTGTTTTGTTAAATATGAATATGTGTCAGCAGAACCTCCATCATTCTTAGAAGTTGAAAATTTATTAAGAAAATATAGTGCTAATAAATTATTATTTTATTCTTTAGGTGGAAATGAATTGACGAGAGAAAATGTTAGAAAAACTGTTCCACAAGGTTTGTTCGATGAAATAATATTTGGAAATACATATAATTATTTTATTGGTGAAACAAGTAATAAATTTAATCCTAATTATGATAGATTAAAAAATATTGCTATATCTTCTGCAACAGTACTTAATCAATTAGAAAGACCTTTAGTAATAGAGATAGAAACAGCAACGGGTTGTAATAGAAAACCAGGCTGTACATTTTGTATTGAAGGTATGAGAGGTTTACCATTACAATTTAGAGAATTAGAAGATATTGTTTCTGAAATTAAAAGCTTATATGATAATGGTGCTTTATATTTTAGATTAGGAAGACAACCTAACTTTTATGCTTATAAAGATTGTAATCCTTCTGAAATTGAAAAGTTACTTAAAAGAATATGGGAAGAATGTCCAAATATTAAGACACTTCATATTGATAATGTTAGTCCTCACAATGTTAATACACCTGAAGGAATAAAAATAACTGAAATAGTTGCAAAATATACTACTGCTGGAAATATTACACCATTTGGGATAGAGTCTTTTGATCCGAGAATCAGAAAATTATGTAACCTTAATGGTAGTTTAAATGATATTCACGAATCAATAAATATAATTAATAGATTTGGTAAAGAACGTGGTGATAATGGATTACCCAAATTATTGCCGGGTATAAATATTATTTACGATTTAGATGGACAATCTGAAAAAACTTTAGATTATAATTTAAATAATTTTAAAAGAATATTAGATTCAGGTAATTGGGTTAGAAGAGTTTTTGTTAGAAAATTAACATCTCCCTATGGTGAGCAATTTGATATATATACGAAAGATAAACTTAATGAATTTAAAAATTGGAGTTCTACAATTGAAAATGATTTTACTATTCCGATGTTAAAGCAAGTATTTCCAGTTGGTTTAATAATTAAAGATTTAAGAATGGAAATGTATAAAGATGGTGATTCTATTTTAAGGCAAATGGCAACTTGCCCCGTTAGAGTTGTTGTAAAAAACAAAGAATTAAAACTAGATCAATTTTATACTGTTAAAATTATTGGATATGTAGGAAATAGAACTCTTTTAGGAGAAGTTATATGAAAAAAGTTGGATTACTTGTTCCAAAAACAAATTTAACTGTTGAATATGAAATACAATATTTATATAATAATCACTTTTTTAATATCGAAGATATAGCGTTTTATATTTCAAAATTAGACTATAAAACAAGCTATAAAGAAGATAAAGCAAAATTTTTAAATGATCTTGCAAATGATAGCAATAAGAAAATTAATGATTTAGAATATATTGGGGTTGATTACATTACTTTTTTCTGTACATCATCATCTGTACTAAATTCTGAAATCACTATTAATAATAATCCTTTAACTGCACTGCTAGAAGAGGTCATAGATAAAAATATAAAAAAGTGTTTATTGATTACTCCGTATGATGATGTTGTTGGAACAAATATTAAAGTTGAATTAGAAAAAAATGGAGTTTTCGTTTGTAAAAACATTAATTTAAATTTATTAAATACAGCAGATTATTTTGATTTTGGTATTAATAAGCTTAAACAATTTATTATTGATAATTATAAAGAAGAATATGAAAATATAATAATTTCTTGCACTAATCTTCCAACACTATCAATAATTAATGAATTGGAATCTTTATTTAATAATAATGTTATATCAAGTAATTCATGTTTATTTAATAAAATAAAAAAAGAAGTGGTAGGTTGATATGATGACAAAAGAAGAATTTAAGAATATAATCGATATTTGTGCAAGTATGCCAGATGTAAAAGAAGATGTTTTTAAAAATCATGACAATAATATGTGGTGGCCTTTAGAAATTGAAGATTATAAAAAGAGATTACTTATTGCAGGATTGTCTACAAGAATTTCTTATAATATGATTAATAGTTATAGGAAAGTTATAAATAAATTGAATGAATATAGTTATGAACAAATAAAAAGTATGACAAAAGAAGAAATTATTGAAATAATTAAAGGTTTAGGACTTTCTAACACTCGTTATTCATATCTATCATCAATGATTGATTTTATTGAAAAATATAATGATACAATATTAGAAAAAGATAATGATGAATTGATTGAGTTAATTGCTAATAACGTTAGTGGTGCTTCGTACAAAGTTGCTCAATGTTGTGTACTATATATGCTTGGATATTATTGTGGAATTATGCCAGTTGATAGTGGTATGAAGGATGTTGAATTACCATGTATTGGTTTTGAAAAATATGGAAATGCAATTGGGCATGACATACTTAGAAAACAATTACAAGAATTAGTTAAAGACAATAACATGGAAGATATTATTGTTAAATATGGATATGATAAATTAAACATACCAAATTATGATAATGCAACTTGGTGGGCTCATTTAGTATTGATTTATTTTAAAAGACATTATTGCAATAAACACAAACCTGATGAATGTCCATTAGCAAATAAAGTATGTGTTAGTTCTAAATGTAAAAAATAACAAATTTAAGGGGGATTTGAGATGATAATAATTGAGGGATTAGATGGTGTTGGTAAAACAACTTTAGTTGATTATTTTGTGAATATGGGAATGAAAAAATATCATTTTGATTATGATGCTCAAAATATGAATTTGTTTACAAAATATATGCGAGTATTAGATGAAAAAACTGATATTTTAGTTTTAGATAGATCTTTTATAAGTGAAATGGTATATGGTCATGTATTGCGTAATAATTGTAAATTAGCAATTGAACAATATACTGAATTATTAAAATTATATAGAGAAAAAGGAGCCACAATAATTTATTTAACAGCCCCAAAAGAAGTTTTATTAGAAAGAAGAGCTAATGATTTAAAGGATTATGAAATGATCGATAAATATTATGAAACTCTAAATGCTAGATATGATGAAATTATGGATTATAGTTGTAATTACATAAATGTTTTACAATATGATAGTTTTGCTATGAATAAAGAAGAAATTCAAAATAATACTAAGAGGTTGATTGTTAAATGATAGATTTATGTTTTGTTGGAAATAGTTCAATAGATTTAATTAAAAATGAAAACGGGAATGAGAAAACATTTGGTGGGAGTGCTATATATAGTTCACTATCATGTCGAAGTATTTCTGATAAAAGTATAGGAATAATAAGTAATGTTGATAATAATTTAAAAAAAATACTAGATTCAAAACAGATATATTTATTTGGTAAGGTTGTGGATGAGATAAATACGTTTGAGATAGATGAATCTTTAGAAACTTGTAATTTTATAAAACAAAGTAATAATGATATTTTAATTGATGAAGATATTGAAGTGAATTATTTACATGTTTCATTTAGAAAAGGTGTAAATATAGATAATGTTTTAAACAATCCAAAAATAAGATATAATCATTTATCTATAGATGTTATGATACATAGTATAGATAGTTTTATGGAAATGATAGAAAAATATATTGATAAAATTGATATAATTTTTTGTAATAATGAAGAGTATCAAGTGTTAAAAAAACATTTTAATAATTTGCCACTTACAATTATTACAAATCAAGAGAAACCAGTTATAGCTGTAAATAAGGAAGAAAATATATATTTTAATGTTCCACAAAATATTTCTACAGTATCTTCAACAGGAGCAGGAGATTCCTTTATAGGAGGCTTCTTAGCAGAGTATTCAAAAAATCAAAATCTTAATAGTGCAATAAACACAGCTATTGCTAATGCAAGTCATTCTGTAACTAAATTTGGTCCTATTGATATTTCATATAGAAATAATGATATATTTAAAAATGGTATTTTACCTAAAAATATAATAGTTGTAGGTAATTCGTGTGCAGGCAAAACAACTTTTATTGATTTTTTTAAATCATTTTATAATATATATACAGATATTGATGATTTGGCTCCATTGTTAGAAATGTTTATGATAGATGACGTTTCTAATGGCAAAAAACTTGATGATTTTATTAATCTTAAAAATAAGTTAGTATTCATGAAAGATATTTATAATCATTATCTAAATAATTTTTCTAATATAGAGCACTATTCTGTCATTGCAAAAAATGGGGAAGGACATGATATTATAAATCCTGATCTTTGGGATATAATTTTAAAAAGATCAGTAGGAGTATTAAAAAATGAAAATAACATAATTCAATTTTCTCGAGGACGAGATGAAGAATATGAAAAAAAATATGGAAATGACGTTTATAAAAGAAGTCTAGAAATTGTTCTTCAAGAACTAGATAATAAAACAAGTACTATTATAATAAATTTGGTTTCAGATTTAAAAATGCGAAAAAAAAGAAATAAAATTAGATTTGAACAAGGTGGTCATTTCGTTTCTGAAGATACTATGGATAATGTCTATAAGGATGATATTTTCCAATATGAGCATATTGGAGATAGTAAAGGTGTTATAAATTTGTCAGGAGTAAATTATCCTGTATATACGATTAATAATAATAAAATGTTATCATCAATTGAACTGTCTGAATTTTTAATGTATAATGTTAGTGAAATATTAAAATATTATAAAGAATTCAAGGAGGAAAAAAATAATGAATATGAAAGAAATTCAAAAGGAAATATGGCAAAATAAACTTAATAAAGGATTCAATATCACAGATGTTAATAAAGAATTTTGCTTATTATATGGGGAAGTTGCTGAAGCATATGATGCATATAGAAAAAAGAAAGATGATTTAAACGAAGAACTTGCCGATATAGCAATATACCTAATGGGGTTATCTGAAATGCTTGGTTTTGATTTAGAAACTGAAATTCTGAAAAAAGTAGATAAAAATGGTAAAAGAGTATATAAAAATATAGATGGCGTTAATGTCAGAGTTAGTGATTAATTTTCAAAACGTATCAAAAAAGTCCAAATTCATACCAAAAACGGACTAAAAATGACTTGACTCTATCTTGTCAAGTAGTATAATATAGTAAAATATGCAAGAACTGTGAAGAAAACTTGCATATTTTTTTGTGACATAAATTGTACATAGTATGACATGAATTGGACATGAAATGAGCTTGACTTGTGTTTTTCAATAGTTATAATAGTGTATAATATGAAAAAATTATGTAGAGAGGAACTATATGTTCGTCTCTTTTTATTTTAAAGGAGGTGGTATAAAAATTAAAAACTAGAGGAAGCACATATTTTTAATGAAATGGTTTAGAGTGGTCACTTTTAATAGAAAGAGTAGCCACTTTTTTTGTTGGTATTAAAAGAATATTTATATATGAGTAGCCACTTACTACTTAAAAAGTAGTCATTTTTGTAAGTGCAAAAATAGTAGTGACATCATTATATTTACTTTATTTTATAAGGTAAATATAAGATTATGGTGGCATTCTCCTTATGCCCATTAAAAATATGCAGTATTTTTTACCTGAAAAATGGCTTAAAAATAATAAAAGTGGCTACTCATAATTTTAAAGAATGGAGGAAAGTTTTTATGAGGTGTATTGAACGAACAACCCTAAGAATAGATGATAATTTAAAAACTAGAATACAACTTTTAGCAATTAAAAATAATTTTAGTATGAATAAAATGTTTATCTATTTATTAGAACTCGGATATAGATCTTATGTAGATAGATATGAAAAAGATTATGAATTTAAAATGGAAGGAGGAAAAATATTATGGTAATAAGAATAGAAAAACTTACTAATTATACAAAGATTGATAACACTTATTTAGAAGATAAAAATATATCTTTAAAGGCTAAAGGATTATTAACTTTAATGTTATCTTTACCTGATGCATGGAATTTTAATATTAATGGTTTAAGACTTTTATGTAAAGAAAGTAAGTTAGCAGTTACTAATGCTTTAAAAGAATTGAAAGAAAATAACTATCTTGAAATTGAAAAAGGTCATTCTAAAGATGGTAAGTTTTTATATAACTATATTGTTTATGAAAAACAATATACCCGAAAAGTACAAACTGAACAACCATATATGGATAATTAGATAGTATTAATAACTTAAAGATTAATAAAGTAAAACAAAGATAAAATAGATAAACCCAAAAATTAAATTTTTTTATAAAAAACCTCTTGCAAAATTTATTTTTTTAAGTAATAAATATTAAAACTAAATTTTAATTTATTGATGTTTAATATAAGAAATAAGAGACTTTAATATTAATCTTAATCAGTTATTAGTATAAAAAATAAAGTCTCTTAAAATGACTTAAATTGAAAATGAAAGAGTGTGTTTGATATGTATTTAAAAAATACAAGTAATGAAGTAAAAGAATTAGTTATAAAAATAAATGAACTTGATAGAGATGATAAACTAAAATTTATTAGCTATGTTTTTAACTTATGGGATATAGATCAAATTAATAGTTTAAGTGAGGTTAATCCTAGTTTACTTGGTGATAGTATTGATATTGAAATATTTAATCCAAGTAGTATTGATTATCGTTATTTATTAATTGAGATTAAAGAGTATTGGGATTATAAATATAGTCTTTATTGTCTTTATCCAAAAGAATATAAAAAGATGATACGAATATTTGAAAGATTATCATTTAAAAAAAATAAAGATGTACTTGCAGAATTATTCTTGATATTAGAACATGATGAATTATTACCTGATAGTATTGATGGCTATGAAATAGCTAGAAAAATTATAAAATATTAATAATAAAAAACTAAATTGTTATTTGAAAACTTAATTTATTTCAAATGATGATTTAGTCTAATTTTGTCCTTTGTAGTATTTAAGTTTTCAAATTTTTTGTAGAACTTAATACCTTAAGTTCTTTTTAAGTTTTTATAAAAATAAAATTAAAAGAAAGGACAAAGTATATGGAAAATAAAAATAAAGTTCCATCAAAAATTATTGAAATAGAAACAAGTATTAAATTACTTGAATATTTAAAAAGAAATAATACTATTGATGATGGAATGTATAATTTTTGTATTAATAAATTGTTACATAAAATAGAATTTGAAAAGCAAAAACAAGATGATAAATATATAAATGATTTAAACAATTATAAACTATTAACTTAGGAGGTGTGATTATGGACTTATATACAGTTAGGAATAATATTATGAAAGGTGTTCCACTACAAGAATTAAATTTAAGAGTATGTTTTTATGCAAGAGTATCGACTGATAAAGATGAACAGTTACATTCTTTACAAAGTCAAATATCTTTCTTTAATGATTATATTAGTAAAGTTCCTAACTGGGAATTTATAGGTTCATATATTGATGAAGGAATATCAGGTACACAAGTTAAAAAACGTGAAGAATTTTTAAGAATGATAGAAGATGCTAAAAGGCATAAGTTTGATTTAATCTTAACTAAAGAAATATCAAGATTTTCAAGAAGTACACTAGATAGTATTATGTATACACAAGAACTTTTATCTAATGGTGTTGGTGTATATTTTCTAAATGATAATATTAATACGATATTACCTGATTCTGAGCTTAGACTTACAATGATGTCTTCAATTGCTCAAGATGAAGTAAGAAGACTTTCTGAAAGAGTTTCATTTGGGATGAAGAGAAGTATTGATAATGGTGTAGTGTTAGGATGTTCTAATATTTATGGTTATGTAAAAGATAAAGGAAAATTAGTAATCGATGAAGAACAAGCAGAAATGATTAAGATAATATTTGATAGATATGCTAATACTACTGATGGATTATCTAAAGTATCAAGATATTTATATAGCTTAGGATATAAGAGCAAAACTGGTAAACGAATAGATACTACAATCCTTACAAGAATTATAGAAAATCCTAAATATAAAGGATATTATTGTGGACATAAATCAAAGGTATTAGATTATCGTACAAAACAAAAGAAAAGATTAAATGAATCTGATTGGATAATATATAAAGATTATAATAATGTTCCACCAATAGTATCTGAAGAACTATGGGAACGAGCTAATATTAAACTAAAGCAACGACAAGATAGTTTTACAAATCGTGCAGTTAATAAAGCAGTATTTCAAAATAGATATACATATTCAGGAAAAATATATTGTGGCTGCCATAATTTAACTTATCATAGATCAAGTGCGGGAAAAAGAAAAAATAATCCCGTATGGGAGTGTCAAGTATACAGGAAAGAAAGTTTAAAAGGATGTTCTAATCCTAGAGTATTTGAACTAGAACTTGATGAAGTTTTTAAAGATATGTTTAATAAAATATTTAAAAGAAGAAATAATATCTTTGATGAGATATTAAATGAATGTAAGAATTATTTAGAAACTAATAATAATGATATTGAAATAAAAAATATTGAATCTAAAATATCAGTTTTAAATAATAAAAAAGATAAATTATTAGAACTTGTTATGGAAGAATACTTATCTAAAGAAGATTATAAAAGACAAATAAATATTCTTAATGAAGAATTAAATAGCTATCAAGAAAAAATAGATGAATTAAAAAATAATAAGAAAAATAAAAACTACATAGAAAATAAAATTAATGAAATTAAAAGTTCATTAGAAAAATGTTTAGAAGATAATGAATGCTATAGTGATATATTTAATGAAATAATTGATAGAATCATAGTTCATAAACAAAGTGATAAAAAGATAAAATTAGACATTTATATCAAGACAGGAGAAAGTATAAATGCATTCTCTGATCATTTAGGTAAAAAGTTTCATTTATTGGACTCTTATACAACAAATAACGGCTGTTTCTTCTATTGTTAATGGTGGTAATTTATTTAGACCTTATATAATGAAGAGTATTCTTGATGGCAAGACTAATAATATTTATTTAGAAAATGAGAAGAAGCTTGTTAGAAAAACTATTAGTGAGAGTACTACTAAAACTATGAGAATGGCTCTTGAGAGTGTTGTTGCTCGTGGAGGAGGGAAAGTTACTTATATTGATGGGTACCGAATTGGGGGAAAAACTGGTACGGCTCAAAAAGTTAAGGATGGTAGGTATCTTGAAAATAATTATATTATGAGTTTTATGGCAGTTCTTCCTAGTAATGATCCTAAAGTTGTTTTATATCTTGCTATTGATAATCCTAAAAAGACTGCTCTTCTTAGTAGTTATACTACTACGCCTTTTGTTAGAAAAATTCTTCTTGATATGATAAATATAATGAATATTAAGAAGCAACCAAATCAAGCTTTAAAAGATTATGAATGGATGGATAAGAAATATTATAAAGTTCCTAATGTTGTGGGAATGACTAAGAGTGAGGCGAAGAAGACTTTAAGTAATTTTAGTGTAACATTTGTTTCGGATGGGGATGTTGTTGTTGAGCAATCTCCGGAAGCTGGTTCTAGGTATTATGAGACTGGTGAAGTTAAACTTCTTCTTGGAAATAAGTAATGTAAAATGGTAGTAAATTTCAAAAAAATATGTAGTGCTATTAAAGAAAATGTAGTATAATTGTCTAGAGGATTGAGGTGTATTTTATGTTAGTACTAACAAAATCAATTTTGTCTATAATGATTGGTTTTATTGCTGCGGTAGTTATTGGACTTATATTGATACCAATTTTAAAAAGAATAAACTTTGGCCAAAGAATTAGTGAATATGTTGGAGAGTCTCATAGAAAAAAAGAGGGGACTCCCACTATGGGTGGAATTATTTTTATAATTCCTACAATTTTGGCAATTTTATTTTTAGTTATTGATGGAAGACTTGAGATGACATATAATTTGCTTATTATTATGGTAGTATTTGTTTTATATGCATTTATTGGCTTCTTGGATGATTATTTGTCTTTAAAGCATGGTAAGAATGAAGGTCTTACTGTATCACAAAAGTTTATTGCTCAAATAATAGTTGCGGTTATATTTTTCTTTATATATATGAAATATAATGGTAATACTTATTTTACAGTTTCGACACTTGGAATACATATTAATTTGGGATGGCTTTATGGACTTCTTATTTTATTTTTGCTTGTTGGATTTTCTAATGCTGTTAATCTTACTGATGGGTTAGATGGATTAGCGGGAGGACTTAGTGCTATTGCATTTGTTGCTTTTGCTCTTATTTCATTGTTTATTGGAAAAGAAGATGTTGGATTTTTCTGTTTTGTTCTTACGGGAGCATTAGCTGGTTTCTTGATGTTTAATGCTTATCCGGCGAGAGTATTTATGGGTGATACGGGTTCTCTTGCTTTAGGAGCAGTTCTTGCTACTGTTGCAATACTTACTAGAAGAGAAGTTACTTTATTTGTTATAGGACTTGTATTTGTTTTAGAAACAT
This sequence comes from uncultured Bacilli bacterium, assembly GCA_934101575.1. Classification (GTDB taxonomy): domain Bacteria; phylum Bacillota_I; class Bacilli_A; order RF39; family UBA660; genus UMGS1449. Next base: position 204,636 of record CAKORJ010000001.1, read on the forward strand.
TAAGTGTTATGATTCAAGTATTTTGGTATAAAAAGACAAAAAAGAGAATATTTTTGATGACTCCTATTCATCATCACTTCGAAAGGAAAGGGTATGAGGAACCAGACATTGTTAAAGGTTTTTGGCTTGCTGGTATAATATGTGCTGTACTTGGAATATTTTTTGCAGTATGGATTTAAGAGCTTTGGCTCTTTTTTTATTATCATTTTTTCTTGATTTTGGTGTTGAGGCATTTTATAATAAAAAGTATAGAATGAGAGTAGGATGATGGCATGTTTAAAAAGATAAAAGATAAGCTAAAGAATAATAAAGCTTTAATGATAAGTTTAGTAGCGGTACTAATTATTTTAATAGGTGGTGTGTCTTATGCGGCATATGATTATTCTTTTACTGGAAAGGATAGTAAATTAGAGAGCGGCTCTGTTTCTATTAAGTTTTTAGAAAGTAATACTAATGTAATAGATTTAAAGAATGCTTTACCTATTAATGATAGTGAGGGAAAGAAAGGTAATTCTTTTGATTTTGCTGTTACTAGTGAAGCTAGTTATGATACTGGTATAAAATATACGCTTAATTTAAAGAAACTTAGTGTAGATAGTGGATATACTAGTTTAAGTGATAATCAAGTTAAGATATATTTAACAGATTATAGTGATAGTTCTTTATTAGAACCTACTTTAATAAGTGGTTTAGATAATAATAAAATATATAGTAAAACAAATAAACATAGTAGTGCTAATACAAAAATTACAGATAAATATAAACTTAGAGTATGGGTGGATTCTAATGTTGATGCAAGTAGTTGGGATCAAGATACAAAACTTGAGTATAAATTTAAGATTGATGTTAATTCGCAAGAGGTTTCGTTGTTACAAACTGGTACGGATTTTTTAGTTAGTAAAGTAGGAACAGATGGTCTTGAGAAAATAATTCATGAAGCAAATAGTGATTTACAAATAGGGGCAAATGAAGCTATAACAGAGTATAGGTACAGAGGGTCTAATCCTAATAATTATGTAAATTTTAATAACGAATCTTGGAGAATAATAGGGGTATTTCCTGCAGAAGGAGAAGATGGAACAATAAAGGATAGGATCAAGCTTATTAGAAGTGAATCTATAGGAAATGCATATTGGGATAATAGTGATGGTACAACTGGACTTGGTAGTAAAAGTAATGATTATATTATTGATGATTTGATTGATAATAATAGTGTAAGTAATGATGATTTTGTATCTTTAGCTGTTGTTGATCCAAGTAATGAATGTAGGTCTAGTAATGGTTCTAATAATTGGGCTGATTCTTCTTTGAACAAGTATTTAAATTCTAATTATTATGATGGTTTGTCTGAAAATAGTATAATAGATACTGTTAAGTACTATTTGGGTGGCTTTAATGTTGTGGTTACACAAACAAGTTCTAGTTTTTATAATATTGAAAGACAGTCTTCAAGTGGTTATTTTTATTCTGGTAATCCTAAAAATGCGCTTGGAAAAATTTCTTTAATGTATGTTAGTGATTATGGTTATGCCACTAGTAATGAGTGTACATCTTATCTTGATTCCTATAATTCTGATATTTGTAAAAACAATAATTGGTTATTTTCTGCAAGTAATGAAAATGTTTTGACACCTAATTTAAATGATGGCGCTGTTTGTCAAATAGATAGTAAAGGTGGTGTTTTAGCAAATAGTTGTGTAAATGTTAAACGTTCTGTAAGACCTGTTTTATATTTGAAAGCTGATATTAAAGTAGCTGATGGTGATGGAACTAGTAATAATCCTTATATATTTGAGTAGTAACATTTTTTATCTTTTTTGTTTACTTTGATTGTTGTTTATGATATACTATCTATACTTTTTAAGGGGGTATTCTAATGGAAAAAGCTGATAGAAGATTATTTCATGAAATTTCAAGAGAAAAGAATAAGGATAAGAAACTTGTTATGCTTTCTGAACTTTTTGATAGAAATAAAGATGATTATTCTGTTATGTTTAGTATTCTTAAGTTACTTGGTACGTATCCTATGTATAGAGAACGTGCTAAGGAATTAATGGGACTTTTGGGAGATTTTATGGATCCTTCTAGTATTAGTTTTGAAATTGGTAAAATGGAATCTTTTGATAAGAATTATGATAAGGCTATTGATAGATTTAAAGAGTCTTTGTTTTATTCTCCTAGTGCTGCTAGAGCTAAGCTTGAACTTGGAAAGGCTTATAAGAAGACTGGGGATATTACTTCTGCTAAAAAGGCTTTTTTAGAGCTTACTGCTCGTGCTGACAAGGCTGCTTTTTATGAACTTGGTGTTATTGCTGAGGATAATAATGAATTTGATGAAGCACGTAGATATTATAAAAGAGTTTTAAGTATTAAGAAAAATGATGCTAGGACTTTGTTTAAACTTGGACTTCTTGAAGAAAAGTGTGGTAATGTTGAGTTTGCTAAATGTTGTTTTTCTAGAGCTAATGAAATTGCACCTAATGACTTTATTACTCTTACTAAGCTTAGTACATGTGAAAGAGAGCTTGGGGAGTTTGATAGTGCTTTAAGGCATGCTAAAAATGCTGTTAGTATTAATTCTAATCCTATTGGACTTCTTGAACTTGGTATTATATATGAAGAACTTGGGGAGTTTGATAAGGCATATGCTTCTTATATTAAGGCTTTAAAAGATGAAGATATTGCTATTGTAAATTATAGAGTTGCCATTTTACTTAAGAAATCTGGTTGTTTACCTGAGGCAAAGAAGTATTTACTTAAGTGTTTAGGAACTGAACTTAATAGTAAGGCTCTTGTTGAACTTACGGATATTAGTTTAAAAGAAAATGATATTGAACAAGCTGAGGATTATGTTGATATGATTTCAGATGAAGAAATTGAAAATGATGTTGATCTTAGAAACTTTAAAAGAATAAATATGTATATTAAACATAAAAAATCTGAACTTTTATCTGCTGATAATCATTATGCTTCTCAAATACTTGATTATGATGAGCATAGGGCTATTGAGGTTTCTAAAAATTATTTTGGTGATAGGACTGATATAAAAGATGTATTTTCTAAAGTTAAGAGTTCTATTAATAATGATAATTATCATAATTCTGTCTCAGCGGAGGATTTTTATATAGTTGATCTTGATAACCCTGCTTATGATAAAGATGATAAGCCTGTTAAGAAGGTTGTGGCTCTTACTGTTCTTAATAGTGATAAGATTATATCTTTTATGCCTACTTATAAGAAGAAGGTTAGGTTATCTAAGAAAAGATAAAACTTGTGTTATGGTTTTATCTTTTTTTGTTGTTTTTTGTTTTATGAAATGATGTTTGTTTTTTTATGGTTTTTACATACTATTAATGAGTATAAATTTTAAAATTGTAACGTAAAAGTTTATAAAATTTAAAATTTGCTTGACATTTTTTTATTTTTCTATAGAATAGTGAGTTAATTTTAGGAATTGTCCTAAAATGTGGAGGGAAAGGTATGAAGAAAAACTTAAAAAAGTATTCATTTGTATTGTTTTTTATAGTTTTGGCTGTAGCTGGATCGATTTTTGCTATAACTGCTCAAGATAATGCTGGTAAAATTGAGATTCAAAAGACTGCAACTAAGATTTTTAAAAACAATCAGGATAATTTGGTATATGGACGTCATGCTAAGGTTGAATTAAATGTTAAGGCTCATCCATATAACAATAATGTTACTACATATGATAAGCTTGATGTGGTTTTGGTACTTGATAGTTCTGGAAGTATGGGTGATGATAACAAGCTTACAGATTTAAAAGCTGCGGCTAGAGATCTAGTTAATACTTTAATGACTGATGGAACAAATCAAGTTGGGGTTGTAGAATTTGGTACTAATGTTAAACGTACTCATAAGTTAACGACAAATAAGAATGATGTAAATCGTTTTATTAATCGTATGAGTGCTGATGGGGGTACTAATATTCAACAAGCTATTGAAAGTGCTAATACTATTTTAAAGGATGGAAAAAGGAATGATGCTCAACAAATAGTAATAATACTTACAGATGGTGTTCCGACATTCTTTAATTATAATGGTACAAGATATGGAACTGGAAGTTCTAATGATAGTGTATGTGTCGAGGGAGGATTCTTTGGTTGTTCTAAAAAAATGAAGCCTTCGGAAGCTGCAAAAACTGAACTTGATAAACTAAAAAGTGATAATAAGACTTCAGATGTTTATACTATAGTTTTTGGTGATGATAAGGATGCTAGAGATACATTAGCAGAAATTAATCCGGAACAAGAAAAGCCTTTATATAAGAATTATAATGCTTTATCTGGGGATCAATTAAAAGAAATGTTTAAAAGTATTATTGAAGAAAGTGTTGGTAGAATAGGAAATGATAGTGTTGTTACTGATACTATTCCTAAAGAATTTAAACTTACTTCTGCGTCAAAGACTAAGCTTGAAAATGCTGGTGTTGAAGTAATTGAAAATTCTGATGGTTCTACTACTCTTAAATGGACTATTGGTAATATTGATGCTGATATAGATTACAAGCTTTCTTATGAAGTTAAAGCTGTAAATTCTTATCATGGTAGTATGTATACTAATGAAGGTGCTACATTAAATACTAAAGTTAGTGAAAATAATCCGTATTATGATAAGACTAATCTTACTTTAGAATTTGATAAACCTGCTGTAGAAATACCTGCTATAACAAAAGATGATCATTATAATCATAATAGTTCTTATGTTGGATATTCTGAAAGTGTTATAAATGGTACAACTATTCTTAAGAATGATTTAGATAAAAATATTCTTGAAGATATTCATGTTGGTAATACTAGCACAGAAGTTAAAGATGAAATAGTTATAGTAACAGATGATAATACTATGAAGAATAATGATGGTACATATAGTATTTATAAAGATGGAGTTCTTCAAGGAATTCTGGATATGAATGAAGATGGAACATTTAGTTTTGTTTCTGAAGAAGGAATCTCTGGTGAAATTTCATTTGATTATGTTATAAAATCTAGTGTTAATCAAAATCATGAAACTAGTTTTGTAATTAGTAATACATCTAAAGTTACACTTAATATTCTAGAAAGAGAAAAAATAGATATAAGTGGTGTTAAAACTTGGAATGATAGTAATAATCAAGATGGTATAAGACCAGATAAGATTAAAGTTAATCTTTATGCTAATGGTAAACTTGTTAAGTCTTTAGAGGTTACTAGTGATAATAACTGGGAATATACTTTTAGTGGTTTATATAAGTATGAAAAAGGTCATGATAAAGACTCTAAATATGAAATAGAATATACTGTTAGAGAAGAATCTGTTAATGGTTATGATGCTTCTTATGATGGATATGATATTACTAATAAACATGTGACTGCTGTTACAAGTGTAAGTGGTAATAAGACATGGAAAGATAATAATGATCAAGATGGATTTAGACCAGATGAAATAGTTGTTAATCTTTATGCTGATGGAGTAAAGGTTGATTCTAAGAAAGTAACTAGTAATAGTAACTGGAGTTATAGTTTTACTAATTTAGATAAGTATAAAGATGGTAAGGAAATAAAATATACTGTTAAAGAAGATATTGTAAATAATTATGATGCTTCTTATGATGGTTATAATATTACTAATACTCACGAAATAGAAAAGATAAATATTAATGGTACTAAGACTTGGATTGATAATGATGATGAAGATGGGCTTAGACCAAATGAAATAGTTGTTAATCTTTATGCTGATGGAGTAAAGGTTGATTCTAAGAAAGTAACTAGTAATAGTAACTGGAGTTATAACTTTACTAATTTAGATAAGTATAAAGATGGTAAGAAAATAAAATATACTGTTAAAGAAGATACTGTAAATAATTATGATGCTTCTTATGATGGTTATAATATTACTAATACTCATGAAGTTAAATATGTTACAGTAAAGGGTACTAAGACTTGGAAAGATGATGATAACAAGTATGGTAGACCTAGTAGTGTTACTATTAGTCTTTATGCAGATAAAATATTTGTTAAGTCTGTAAAAGTAACTAGTGATGATAACTGGAGTTATATTTTTGATAATCTTCCTATGTATAAAGATGGTAAAAAGATTAATTATACTATAAAAGAAGATAAGGTTTTAGATTATGATACTTCTTATGATGGATATAATGTTATTAATACATATAATCCTGAAACTATTAGTATAAGTGGTAATAAGACATGGAAAGATAATAATGATCAAGATGGTATAAGACCAGATAAAATTAAAGTTAATCTTTATGCTAATGGAAAGTATGTTAAGTCTTTAGAAGTTACTAAGAATAATAATTGGAGTTATACTTTTACTGATTTAGTTAAGTATGCAAATGGTGAAGAAATTGAGTATACTGTTAGTGAAGATAATGTTGATGGATATACTTCTAGTGTTAAGAACCTTAATATAACTAATGAACATGTTCCAGAAGTTGTTTCTAAAACAGTAGAAAAAGTATGGAATGATGATAATAATAGAGATGGTATAAGACCAGATAAGATTACTGTTATTTTAAATGCTGATGGTGAAAAGGTTAAAGAAGTTGAACTTAGTGCTGATAATGGATTTAAATATACTTTTAATAATTTACCTAAGTATAAGAATAAGGGTGTACTTATTAAATATACTGTTAAAGAAGTTAGTGTTAAGGGATATGATTCTTCTATAAATAGTGAAGGTAATAAGTTTGTTATTACTAATACTCATGAAATAGAAAAGAATAATTTAGTTATTAATAAGACATGGAATGATAATAATAATCAAGATGGACTTAGACCTAACTTTATAGAAGTTACTATTACTGGTAAAGTTTCTGGTGATGTTGTTTATAGTGATACTGTTACTATAACTAAGGATAATGGCTGGAGATATGAATTTAGTAATCTTCCTAAATATAGTGATGGTAAGGAAATAACTTATACAGTTTCAGAAAATGATATCTTAGATAGTGATGGTAAGGTTATTTATAAGGCAAGTGAACCTTCTTATAATGATAATGTTGTTACTTTAGTTAATACACATGATATTATTAAGACTGAAGTAAATGGTAAGAAAGTATGGGTTGATAGTGATGATAAGGATGGACTTAGACCAGATAAAATTACTGTTAACTTGTATGCAGATGGAGTTAAAGTAGATTCTAAAGAAGTTAATGCTTCTAGTAAGGGTGATAACTCTAATGAATGGCTTTATAGTTTTACTGATTTAGATAAATTTAAAGATGGTAAAGAAATAAAATATACAGTGAAAGAAGAAGCTGTAAATAATTATGAAACTGCTTATGATGGTAATATAATTGTTAATACTCATAATCCAAAGGATGTAACAGTAAGTGGTACAAAAACTTGGGAAGATGGAGATAACAAATATGGAAGACCAGATAGTATAACAATTAATTTAACTGGTAAAGCAGGAGATGACGTAGTAATAGAAAAAACTACAAAAGCTTCTGAAAGTACAAATTGGACTTATAGTTTTGAAGGACTTCCTGAATATAGTAAGGGTATACTTATAAACTATACAGTAAGTGAAGATGCTGTTAAGGACTATGATACTTCTTATAATGGATATGATATAACAAATACTTATAATCCTGAAACTATTGATATTAATGGTGTTAAGAATTGGGATGATAATGATAATCAAGATGGTGTAAGGCCAGATGATATTACAGTAGTGTTATATGATCATTTAGGAAATGAGGTTTCTAGTACTATAGCTAGTGTTGATACTAACTGGGAATATAGCTTTAAAGATTTACCTAAATATGCAAATGGTAAAGAGATTAAATATGTAGTTAAAGAAGTATCTGTAGATGGATATGAATCTATTGTTAAGGATTATAATATAACTAATAAACATGTTCCTGAGACTATTTCATATAATGTAACTAAAGTATGGAATGATAATAATAATCAAGATGGTATAAGACCTGATTCTATTAAAGTTACTATCGTTGGTAAGACTGAGTCAAAGGGAGAAGTTTATAGAAATAGTGTAAATATTAGTTCTTCTAATAACTGGACTTATGTATTTAAGGATTTACCTAAATATAGAGATGGTGGTATTGCTATTAATTATAGTATAGTTGAAGATGCTGTTAAGGGATATACAACTAGTGTTAGTCCTAATATGGAAACTTCTAAGGATACTAAAAAAATTAGTAGTACTATTACTAATACTCATAATGTAGAGAAAAAAGATATTAAAATAACTAAGACATGGAAAGATAATAATAGTAAGAATAGACCTGATCAAATTGCTGTTAAACTACTTAAGAATGGAGATTTCTTTAAAGAAATTTATTTAACTAAAGATATGAACTGGTTATATGTTATTAGTAACTTGGATAAATATCAAAATGGTGAAGAGATTAAGTATACTATAGAAGAAATTGGTGTTAAGGGATATATTACTAGTTATGATGGTTATAATATTATTAATACTTTAAAAGATAAACCTAAGAAAATTGTTAGTTCTACTGAGACTGAAATTATTCCTCCTACAACAGGAGTACAAGATGATGGTATTAGTTTAATTGAAGGAATTATTATTGGACTTTTAGGTGTTTCTACTATAGCTGTTCCTGTTAGATTAGTTAAAGAATTTTAGTATAAAAAAAAACTAATGTTTGTCATTAGTTTTTTTGTGTTTTATTATTTGTTTTATTTTATTGTTTCATATTTTGATATATTTAATATTATTGCTATACTTATCATTGTTATTAGAAGAGAACTTCCTCCATAAGATATAAAGGGTAGAGTGACTCCAGTTACGGGAATTAGTCCTGTTACTACTGAGAGATTTAGTGCAGTTTGGAATATTATTTGAAATCCTAGTCCAAATATTAGATATTTGTTGAATAGATTGGTTTGTTTTAGAGCTATTTTTATTATTAGAGTTATTAGTATTACAAATAGTACTATTATTAATAATGCTCCTATTATTCCAAATTCTTCACATATTACTGAAAATATGAAATCTGTTTGAGGTTCTGGTAAGTAGAAATGTTTTTGTCTTGAGTTTAAGAAACCAAATCCTAGTATGCCTCCTGGTCCTATAGCGAATAGACTTTGGATTATTTGAAAACCACTTCCTAGAGGGTCTTTCCAAGGATTTATGAATGATATTATTCTATCTAATCTATAGGGGGCTATTAATATTAGAGTTATTATTCCTATTATTCCTATTAGACCTAGTATATAGAAGTATTTGTTTTTTACTCCGGATATATATAATATAGCTATTATAGAGGTTACTAAGATGAAACTTGTTCCAAAGTCTGGTTGGAGCATTATTAAGAAAAAAGATAGTCCTGTTATTAATAAAACAGGGGTTATGTCTTTTAGTGATTTATGAGTTTTTGTTTTTTTACTTAGTATTTTAGAGGTTGATATTATTAAAGCAAGTTTCATTGCTTCACTTGGTTGGATACCAAATGATCCTATTCCAAACCAACTTCTTGAGCCATTTCTTGTTACTCCTATTCCTGGAATTAGTACGAGTATTAATAATATATAAGATATTATTAGAAATATTTTTGAGTTTTTATAGAAGAAGTTTGGATTTAGTTTTAAGATTATATATATTAATATATATCCTATAAATATAAAGATTAGTTGTTGTTTTACATATTTTAGACTATCATTAAATTTATAATAGGACCATATATAAGAAGATGAGTATATCATTATTATTCCTATTGTTATTAGTATAGTCATTGTTATGAAGAGCATTAGTCTTTTGTTTTTTAACATAGGATCACCTAATTAATACTATGAGATATTTTTATAAATATAGAAAATTTTATTGTTTTTTATGAGTGAAAGTGATATATTTATTGTATGTTAAATACTAGTGTGATAGGAGTTTATATATATGGAAAATAATAAGAAAAACAAATTTAAGGTTTTTATGGTTTTATTTGTATTGCTTGTTTTAATTGCAGGATCTAGTTATGCAGTGTGGAGATATAACTATAATGGGACAAGTAATAATACAATTAGTAGTACAGATTTATCTTTTAGATTTTTAGAGAGTAATAAAGAGATTGTTAGTATAGATAATGCTGTGCCTATGAGTGATGAGGATGGGATAAAACAAGAGGGTACAGGGAATGTATTTGATTTTGAAGTTAAGTCTAAAGTAGGGGCTACTACAGATGTTAAATATATTGCAAGTTTAGAAAAGATTAGTGTTGATAGTGGTAAGACTGCTTTAAATGATAGTGATGTAAAAGTATATATAGAAGATTTTAATGGTAATACTGTGTTAAAACCTACTAAGATAAGTGAATTAAACAGTTATAAGTTATTTGAAAAGTTACATAGACATAGTAGAGATAATAGTGAGATTAGTACAAAGTATAAATTAAAAGTATGGCTTGATAGTGAAGTAGATGTATTTAGTTTAGAGAATAAACAATATAAGTTTAAGATAAATGTAAAAACAGAACAAAAGGAACAAGATAGGAATCAAAGTTATAAGTTAGTTTATGATTTAGATGGTGGAACTGGAAGTATAGCAGATAGTACATTTAAAGTAGGAGATAAAGTAACTATAACAAGTGTTGTACCAACAAAAGAAGGATATAACTTTTTGGGATGGAGTACAAAGAAGAATGCTAGTAGTGCTAGTTATAAAGCAGGAGATAGTGTAACACTTAATGATGCATATGATGGAAGTGTTAGGTTGTATGCTGTGTGGCAAGGAAAAACATATACTGTTAAGTATGATAGTAATGGTGAAAATGGAACAATAAGTGATAGTTCTTATAAGCTTGGAGAAAGTAAGAAATTAACAAAGAATACATTTACAAAAGAAGGATTTACATTTATTGGATGGAATACAAATAAAGATGCTAATGTAGCACTTTATACAGATGAACAAGTTGTAAGTGATTTAGGACAAACTGGAGAAACAGTTACATTATATGCAATATGGAAAGCAAATACATACACAGTCAAATATGATAGTAATGGTGGAACTGGCTCTATGGCTAATGTTACATATAGTTATGGAGAAAGTAAAAAGTTAATGAAGAATACATTTACAAAAGATGGTTATACATTTATTGGATGGAATACAAATAAAGATGCTAGTACATCACTTTATACAGATGAACAAGAAGTGAGTAATTTATCTAAAGAAAATGAGGGAGTAATAACTTTATATGCAATATGGGAAGTTAAAAAATATGATGTAAGTGTTGTCGTTAAAGGTGGTACAGTTGATGTAGCTAACAAGCAAGTAGTAGAAAAACAAAATGGTGTATTTAATTTAACTCCAAGTGATTCAAATTATAAAGATGCAAGTGTTAGTTGTACTAATGATCAAACAGGAATAGTTAAAGATAATGTACTTACAGTTAGTAATGTAACAAAAGATACAGTGTGTACAGTTACTTATTATAAATATAGTACAGTATTATATAATGATGGAACATTAATACTTAATGAATATAGTTATAATCGTGAAAGTAATACTACAAAACATGGTAGTGTTACCCAAGAATATGCTCCAATGGATGAAAGTAATTCTTATGTGTTTACATTAGATGAAAATAGTGGTACTGTTAATACTCCTTGGGTTTCAGAGGCAGATAGCATAAAGTATGTAGAAATAGGCAGTAAGATGAGTCCGACATCTACGGCTTATTGGTTTTATTATACTTCTAAAATGGAAGGTGGTAATTTTTCTAACTTAGATACATCGGGTGTAACTAATATGGATAGTATGTTTGGAATGGCTGGTTATCATTCAGATACATTTATTTTGTCTGGTTTGGATGCTTGGAATACATCAAGTGTAATCAATATGAGAGGAGTATTTGGAGAATCGGGTTATAAGGCTACAAGCTGGAGTATAGGAAATCTATCAAATTGGGATGTATCTAATGTAACAACTATGCGAGCTATGTTTGGAATGGCTGGCTCATATTCAACTGTATGGGATATTGGTAGTCTATCAAACTGGGATGTATCAAATGTAACTGATATGTTTAAAATGTTTTCTGGTATGGCTGCCAGCGCCACAACTTTTAATTTAGATTTATCAAACTGGGATACATCAAGTGTAACCAATATGGATAGTATGTTTTCAGATGCTTTATTTTTTTCTAATACTGTGTTTAATTTAGATTTATCAAAATGGAATGTATCAAATGTAACCGATATGGATAGGATGTTTGATGGTGCTGGGAAAAATGCAACTGAGTGGATTGTTAAAATACCTAAAAATACAGGAAGTTTAAATAATAGTGTTAGTAAATGGTCTGGTTCTAATGAAAGTGTTTATGCTGAACCTGCTAGTGGCAGACAATTTACATTACCTGCCGATGTTAATGTAGTAGTGCAAGATGGTAGTTTAGCAAGTGGAGAAATATCAACTAAAAGTGGTTGGACAGGGGATAATTTTACATTTAACATAGTACCTAATGATAGTAGTAAAACTGGATTTGTTAGTTGTACTAATAATCAGACCGGTGCATTTAAGGATAATGTACTTACTGTTAGTAATGTAACTAATGATACTACATGTACTGTAACATATAAATCAATAAGTACAGTATTGTATAACGATGGAACACTTATAATGAATGAGTTAGGTGTTAACAGAGCTAGTAATACATCAACACATGGTGCTGTTACAAAAGAATATCCTGCTATGAGTGATAGTAATTCTTATGTGTTCGGTAATGAAAGTAGTGTACCTTGGAGTGATAATAAAAGCTCTATAATTAATGTTGCTATTGGAGATGAAATGCAACCTATATCAACAGCTTATTGGTTTTATGAATTATCTAATATGCAATCGGGCAGTTTTACAAATTTGGATGTATCAAATGCAATAGATATGGATTCAATGTTTTACAATGCTGGTTTTAGTGCTACAAGTTTTAATTTGAATTTATCAAGTTGGGATACCTCAAAAGTAACAAATATGGCTGGTATGTTTGAGAATGCTGGATATAATGCCACAACATGGACAATAGGAGACTTATCAAACTGGAACACATCAAGTGTAACCAGTATGTTTAGTATGTTTAATTGTGCAGGCCAGGGTGCCACAACATGGACAATAGGAGACCTATCAAAATGGGATGTATCAAAAGTAACACATATGAGTTATATGTTTAATTGTGCAGGCGCAAGTGCTACAACGTTTAATTTAAGTTTATCAAAATGGAATGTATCAAGTGTAACTAATATGAGTTTTATGTTTAAAGATGCAGGACAAAATGCTACAACTTGGAGTATAGGAAATATTTCAACTTGGGATGTTTCAAATGTAACAGATATGAATCATATGTTTAGTGGAGCAGGCCAAAGTGATAATGCAGCAAGTATAGGTAATTTATCAAAATGGAATACCTCAAATGTCACAAATATGAGCTATATGTTTTATGGAACCCATGATGATTTATTTACTGATGTTTCAACATGGGATGTATCAAAAGTAACAGATATGAGTTATATGTTTGCTGGGATGAATGGTGGTTGGGTTTTTAATGGAAACTTATCTAATTGGAATACATCGAAAGTAACGAATATGAGTCATATGTTTGAAGGGTCTTTTAGAGGTATTGAAGGTATTTCCTTAAATTTATCAGGCTGGAATACCTCAAATGTAACCAATATGACTGACATGTTTAAAAGTTTTGCTGTAAAGTGTTTTAATATTACGATTACTATACCAAGTAAGAGTGGTTCTTTAACTAATACAACTAGTAAATGGTATGGTGCTAATTCGAATGTTTATTATGAAGGTACATTTACTCTCGCTAGTTAAGGGAATAGTGTATAGCTATTCTCTTTTTTTATTGTTATACTTTTTCTTGTATAAATAAGTATTTTATGTTAAAATTAAGGCAACTTGGAGGGATATGTTATGAAGAGATTTAGTATTATATTTATTTCTTGTTGTGTTTTGTTTATTAGTTGTTTCTTTTTATTTTTTAATAAAGATGTTGTTTATGATTTAAGATCTACTACTAAGTTTGATAGTGTTTCTACTTCTAATATTGTTTTATCTCTTCGTGATCAATATAATAATTCTGATATAGTCGGAGTTTTAGAAATACCTTCTGTATTTAAAACTATTGTTGTTAAATATAGTGATAATGAATATTATCTTACTCATGATATTAATAATAAGTATTCTGCTCTTGGTTCTGTTTTTATGGATTATCGTGTTTCTTATGATTCTAAAAAGGTTTTAATATATGGTCATAATATATATGGTAAGAAAGAACTTCCTTTTTCTAGACTTGATAATTATGTAGATAAGAGTTATTTTTTAAAACATCCTGTTATATATTTTTATACTTTAGATGGTACTTATACTTATGATATATTTTCTTCTTATGTTGAAACTAGTGATTTTGATTATGTTAATGTGAATGATTATAATGGTTTATCTTATTTAGAGCATATTAATAAACTTAAGAATAAATCTAATTATGATACTGGTATTAAACTTAGTTCTGATTCTAAGATTATAATACTTCAAACGTGTAATACTAGAACTGGTTATGATGGTTCTATGAAAAATACTTTAGTTATGGGTGTTTTAAGGAGTTGATTTTATGAAGGTTGTTGTTATAGGAGGAGGCCCTTCTGGTGTTACTTCTGCTATTTTTGCTAAGAATAATGGTAATTCTGTTGTTTTACTTGAAAGAAATGATAAAGTTTTAAAAAAATTACTTATTACTGGTAATGGTAGATGTAATTATTTTAATGAAAACTTTTCTATAGAGCATTATTATTCTAATGATATTGATATTCTTAAAGAAATTATTACTAGTGGTAATAGAGATTTGTTTTTAGAATTTTTTAATGATTTAGGAATAGTTTCATTTATTAAAAATGATTATTATTATCCTTATTCTAATATGGCTTCTTCTGTTAGAGAGCTTCTTATTTCTAAACTTAATGGTTGTGATGTTATATGCAATGCTTTTGTTAAAAGAATAGAGAAGAATGATGATGAGTTTCTTGTTTATTATAATGATTCTGTTATATCTTGTGATAAAGTTATTATAAGTGGAGGTTCTAAGGCTTATCCTAAGACTGGCTCGGATGGCTCTTGTTATGATATTGCTAAGAGTTTTGGACATAGTATTAATATGGTTTATCCTGCTTTAACTAAGTTTATAGGAAATGAATTTTATTTTAAAAAGTGGGATGGAGTTAGAAGCCATGCCGAGGTATCTTTATATGAAAACGGTTCTTTTGTAAAGAAAGAATTTGGTGAAGTGCAATTTACTAAGACTGGTATAAGTGGTATTTGTATTTTTAATCTTAGTAATATTGTGAGTAAAGGACTTAAATGTGGTAATAAATATGAGGTAAGGATTAATTTTATGTCCTTTACTGAAGATGCTTTATTATGGTTTAATAGTAGATCTTCTAAAAATGTATATTCTGTGCTTGAAGGTTTTCTTAATTTTAAACTTATTGATATTATATTAAAGGCATGTGATATTGATAGTGATTGTTGTTTTGAGGATTTAGATTCTTCCTCTCGGGATAAATTACTTTGTTATCTTACTTCTTTTCCTTTTAAGGTGTTAGAATGTGGATCTTTTGATATATCTCAAGTTTGTGGTGGAGGTGTTTCTCTTTTGAAGATTAATCCTTATACTATGGAATCTAAGATTGTTTCTGATTTATATTTTTGTGGTGAGATTTTGGATGTTTCTGGTGATTGTGGTGGTTATAATTTAGCTTTTGCTTTTATTAGTGGTATTCTTGCAGGAAGAAGTGATTTAAATGATTAGATTAAGACAGGTTAAGGTTTTGGTTAGTGATGATTCTTATGATGTTGTTAGGAAAAAAGTTTGTAAAAAGCTTAGAGTTAATGATTCTTGCATTAAATCTTTGATAATTAATAAAAAGGCTATTGATGCTAGAGATAAGAATAATGTTTATTTTGTATATGAAGTTGATGTTTCATTAGATAATGAAGAGTCTATTTTGAAAAAGGTTTCTTCTAAGGATATTTTTCATGTTTCTTTGGAGAAGTATAGTTATGTAATGGAAAAGAATTCTTCTTGTCATCCTGTTATTATTGGTAGCGGCCCGGCAGGCCTTTTTTGTGCATATATGCTGGCGGAAGCTGGGTATAATCCGGTTATTATTGAAAGAGGAGAATGTATTGAAGATAGGGTTTTAAGCGTTGAGTCTTTTTGGAATACTAATGTTTTAAATGTCAATTCTAATGTTCAATTTGGTGAAGGTGGGGCTGGAACTTTTTCTGATGGAAAGCTTAATACTCTTGTTAAAGATAAAGAATTTAGGATGAAAAAGGTATTTGAAATTTTTGTTTCTTGTGGCGCTCCTGCTGAAATTATGTATGTACATAATCCTCATATTGGAACAGATTTACTTAGAAAAGTTGTAGTTAATATGAGAGAGAAGATTAAAGATATGGGTGGTAGTTTTAGATATAATACTTGTCTTACAGATATAATTGTTTCAGAGGGTAAGCTTGAAGGAATAGTTTTAAATGCTTTGGAAAAGATTTCTTGTGATGTTTTAGTACTTGCTATCGGACATAGCGCTAGGGATACTTTTAAAATGTTATATAATAGGGGAGTTGATATGGATTCTAAACCTTTTGCTGTGGGTATTAGAATAGTTCATCCTCAGGAACTTATTAATAAGAACCAATATGGTTCTTGTTATAAATTACTTGATCCTGCTAGTTATAAACTTACTTATACTACTTCTAGTGGGCGTGGGGTTTATTCTTTTTGTATGTGTCCTGGTGGTTATGTTGTTAATGCTTCTAGTTCTCTTAATAAACTTGTTATTAATGGTATGAGTAATAATGATCGTGGTAGTGGTTTTGCTAATAGTGCTATTATTACTACTGTTACTAAAAATGATTTTGGTGATGGAGTTTTTGCGGGTATGGAGTTTCAGGAAGAGCTTGAGAAGAGAACATATAATTTACTTAATGGTCTTGTTCCTGTACAAAGATATATTGATTTTAAAAACAATGTAACTAGTTCTTTTTCTTCTTTATCTTTTGTTAAGGGTAAATATGGTTTTGGTAATTTGAATGGTTTGTTTCCTTCTTATATTAGGGATTCTTTAATTGAAGGAATTGATAAATTTAATAAAAAGATTCCTGGTTTTAATAGCTCTAATGTTTATATTTTGGGTACTGAATCTAGAAGTTCTTCGCCTGTTAGGATTATTAGAGACAAGGAATTAATGTCCAATATTAAGGGTATTTATCCATGTGGGGAAGGAGCAGGCTATGCTGGCGGAATTACTACTTCGGCCATAGATGGGATTCGTATTGCGGAGAGAATAGGAAATGCTAAGAAGTTATAACTTTTTAGTAATAAGTTCCTATTTTTTTAATAGAATTATTTTGTAGTGTTTTTTAACGCAAATGTACTTGATATGGTACATTTTGGCTATTTTTGTTGACTTTTTATTTTTTTTAGTTTACTATTTTTTTAAAACAAGTTTTTTAGTTTTTGTTTTAAAGCTTGCTTTTGAAAAATAAGTGTTTTGTTACACGTTAAAGGAGGAAAAAAAGTGAAAAATGATTTAAAAGAATTGAAAAAAAAGTTAGCTGCTTTATCGGTAGCTGGGACAATGGCAGCATCAGCGGTAGGATTTGGGGCACCGGAAGTATTTGCTGATGAAACAATTTCGGAAGGTGTTAAAACAGAAGAGGAAGCTGATTACTCTTATAAATCTGATTTGACTTCTGATAAAGAAGAAGTAGAAAAATGGTTGGAAGAGAAAGATAAGGCTTTAAAAGAAAAATATGAAGTAACAGAAAAAAAGATAATTGAAGTTGAAAATCAAGTTGTTAGTACTGAAGAAAAAGAAATAAATGAAAGTTTTGATACGGAAGAATCTGCTAAAGAAAGAAAAAATGAAATAGAAAAAGGTGATATTAAAGATTCAACTCTTTCTATAGAAAAAAATGATGCAATAACTGAAGAAGTTAATGAAACTTTTGATACGGAACAAGAAGCTTTAGAATTTATTGAAAAATGTAAAGAAAAGTATAATTCTAATTTATCAGTATCTGAAATTTATAGTGATTGGGTTTCTAAAGGAACTATAAAAGTAAAAGAACTTTCAGGGCTTACTGAAGAAGAAAGAGATCGTGAAATAGAAAGAATAACTAAAGAAATAGAAGGTAATAGTACTGATACTATTAGATATGAAGTATCTATTACTAAAACTTCTAATACAGAAAAAGTTTATGTAAAAGATAATATTACTGAAGAAACTAAGGTATTTGATTCTTTAAAAGAAGCAAATGATTTTATAGATAGTCTTAAGCTTTCTGAAAATGAAAATATTAAAGTGGAAATCAATGGTCCTAAAATAAAGCAAGTTTTAATAAGTTCTGAATCATCTAAGATAGAAGAAATTTTTGAAAGTGAGAAAGAACTTGATGAGTATTTAAAACAATTAGAAAAACAAGGATATACATTAGGTGATATTACTAAAGAAGAAGTAGTAATACAAGAAACAGAAAAAGTTCCAACAGGAAAAGTAATTGTAGAAGACTCTAAAAAACTTGATTCAAGCAGTAAATATGAGGTAAATGGCAATTATATTATGATAAAACAGGCAAGTGGTAGTATTGCTATTTGGACTAATGATGAGTTGACAAAAGAAGAACAAGAATCATTTATGAAATCTTGGTTTGCTGGTAATTATGATAATTCAATAAAGAGTAATGTTAAAGTTTACTTTATCTTTGGTGAAGGTAAAAAGGATTTATCTTATATAGGAAATGGATGGGGAACTTATAATATAAGTACAAAAGATGATAAAATTATAATGACTTGTAATAGTGACAAGATTTCTCATTTAAACTATGGTAAGTTTGAACAAGAATATACTGAAAAGAAGGTTGATGTAACTAAGTATTTAGTTTCAGGCAACAAAGTTATGAATAAATATAAGGATGAGTATTTAGTTGATTATAAAAAAACTGAAAAATCTTTTGAAGATAAAATTACTCATGGTGCAATAATTAATAAAGATGAATTCGTTAGAGATAAAAAATATCAAGTAAGTAGTCCATATAGTTTAGAAAGAGAATCATGGATTTTATCTGGAAAATATATTCAAAACAATAGGGGTTCTTTATTCTATGGTCTTATTGAGGCAAAGGAAAAAGAACTAGAAGATCCAGTTATTGATAATAATGATAATTATAAGCCAGAAAATAAAACTCAAACAGTTGCTAATAAGACTGAAGTTAAAGAAAATACACCTAAAACTGGTGATGATAGTAGTTTAGAACTTTATGCTGGTGCAGCTGCTTTAGCGCTTGCTGGAGCAATTGGAGCTGCAGGTATTGCACGTACTAGAAAAAGGGATTAATTTATAAAGAGCTAAGTGTTTTGACATTTGGCTTTTTTGTTTGACAAATGTTGTGTTTTAGGTTATAATATGGCATATTTCAAGGGGGGAATTGAAATGAAAGATAATAATAAAAGTATAAGAAGTGTATGTGTTGAGAAGTTATATGGAAATATTTATCCACATATGAATCCTGATGTTTCTATAGATTTTGCTAGTGCTAAGGAACCTCTTTTGGTTGAAAATGATGGTTTAATGCAAGCTTTTCGTTTTTCTGATATAGATGTTCTTGATGCTAAGGATAGAAATCCTGATAATACTACTAGTTGGATCTTTTTTGGTGAAAGATTAAGTTTAAAAGATGTTTATAAGAAATCAAAGAAAAAGAAAAGTGGTGTTACTGGAGTTTTAGTTGATAATATGATATGTCTTGACTGTGATTATGTATGTCATACTCAAACAGGAGCTTTTGTTCCAATGGATGAAGGAGATTTAACATTTGATGAGTATCTTAAATTAATGGAAAAAGGATATGATTTTGATAAGGCTCCTATTGAGGCTAAGAGACAAGTTGTTAAATCTATATCTGATGCTAAAGAACAAACTGGTCTTGTATCCAAGGTTATTGATAAGGCAATGGATAAGAAATTAAATAAAGAAATTAAAAGAATTAAGAGAAAATAATAATAAAATAAGGAGGATTTAAATGTATCCTCCTTTTCCATCATCAAATTTAAAGAATGATGAGATAAAAAATATTACAATTGATATAAATAGTACTTGTTTTATGTCAAATCCTAGTAGTAGGAACATAATTATAATTATTAATCTTCCTATGTTTGTAATTGTTTCTAGTATAAAGTTATATGCTTCTGGGTTGAAGTTTTTTCCTAAAAACCATATATCTCTACTGTATGATGTTGTGTGTATTTTTGATAGATAACCTTCTAATAGAGCTATTACTGCTATTATTGTGACATTAGTTGTGCATAGTTTTGCGAAATATAGAGTACATAAAATGATTGTTGCTAATCTAAGGTAATCTTTTTTATTTTTATCCATTTTTTTACCGAATTTCCATACAAAGAATATACTTGATAAACCTATTAATAGATTTATTATTCCTACGAATGTATATGTGTTATCTACATAGATATATAGGTATAGTGGAAAGAGTAGACTTATGTAAAATGTTGATTCGTATAAGAATAATATTATATAGTTTTGAGGAGGTATTTGTTTTATTATTTTTTTGTATTCTTCTTTTTTTATTGGTGGTTCTTTTTTTTCTTTTATTTTGAATAGGGGTATTATACTTATTAGCATTAATATTAATGATAATGTTGCTAGGGTTATGAATTTTTGACTATCTAAGAATATTCCTCCGACTAGGGATGATAGGAGTCCTGCTAGTTCTCCGGAGATTGTTATCCAGGCACTTGCTTCGCCTGTTTTTCTTTTTTCTTGATATTTTATTGAATAATACCTTTTGGCCATCCAGTAACTTCTTCTATATACTGAGTAACATAGAGCTAGTGTTATTATAAAAAATAAAGTGTTTTGATAATTATTTAGTAGATAATATGTTGTTATAAAGAATATTGAGCTTAATATTAAGAAGTTTCTATATTTTGTTTTTTTACCTAGTTTTAATAGAATTACTGATGAGATTACTGAGAATATGTTTATGAATAGATAATATATTAGTATATTGTTAAAAGTCATTCCTTTTTTATATAAGTATAAGGGAATAAATATTTCTATTAGACTTCTTGCAAATCCTGATATAAATACAAATATATTGAAATTTTTAAAGTTTTTTGTCATATTAACACCTCTATTATTTTACTTTTTAATTATATAAGAGATTAGATTTTTATGCAACTTTAAATTTTGGCTTGTGTATTTTTATAATATATATTATAATTTATTTGAGATAAAGGGGTAGTAATATGGAAAGGAACTTTCTTGATAATTATAAAAATTTAAAAGTATTTAAGAAGATATTTTTTAGTTTTGGTATTATTTTTCTGGTTGTAGGGATTTGTTTTATTTTCCTATCTTTTTGTAATGAAGTTTTAGATAATAAGTATATTGTTAGAGATGTTTCGTCTTTTACTTCTAGTGCTAAAAGTCTTGAAACTGGAGAGATGAGTGCTACTAAGGATACAAAATATGTTAAAAATGGGAGATTTGAGATTACTTATACTAATTATTCTAAGGGAAAGAATGATTTAGTTGATACTGGGACATACTTTAATATTACTGATATGATTGGTAATGGATTTGTTCTTGATGATAGTGAAGTTATTATAAATGACGATAGTTATAAATTTAGTAATGGTAATTGTTCTTCTAAAGATGGAATTAAGATTGATTATCAAAATAATGTTTTAGATATTGAGATTCCTAGTAGTCTTATAAATAAGAAAAATAAAATTGTTATATATATTAAGCTTGTAGGTAGGGATGAAAATGTAAAGTATGTTACTTCTCAAGATGCTTATTTTAGTTTTGTTCCTAGTTTAGATAATGATTATTATGGTAAGAAATCGTCACAAGCCTATGTAATAGAGGGATATGGGTATATTAGACTTGCTAAGAAATAAATGGGAAACCATTTTTTCTTTTGTCAAGTTTTTTTGTTTTTGTAGTTATTTTTTTTATTTTTTGATAAAATATAATTGGAGGATGATAACATGAAATATGTATATAGTTTTAATGAAGGTACTAAAGATATGAGAGATATCCTTGGAGGAAAGGGTGCTAATTTATGTGAAATGGTTAATATTGGTCTTCCTGTTCCTAAGGGTTTTATTGTTTCTACTTCGGCATGTTTAGATTATTATGATAATAATTTAGAGATTAATGATGTGGTTGTTTCAGAAATTTATGATAAGCTTAGTGTTTTAGAAAAGGAGTCTGGTAAGGTTTTTGGAGATAGTTCTAATCCACTTTTGGTTTCTGTTAGAAGTGGTGCTAGGAGTTCTATGCCTGGAATGATGGATACTATTTTGAATTTGGGTCTTAATGATGAAATAGTTGAGGCTCTTTGTAAAACGCGTGATGAGCGATTTATTTTAGATTGTTATCGTAGATTTATTAGTATGTATAGTGATGTTGTTAAGGGCTATGATAAATCTAAATTTGAAAATAAGATTGATGAAATTAAGATGAGAAAAGGTATTAAGTATGATATAGATCTTGATAGTTTTGATATGCGAGAATTAATTTCTTGTTTTAAGGATATTTATAGAGAGCTTTCTGGAGAGGATTTTCCTAGTGATCCTAGGGTTCAATTAATTGAGGCTGTTAAGGCTGTATTTAGATCTTGGAATAATGAAAGAGCTAAGTTTTATAGGAAAATAAATAATATTCCTGATAATTGGGGTACAGCGGTTAATGTTCAAGAGATGGTTTATGGTAATTTAAATGAGAATTCTGGGACAGGAGTTGTATTTAGTAGGAATCCTGCTAATGGGGATAATGAGCTTTATGGTGAGTATTTGATGAATGCTCAAGGAGAGGATATAGTAGCAGGGGTTCGTACTCCTTTAAGTATTGATACTTTAAAAGATGTTAGTTCTAAGTGTTATGAAGAGTTACTTAGTAATGCTAGAAAACTTGAGAAGCATTATAAGGATATGCAAGATATGGAATTTACTATCGAGGATAATAGGCTTTATATGCTACAGACTAGAAGTGGTAAGAGAACAGGTAAGGCTGCGATTAAGATTGCTGTTTCTTTAGTTAATGAAGGTATTATTGATGATAAAGAAGTTATTAGTAGGATTAGTGCTAAAGATATAGATGGAATGCTTCATCCTATGTTTGACGAGGATAGAATTAAGGATGCCGTTATTGTTACAAAAGGACTTGCTGCTTCGCCTGGAGCTGGTTCTGGTAAGGTATATTTTAATGCTGAGGAAGTAAAAAAAGCTTATGATGATGGAGAAAGAGATATTATTTTAGCTAGACTTGAGACTTCACCTGAGGATATTGAAGGAATGAATCTATCTAAAGCGGTTATTACTATTCGTGGTGGTATGACTTCTCATGCTGCCGTAGTTGCGCGTGGTATGGGAATTCCTTGTGTTTCTGGATGTGAGAACTTAATTATAAATGAGAAAGATAGAACTATTACTTATGATGGTAAGGTTATTACTTCAAATGATTATATTAGTGTTGATGGAACTAGTGGCACAGTATATCTTGGAAATATTCCTACACATGATGCTGTTATTGAAGATTATTTTAAAGAGTTTATGATTTATGTTACTAATAATATGTCAGTAGGAGTTAGAGCTAATGCTGATAATGAGAGGGATGCTATGATGGCATTTAAACTTGGTGCAAAAGGTATAGGGCTTTGTAGAACTGAACATATGTTTTTTGATGAAGAAAGAATATTTAATTTTAGAAAAATGATTCTTGCTAAAGATAAAAAAGATAGAGAAGAGGCTTTAGAAAAGATACTTCCGTATCAAAGAGATGATTTTTATCATTTATTTAAGGTCATGGATGGATTTCCTGTTACTATAAGGCTACTTGATCCGCCTTTGCATGAATTCTTGCCTAAGACTAGTGCTGAGATTAAGGAACTTGCTGATAGTCTTAATCTTAATGTTTCTGTTATTAATGATAGGATAAGTGAACTTAAGGAGTTTAATCCTATGATGGGACATAGGGGTTGTAGACTTGCTATTACTTATCCTGAAATTGCTGAGATGCAAGCTCGTGCTATTGCTCTTGCTTTTGTTAAAGCTAAAGAAGAGGGTATTGATGTTAAACCTGAGATTATGGTTCCACTTGTTGGGGAAGATACTGAACTTAAGTATGTTAAAGATATTATTGTTAGTACTACAAAAAAGATTACTGATTATGATTTTATGATTGGTACTATGATTGAAGTTCCTAGAGGAGCTATACTTGCTGATAAAATTGGTAAATATGCGGATTTCTTCTCTTTTGGTACTAATGATTTGACTCAAATGACTTTTGGTTTTTCTAGAGATGATGCTGGTAAGTTTTTAAATGATTATTATGAAAAGGGTATTTTAAGTTTTAATCCTTTTCAAAAAATTGATAAAGATGGTGTAGGATATCTTATAAAGGAAGCTATTAAGAAAGGAAAAGAAGTTAATAGTAATATTGAACTTGGTATATGTGGTGAACAAGGTGCAGATGAGGATAGTATTATGTTTTTAAAAGAAGTTGGAGTAGATTATGTTTCTTGTAGTCCTTATAGAGTTCCATGTGCTATGTTAGCTAGTGCTAAAGCGAATATTATTAAGTAATGGATGATTTGTAAATAGAAACTATGTTTTTTAGTTTCTATTTATTTTTTATTTGTATTGTTGTATAATAAGTATGGAGGGAATAATATGAATATAATTGATGTTGTTATAATAATGGGACTTTTACTTGGAGGAGTTACAGGCCTTAAAAATGGTTTTTTTAAACAAGGAGTAGTACTTTTAGGAACTATTTTATGTTTTATTCTTGCTTGGTTTTTAAAAGATATAATTGCTAATTTTCTTAGTTTTACTTTACCATTTTTTAATTTTGCTGGACCTTTTGAAGGACTTACTTCTCTTAATATAGTTATGTATCAACTTATTGCTTTTATGCTTTTACTTTGTTTATTTTCATCACTTCTTGTTATAGTTATAAGATTTACTGGAGTGTTTGAAAAAATACTTAATATGACTATAATACTTGGTATACCTTCTAAAATATTAGGATTTATAGTCGGGGTGCTTGAAGCATATGTTATACTTTTTGCTATATTATTTTTCTTTAATCAACCAGCATTTAATTTAGAGATTATGAATGAATCGAGTATGGCTCCTAAAATAGTAAATTCTTCGCCTGGTTTGTCTAATATAGTTGGAGATATGAATGATGCTATTAATGAGATTTATGATATTACTAAGTCTTATAATCAAAATCAAAATAAGAATGTGTTTAATAGAAGAGTTGTAAATAGTTTACTTAAACATGATGTTATTGATCAAGATTATTTAAATAAACTAAGAGCAAAGGGAAAGATTAATTATTAAGGAGGATTCTATGATAAGAAAGTATGATAATGATGATTTTAGTAAACTTGAAGGAATTTATTTAGTAGATTTTTATGCAGATTGGTGTGGTCCTTGTAAAATGCTAGGACAAGTACTTGAAGGTCTTAATGATGTAAACATTATAAAAGTTAATGTAGATGAAGAAGAAGAATTAGCTAGGAAATATAAGGTTATGTCTATTCCTAATATGCTTATTATTAAAGATGGAGAGATAAAGAAACAACTAGTTGGATTTAGATCTTTGGATGATTTAAAAGAAGAGCTTGATAGTGTAAAATAGGTAAACTGTTAAAAGTTTATCTATTTTTTATTGAAATAAAATATAAAATATTGTAGAATTATATTGTAATAATATTATACTAAAGGAGCTAGGGTTATGAAAAATGAAAAGGATAGAAGTGCTCTTTATAAATATTTACATAAAGATTTAAAAGAGTTTAATAGGTATGTTTTATCACTTGTGTGTGTTGGTATTCTTGTTGGAGCAGGCTTACTTTCTTATTTTATAACTACTTCTTTTGCTTTGTTTACTGATACTATAGTGGGAGAAAAGACTATTGAGGGGACTGTTGATCTTTGTAGTATGAATAAACCTAATGCACCAGTATTAGATTCTAATATGATACCAGTATATTATGATGAAGGAGCAGAAGTATGGAAAAAAGCAGATAGTACTAATAAAAGTAATAATTGGTATGATTATTGTGATAAAAAATGGGCGAATAGTGTAACAGTTAGCTCTACTAATAGAAGTAAATATCAATCAGCAAGTGTGGGAACAGAAATACCAATGAATGATATATTAACAATGCAAGTATGGATACCAAGATATAAATATAAAGTATGGAATTATAACTCTGATAGTAGAACAACAAGTGAGCCACAAGAAATAGAAATAGTATTTGAAAGTGGAACAGAAAAAACAGGAGATATAACATGTACTGATAGTATATCAGGGACAGTTGAATCATCAGAAACATGTAAAATAGGAAGCACAACTTGTACAGATAGTACATGTAATAATAAATACTATACACACCCAGCATTTACATTTGGAGAAGAAGAAATAGAAGGATTTTGGATAGGGAAGTTTGAACTAACAGGAACAATATCAAGTATTACAACAAAACCTAACTTAACAAGTTTAAGAGATCAAAGAGTAGGAGATTTTTCTACAAACATAATGAAAATGAATGATAGTGGAAATATCTATGGATTTTCTGCTACAACAGATACCCATATGATAAAAAACATGGAGTGGGCAGCAATAGCATATTTATCACATTCAAAATATGGAACATGCACAGGTGGTACTTGTAAAGAAGTAAACATAAATAATTCATCAGGATACTATACAGGAAGAAGCGGGGGAAACCCTTCTGCCAAATCACTAGCAGAAGGAACATATAAGTATAATCAAACAAAAGAAGAAGAAACAATAATATCTGGAGGAACAGAAATAAAACCAACAGTAACAAATAATGAGACACCCGCTTGGACAGTAACAGATGGTGTATATAAAAGTGCAACACAAGGAGTAAATTCATCAACAACAAATATATCTTTTAATTTCACTGCACCAAATAATAATACATATTTATCATTTGATTGGAGTGTATCAAGTGAAAGCGCAAGTTGGGATTATTTGTATTATACAATAACAAAAGATGGAACAGCATTATCTGATACTGGAACAAGTACAAAAATTGGAGGAACAACTTTAGGAACAACAGAAGCTGCATTAAAATATATAAATGTATCAAGAAAATTAGAAGCAGGAAGTTATATCTTAACATTTACATATATAAAAGATTCTTCAGGTGCAAAAGGAACAGATACAGGATATATAAAAAATATAAAAGTATTTCATACACCAAATGTAGAAACAAAAACAACATCCATAGGAGAGGGAAAAGATGGACCAAGTTCAAGTACAACACATAACATCTATGGAGTATATGATATGAGTGGTGGAGCATTTGAATATGTAATGGGGAATATAGTAAGTAATGATGGAAGTACAATGATGAGTGGACAGTCTACTTCTTATAATTCAGGATATACAGGAATAATATATGATGATGGTAAGTATACATCATATACAGGAACATATTCATATCCAAATGCAAAATATTATGATAAATATAGTTTTGCAACAAGCTCTAACCAAGAAAGAAGTAAATTAGGAGACTCTATAAAAGAAGCATTAAATACATCAAGTAGCGGTTGGTATTCAGATACCTCCTACATGCCTTACTCTGGCGACTCTTGGTTCAATCATGGCGGCTACTACGACAATGGTTCTAGTACCGGAGTGTTTAACTCGTTCATCAGCAGCGGTAAAGCTCGCTCTAACCACTCATCGCGCCTTGTAATAACACCGTAGGTGTTAGATAACAAAATAACAGTCTTATAAAGTTACTAATAAGTAATTTTATAAGATTTTTCTTTTCTTTAGTTTCTTTTGTTCTGTTTTTCTTTTTCTTTAATATAATTTATTGAAGGAGGAATATTATGAAACAGACTATACCTTTTAAGAAAGATATAACTTTTAAGACTAAGATTGGTGAACTTACTGCTATATCTCTTGATAATGATTTAACTCTTAAGGGTGAGGATTTGATTGTTGGTAATTTTTATATAAGTGGTAATTATAAAACTCTTGCTGGGTCTTTGGAGGAGGAATCTTATAGTTATAAAATACCATGTGAAATTGCTATTAGTAGTGAGTATGATACTTATGATGCTAGTATTGATATAGATGATTTCTATTATGAGATTATTAATGATGAGGTATTAAGAGTAAATATTACAGTAGTTATTAGTAATCTTGAAAGAAAAGATGTTTCTAATGAAGTGATTGAAGATGTAGAAGAGGATGTTGAAGTTTTAACTGATGATGTTTTAGAGGAAGAATCATCTAATATTAAAGTTCCTACTCATGAGGAGATTCTTGAGGAAGAGGATATTGAAATGCCTCGTAATAGTTTTTATGAGGTTAAGGAAAATGTTAAGAATCAATCTGATAGTTATCTTACTTATAAGGTTTATATTTTTAAAGAAGAGGATACTATTGATGATGTGTTAGATAAATATAATATTACTAAAGAAGAACTTTCTGATTATAATAATATTGATGAGATTATTCCTGGTTCTAAGATAGTTATACCTAGTTTTAATGATTAATTATAAGTTATTAAAAGATAATGGTATTGTTCCTAAGAGTGTTTCTAAGATAAATAATTCATATCTTGTTGATACTGGTAGTAATAAATATATATTGAAGAAAAGAAATGATTCTTTGGATGATAAATTTAGTTATTTATTATCACGTGGTTTTGATTATTTTCCTAGACATACTTCTATAGGAAATTATGATGTTTTTGATTATATTGATGGGGGTAGTTTATCTTTAGAAGAAAGTCTTGATGAGATATGTTCTTTGACGGGTCTTTTACATGCTAAAACTACTAGATATAAGAATATTGATATAGATGATTATAAAATTATTTATGAAGGTCTTTTAAAGGATATAGAGTATTTAAATCAATATTATAATGAGCTTAATGATATGATTGATAATGAAATATATATGTCTCCATCTAATTATTTGCTTGTTTTTAATATTTCTAAGATATATAGTGCTCTTTCTTTTTGTATGAATCTTCTTGAGGAGTGGTATGATCTTATTAAGAATAGTTCTAAACAACGTCTTGTTTTTATCCATAATAATTTAGATGTTTCTCATGTTATTAGTGGTACTAGTCCTTATTTGATAAGTTTTAATAATTCTAAAGTGGGGATGCCTATTGAGGATTTAGTTAAATTATATAATAAGTATTATAATAAAATTGATTTTAGTACATGGCTTAATAATTATCAAAAGAGGTATCCTTTAAGAGAAGATGAACTTAAGTTGTTTTTTATAAAGATTTCTATTCCGGATAAGATTGAGTTTGATTTTGATGAGTTTGAAAATACAAAGAATGTTAAGCTTGTTTTAGATAAGATTTATACTGGAGATAAACTTATTAGACCTTTTTTTGAGAAAAAGTGAAATTTTAATACTTTGTAATAATTAAATAGAGTAATCTAATATAAAAGTGGAAAATGTATAAGAGAATATTTTGTTTTCTTATACATTTTTTGTGTTAAAAGATAAAAATGGTCATTTTACATGGAATTTATTCTTATATATAATGCATATGGAGGTGTTAATCTTGATGGCGAAACCATTCTATGATGCAAGATATGACGCGGTATTTAAAAATGCCGTGGCTAGAGATGAAGAAGTATTTAAATATTTTTTAAAATATGCTTTAGAAAGAGAAATAAAGTCATATAAAATAATTCCAAATGAATTACCTAAAAAAGAGTTTTCTATAAAAAGTAAGACTTTAGATATAAATGTAAAAACAGATATAGGGAATATAATAGTAGAGATTAATAATGGTTTTTATACAAGTCTTCCAATAAGAAATCTAGCATATTTATCAAGTGTGTTTTCAAATAGTGTATCAAGAGGAGATTCATATGATAATGTACCACTTCATATCTTACTTAATATAACATGGGGAAAAGGAATAAAGGGGGAAATACTAACAGAATATTATGTACAATCAGAGAAAGGAATAAAGTACTGTGATAGAATGTTAATAAGAGAAATAAATATGGATTTATTACTAAATATATGGTATCATGGTGATAGAAACAAGGCATTAAACTATAGTCATTTCTTGATGCTTGGATTAAATATGAAAGATTTAAATGTTTTGTATAAAGAGAAAGGATATAAGTTTATGAAAAAGTATATGGATAATGTAGAAGAATTAAATAATGATACAGAATTTGTAAATGTAATATCACCAGAAAAAGATAATGAGATGGTAATAAATACTTTAAAGAACGAAGCAATTAAGGAAGGTATGGAAGAAGGACTAAGAGAGGGACTGAGAGAAGGAAGAGAAGAAGGAATTTATGAAAAGGCTATAGAGACTGCTAAAAATATGTTAAATAAGGGTTTAGATATAAAACTTGTATCTGAATGTACTGGCCTTTCTATAGAAAAACTTAATTGCATTAAATAAAGTCACGTGATGTGACTTTATTTTTTTTACCAAAGTATCCTAAGTAATAATATGAAAAATACTACTATTTCTATAAAAAGAAGAACAGCGTTTACTGTAATGCAGAAAAACATAGTTATGAGTGATTGATAAAAAATAATGAGTATCCAAAACCCTAATAATCCTAAATAAAATTTGCTTGTTCTTCTTCTGTTTTTGCAGGCGGTGCAATTACAGAAAAAACTATGTTTCATAATTATCACCTAGTATAATATATGTTAAGTTTTATATTTTGGTAATATTTCTTGTTTTATTTAGGTTTTTCTTTTATAATATTTATAGAGTATGGAGGCTTGTTATGGATATTAAAAAACGTATGATTGAAATTGAAGAATTGCTTGATAAGTATAACTATGAGTATTATGTTCTTGATAAACCTAGTGTTAGTGATATGGAGTATGATAGGTTAATGCAAGAACTTGTTTCTTTGGAAGAAAAGTATCCAGATTTAAAATCTAAGACTTCTCCGACTATGAGAGTTGGATCTACTGTTTTGTCTAATTTTGAAAAGGTTACTCATAAACTTCCTATGTTATCTTTAGGTAATGTTTTTAATGAGAGTGATATAATAAAATTTGATGAAAAAATAAGAAAAGAAGGATATAATCCTGTATATGTGTGTGAACTTAAGATAGATGGTCTTGCGATTAGCTTAGTTTATGAAAACGGAGTTTTAGTAAGAGGAGTTACTCGTGGAGATGGAAGAGTGGGTGAAGATATAACTGCTAATGTCAAAACTATTAAGTCTATTCCTCTTAAGATTAAGCAAAATATTGATATAGATGTTCGAGGAGAGATTTATATTGATAAAAAAGAATTTTATAGAGTTAATGAAGAAAGACATAAGGAAGGGTTAGAGGAGTTTCAAAACTGTAGAAACTTAGCTAGTGGTAGTGTCAGACAACTTGATTCTAAGATTACTGCCTCTAGGAAACTTAATAATTTTACTTATCATTTGCCTAATCCTCTGGATTATAATATTTTTAGACACAGAGATGCTCTTACTTTTATGGAAGAGTTAGGTTTTAGAGTTAATCCTAAAAGAAAAATTTGTAATAATATAGAAGAAGTTCTGGAATTTATTAATGAAGTTAGTGAAATTAGAGAAGAACTTCCTTATGATATAGATGGAGTTGTTATTAAAGTAGATGATATTAGAATGCAAGAAAATTTGGGGTATACTGCTAGGAGTCCTAAGTGGGCTACTGCATATAAGTTTCCTGCTTTGAAAGTTACTACTAAACTTACTGATATTGTATTTACTGTTGGAAGAACTGGAAAAATTACTCCTAATGCAATGCTTGAGCCTGTTAGAGTAGCGGGTTCTACCATTAGAAAAGCAACACTTCATAATGAAGATTATGTAGTTAGTAAGGATATCAGAATTGGTGATATTGTTGTTATTCAAAAGGCCGGGGATGTTATTCCAGAGGTTGTTAAGGTTGATCTTGATCGAAGAATAGAAGAGCTTCCTAAATTTAAGATGATAGATAAGTGTCCTGTGTGTGGTACTACTTTAGTTAGAAAAGAAGAGGAAGCTAATCATTATTGTCCTAATCCACTTTGTGATGCTAGAAATATTGAAAAACTTATTCATTTTACCAGTAGAAAAGCCATGAATATAGATGGATTAGGTGAAAGAATAATTGAAGATTATTACAATTTTGGTTATCTTAAAAATATATGCGATATTTATGAACTTAAAAGATTTAAAAGTGAACTTATGAGTTTGGAAGGTTTTGGTGAAAAGAAGGTAGATAATTTACTTGATGCTATTGAAAAGAGCAAGAATAATTCTTTAGAAAGATTGCTTTTTGGATTAGGTATTAGACATTTTGGTGAAAAGAGTGCCCTTATTATAGCTAAAAGATTTAAGAATATTGATAATGTTATTTCAGCAAAATGTGATGATTTAACTAATATTTCTGATATTGGAGAGATAATGGCAAAAAGTATAACTAGTTATTTTAAGGAAGAAAGTAATTTAAAACTTATTGATGACCTTAAAAAACTTGGTGTTAATATGGAATATTTAGGTAGAAATGTTGTGTTAGATGATAAATTCGCTAATAAAAAGTTTGTTATTACTGGTAGTATTTCTGTTATGCCTAGAGATGAACTTAAAGAAGAAATAAGTTTAAGAGGAGGTAATGTTACTACTTCTATTTCTAAGAATACTGATGTTTTAGTAGTCGGAGATAGTCCTGGTAGTAAACTTGATAAGGCACTTAGTTTAGGAATTACGATATGGAATGAAGATGAATTACTTAAGTATTTAGGAGGTAATGATGAAAAATAAAGGTTTTACTTTAGTTGAGCTTATTTTGGTTGTAGTTATTATGGGTATTATTTCTGCTA
The DNA here is from genome assembly GCA_934101575.1 of uncultured Bacilli bacterium. GTDB lineage: Bacteria > Bacillota_I > Bacilli_A > RF39 > UBA660 > UMGS1449. The sequence goes on from CAKORJ010000001.1 coordinate 237,573, forward strand.
TTGTTATACCTAGTATTATGAAAGGACTTAGTGATAGCGAAAAACAAGGCGGAAAGTCTGTGGAAGAGCTTTTAATTAATAACTTGAAACTTTATAATGATGATAATAAGTTTGACATATGGTGTTCTGAAAATAATGATAGTGAAGGATGTATGGAAAATAATATTCCATGGACAGTTAGTATAGAAAATTTATATGCTTTTAATCCTGATATAAATATGGGAGAGTGTTTGCTTCGAGACGAAAATAGTTTATCTATAACTAATACTGAGAAAGGTTTTACATATACTGCTAAAATAGTATGTAGTAAAAATTATAAAGAATATAAAGATGATAAAACAGGAAAAATTGTTGAGAGTGGTAATTATGCAACAATCCTTAAAGATAGTTATTATAGTACACAGTAACACTTGATATTAATAACTAATAAAAAAATAGGCTCCATTATTTGGAGTCTATTAATTTGGCTTGAACTACTAATCTATGATTTGAATCTTGATAACATGTAGATAATGTTAGTATTTTATTATTTATTGTAGGTTTATTATTAAAGTTTTTTATACTTCTTTTTATAGATTTATTTAAATATTTTTGATATTTATCATTGCTTTTAAAACTTATATAAAGATAATCATTTGTTTCTTCCAGTGTGTAGACACTAAATACTTCGAATGTTAACCTTTCTTTTTCTGTATCTAATGTTATTTTTTGTTTTTCTTTATTTTTTAACCAACTTTTTTCTAGGACATCTTTTAATGTACTAAAACTTGTTGATCTTTTATATGTATGACCATATATAATTGTATTTGTATTAAGTTCTGGGAAGCTGTTGTTATAGTCTGCGAATGGCCAGCCTAATGAGTTATATTTTTTATCAAAGTTATGTGTTAAATAATAAACATTATCATCTGTTTTTACAATTGCTGTATCTATCTCTGTTCCAGGAACAGTTAACCATGCTACGGTATCGGGGTTTTGTTTTTTTAATTTATCAAAGTCTCGGTAGGTGTTTTTTTTATTCTTTTCTAATTGTTCTTGTTGTTTTTGTTTTTGAAGGTTTTCTAAAGCTTCTTTTGCATGTTTTTGCTCACTTGCTAATAGTTCATGCTGTCTTATTCTTGCTTCTTCTACATCTCTTTTTTGATCAAATATGTATTTTACACCATATCCTCCACATATTAGAAGTGTTATTGCTAATAAATTTATACATAATACTAATTTTTTGTTAGACTTCTTTTTTTGAATTTTGTTGTTGTCGTTATTGTTTTCTATGTATTCAAAAAAGTCATTAAAGCTATTGTTGATAGTAACACCTCCTTATCATATGCCTTAAGTATATAACATTTTTTTATAAAAGTAAATGATATAGAAGGGATATTTGTTTTATTTTTTATGTTAAATTTTAAATATTTACTAGATATTTTAAGTATTTTGTTATAAAATATATATGTATATAAGATAAGGAGGGTATTTATGTCTGGTGAAGAGTTAAGTAATTATTTAAATCAATTAGAATCTAATTATAGAGATAGTTCTTCTATGAAAGATAAACAGTCCTTATTTTATTTTATGCAAATGAGTGATTTGCTTTATAATGAACTTAAAGATGAGTTTTATGATCAAGTTCTTCTTTATGATTTTGTTCATAATATTTTTAAGAAGAATATTACTATTATTTTTGATAATATGAGTAAGTATTCTGAAAAGGTTTCTTTGGAATCTATTAAGTCATTTAATGAACTTGTTAAGATTAGTGTTTCTAATAAATATATTGATATAAATGGTCTTAATGCTTTGTATAATAATTTTAAGAATGAAGTTATAAAGAATATGAGTATTGATGATAAGATTAATACTTTAGTTAATTCTAATACTGATTCTTTTAAGGGACAGTTATTTTCTAGATGTATTGTTAATGATAGTGATAAAGCAAGTAGTATTATTGATAAGTATAATGGTGTATTCACTGAAGAATTTGTTAAGAATATACATAGTAAGAGGGATTTATTAGTTGAGCTTTATAAAGGTTTTATTGATAGTATTCTTAGTGATTTATATGAACAGAAGGATGTTGTTGATTCTAAAAATTTAAAACTTATTGTTAATACTGCATATAATTATTTGAAAGAACGGGAATATATTAATATAGATAAGTATTCTGATTATAATATTAAATTTATTAATGAGTGTTTTGATAATATAGAGGAGAAACTATATAGTAAGTTTGGTGTTAAGAGAGTTAAGTCTGGTAATATAAATCCTGTTAAAGATTATTTTATTGGTTTTAATAATACTATTAGAATTAAGTCTAAAAATATATTTGATGAAATGAATTTAATTGTTACTTTAGATAAGGAAAAGGTTAATGAGAAGATAAATGAGTTTAATGATTTGATATCTCGTATTTATGAGGTTAAACTTGTTTTTGATAAACAACTTGTTAAATATAAGAGCGAATTTAGTTTTGTTTCTAAGGATAATGATGAATTTAATGAAATGCTTAAGAAAGAATTTCAAAGATTAAATGATGGAATTAAGGCCAATATTTCTAATATTTTTAGGGATAATATTAAGATATATAATGATGTTGTTTATAGGACTCTTTTACTTAAATCTAGGATTAATGAATATAATACGATTTTGTCTTGTGACAAAGTAAAAGATTTACTTTTTAAATAAATCTTTAATAATAAGGATAATATGATGGATATGGAGCAGGACCATAGTATGGTGGTCTTGGTCTTGTTGCTCCGAATATTAATGGTGAGGATACAAATCCTAGAGCAAATGGTAATAGGAATCCTCCGCCCATGTATCTGTTGTTTATTTGATTAGAATTATTTCTTGGGAAGTTACCATACATATTCCTAGGATAATAAGACATAATATTATTGTAATGCATATATAACTCCTTTCTGTTATATGTTATGCAAATTTTTTAATGAGGTGAAATTATGAAAGGAAAAGTTGAAGTGCTAGCTAGTACTATTGTTAATCATTCTATAAAGGTTGAAAAGGATGAAAAAGTTAAAATTATTTGTGAAACTATGGAACCTATGCCACTTGTTAAGGCACTTGTTAAATTAATTAATGAAAAGGGTGCCTGCGTTTCTGTTAGTTTTTTTGATCCTGTTTTAAATGCAGAAGTTAATATGGGCACTACTGATAAGAAAATAGATCTTTTAAAGGAATTAGAAGAGTTTGAAGTTAATAAATTTGATAGTTTTATTAGAATTTTTTGTAATCAAGGGGATTATGTTAATAGCATAGTTCCAGATGAAATTACTAAGAAGATTGGAGAAGCTTTAAAAGAATATAGAGATATAAGAGCAAATGAAAGAAAATGGGTTTTACTTAATTATCCTTCTAAGGTTGATAGTCAAAAAGCAAAGATGTCTCCGGATGAGTTTTATGATTTTTCTTTTGATGCTATGTGTTATGATTATGAACAAATGAGTAAAGATTTGGAACCTTTGAAGGTTCTTATGGAAAAAACTGATAAGGTAAGACTTACTGGTGATGGTACAGATATTAGTTTTTCTATTAAGGATATTCCTGCTATTCCATGTGCTGGAGAAGCCAATATTCCAGATGGGGAATGTTATACAGCGCCAGTTAAAGATAGTATAAATGGAGTTATTAAGTATAATACACCTAGTCCTTATAGAGGAAATGTTTTTCATGGTGTTACTTTAACTTTTGAAAATGGTAAAATAGTTAATGCTACTTGCGATGAAGATGATGAAGAGTTAAATAAAATATTTGATACTGACGAAGGTGCCAGATATGTAGGAGAATTCTCTATTGGAACTAATCCTATGATTAGATATCCTATGGGAGATATACTTTTTGATGAAAAAATAATTGGTAGTATTCATTTTACTCCAGGTGCATGCTATAAAGATGCTTATAATGGTAATAGTAGTGCTATTCATTGGGATATGGTTCTAATTCAAAGAGAAGATTTTGGCGGAGGAAATATATATTTTGATGATAAGTTAATTAGAGAAAATGGTGTTTTTGTTATAGATGAACTTAAACATCTTAATAAGTAAGAGATTAAATTCTCTTTTTTTGTTTATAATAATAATGGTGATTTTATGGAATATTTTACTGTTATTTTTAGGACTTTGTTTTTTTATTTATTTATAGTTTTTGTATATAGAGTTATGGGTAAAAGAGAAGTGGGTCAACTAGGTATTATTGATCTTATTGTTTCCGTTTTAATAGCAGAACTTGTTGCTATAAGTTTAGATAATACAGAGATGAGTATTTTTATGACTATTATCCCTATATTACTTCTTGTACTTTGTCAAATAGGGATGGCTTTTCTTTCTCTTAATAAAAAAGAAGTTAGGGAGATGTTTGAAGGTAAACCATCTGTTATTATTAATAATGGTAAAGTTATGATTAAAGAGATGATTAGACAAAGATATAATTTAAATGATTTACTTACTCAGCTTAGGGAACAAAACTTTAAAAGTATTAGCGAGGTTGATTATGCTATTTTAGAGACTAGTGGAAAACTTTCCGTGTTTAAGAAAGAAGAGAAGAAAAGTAAAAGTTTTCCTTTACCTATTATTGTTGAGGGTAGTATTGAATATGAAAGTTTAAGATTACTTAATAAAGATATAAACTGGCTTTTTGAGAATGTTAGTGTTCCTTTGGAAGAAATATTTTATGGTTTTTATAAAAATGGTAGTGTTTATATCATTAAGAATAAAGATATTGATAAGGAATAAATGTATTGATAATTTGTTTGCTTTATTACAATATTGTATTTGACAATTATTTAATATTTTTATATAATCTTTATATAAACGTTGATTGGAAGAGTAGTGTTAATTTTTATTTAAGAGAGTTAGTGTTTGGTGAGAGCTAATATAAAGTTTAATATGAAAGACCCCAGGAGTGCTTGAAGAATTTTAGTAGAACAAGCCGGTTTTATACCGTTATATATAAAGAGTGATTATATTAATATAATAACTAGGGTGGTACCGCGGATTAACAGTTATTCGTCCCTTTTCGGGTGATAACTGTTTTTATATTTAAGGAGGATTTTTATGAAAAAAATATTTAATAATGATCTTAGTATTACTAATGTTGATGAGTCTGTCCATTTATATGGATGGGTACAAAAGAAAAGAAATCTTGGGGGCCTTGTTTTTATTGATCTACGTGATAGAAGTGGAATAGTTCAACTTGTTGTTAGACCAGAAAGTAGTTTTTATGACGTTTCTGAGTCTTTGAAGAGTGAATATGTTATTGAAGTATTTGGAAAAGTTGTAGAAAGAGAAAGTAAAAATGAAAATATTGATACTGGAGATATTGAAGTTGAAGTTGAGAGGTTAATAGTTTTAAATAAAAGTTTGGAACTTCCATTTACTATTGATGACAATACTACTGCTTTAGAGGATACAAGACTTAAATATCGTTATCTTGATATTCGTAGAAATGAGATTAAGGATAAGTTAATTTTAAGAAATGATGTTATGATGGCATGTCGTGAATATTTGTCAAATCTTGGTTTTATTGAAGTTGAAACTCCTGTGTTATGCAAGTCTACTCCTGAAGGAGCAAGGGATTTTCTAGTTCCTTCTAGGCAGAATAAGGGTAAGTTTTATGCACTTCCTCAGTCTCCTCAACTATTTAAACAACTTTTGATGGTCGGTGGTATTGAAAGATATTATCAATTTTCTAAATGTTTTAGAGATGAAGATTTAAGAGCTGATCGTCAACCTGAGTTTACTCAACTTGATATGGAACTTAGTTTTGTTTCTGAGGATGATATTATGACTATTAATGAAGGCTTAATTGCCCATGTATTTAAAAAAGTTAAGGATATTGATATAAAACTTCCTCTTATGAGAATGAAATATGATGATGCTATAAGAGATTATGGTTCTGATAAACCTGATCTTAGATTTGGTATGAAGATTAATGATGTTTCAGATTTATTTAATAATTCTAGTTTTGCGCTTTTTAAGAATTCTGAAGTTGTTAATTGTTTAGTCGTTAAAGGAAATGCTCCTAAATACTCTAGAAAAGCTTTAGATGAGCTTGGTTTATTTGTTAAAAAATATGGACTTGGTGGACTTGCTTATTTAAAAATAGGCGAAGAAATTACTGGCAGTATTGCTAAGGCTCTTTCTGAAGAGGAAAAGGAATCTTTGATTAGTAAGCTTAATTTGTCTAATGATGATTTGGTTTTATTCGGATGTGGAGAATACAATAAGGTCAAACAAGCACTTGGAGCACTTAGATGCAAACTTGGAAAGGATCTTTCTCTTTATAAAGATAGTGATTATGCTCTTTTATGGGTTGTAGATTTTCCTTCTTTTGAATATAGTGAAGAGGAAGGAAGATATGTTTCTTGTCATCATCCATTTACTATGCCTAAGGATGAAGATGTTGATAAATTGTTAACAGATAAAGCTCATTGTTATTCTAAGGCTTATGATATAGTTATAAATGGTTATGAAGCAGGCGGTGGTTCTATTCGTATTCATGACGAAAAGGTACAAGAGAAAATGTTTAAGGCTTTAGAACTTAGTGATGAAGATATTGAAGAAAAGTTTGGTTTCTTTACTAGAGCTTTAAAATATGGAACCCCACCTCATGGAGGACTTGCTTATGGTCTTGAAAGGCTTATAATGGTTTTAAGTGAAACTGATAATATTCGTGATGTTATTGCTTTTCCTAAAACCACTAGTGGAAGTTGTCTTATGAGTGAAGCTCCTAATATCGTTTATGAAGATCAATTAAATGATCTTGGTATTGGCGTTTTAAAGAATGAATAAAGAGGTTTTAATGCAAAATCTCTTTTTTTTGACAGTTTAGCATTGATTTTGAATAATATTTGTTTTTTATAATATAATACCCGTACGGGGGCGAGTATTATATGAAAGTTACTAAAAAAAAGACTAATGGATTTGAATATACAATTTTTGGTATAGATTTATTTATAGTTTTTGTAATTAATAGTATAAAAAAACTTAAAAAAATTGATAAAAATAAAAATAAGTATTTATTTTTTTAAAATATGTGTTATAATTAATATTGTTATGGTTCCTTAGCTCAGTTGGTAGAGCAACAGACTCTTAATCTGTGGGTCCAGGGTTCGAGCCCCTGAGGGATCACCAATATTGACTATTACCCTTGTTTATCAAGGGTTTTATTATTTTTAAATGTTTTGAAACACATTATCAAACACATTTTTATAAATTATTTACTATGTTATAACTGGACAAATACTAAAGGTTCTCAAGTTCAAATACCTAATCCCAAAGGAGGTTATTATTCGCTTACTTTTGGTCATGACGGTCATGGTTTCATAAGAATTACTTTATTAAATTAATTAAAATCTTTACTTTAATTCTTTTTTATGTAATATTTACACATGTTTTTGAACTTTTATGTCTTTAAAATAAAAAAAGTTTGACAAATGTATGCTTTTATGCTATAATTTAAACACTTATTAAAGATTACCAAAAATATTAGGGGGGTTAGGTAATATGGAAAATAAGAGATTAAATTATCACTTTGAATATGTTAATGAGAATGAGTTTAGAAAAAAAGAAAGATCTGTTAGAAAGTATAATATGCTTGCTTATAAAAAACTTACTTTTGAGTATTATCCTAGTATAAGAGAAGGTAAATTTTTAGGTAAACTTATTTCTACTGATAAGAAGGAAAATACTATGACTTATGAGTTAAAACTTCCTACTGATCATTTATTTGCTAAGGTTCATGGTGATGTTACTCTTCACTATACTGTTTACAATGATTCTAAAGTTGTACTTCTTACTAATATTACACCTGATTCTATTTTAGAAGAAGGTCATAGAAGTGAACTTGGTACTTATAAAGGTGTTATGATTTCTAAGACTAATAAAGAAAAAGATATGTTTAAAGTTAATTTACTTAATGCTTTAAATAATAAATAATATAAAAAAAGAAGCACAAGAAGCTTCTTTTTATTTACATTTTTCTATATAGTCCTACTACTTTTCCTAAAATTGTTACATTATTTAATATAATTGGTTCTAAGTAATCATTTTCTGGTTGTAGTCTTATATGATCTTTTTCTTTGTAGAATGTTTTTACTGTCACTTCGTTTTCATCATTCATTGCTACAACTATCTCTCCATTATTTGCTGTTTTAGCTCTCTCCACTAATACTATATCTCTATCATGAATACCAACATTTATCATACTGTCACCGCTTACATTTAGTGAAAATGTTTCTTTTCTTGGGTTTAACATACAGGCTGGTACTTCAAAGTATTCATCTGGTCTTTCTATGGCTTCTATTGGATTTCCTGCGGTTACTTTTCCTAATAATGGGATTGATACTACTGTATCATTTTTTTTGTCATATTCATTTGGAACTAGAAGTTCTATACTTCTGTTTTTTTCTTTGGCTTTTTTTATATATCCTTTTTCTTCTAAGTGATCTAAATGAACATGAATAGTTGCAGTACTTGTTAAATTAGTTATTGCACACAGTTCTCTTACCGTTGGGGGATAACCGTATTTTGCCATATATTTTTTCAGTTCTCTTAAAACTTTTGCTTGTCTTACTGTTAACTTTTCCATAGATATTACCTCCAATTAAAGAGTATCATATAATACATAAGTTTGTCAAACAAATGTTTTGTTTTTATGTGCTTTACAAAAGTGTTTTTTTGTATTACAATATTATTGTATTTATTTTATTTGCGAAGATAAGGCTTGGAAACCTTTAGCAATATTTTTAAAAGAGATTCTAAATGAATAATTAGAGTGGAACCGCGGTTTTTGAATCGTCTCTAAGTATTTTTTTAGAGTTTTTATTTTAGGAGGAATAATTATGAATATGGACAAAATGGTTAATTTTTGTAAGAATTATGGTTTTATATTTCCTGGTAGCGAAATATATGGGGGACTTGCTAATACTTGGGATTATGGTCCTCTTGGTGCAAGACTTAAAAATAATGTTAAGGATGCATGGAGAAAAAGATTTATTCAAGAAAGAAGTAATGCTTATGAAGTTGATGCAGATATTTTGATGCATCCTAGAGTGTGGGAAGCTTCTGGGCATGTTGCTAGTTTTTCTGATCCTTTAATTGATTGTAAAGAGTGTAAGATGAGAGTTCGTGCGGATAACTTGGTTAATGATTTTACTGATAGTTCTAAAGGGGATGCTATGAATAATGAGGAACTTATTGAGTTTATTCGTGATAATAAGGTTCCTTGTCCTAGCTGTGGTAAATGTAATTTTACTGATGTTAGAGATTTTAAACTTATGTTTGAAACTCAAAGAGGTGTTGTCAAAGATAAACAAAATACTATTTATTTAAGACCTGAAAATGCTCAAGGAGAGTATGTTAACTTTTTAAATGTACAAAGAACTATGAGATGTAAACTTCCTTTTTCTATTGGACAAATAGGTAAGGCATTTAGAAATGAAATTACTCCTGGGAACTTTACTTTTAGAACTATTGAATTTGAACAAATGGAATATCAAACTTTTTGTAAAGAGGGAAGTGACTCCGAAATTTATAATTATTTTAAGAATTATGCTCTTAATTTTTATAAAGATTTGGGTGTAGATGTAGATAATTTAAGATTTCATGATCATGAGAAACTTGCTCATTATGCAAAGGAAGCATGTGATATAGAATATAAGTTTCCTTTTGGATGGGGAGAGATAAATGGTACTCACAATCGTACTGATTTTGATCTTAAAAGACATATGGAATATAGTGGCGTTTCTCAAGAGTATTTAGATCCTGAAACTAATGAAAAGTATGTTCCTTATGTTATTGAATCTACTTGTGGTCTTGATAGAAGTGTGCTTGCTATACTTTTTGATGCTTATGAAGAAGAAAAACTAGAAAAGGATAGTAGAGAGGTTTTAAAACTTCATCCATTTCTTGCTCCTTATAAGGTTTCAGTATTACCTCTTGTAAAAAAATATCATAGTGAAAAGGCTAAGGAAATATATAATATTTTGAATAAAAGTTTTATGACTAGTTATGATGAGACTGGTTCTATTGGTAAAAGATATAGAAGAAATGATGCTATTGGTACAGTGTTCTGTCTTACTGTTGATGATAATACTATTAATAATAATACTGTTACTTTAAGAGATAGAGATACAATGGAACAAATTACTTTGGATCTTAATGATGTTACAGATTATGTTATGAAGAGAGTTAAATTTTAAACTCTTTTTTTTCGACAAAAATTTTGGTTTTGTTTTTGTATAATATCTTTGGTGATAGAATGAAAGAGTTATTTATTTTTGATGTAAGAGAAGAGTTTTACAAGCTCTATAAGGAAAAACCTAGTGAACTTTTTTATATTTATAATAGGATTTATAAGATGAAAACTAGTGATAAGGAGTATGGTTATAATTTGTTTTCTCAGATTAGTAATTTTTTAGATAAGAATATGATTAATAAATTTATTAGTGATAGATATAAGGATAAGATTATGTATTCTTGTAATAAAAATGAACATATTATTAATAATTTGTTTTTGAATGAGATATCTATTTTTACAGTTAAAAATTCTAATATTAGAATAGAAAGTAATATGAATAATCCTGCTTTTTTAGAGGATTTGAGATGTTTAGATCTTCATTTATTTGTTTGCGATTTTAAAAAGCAGGATTATTTCTTTATTTCTAGGAAGAGAAATAGGAGTGTTCAGAAGTAGAATAGATTTACAAACAGTATTGATAAGATTAGTAAATATGGTATTAAGATAATCAGGAAATAAATATGCTATGATGGAAAATATAAACTTTCTATTTATGATTATCTTGATAGTTTTAGCTTTTTTGTTATATTTTCACTTGCAATATCATAAACTATTTTATAAAATAAGTACATGGAGGTAATATAATGGGACATGATATATTGATGATAGTTATAGGACTTATTATTGGTCTTGTGATTGGATTTTTTGTAGCAAGATTTTTTATGCAAAAATATTTAAAGAAAAATCCACCTATTAATGAAGAAATGATTAAAATGATGATGAGTGGTATGGGAAGAACTCCTACTCAAAAACAAGTTAATCAAGTTATGAAACAAATGCAAAAAATGAATAAATAAAAACCAATAGTTTTTTAGATAACTATTGGTTTTCTTTTGTTTCTTTCTTTTTAGTAGAAGTTTTTTTTGTTTTAGGTTTTTCTGATTTTTTCTTTTCTTCTTTACAGCACTCACATATTTCATCATTTGTTTTAGTAGCTAATAGAGTAGGAATTAATGAGTTAAAGCATAGTGCATATATTATAATTGCTATTACACTTAATGCATATTGTCCTGTTGCAAGGTTTATTACTTCTGCAAATCTTATTTCTCCTAGATAAGCTAATCCTATGAACAAGAAGCTATCTATTGTTATAGCTATAACTCCTGCTATTAAAAAGTCAAATCCTTTTTTATTTCCTAGAAAATCATATAATTTGATGTTTATGTATTGTCCTACTATAAATGCTACTATTGATGAGAATAGAATTCTAAAATCTATATTGAATAGTTTTTCTAAGCCATCAGAGCCTCCATATACTCCGAATGTTCCAGCAAATCCAAACATAATTCCCATAAATATTAGAGCTATTACTGAGAAGTTAATTAGTTCAAATACTCTATTTTTTCCATATCTTTCATAAAATAGTACTGCTATAAAGTAGGTGAATGGGTATATCATTGCACTTGCTGTAGCAATCATTCCTCCAAACTCTATGATTCTGTTTGATAATACATAACATGTTGTGTAGCATGTTACAAATAGAAACATTATGAATACATAATAAAAACTTTTGTCCCTTTTCATTACTTTCCCTCCTAGTATAAATTATAAAAGAAATAGGATAATAAAACAAGATTAAAATAAAAAAACTTGTAAAAAATTATGTCAAAACTTGACTTTTTGGTATAAAAATGATAAAATAATAGGAAATTTTTAAGGAGGAATAAAAATGAATAAAGAAGAGGTAACTGCACTAGCAGTAATTGATGATGAAAAGATTATTGAGGAAACAGATAGATTAAAAAAACTTAAGAGAGCGAAAGAAATGCTTGAGGGTTTAAGTCCTATACAAAAGAAGATATTTTCTTTGTATGAATGTATCGTTACTGAAAAGATGACTACACATGAGTATAAGGAAAGTTTAAAGTCTCAAATTGAAAAGTGTAAATCATTTGATAAAGCTAATAAGTTAAGAACTAAAGAATGTGCAATTAAGGAATATGAACGTGAAGTAATTGCTATGGAATTTGGTAAAAATGATGTTATTAGAGATAAGGATGGAGTTATTGATGTTGAACTTTATGATTCTTTGTTAGAAATAGAAGATGATGGAAACTCTAAATCTAGAGTTATATAATGAGGGGGTGAATGATTAATGGCTAAAATTATATTAGGAAGTACTAGTAAAGAAAAAGGTAAAAAGTTAAAGTCAGATGGAAAGAGAATAAAGAAAATGGCTGAAAGTTACATATCTCGTGAAGAGGGACAAAAGTTAATCGATGATTCTTTAAAGAAAAAAACTGAATCAGAACAATTAGAGGATACTTTAAATAAAAAGTGTGTTTCTGATGATAATGAGGTTTATGATTTATTTGTTGCTAAAGCGAAAAAAGATGCATGTAATGCTCAGGAAGATAACTTTAGGAGTTATATATATGATGATACAGAATTGTCTAATAGTGATAGATTAAATAGAATTCTTGAGGTTTATGAAGCAATTGAACAATTTGGTCTTAGTGAAAGAGATAATTTAAAAGTTTTTAAAAAATGTCTTACTTCTGATGATGTATATAGTTTAGTAGAATGTGCTTGTATTGAAAAAGAAAAAGGTTATGATAGAGCGCGTGAAAGTTTTGGAAAAACAAGAAGATAGTTATTTTAGTAATAATAATTATCTTTTTTTATTTATATAAATGTGTTAGAATAAGTTTGGTGATATAAATGGATAAAACGCATATTAGAAATTTTAGCATAATTGCTCATATCGATCATGGAAAAAGTACTATTGCTGATAGAATACTTGAGCTTACTCATGCTGTTGATAAAAGAGATATGAAGGCTCAAGCTCTTGATACTATGGAACTTGAAAGAGAACGTGGGATTACTATAAAACTTAATGCTGTTTCTTTAAAATATAATTATAAGGGGGAAGAGTATTTATATAATTTAATAGATACTCCTGGTCATGTTGATTTTACTTATGAAGTTAGTAGATCTCTTGCGGCATGTGAGGGGGCTATACTTGTTGTTGATGCAACTCAGGGAATTGAAGCTCAAACTCTTGCTAATTTGTATCTTGCTATGGATAATAATTTAGAGATAATACCAATTATAAATAAGATAGATTTACCTAATGCTGAACCTGAGAGAGTTACTAAGGAAATAGTGGATACTCTTGGTTTTAAGGAAGAAGATATTATTTTATGCTCTGCTAAGGAGGGAATAGGAATAGATAAGCTTTTAGAAAGAGTAGCAGAGGTCATACCTTGTCCTAAAGATATATATGAAAATGATGATCTTAGTGCTCTTATTTTTGATAGTTATTTTGATTCTTATAAGGGTGTAGTACTTTCAATTAGAATTATGAATGGTTCTTTAAAAGTTGGAGATAAAATAAAGATGATGAAGACTGGGGCTAGCTATGAAGTTATATCTCTCGGTGTTCATACTCCTAAAGAGGTACAGAAAAAAGAACTTAATTCTGGAGAGGTTGGTTTTCTTACCGCTTCTATTAAGAGTATAAGTGATGTTAGAGTTGGGGATACTATTACACATTTAGACAATCCATGTAAAGAAGCTCTTTCTGGATATAAGGAAATTAAACCTTTTGTTTATTGCGGACTTTATCCTATCGACTCTAAGAAATATGAGGATTTAAAAGAGTCTCTTGAAAAACTAAAACTTAACGATGCTTCTCTTGAGTATTCTCCAGAAGTATCTAAGGCTCTTGGCTTTGGTTTTAGATGTGGTTTTTTAGGACTTCTACATATGGATATAACTAGAGAGAGAATAGAACGTGAGTTTAAAATAGATATGATTGCTACCTCTCCTTCAGTAATTTATGAAGTAACTAAAACAAATGGTGAAAAGATACAAGTTGATAGTCCTGCTAAAATGCCGGAAAAGGTTAATATAAAAGAAATAACTGAACCTTATATAAAGGCTTCAATATTTTCTCCAGAGAAATATATTGGACCAATTATGGAACTTTGTCAAAGTAAAAGAGGCACTTATTTAGGACTTGAATATATAGATAAGACTAGGGTTAATATTATTTATGAACTTCCACTTTCGGAAATAGTTTATGACTTTTTTAATAAACTCAAGAGTGCTACTAAAGGATATGCTTCTTTTGATTATGAGGTAATTGGAGACAAACCTAGTGATTTAGTTAAAATGGATATTCTTCTTAATGGCGAAGTTGTAGATGCTCTTTCGATAATAGTACATAAGGATTTTGCTTATCAAAGAGGAAAAACTATTACAGAAAATTTAAAGAAGGTAATACCTAGACAAATGTTTGAGGTTCCTGTTCAAGCTGCTATTGGTAATAAAGTAATAGCTAGAGAGACAGTTAAAGCTATGAGAAAGGATGTTCTTGCTAAGTGTTATGGCGGGGATGTTTCTAGAAAGAGAAAACTTCTTGAAAAGCAAAAAGAAGGTAAGAAAAAGATGAAGATGATAGGATCAGTAGAACTTCCTAGTGAGGCTTTCCTATCAATACTTAAAGTTGATGAAGATTAGGAGTGATAAAAATGGCATCAAAAATAAGTGATGACGAAAGGGAAAGAAGAATATATTTAGTTGGAACTTTTTTTCTAGAGGAAAAGTCTAGTATTAGAAAAACTGCAGCATTTTTTACTGAAAACTTTTTTTCGATAAGTTCTGCGACTGTACATGATTATTTAAATAGATTTATAAATAAATATCCTAATACTAAAGAACAAATTTTAAGTATTATAGAATCTAATAAAGAAGATAGCATTGAAAAACACGAAGTAAGGGAAAGAGTATTAAAAAATCTAAAACTTGCTCTTAGTGGTTATACAGTCGAGGAAATAAGTGTTAGGACTAATACAAGTTATTGGACAGTATATAGGGATTTAAGAGAACGTCTTCCTAAAATTGATGAAGAATATTATAAACAAGTGGTACTACTACTTAATGAGAATAAAGAAAGAAATTTAAGACATGGTAAATAGTTTATATATTCATATTCCTTTTTGTAGAAGCATTTGTTCTTATTGTGATTTTTGTAAGATGTATTATAATGAGAAATATGTAAAGAGTTATTTAACCTCTTTAGAAAAAGAGGTTTGCTCATTATATAAGGGGGATACTTTAAAAACAATCTATATAGGCGGAGGGACTCCTTCTTGTCTTGATAAACTGCATCTGAATAAACTTTTTCTAATTATTAAGAGGTTTATTCTTGCTGATGATATAGAGTTTACTTTTGAATGTAATATAGAAGATATTAATGAAGATTTATTGCTTTTCTTAAAGAAAAATGGCGTTAACAGATTATCTATAGGGATAGAATCTTTTAATGAAAAGCTTTTAAGAGTTTTAGGAAGAGATTATTCTAGCGATATAATAAATGATAAGATAATTCTTGCTCAAAAGTTCTTTTCTAATATAAATGTTGATTTAATATATGGTATAAATGGAGAAAGCTTAAATGATTTGAAAGAAGAACTTAATAAGTTTATCTTACTTGGTGTTAATCATATTTCTATATATAGTTTGATACTTGAAGATAATACTATGTTAAAGATTAATAATTATAAAGAGATAGATGAAGATTTAAACAGAGATATGTATGACTATATAGTAGAGTTTTTAGAAAGTAAGGGATATATCCAATATGAGATTAGCAATTTTTCTAAAAAGGGATATGAATCAAAGCATAATTTAACATATTGGAATAATGATAGATACTATGGGTTTGGACTTGGTGCTTCTGGATATATTGAAAATATTAGATATACTAATACTAGAAGTTTAAGTAAATATATAAGTGGTAACTATATCTCTTTTAAAGAAGATGTTAACTCAAAGACTGATATGGAAAACTTTATGATACTTGGTCTTAGAAAGATTAAAGGGGTATCTAACAATGAATTTAAGAGAAGGTTTAATAAGGATATAAAGGATGTATTTGATGTTAGTAAACTGGAATATAAAGGGGATTATTATTTTATAGGAAGGAACAATATTTATATTTCTAATTATATTTTAGAGGATTTTATAGATATTTAAGTAATTATGAGTAGTTTAGACAATGTGTATTTGAAAAAAGAAAGTGATAATCCTAACGCTGTGTATGTTTATTTAAAAGATCTTAATAAAGATGATATTATTCTTTTAAGGGAAATAGATACTACTAGTGATGAGATTAATGTAATTAGTAGTAAGAAAGACTCCTTTAATGATGAATATGTTTCTATCAAGAACTTGATAAATGAAGATAACTATATTGGAGAGACTGGGTATTATAAAGATATGTTTGAAATTGAAAAATATCTTTATTCCACTTTTATTGTTATGTATAGAAGTGATGATTATGAGCTTTTATATGATACTTTTAGAGATAAGTATTTTGTTAATGTTTGTTTTTATAGTAAAGATAGTTTTATTCCAATTAATGTTGTAAAAGATAATGAACCAAAAGTTTATAAGTTGTAGTATTTATAGACTTTTTTCTTTTGGATTATCTTCTTTTTTATTTATACCTATCATGGAGCCTATTATTGATATAGTTATTACTATTAAATAATAAAGTAAATTGGATATGTTTATGTTTTGATTGAATGCTAGAAATGATATTATATAAAATAATAGGGTTGTAATTATTCCATATTTTAATCCTTCTATATAACCTTTATGTTGTGTTTGTTTTCCTAGAATGTATGCTCCTGTAAATATGGATATAGATGACATTATAATTAATAATAGTTTATATATGTTTATGTTTATTAGATTAAAATAGTTTAAAGTGTTTAGAAAAAAACTAAATATTAAGATTAGTCCTAATGTTATACCTATACATTTTGAATATTTTTTAATTTTATTCATTTTTATCACCTAATAATTTATATGTAAAGCTAATAAATAATAGTAATATTGATTGACAATTTTCTTGTTTTTTTATAAAATTATTATAGGAGAATAGGTGAGGTAGATGAAAAGAGTAAATAACAAAGGTCAAACTCTTGTTGAATATGTATTAATTATTGCTCTTATTAGTGTTATTGCTATTTCTTTAGTAACACTTTTAGGAGGATATCTTAAGGATTCTATTACTAAGTCTTCTTGTGAACTTGTTGGAGAAGTTTATGTTAAGGGTGATAAATCTGGGGAAGGACATTGTGTTGATCCAAATGAAAATAAAGATAAATAATAAAGCTCAAGCTTTGGTGGAATTTGTTATAATTTTACCTATTATTATGATGGTTCTTTTTATAGTTATAGATTTTTCTAATATATTTTATCAAAAAAATCACTTAGAAGGTATTGTTAATGATGTGGTGGAATATAAGGAAAATGGTAAGTCAAATAAATATATAAAGAATGCTATTAATGATGATAAGATTACTATTTCGTATAAACCTTTAGGGGATAAGCTTAATATTAGAATAAATAAGAAGATTAATTTGATTACTCCATTTTCATCACTTTTCTTTGATAATCCTTTTGTGATTAAGACTGAAAGGACTATTCTTTATGAATAATAAAGGTCAAACTCTTGTTTTATTTGTTGTTTTAATTCCTCTTATGCTTGCTTTATTTGCATTTGTTATTGATTCAGCTTATATTGTTAGAAAAGATACTGAACTTGAGGGAATTGCTACTTCTTCTCTTAAGAGTGTTATAAAGGATAATAAAAGTATCAGTGAGGTAAAACAAGTTATAAAGAAGAATGATAATAATATTGAGATTATTTCTTTTGATGATAGTAGTATTCATTTAAAGAATAAGATAAATCCTATTTTTGGTAAAGTTGTAGGTTATGATAAGTATAATCTTGAAGTGGAACTTTATGGTGGATATGAGAATGGTAAACTTATTATAGAAGAAAAGGGGAAATAATATGAAAAGTGCTAAAGGAAAGATAATTACTGTTACTTCGACTAAAGGTGGAGTTGGTAAGACTATTGCTACTCTTAATTTAGCTGGTACTTATGAAAAACTTGGTTTAAAGACTCTTGTTATTGATCTTGATTTATATAGTGGCGCTGTGGCGACTTATCTTGATTCTAATAATGATAAGACTATATTTAATTTAGTTGAAGATCTTACTAATAATAGGTATGAAAAGATAGAAGATTATCTTTTTAGTTATAGTGATAAAATAGATATAATTGCAGCGCCTAAGGATCCTAGAATGGCTGGTAAGATTGATTCTAAATATATTCCACTTATACTTAGAAATGTTGTGTATAGATATGATGTTATTTTGATTGATACTAGTCATACTTTAGATGAGATTAATGTTATTTCTCTTGATAATAGTGATTCTATTTTATATATTTTTACTAATGATACTTTTGATCTTAAAAATACTAAGTCTTTTATTTCTATTATGAAAGATGTTGGTTATAAGAATTATTATACTGTTCTTAATGAGTCTATTTTTCCTAATCGTTCTAATTATTCACTTTTTGATATTAGAAATATTATAAAGAATAATGTTGATTTTACTATTTCTAAGAGTATGTATATAAGGAATATTGATAAGTTTATTCTTGATGGTAAGATTCTTATTTTTAATAAAAGACTTTCTTTTACTGATAAAAAGGAATGGGAAAAGATGAAAGCTCTTGCTAAGACTTTAATTAAAGATAAGGAGGTTAAGTGATGAAAAAGACACTTTCTGAGGCTTTTGAAATTGATGAAAAGCCTATATCTTTTAAAGAAACTGTTAGTGATGATTATGATATTTTTGAAGATAAAATTCTTCTTGATACTTTGAGAAATAAAGTTATTCAAAATATAATAGATAATGACGTTCCTGATAATGAGTTTTTAACTGAATATATCAATAATGAGATTGATGAGGCTTTGGAAGGATATGATTTATCTAATTTGGAAAGAAATCATATTTTCAATTTGATTGAGAATGAGATTCATGGATATGGTCCTATTACTGAACTTTTGGATGATTCTAATATTACTGAGATTATGGTTAATGGACCAGATAAAATTTATATTGAAATCGATGGTAAAGTTGTTAAAGATGATTCTGTTTCTTTTATTAATGATGAACATATAATTAGGACTATTCAAAGGATGATTCAACCTCTTGGTAGGACTATTGATGTTGCTAGTCCTATGGTTGATTCTAGACTTAAGGATGGTTCAAGGATTAATGCTGTTATACCACCTCTTTCTTTAAATGGTCCTGTTCTTACTATTAGAAAGTTTAAAAAGAATCTTGAAACTATGGAGGATCTTCTTAGAATGGGTACTCTTACTAGTTATATGGCACGATTTTTAGATGCTGCTGTTAAGGGTAAACTTAATATACTTATATGTGGTGGTACTGGTTCTGGTAAGACTACTGTTCTTAATGTTTTATCTTCTCTTATTAGTAATGATGAACGTATAATTACTATTGAGGATGCAGCGGAACTTAAGCTTAAACAGGAACATGTTATTACCCTTGAAACTAGAAATATGAATTATGAAAAAGAAGGAGAAGTAACTATACGTGATTTGGTTATCAACTCTCTTCGTATGAGGCCTGATAGGATAATTGTTGGAGAAGTTCGTGGTAAAGAGGCTTTTGATATGCTTCAAGCTATGAATACTGGCCATGAAGGTAGTTTATCTACTCTTCATGCTAATGGACCTAAGGATGCTCTTAACAGACTTGAAACTATGGTTTTAATGAGTGGCATCCAAATACCGGTTATAGCTATTCGTGAATATATAGAAAAAGCTATTGATTTGGTTGTATATATTGAAAGACTTCAAGATGGTAAGAGAAAGATTGTTTCTATTTGTGAAGTATATAATTTAAAAGATGGAGAAATTAATTTAAAAGAAATATTTAGCTTTAAACAAAAAGGTCTTACCAAAAGTGGAGAAGTTAATGGTTCTTATGTAATGTACAAGTATACTCCTAAGGTATATAATAAGATTAAATCTAAGGGTATTGACGAGATAGATGATATATTTGGTAATGTAAAAGAAAAATAGAAGGGAAGGGATAAAATGGAGAATTTATTTACTGTAGTACAGTTTTTGCTTATAATTGGTCTTCTAGGTGTAGTGGTTTATATTATTAAGTTTAAAAAGACACTTGCTCTTGAGAAGAGAATAACTAGATTCTCCACTATCTCTCTTACTGATAGACCTTTATCTTTCTTTGATAAACTTAATTCTAAATATAATTATTTAATTAATAAGATTACTAAGATTTTAAGTAAATCTAAGATTCTTGCTAAATATAGTTTAAGATATGATAAATATTTGGACAAGACAAAAGTTATTAGAGATAAGTCTATGGATATTGTTTCTAGCAAAGTTCTTGTTTCTTTGATTGCTTTTGTCATTACTTTGATTTCTGATGTTTTAAGAGGACAATCATTTACTTTATTTCAAATTATTTTATCATTAATTGTAGGATTCTTTATTCCAGATGTATTTTTGGTTATAAAACAAAAGAGAAAGCAAAAGCAAATTGAAGAGGATTTATTTAAGGCTGTTCTTATTATGAGTAATGCTTTTAAATCTGGTAGGAGCATTATGCAAGCTGTTGAGATAGTGTATAAGGAACTTGATGGACCTATTAGTGAAGAGTTTAAAAAGATGTACATTGATCTTACTTATGGTCTTGAACTCGATGTTGTATTTGATAGGTTATCCTCTAGAATTAAACTTGATGAGACTAAATATATGGCATCATCTCTTGTTATTTTAAATAAAACTGGTGGTAATATTGTTAAGGTATTCTCTTCTATTGAGAGAAGTTTCTTTGAAAGAAAAAAACTTAATGATGAACTTAAATCTGTAACGGCTCTTTCAAGTTTTGTTTTTAAAATACTTGTTGCTATTCCATTTATTATATTTATTATGATTTATATTTTAAATCCTAGTTATTTTGCTCCTCTTGTTACTACTATTATAGGAAAAATTTTGCTTATAATTATACTTTTAATTTATGTTTTATATATTGTTATTGTAAGAAGACTTATTAGGATAAGGGATTGATATTATGAAAAATAAAAAAAGTTTAAGTTATAGAATATATAGTAAAAAGAGTTTAAAGATGGCTGAGGAAAAGACTAATCTTTTGGGAGTTAATAATAAGCTTGATGCTGTTAATCTTTTAAATACCAGATTATTTATATCTGTTATTGTATTTATTGGTATTCTTTATTTTGTTGATTTTGGTTATTTTATTGCTCCGATTGTTACATTTGTTGTTTATCAATTGTTTTTTCCTCTGGTTATTGATTCAAAAATTGAAAAAAGAAGGAGAGTTTTAGAAAAAGATTCACTTTATTTCTTTGAGATACTTGCACTTTCTTTAGAAGCTGGTAGAAATATTAAAACTGCTATTGAGGTTACTACTAATAATATTGATTCATGTCTTTCAGATGAATTTAAGAAGGTTGTTAAGGATGTGAATTATGGTAAGGACTTAGATGAAGCTTTAGAAGAGTTAAAGTATAGAATTCCTTCGGATACTGTTAATAATATAATACTTAATATACGGCAATCTAATATGTTTGGTAATAATATAATAGGCACTGTTTATTCACAAATTACTTATATTAGGGAAAAAAGACTGTTAGAAACTAAGGCATTTATCAGTAAAATACCTATTAAAATTAGTGTTGTTAGTGTTGTATTCTTTATACCATTGTTATTGTTATTACTTCTTGGACCTATGCTTATTAGTTTAATATAGAAGAATATTCTTCTTTTTTCTTGCTATTTTTTTGATTATGAGTTAAGATGTATTTAGAATAAGTTATAAGAATAAAGGAGTATTCGTATGGGTAGTACTTTTGGTAAAAAACTATTTTTTATTTTGTGTTTTTTTATTGTTGCTTTTTGTTTTTGTAATGTTTATGCTTCTAGTAAACTTAGTAAACCTAATTTAAAAGCTTATTCTGTTAATTATAATAAGGTTAAGCTTTCTTGGAATAAAGTTAATAAAGCATCTGGTTATGAAGTTTATAGATATAATAGTAAGAGTAAAAAATATTCTCTTTTATTTAGAACCAAGAATAATAGTGTTTATGTTAGTAGTGGTGTTAGTGCTGGAAAGAGGTCTTACTATAAAGTAAGGGCATTTAAATCTTATAAAGGCAAAAGACAATACGGTTATTTTAGTAAGAATGTATCTGTTTTAGCTATTCCTAGTTCTCCGTCTATTTCTAAAGTTTCTAAATATGGAAATAGTAGTGTTTTGATATCTTGGAAGGGTATTAAAGGCGCTAGTGGTTATTCAGTTTATAAGTTATATAATGGTAAATATGTAAATATTGGTAATACTACTAATAATTATTTAGTGTCTGATTATAGAATTTATGATGATAATTACGCTTATTATAGAATTAAGTCTTATAAGGTTTCTAATGGTAAGAAGATATATAGTAATAGTTCTAAGACTTATAGTTATAAGGTTGATAGACTTGTTGTTCGTAGTATTAGTTTAGATCATAGTAAGGTTATTACTGAGATTTCTAGATCGGTTAATCTTAAGACTAAAATAAGTCCTGCTAGTGCTAAAAGTAATGTTTATTTTAAGAGTAGTAATGAAAAAGTTGCTTTTGTTACTAGAAATGGTGTTGTTATAGGAAAAGGTCAAGGTAAAGCTTATGTTACTGCTTATGCAGGTAGTAAGAGCGTTAGTATTCCTGTTTATGTTACTAAGCCGGGAGATAAGCTTTATGTCATTGATACTCAAGATTCTGATATTACTAATGGAGATTGTATGCTTATTCAAAGTAGAAATTCTTCTGGTAATAATGTTTTTGGGATGATTGATACAGGGTATACTACTAAGGGATCTAGAGTTGTTTCATATCTTAAGGATATGGGAATTAAGAGACTTGATTGGGTTTTAATATCCCATTTTCATAATGATCATTTTGGTGCACTTGGTAATATATATTCTAGCGGTATAAAAGTTAAAAATGTTTATATTAAGAAGTATTATAGTATGGATACTAATTATAGATCTGTTTTATCTGTGTCTTCAGTTAGAGAATTTATTTCTATGAATAATGCTAGATGGGATAGTTTTATGAGTATGGTTAATAGTAATTCTGATGCTAGATATGTATCTCCTGGTGTTAATGATGTTCTTAAACTTGGTAATTTTAAGTTTAAACTTTATAATACTAGTAATGCATTCGAGGATGTGTTTAGTAGGTGTAAAGAAGAAGCTTCTTGTAATGAGAATGTTAATTCTATTGTAGCACTGGGTATGGTTAGAAACAGAACTTTCTATCTTAATGCAGATATTGAAAATTATAGTGGTTCTGTTACTAGTTCTTATAATAGAAGAAATTATGTTGAATATATGGTAAATACTGTTATGAGTGATAATAATCTTTCTAAGATAGATATTGTTAAAGCTGGACATCATGGTTGGCCCCATAATAATCCCCAAAGAGCTCTTGATAAGCTTAATGGTGATTATGTGTTTGTAACAGGACTTTCTGATGTTCTTAGAAAGAGAAGGCCTGAGACTATTAGTAGAATTAAGAAGTCTGGAGTTCCTTCGGACAGGATTTATTATTCTGGAGATGGTACTATTGTTTTTAATGTAGGATATAATAATGATATTAATGTGCTTCAAATGGCTGGAGAAGGTTGTAATAAGTTTTATGGGTGTTAAGAAAAAGTTTTGTAATTTTGTTACTTTAATATTATTTGAAAGTATTTACGTTTAATTATTTAAAATTAATATAAGGAATTTTGTTTTTTCTTATATTTTTTTTATTAAAATATCGATTTTGCTCGTTTTACAAGTAATTTTATTTAGTTTATATTACTTGTGAAAGGAGAAAAAATTATGTTTTTTAAGAGAAAATATTTGTTTTTAATTTTAGCATTTATATTTACAATTACTGGTTTTAATGTTAATGCTGAAACTTATAATGGAAGACTTTACGAAGTCTTTCATCCAAATTCAGGATTCAATGTTTTTGCAAGTGAGAGCAAAAAGGGGCTAGATTATAATAGTTGGGTTATTAAATCTTCTATTGATGATAGAATTTATTATTGTATTGATCCTACTATTTCACTTGAAGGGTCATTGGAAGGTTCTCATAATTATATAAATAATAAGTATAAAATATTTGAATCTACTAATATTACTGAGGATCAATACGAAAGAGTGAAGCTACTTGCTTTTTATGGTTATATGTATAAACATAAAGATATTGATCATACTGATAAAAAATGGTATGGAATTACTCAAGTTTTAATTTGGAGAACAATGCGTCCTGATTTAAATTGGACTTTTAAAGCTGATAGGAATTCTAAACCTAATGCTTCACTTTATTCTAGTGAGTTAAAAGAAATTAATAGTTTAATTAGTAATCATTACAAACTTGCTAGTTTTGCTGAGGATACATTTAAAGTTCTTTTA
The DNA here is from genome assembly GCA_934101575.1 of uncultured Bacilli bacterium. Taxonomy (GTDB): domain Bacteria; phylum Bacillota_I; class Bacilli_A; order RF39; family UBA660; genus UMGS1449. The sequence continues at coordinate 262,219 of CAKORJ010000001.1, forward strand.
GGAGATACTATAACTTTAAAGGATTCTAATAATATCTTATCTAAATTTAATATTAGTAATAGGATAGATAATTCTCTTATATCAATTAATAATAATAGTTTGATAATTACAGGAAAAAAGACTGGGAAAAAATCATTATATTTTTCTAGAGAGAATAAAAGCTTTCCAGCTTTTGGAGTTTTGGTTGGTAATAGTTTGCAAGATGTTGTAGTGTCTGGTTCTGTTGATGTTGCACACTTTAAGATTGATATAGATGTAGTTGGTGGAACTTTGAATGTTATTAAAAATGATTATGATAATAAGAATAGTACTCCTTCGGGAGAGGCATCTTTAGAAGGAGCACTATTTGGTATTTATGATGAAAATGATAAACTTGTAAAAAAAGTTAGTACTGATTCTAATGGCAAGATTAGTGTTATTTTAGATTATGGAAAGTATTATTTAAAAGAAGAAAAAACTCCGACAGGGTACCTTATTGATGAAACAAAACATGAGTTTGAAATATCTAAAGATATAAAAGAAGTTAATTTAAATATTTATGATAAGGTCATAAAGGGAAAACTTGTAATTAATAAGACTCGTGGTGGCTCTGGTGAAGAATATGTTCCAGAAGAGGGCGCAGTTTTTGATGTATATGATAAAAATGATAAAAAGATACTTCAATTGGTAACAGATGATAAAGGAAGTGCAAGTGCTACGATACCTTATGGTAGTTATAAGATAAAACAAATTAAAGGTATGGAGGGCTATGTTATTTCTAGTGATTTTGATTTGAATATTACTAAAGATAAAGAATATGTTTTTAATATTAAAAATAAGAAATTATCTAAACTTGAGCTAACTAAGATTGATTATAATACTAAGAAAAAGATATCTGGGACTTTATTTGAGATTTATAATAGTTATGATCAGAAAGTATTTGAAGGTGTTACTGACGATAATGGAAAGCTTGTTTTAGAAGGACTTCCTATAGGTAGGTATTATGTTTTAGAGAAAGAAGCATCTAAGTATTATATTAAGTCCTTGGAGAAAAATTATTTTGAAGTTAGTAATGATGGTAAAGTTATTAAACTTTCTATTTCTAATAAAAGAAAAACAGGTAGTCTTATAATTTCTAAAATTGATGGAATTACTAAAAAAGGTTTAAGCGATTCAATTATTAGAATAGTTGATTCTTCTAATAAAAAGGTGTTTGAAGGGAGAACTTCAAAAGATGGTAAAATAAGTCTTGATAATTTTAGAAATGATTATTATTGCATATATGAAGATAAGGCTCCATCTGGTTATAAAAAACTTGATAAGCCAAAGTGTGTTGATTTTAATTCTGATTCTTTAGAAGTTGTAATTTCTAATGATAAAGTTGTAAGTGTTCCTAATACTTTTAAAAATGATAATTATATAGCTATTTTAATAGGAACTATATTAATAGTCTTTAGTTCATGTGCTATAATTTATGTTAAGAATAAATAAAGTTCTTTGTCTTTTTTCTTTATTTGTTATAGGCTTTTTTATAATTTGCTTCTGGGTTTTTGATGATATTATTTATGTTAAAAAACTTGATAAGAAAATAGATAATTATTTTAAAATAAGTTATAATGTAAGTTCATTTAATAGTAAAGAAGATAATCTTGATGCTTATAGTGGTGTTCTTGAAATTCCTAGTATTAATTTACTAAAAGGTTTTTATGGTTTATCTAGTAGGTTTAATTCTGTTTCTAATGGTTTGGAAACTTTGTCTGGTTCAGTGTTTCCAGGTGAAGATTATAGTTTAGTGATGTTTGCGTCTCATAGTGGTAATTCTAAGGTTTCTTATTTTAATAATCTCACTAGTGTTAAAACTGGAGATAAGGTTAATTTATATTATAAGGGCAATAAGTACGTTTATACTATAACTAAGTGTGATATTAGCAGAAAAAACGGTTTTATAAGAGTTAGATCATCTGATTTTAAAAATGTTATAGTTTTAACAACTTGTCTTGACGGAGAGTCCTTAAAACAATATACTTGTTATGGTGTTATTTCATGAATTTGTTTATTGTAAATGTTTTCTTTTTTATGATTATGTAGTATAATTATAATGATTTAAGGAGTGATAATATGAGCGGACATTCTAAATGGTCTACGATTAAAAGAAAAAAAGGGCTTATTGATGCGGAAAGGGGTAAAGTTTTTCAAAAGTTAACTAAAGAAATATATGTTGCTGCTAAGAATGGTGATCCTAGTATTGATAGTAATCCTTCACTTAGGATGATTGTTGATAAGGCTAAGGCTGCTAATATGCCTAAGGATAGAATTCAAGCTGCTATTGATAAAGCTAGTAAGAGTGCAGGTGGGGATGATTATGAATTTGTTAGATATGAAGGATATGGTCCAAATGGAGTCGCTATAATGGTTGATTGTTTAACTGATAATAGAAACAGAACAGCTTCCATGGTTAGAAGTACTTTTACTAAAAGAGGTGGTAATTTAGGAACTGATGGATCTGTTAGTTACATGTTTGAGAGAAAAGGTGTAATTGTTCTTCCTAAGTCTTATGACGAGGATGCTCTTATGAATATTGCTCTTGAAAATGATGCTATTGATTTTGTTAGTTTAGATGATTCTTATGAAATTTATACTACTTTTGAAAGCTTTATTGATATGAATAAAACTCTTGAAGAGGCTGGTATTACTGATTTTATAATGAATGAAGTTAGATATATTCCTTCTAATTATATTACTCTTGATGAGGATAAAACTAATAAAATATTAAGTCTTGTTGAGACTCTTGAGGATTTAGATGATGTTCAAGATGTTTATCATAATTTAGAAGTTTAGTATGTTTGAAAGATTAGAACTTTTAATTGGCAAAGGTGGATTATCAAAATTAAGAAATAGCAGTGTGCTTGTAGTTGGAGTTGGTGGAGTAGGTGGTTATGTTGTTGAATCACTTGTAAGATCTGGTATTTCTAATATAATTATTGCTGATTATGATGTTATTGATGAGAGTAATATTAATAGACAAATTATTGCTCTTAGGAGTAATATTGGTAGACTTAAAGTAGATGAGTTTGAAAAAAGAATTCATATGATTAATGATGAGGTCAATGTTATAAAAATTGATTGGTTTATTGATGAGAGCAATATTGATAGTCTTTTTGAGCATAAGATTGATTATGTGATTGATGCTTGTGATACTATTAAGACTAAAGAACTTATTATTGATAGATGTATTAAAAATAATGTTAAATTTATTACATGTTTAGGTACTGGTAAAAGAATGAATCCTTCTATGCTTAGAATTGGAAATTTAATGGATACTAGTTATGATCCTATTGCTAGAATACTTAGAAAATATGTTAGAAATATGAATATTGATAAGAACGTTATTTGTTGTTATTCTGTAGAAGAACCTATTAAACATGATGGTAATGTTGTTGGCTCTAATAGTTTTGTTCCTTCTTCGGCAGGACTTTTAATAACTAGTTATGTTGTTAGAGATATTTGTGATAATAAAAGAGATTAAACGTTTGTTATTTAATCTCTTTTTCTATAGCTTTATAGTAATTTGATTCTAAGATCATACTACTAATATTTGTTTTATTAAATACTTCAATTCTTTTATTTTTTATGTAACTTGATGTACATTTTTTTGTGAAACAAGTAAATTTGTTTATTTTTTCATTGTAATAACCTTTATTAGTTAAGAAACTTCTATCATTAAAAATAACTATTCCTTCAGCATCACTCATTATGTCTTTTCCTACTAGGAGTCTTGAATCGTATTTTATATCAAACATATTTAATATAGTTGGTAATATGTCTATGTTTGAGGCATATTTTGTTATATTTTCTTGCTTAATTTCAGGATTGTATATTATTAGTCCAGATTTATATTTATCATAGGGATTATTTAGCTTTTCTATTTCGTTTAGTTCTTTATTTGATAGTCCATATGGGTAATGGTCAGGCACTATTACGATCACTGTATTTTCTAGTAATTTTTCTTTTTCTAAGTTTTTAATTAAACTGTTAAGCGCCTTGTCTAGGTCTATTGTTGCACTTATATATGCTTTAGTAGCATTAGAATAATTTAAGTTATTTACTTCTTTTTTATGTTTTTTTGCTATGTTGTTTGTATTAAAATTATGTGGTAAGTGAGAGCTAATTGTCATATAATATGTCATGAATTGTTTATCGTTTTTATAATCTTTAAATGATTCTTTTAACATTTCTTCATCACTTTGTGGGAATATATTACAATTTATTTTTTTCTCCAACCCATTTCCACAGGCGGTAAATTTTTCATATCCAAATGTTGGCATTACTAAGTTTCGGTTATAGAAGTTGTATTTTCCATTATGATAGGCATGTGTTTTATAACTCTTTTCTTTTAAGATATTAGCATATGTGTATGGAAATGTTTTATTTTGAGAACTTAAGTAACTCCATGTTCCTTCTTTTGGTAAAAGACCAGTTAGGTTTGTGTATTCTCCATCAGATGTAGAAGCATAATATATTGGAGTATAAAAATTAGTAAATGTTAAACTAGAATTTTGCATTTTATAAAGAGTAGGGGTAGTTTCTTTATTTATTGCTTTAAAATATAATGATTCCGCTGTTATAAATATTAGATTTTTATCCTTGAATACACCAGTATATTTATTTTTATTAGTTGGAATTTCCTCTTTTATATAGTTATTTATTTTTTTAATTTTATTATTGCTTGTTTTTATTTTATTAAAGTTTATATCTGTTATATTATAGTTTTTCTGTTGCTTATTATAGTTTCTTCCTGTGTTTTTGTTTTTTATTATTGATTCATTATAAGAGTTGTTGTATCTATATAAATCTATTAGCATACCCCCTGGAAGACCAAAATTTTTGTTATTTTTTACTTCACTATTTGTATTATTTAATAAGTTTTCTTTGGTATATATTTCATTTTTATTATCTGTATTTATTAGTATTATTCCTATTATTATTGCTATACTTGTTATTAGTGAAATTATTAATACTAATGTTTTTCTTTTGCATTTTTCTTCTCTTGTTTTTATGATAAATACTATATATGCAGTTAGAATAACCAACATTGCTACTATTCCAGTTATGTGTTCTAATGCCTCTTTTACTATAGCACCAATAAAACCAAATACTTGCCCTCCGTTTACTAATGAATATACTGAGAAGAAGCAATCATAGAAGTTATAATGTATGTATTGAGCAATAAAGAATACTGTTATTATACTTATTAGAATTATTCTTATGAATTTACTTACTTTTTCTTTAACTGGTGTTAGAATTAATTCAATTATACTTGTTATTATTATGCTTTCTAGGATACTAAATATTATGAAATTTATGGTAATACTATTATATATTAATAAGGTGAATAAAGTACTTAGTATGAATAAATAACTTGCTGTTATTATTGAAATTTTAAAATTTTTCATTTGTGTTTACTCCTTAAATTTATCTAGCTTTTGTTTTATTGTTTTTAATGCAATTTCATATTTTGAGGTTTCTTTTGGAATATAGTATTTCGCATCTTTTATCCCATCTGGTAGATATTGTTGCTTTACTATTGATCCTTTGTAATCGTGAGGATATTTATAACCAATATAGGGACTTTTTAGGTGTTTTGGGATATCTCCAACATTCTTTGTTTCTATGTCTTGGACTGCTTTAGCAATTGCAAGATACGCAGTATTACTTTTTGGTGACAGTGCCATTTCTATTACAATGTTTGCTAAAATTATTTTGGCTTCTGGTAGTCCAACTCTTTCACTTGCATTTATTGCACTATCTAATTTTGGTCCTAAGCTGGGATTAGCTAATCCTATATCTTCATAACATATTACGGACAGTCTTCTATAGATGCTGTCTAAATCTTCGGCTATTAAAAGCCTTGCTAAGTAGTGTAGCGCTGCATCTGCATCTGATCCTCTTATAGATTTTTGAAGACCACTTAGGACATCATAATGTCCTGATTCATTTTTGTCATGGAAAAAATTTGGTTTATTACATATGTTTTTGATTATATCTATAGTTACTTTATGCTCATCATTAAAGTAATACGATACTTCTAGTAGGTTAATTGCAAATCTTAGATCTCCGCCAGAAATTGATGCTATATATTCTAATGTATTTTGATTTATATCTATATCTTTTAATTCATTACTTTTTATACCTTTTTTTAGTCCTTCTAAAATGTCTTTGTTAGTGAGTGGCTCTAGTTTAAATATTTGACAACGACTTCTTATTGCGGGATTTATTTTATGAAAGGGGTTTGATGTTGTCATTCCTATTAAAGTTAATAGTCCACTTTCTAAACATGGTAATAAAAGATCTTGTTTATCTTTATTCATTCTATGTATTTCATCCATTATTAAGACCATTCCATCTAGCATTTTAGCTTCTTCTATTACTATTTCTAAGTCTTTTTTATTGTTTAATGTAGCATTTAAGAAACGATAGTTGCATTTTAAATCTTTGACAAGTGCTGTTGCAATAGATGTTTTCCCTGTTCCTGGATTACCATATAAAATCATTGAGAAAAGTTTTTTATTTTTAACCATGTTAGTTAGGATTTTGTTTTCTCCAATTAGATGGGTTTGTCCTACTATATCTTTTAAGGATTGTGGTTTTAATATTAAAGCTAGTGGTTTTTCCATGTTCATCTCTCCTTGTTTTATATTTTATCAAAAATAGGAATAAAATAAAAGAATATCTATTTTATATCTGTCTATTATAGTTAAATTTTAGGATATTTTGTTATAAAGTATTTATATTTAGGTATTTTTTTGATATAATTATTATGAGGTAGAGTTATGGAACTAACAGAGTATTTAGATTATATTAAGTACGAGAGAAAATTGTCTTTTGAAACTGTTAAAAACTATGAGTATGATTTAAATAAATTTGTTTTGTTTTTAAAGAAAAATAATATTTCTAGTTTTTCTGATGTTAGACAGGATGATATTTCTGATTATTTGAAATCTATTCAAAATATGAATCCTAGGTCTATTTCTAGAAATATTACTTCTATTAATAATTTGTTTATATTTCTTTTAAAAGATAAGAAAGTTAGTTTTAATCCTTGTGAGTTTATTGATAGACCTAAACTTAAAAAGAGTTTGCCTGATGTACTTAGTATTGATGAAGTTACTGATTTACTTGATATTCCTTTAACTACTAAGTTTGACTATAGAAATAAGGCTATGCTTGAGATTATGTACGGATGTGGTCTTAGGGTTTCTGAGGTCATTTCTTTAAAAATTCATGATATTGATATGGATAATGATATTGTTAGGTGTATTGGTAAAGGTTCTAAAGAAAGGATTGTTCCTATTAATGATTATGCTCTTTATTATTTAAAACTTTATTTGGATGTGAGAGGTTTATTTATTATTAATGGGAGAAATGATTATTTATTTCTTAATAATCATGGAGGACCAATGACGAGGCAAGGATTTTTAAAAAATTTGAATAAGATTCTACTTGAAAAGGGTATAAAGAGGCATATTACTCCCCACAGTTTGAGACATTCATTTGCTACTCATATGCTTAGTGGAGGAGCGGATATTAGAAGTATACAAATACTTTTAGGACATAGTGATATTAGTACTACTAAGATATATACTCATGTTAGTAATGAGAAAGTAAGACAAGATTATGAGGATTTTCATCCGCGTAGTAAGAGGGAGAAATGATAAAATGAAATTTAAGAGAGTATTTTTAATTGTTTTAGATTCACTTGGAGCTGGAGAAGCTTTGGACGCTTCTAATTATGGTGATGTTGGCGCTTGTACACTTGGGCATATTAATCAGTCATGCGAATTATTTGTTCCAAATTTAAAAAAATTAGGTTTTTTAAATACTATTAATATGAGTGCTAATGATGATTCTGAGGCATATTATACTATTGCTAGACCAACCAATAAAGGAAAGGATACTTTATGTGGGCATTATGAAATTATGGGTGTTCGTTGTAGTTATGCTTTTCCAACGTTTCCTGATGGCTTTCCTAGTGAGTTGATTGCGGAGCTTGAAGCTAGAACTGGAAGAAAAGTTATTGGAAATGTTAGAGCTAGTGGTACTGAAATTATTAAGGAGCTTGGTGAAAGACAACTTGAAACTGGAGAACTAATTGTATATACTTCAGCGGATTCAGTGCTTCAAATTGCTGCTCATGAAGGTGTTATACCTTTACAAGAATTATATAGTATTTGTGAGATTGCTAGAGAGATTACATCATCTAAGGATGAATGGAGAGTTGGACGTATTATTGCTAGACCTTTTAAAGGAAAGTCAAAAGATGATTTTGTTAGGACTAGTAATCGTAGAGATTTTACCCAAGATCCACCTTCAAAATCTATTTTAGAAAAGTTAGAAGAGAATAAACTTAGTGTTATTTCTATTGGTAAAATTTATGATATTTTCAATGGAAAAGGTATTACCAAAAAAGTTAGATCTGCTAATAATAAAGATGGTGTAGATAAGTTATTAGATATAATGGATAAGAAGTTTAAAGGTATCTGTTTTGCTAATTTAAATGATTTTGATACTTTATATGGTCATAGAAGAGATGTAAAAGGATATGCTAGAGCTATAGAAGAACTTGATGTTGAAATACCTATGATACTTAATAAACTTAATAATGATGATTTACTTATTATTACCGCTGATCATGGTAATGATCCAACTTTTAAGGGCACTGATCATACAAGAGAAAACACACCTGTTATTATTTATAGTAGAATTTTTAATGAACCTAAAATGTTACCTATTATGAATACTTTTGCTGATATAGGTGCAACTATTGCTGATAATTTTGACGTAGATATGCCTATGATTGGCACTAGTTATTTAGATAAACTTAAATAAGAAGGGGAATTGTTATATGAAAAAGAAAAAAAGTAATAAAACTGAGAAGGATGATAATTCTAAGGCTATAAAGTTTATAACTTTGGCTGGTATTGTTTTAATGGTTGTAGCTGTTATTGCGATTGCTGTAAAAAATAATGATAATCATATTTTGAAAAGCGAATACGGAATGAATGAAGTTGGATATCTAGATGATATTGAAGTGACTTTAACTAGTGCTAATTATATTAATAATGATACAGGTATTGAAGTGACTTTTGAGATAACTAATAAAAGAGATAATACTATTACTATAACTCCGGATGATTATTTTGTTTTTTATGATATAAATAAAGTGCAAATTCCTAATAAATACACTAATGATAAGAGTATAATTAAAAAGAAGGAAACTATTACCTATAAATTACAATATGATGTTACCAAAAAGGAATTATATGAAATATATTTCTACTCTCAAGTTGTAGAAAATAATATCAAGTTTAGTTTTAAATCTAGTGAGATAAGTAATAATGTTTTAAATGAAGATACAGTGGATAATCAAGAAGAAAAAGAGATTAATCCATATGAAAATTAATTGAATCTTGATAGGGAAGAGTAGTAGTAATTCTTCTCTATTTTTCTATTTTTAGTTTTACTGTAGTTTAAGTTTTGATTTTATCTCTTTGTTTAATTTATCCTCTTATTGTTTAATAAAATATTAGGTATTAAGTGTTATAACCTGATGTAGTATGTTGTTTATTCTAGTTCATTTTAATGATTATAATGTAGAATAAGTATATTTGTAGAAAAATGATGTTTATATTTTTTGGTAGTATTAACTTTTTTAATAATATATATTATATTTTTTTAGAGTAATAGAACTTTGTAAAATAAAAATAGAAGTTAACATAATATCAATTATAGGAAGTTGTATATTTTGAAAAAAGTAGGATATATTATACTATATTTAGTCTCAATTAGAACAAAAATTAAAAGACAAAGATTTATATAGTTTTTTATCCTGCTTGCTTCTCTTTTTCTTTTTTTGTTTTATTATATTTTAATTTGAGCTTTATAATTATATTGCTTTTTTATTCTCGATTTAAATTAGAAACTTTTAATTTTACATATGTTTAATAATTGATTATGTAATAATGTATTATTTCTATATATTTTGTTTTTTAATTAGCAAATTTGTATTAGATAAATGACTATACTATTAGTTCACTCTTTTTTTATTTAATTAAAGATAGGGGGATTGGATATAAAAAAACAATAGGGTTTTGTTTCCTATTATTTTGTTGCAACTACTCTATTTTATTTTTAATGATAGGTAGGGTATGTTTATATTTTTCTAGACATGATTTCTGCTATTTTTTCGAATACTTCTTTAGCATTGGTTTCACTAACACATGTGTATCCTAATTCTTTTAATGCTTGTTGTTTGAAGTGAGTTAATTCTTGTGTACGACTTAATTTGTCTTCTTTTTTTTGTTCTATACGTTTTTCCCATTTTTTGTGTGATTCTGATACTTTATTCCTTGATGCATTTCCTGTTGAGAATAATGTTTCTGCGGAGTAATATATTCCTTCGTATATATATTGTTTGTCTTCATCATATATATATTCATATACAGGTATTTGTGTTGTAGATTTTGCCATGTATGCTAAAAAGTATTTTAATTCTTCTATTTGATCCATATTTTGAATAAACATTAGTAAGTATCTTAATGTGTTGTATTCTATTTCTTCGTGATCATTTAATAGTTTATCTTTTAATGTTGTGAAGATATCTGTTAAAAGATTTTGTTCTTTTTTGTTTAATCCTCTTAGATCAGATATTGATTCTTTATTAAAACTATCTAGTATTCCTTCGTTTATTCTTGTTTCTAATAATGTTATATATTCATCATTTACTTTTATTTTTTTTAAATCTTCTTCTTTTTCTACGCCGAATAGCATTAATAATTTTGTTTGTTTATCTTTTGGTAAGTCCTCTATTCTATCTAATGCTAAATAATTGTATAGCATTTGACGAGAAACTCCTAAAAATTTTGCAATGCTTACTTTGGATATGTTAGCTTCGTTTATTATTCTGCTAGCTTCCTTCATATTACCATCTCCTATTATAATTGTATCACAAGTGTCAACAATGTCAAGTGTAAATACATGTAAAGTTTTATTATTTATTTACTTTTATTGCATTGTCAAAGACTTTTACCATTCCTATATTATTTGGTGTTTTTATCATGCTATATAGATCATGTCCTGGAAATTGATTGGCTTCTATTAAACATGGACCATCTTTTGCTATTGCTACATCCCAACCTATTAGTTTTAATTGAGTAATTTCTTTTGCTGCATTTGTTACTAATTCTTTTACTTCTTTCCATAATGGAATCTGAAAGCCTAATAATTCAATATTTGTAGTAGGATGTTTTGTAAATTGTTCTGCTTTTATATTTACTGCTGTTCCTTCTACCCTACCTGTTTCTATATTTACTGGGCAACATATTCCTTCACTGTGAAAGTTATCTACCCTATTATTATTGGTTCCAATTCTTAGTACTGCGGCGGCTATTGTTATTCTTTTACCATTATTAATAGTAATTACTCTTATTGTATTTACTGATGGCTTGTGTAGCTTGTTCATTATTTCATGTTGATCTACTAGTTCTTCTAGTAGTGTTTGATTGTGTTTTATTAGATTATTATAAACTTCTTTTTCATTTTTTTTATTTACTTCAAAGACCTCTACTCCATGACCTCCAGTTGCACTTAATGGTTTGGCTATGAATTTTTTATGTTTTGTAATGAATTTTTGATATTCATCATAATTGTCATTTAATAGTAGGTAATCTCTATTTAAATACTTTTTAAATGTATCGTTGAATGTTTTTTTGTTGTCTACAATATCCCAGTATTCTTTAGGATTTAGTTTTTTAATATATTGATTATTTTTTCCTCTGGTTATTATTTTTTCTCTTTCGTTTTTAGTTAGTTTATACATGGAAAATAGGTCATAATCTACATATCCAGCTTGATATTTTATACCACAATATATTATATCAAAGAATAGATATATATATGGCTTTTTGCTTTTTTTCTTTACTTTTTTTAGTGTTTTAAAGAAGTTTTTATAGTTCATTGTAAATATTCTTTTGATTAGATATTTTAATTTGTTCATAGTTCTCACCTTTCTTATTTATATTACTTTCAATGTAAAGTTTAACACATTATTGTGTAAAATGCAATTGTATATGATTTTTGTTTTATTTCTTTTATTTTTTTGTTATAGGGGTTATAATAGTAATATAAGTTAAGAATGGAGAATGATTGTATGAAAAATGATACTTATATAGAGATTGATACAAATGTAATAAAGGATAATGTTGATAAGATTATCAGTTCTAGGGGCGGTTATGATTATTATATTGCTGTTGTTAAAGGAAAAGCATATGGTTATGGATATGAAATTGCTAAATATTTGACTGATACTGGTATTAATTATTTGGCTGTTGCAACTCTTTCTGAGGCTTTAGAAGTTAGAAAGTATATTGATAAGGATTTTCCTGTTTTATGTCTTCAACCTATTGATTTAGAGGATATTAAGGTATGTATTAAGAATAATATTACTATTACTATACCAGATTATGATTATTATGAGAAACTTGTTTCTTTGAAGATCACTTCTCTTAAAGTCCAACTTAAGCTTAATACAGGTATGAATAGACTTGGTTTTGATGATAAGAATTTGATTAAATCTATTTATGATGATTTAATTTTAAATAAAAAGTATAATATTGAGTTAGAAGGTATTTATTCTCATTTTGCTACTTTAGGTATTGTTGATACTGAGTGGGATATGCAAGTTTCTAGATTTAAGGATTTAATTAGTTTAATTGATATAGATAAGATTAAAATGGTTCATATGTATAGTAGTAATTCTTTGTCTATTCATCCTAAGCTTGATTTTTGTAATGCTGTTAGGATTGGACAATTAGTTTTTGGTAATAGCTTTCATAATATTAATGTTGATGGTTTTGCAAATAAATTAAAAAAGATAAAGAGAAATTACGTTAGAAAGCATAATAATTTATCCGCTTTGAATGATGATTTCTTTATTGATACTAAATATGCAATCAAACTTTTATCTAATGTACAGACTATTAAGAAAGTTTCTAAGGGAGAAAGAGTTGGATATGATGGTGAATATTTAGCTATGGAGGATATTAATGTTGCTATGGTTCCTATTGGTTATTGTGATGGACTTCATAGGAATTTTACTAATAAATGTGTTTTAATTAATGGAAAAAAGTATCAAATTATTGGAGAAATTAATATGTGTATGACCTTGATTAAGGTTGACGACGATGTTCATATTGGTGATAAAGCTATGTTTATTGGAGATGAACTTACTCCTAGAATTGTAGCTTCTAGTATTGGTGTTCCTGTTCCTTATTTACTTTGCTCTTTTGATAGTAGTATTAAAAGAATATATAAATAATATAATAAAAGACTTTGGGTGTCCAAAGTCTTTTTTTAGCCATGATCTTTTAGTATGAATCTTTTATCTGGGTTTTCTAGTTCTTTTAATCTATTATTATATGCTTCCATCATTAGATCTTCTAAATACAATTTATCATTATGTTTTAGTAGTTTTAAAATATATTTTAAGAATAAGGGATTTAAAATAAGAATTGGACCTAATACTTGGGTTCCAAAGAAATTTTTATAATGAACCCCTTCTTTTTTAGTACCTTCATTCATTCCCATGCATCTTGAGTCTGCCTCTATGAATGGATATTTGTTTTCTCCATATGTGTAACAGAACTGACTTTTGTTTCCTACTATTTTCATATCATTAAAGTTGCCTATGAATAATGAATTGTGTCGATGCTCTTTATCTCTTTTAAAATATATATTCTTTATTAGACCTAGCGTTTCTTGTTTTTTATCGTTTTCTATTATGTAATCTCCACATAGTTCAAATGCAGTGCCAGTAAATAACATTACTGTATCTTTTTCTATTAATTCTTTTAATCTTTTTGCATGTTTTTTTAAGGCTTTTAGTATTATTTCAACATATTCTTCTGGCATGGAACCCATATATATCATATCTACTTTGTTTTTTACAAAGTGTGGCTCTTCATTTATTTTAGTATATATGAATTTTGCATCTTTTAGATTTTTTTCTAGAATTCTGATGTTTCCTACATCTCCATAAATGTTTGTTAATTCACTGTATAATATTTCAATAGTCATATTACTTTTCACCACTTTTCTCTAGTTTTTCTACTATTTTGTCCCTTACTTTTTTAGATCCTGATATGAATTCTACTTCATATAAGATTACTACTTTATCTATATCTTCAAATGTTACATAGTTTACTGTATCCATTTCATCTTTGGCTATTACTATTTTATTTTCATCTATTCCAGCTAGTATCATTGCAATTTTATAATCTGCGCCTAAGTAGCTTCCTACTATTATTTTTTTAATATTTGGTTTATTTAGGAAACTAAAGTCTGTTTCGTATAACCATGTTATTGTTTCTGTTTTATCTTTGACACATCCTACTTCGTTTAAAATTAAAACCAGCTCTATATTTTCTTTCATCGATGAGACATATTCAAATACTGTTGAGGTTGCACTTACGTTTTGTCCTTTTGCTATTTGTAAGCATATTTCTTTATCTTTACATGTTACATTATCTTCTCTACTGATTGGTATTTTTATATTTTTAATATGATTATTTAATGTTTTATCGTCCATTTTTAATTCTTTGAATAGTGCTATTACTGATAATAGATTAAAGACATTAAATATTGATGGAGATATTAGATTAAATGTTGTTTTTTTATTTCCTTTTTGCACTTCAAATGTCATGTTTTCTTTGTTTATGTGTTTTCCTATGTAGTCGCTTTTCTTTGATTTAAAGCCACAGTTGGGACAATGAAATTTTCCTATATGTCTATAGTGTTGATATTCATATTCAATTTTTTCAAAACATTTTGGACATACTGGGAAGTCATCAGCATTATACTTTACTATTTCGTTTCTTGTTTTTGCTAATGAATAATAGATACATTTATTTTTTATATCCATGGATGTTAAGATTGGGTCATCAGCATTAACTATTATTTTTGATTTTGGGGAAGCATCTAAAGCTTCTTTTATTTTGCTTGCTATAAAGCTTGGATAGGCATTTCTTCTTATTGAATCTCTACTTATGTTTGTTATTATTAAGTAATCCAGTCCAGCATTAGGCATTGTATCTCCTAGAGTCATTTCATCCATTTCTAATACTGCGACATCTTTTCGTGGCTTGTTAAAGATTGTTACTGCATCAAGTAAACATCTAGCGTGTCCCGCTAAATTATTAGCAAACCAATCGTTATATGCTACTTTTTTATTTTCTAATTTAAATATATCGTTTACTAGACTTGATACTGTTGATTTACCATTAGTTCCTGTTACTCCTATTACTAGTTTTGGTTTATTTAAATGGGCTAAAAAGTTATCATCAAATCTATATGCTAATAGCCCTGCCCTATCATCTCTACTTCTACCAAATATTTTTGATATGAATAAGTAGAATTTTGAGGCCCATAAGCCCATGAAAAATTTTATTTTGTTCATATGTTATCACCTTTTACTTTCCTTATTTATTTTTCTTTTATAATTGTATCATAAGTATATAAAAAATTATAGTAAATACCATAACTTTTCATTGTTTTTTCTTACTTCTTTTATTATTCCACTTCCAAGACATCTATCTCCTTGATATAGAGCACATAATTGTCCAGGGGTAACACTTTTTACTTTATCATACTTTACTAATATTTCTTTATCATTTAAATATTCTAATGTTACATTTACGTCTTTGCTTCTATATCTAAACTTTGCACTACAATCTGTTATTTTTTCTTCTGTATTTAATACTAGTGTATCTATAATACAACTATCTGAGTATAGATACTTGTTATCTTCTCCCTCACAGACATATAATATGTTTTTATTTAAATCTTTTCCTACAACAAATAATTTTTCTTTTGTTCCTCCAATGTTTAATCCTTTTCTTTGTCCTATTGTATAATGCATTAATCCTATATGTGTACCTATTTCTTTATTCGTTTCTATGTTTATTATTCTTCCTTCTTGATTTGGCAAGTAATTAGTAAGGAAATTTTTAAAGTTTCTCTCTCCTATGAAACATATTCCTGTTGAGTCTTTTTTATCCTTTGTTATAAGATCATATTCTTTTGCTATTTCTCTTACCTCTTTTTTATTTAAATTTCCTACTGGAAATAAAACATCTTTTAATTGATCATTTGTAAGTTGGGCTAGGAAGTATGTTTGATCTTTGTTTTCATCTATTCCTTTATATAAGCTTCCATCTATCATTCTAGCATAGTGCCCTGTTGCGATATAGTCTGCATTATATTTTTTTGCTTCTTTTATAAATAAATCGAATTTTATATATTTATTACACATTACATCTGGATTGGGAGTTCTTCCTTTTTTTAACTCATCTAAAAAGTAGGTGAATACGTAGTCCCAATATTCTTTTATAAAATCTACTCTATGAAGTTTTACTCCTAGTTTTTTACATACTTCTTTAGCATCATTATAATCTTGTTCTTGGGTACATATATCATTTTCGAGTGTTGGATTTCCTTTTATATCATTATTTACTAGACTGTCCCAATTTCTCATAAAGAGTCCTTCAACTTCATATCCTTGCTTTTGTAAAAGTATTAATGCAACAGATGAATCTACTCCGCCGGATACTCCGACTATTACTTTTTTCATATAATATCACCAACTTCGGTTTATATTATATCATAATTTGAGACTTTATGTAAATTAAATACTTGTAAATATCTTTATGAAGATGTTGTCTATAAATGCTGTTAGCATACTTATTACTATTATTAATATAAATGAAAATATTAGTACTTTGAAGTAGTTTTTTATTTCTTTTTTCATGTTTATTTCTTCATTTGAAAAACATAGTTTTATTAATTTATAAGATATTTTAACTGAGAAAAAGGTTAATATAAATAATAAAACTATATAACATATCTTTGATGCTAATAAATAGGAAATACATCCTAAGATGCCTTTTACTTTATATATGTTTATTATGCTCGCTAAAGTAAGTCCTACTGAGAAAAGTTCACAAAAGTATATGAATATTGCTGCTAGTACTCCTATTACACTTATTCCTAATACCCATATTAAAAAGATGTTGTAAGTGTTTTTTAATAGTTCTTCTTTTAATACTTCTAGATAGTTTATATTGCTTTTTATCGTAAAAATAGCTTTTACAGATTGATTTACTGTTTCTTTATCAGAGGTTGATAATAAAAAATAGAATATTATTCCTATTAAAATAGTTATTATTGAAAAAGAAATTAAAAATATGAATAGATTTTTTGATGTTAGTTTTATATTTAGTTTTTTTATACTTTTATTTTTTAAGTTCATCTTCATATTATCACCAGTAAATTATATTTATTGTTTTTATATTTTATTAGTTTTTTATTTTGACAATTTTTTATAATTAATTTATAATATGGCAAAAGGAAGTATTGTTTATGGAAAAGATTATTGAACTTTTATATAGGTTTTATGATAAGCAAATTAAAAAGTTTACATTATTTGACTAGAAATCTTCTGTTTGATATAATTAGTTTAGTTGGAGGGATAAAATGAATAAAAAGTTTCAAAAAATTGTTATATTTATAATGCTATTTGGACTTCTTGGTTCTTCTGTAGCAGTTTCATTATTATATTTATTAGGATAAAATTATTATTTTAGATAAATATGCTCATACTATTAATGGTGATAGTATGAGCATTTTATTTTTATGTATGAAAATCTTTTGTGTTAGAATTATTGATGTTACGCTTGGTACTTTAAGGACTATTATTACTGTTAAGGATAAAATATTCTTAGCTAGTGTTATTGGTTTTTTTGAAGTTTTAGTATGGTTTTTGATTGCAAAAGAAGCTTTGGATACTTCATCTAGTAGTGTTTTAGTTGGCATTTTTTATGCTCTAGGGTTTGCTTGTGGTACTTATATTGGTGGAAGAATATCTAGAAGGTTTGTTAAGGGTAAACTCACTGTTCAAGTTATTACTACTAATGCTAGTACTGAATGGACTTCTGAACTTAGAAAAAATGGTTTTGCTGTTTCAGTTATGGATATTAATCAAAAAGAAGGAGAACCTGATAAGTATATGTTTTTTATAGAAATTGATAAGATTAATCTTAATAGATTATGTTCTCTTATTAAGAAGTATGATAAGAATGCTTTTATTGTTGTTAATGAAAGTAAAGCTGTTATTAATGGATATTTTTCGGAAAAATAAAAAAGATCTAGTCTTTTAGTTTGCATTTAAACCAAAAACAAGATCCTTTATTTTCTTTGGAATTTATTCCATATTCAAATTTATGTTCATCTAATATTTCTTTTACTATAGAAAGTCCTAATCCTGTCCCCACTGTTGTTCTTCTATGTCTTTTGTTTATTCTGAAGTATTTGTTCCATACTAGTTTTTTATCTTCATTTGATATACCTTTTCCTGTGTCTATGATGTTTATTATTAAGTAGTTTTCCTCTTTTTCTAGTTTTATTTTTACTTTTTTATCTTCGCCTGTATAATTTATTGCATTTATTATTAAGTTGTATATTACTCTTTCTATTGATTTTCTATCTGCGGATATTACATAGTCTTTATTTCCTATTAGTTCGAATTTATACCCATCATTTTTATAGATTGCAAATCTTTCTAGGATGGTCTCTATTTCTTCTTTAATATTTATGTCTTCATATTTTAGTTCTGTTTTTTTATTTTCCATTTTGGAAAGAAGTAATATATCATTTACCAGCATGTTTAATCTTTCTGCTTCGTCTATTATTATGTTTAAATCTCTTTCTCTTTTCTTTTTGTTGTTATAATTCAGATCTCTTGCTGAAGCAGCATAAGCTTCTATCATTGTAAGTGGTGTTTTTAAATCATGACTTACATTTGCTAAGAACTCTTTTCTTAACTCTTCTGTTTTGCTTAGTTCTACGGCTGCTTCATTTAATGTATTAGCTAATTCTTTTAATTCTAAGACTTCGGTCTCACAATTTATTCGTTCTTTATTTTCTTTGTTTCCTAATTTTTTAGCAAATGAGTTTATTTTTAAAACTGGATCTGCTATTCTTTTAGAAAAGTAATAGGATATTAATACAGATAAAGCAAGTATTATGAATGTTACATAGATAAATTGTCCTTTTAATAGACTTATACTTTTATCCATTGGTTCTAATGACGAGTTGGCAAATACATATGTCTCATTATCTAGTTTTTTACCATATACTAGTGATTTATTATTATATCTATTATTTATGAACTCTAGTTTTAGATATTTTTTATCACTATTTATAAAATTATTTGTTATTACTGCTAGAGCTCTGTTGTCTTTACCGGCGCAGTGTTTATAATTGTCTGAGTAAAATACTAGTTTATCGTTATTTATTATTTGAATACATACTTCGTTATTTAGAGATAATTCATTAAATAGTAGCTCTGAGTTTGTTTTTTTTATGTTTTTTTCTATTGATTCTACTGTTTGTTCTAGGTTGTTAGTTTGATTTATTTTATAATATGTGTTAAAGAATATTATTTGGAAAAAATATAGAAATCCAAGTATTATTGCTGAGAAGATTAAGAAGTATATTAGTAGGTTTGCTCTTAAACTCCTAGTCTTTAATTTCAAATTTGTATCCTACTGCTCGTACTGTTTTTATTAAATCTCTATATTCTCCTAAATTGTTTCTTAGCATTTTTATATGTGTATCTATTGTTCTGTCATCACCAAAGAAGTCATATCCCCATACTTTACTTAATAGTTGTTCTCTTGATAAAGCAACATTTTTATTATCTATGAAATATGTTAAAAGATTGTATTCTTTTGGAGTTAAGAGAACTTCTTTATCATTTATGAATACACTATGCCCTATTTTATCTACCTTTAGTGTTTTATATTCAAATATATTGTCATCTGTTTTGTTATTTCTTTTTAATATTGCTTTTATTCTTGCCATTAATTCTTTTGGAGAAAATGGTTTGGTCATGTAGTCATCTACACCTAAATCAAATCCTAATAATTTATCTGCTTCTTCACTTCTTGCAGATAGAACTATTGTTGGGATATTCTTTATATCTTTTATTTGTCTATATGCAGAGTACCCATCTAATTTTGGCATCATTAAATCTAGTATTATTATGTCATAGTCATTTGTTTTTACCTTTTCTATAGCATCTAGACCATCTTCTGCTTCATCTGTTATATATCCTTCATTATGACAATATTCTATTATTATGTTTCTTATTAACTGTTCATCATCTACTACTAAAACTTTCATATATATTCCTCCTTTAATAAGTATAACACATATATTAAAAAAGACCTAAGTCTTTATTAGGTTTTTTAAGAAAGAGGCAAAGTAAATATATTTGATATGGATTTGGTTTATTTTTGGTTAAGGTTTGTAATAAACTAACAATTTATATAAAAATAAAAGTGAAAACTAATTTTTAACCTCTTTCATGTTATATTTTATTTAATTGATGTGGAAAAAGTAAGAAAAAAAAGTGAAATTTTTGTGAAAGTAGTTTATTTTTTAGTATATTTTATTATTTGTTTTGTCGGAAACGAAAATATTTTATGTGATAGGATTATTGTTGTTAATACTGCTAGTTCTAGGAATACTATTTTTCCTGAGATTGAACTGCAGAATACTTTGAAATTAAATATTGCAAATAATACGTATATAACTGGGTAGTGCCAATAGAATATTTGTAATGTTTTTGAACCCCACTCTGTTATTTTATGAAGTTTTTTATTTGGAGTAATTGCTATGATTGACATCGACAGGATGATTGCTAATACATAACAGAACAATCTTGCTAAGGGACCAAAGGCATATACAGTTTTTGAAAAATAATTTTTACCAGTAAATAGATGACGTAATGTGTATAAAGTATCTAAATTTGTCAGACATAAAATTCCCCAAATTAATATAATAAATGATCCTATTATAAATAGTTTTTTGTTATATTTTTCTTTTATTTTTATAATTTCTTCACCTTTTATCATAGTTCCAAGCCAGAAGAATGGGAAGAATATTATGCTTCTTGATAAATATAAAAAGTCTCCTATTTCTTTATCATATCCTGTGAAACATGCAATTAATACTGAAAATATTAATATTAGTTTTTTGTTTTGATCTCTTAATATATAACTTATTAACGTAAATGTTGCAAGTGAGAACATAAACCAAGGTATTCCATTATCTGATAGTAAACTAAAGCTTGGGTTTTTTCCTAGGATATAATTTATTATGAATATAGTTATTTTTAGTGCAAATCCTATTAATGTATACATTAGAAATTTATTTTTTATATTTTTCGGTTTATAGAAAAGCCCTGAAATAAACATAAATAGTGGCATATGAAATGCATATATAAAAATAAAAATACTTTTAAATGAATTATAGTTGTTTGCTAGGCCATCTACAAAGTGTCCTACTACAACTAAAGTTATTAAAAGAAATTTTATATTGTCCCATAAATTTATTCTTTTCTTTGATATTGTTTGTGCGTTATTCATACCTTACCCTCCATATATATTCTAACAGATGTAAAGTATTTTGTCATTATTTTATGAAAAAAAGAGCAAATTATTGCTCTAATTTTGTGATTCTTTTAACATATTGGTAATTAATATACCATATCCTTTATGTGGATTATCTACTACTACGTGTGTTACTGCCCCTATTAATTTATTGTTTTGTACTATTGGAGATCCACTCATTCCTTGGACTATACCATTACCTGTTTGTAATAAGTTTTTATCTGTTACTTCAAATAATATATTTTTGGTTTTATGATTTTTATCTATTTTTAAGATGTTTATTTCAAAATTTTGTTTTGTTTTTCCTTTTATTACTGTAGTTATATAGGCTTTTCCTAATTCTATGTTATTTGATATTTCCATTAAGTTGTTATCATTTATTTTATTTGTATAGTTACCATATATACCAGTTTCATCGTTTTTGTCTATGTTCCCATATATATTATTTTCATCGTATATAGCATTTTTTTCTCCTATATTACCCCTATCTGCTTTTTTTATTCCTGTTACTTGAGATTCAAATATTTTACCATTTTTTATTTCAAATTTAGTAACAGTTGATTGTTCTAGTATTTCATGACCTAATGCTCCAAATCTTTTTGTTGCTGGATCTATAAATGTTAAAGTACCTATTCCTATTATGCTATCTTTTACATATAATCCTGTTTTATATAGTTTGCCTTCTTTTACTAAATTTAGAGTTGTTTGTTTGATTTCATTTTGTCTTTTATAGGTTATTTTTAAGACTTTATTATTACTAAAATGTTTTGATAGATCAGTTATCCCATGAATATCAGTGTCATCTACCTTTAGTATAATATCCCCTATTTTGAATCCCGCTTCTTTTCCTGGTGAAGATGATTTTACATTATAAAAACCTACTACTAGTACTCCACTTGATTTTACTTCTATTCCTACGTTTTCTCCACCTGGAATTACTTTGTTTGAATAAGCATATCCAGTTATTGGTATACTAAGAATAGTAATTAAAAGAATCAGAAATAGTTTGTTTTTAATTTTTTTTAAATACATTTAATCAACTCCTTAAACAAACTACATTATTATTGTTTCCTAAATTATATAATTTATATTATATAAAAATTGGTAATAAAAAAACTGATAAAAAATCAGTTTAGTTTGCTTATTTTTAATTATAATTTTTAGTATATTGTGTATACATGTTAACTAACGTTTCTTTGTTTTTTCTGCATTTTTCTTTAACTCTTGTTTTTCCTTTTTATTTAACTCTCTACGTCTTATTGATATCACTCGTTTTATTTGTGGATCTTTTTTCAAACGTTTTGACATATAATCTATTCCGATTGGTAAATAATCAATAGGAACAAAACTATATGTGTTCTTAATAGCTGTTAATACTACTTTTTTATTATTTCTTAATCTATCACTAGCATATCTTAAAGCTTCACCATTTTGAGCTACAGCAATTGAAACTAATTCTGTATCATCTTGCAATTTTTCACTAGCATCAGAAAGATATCGGCCATCCAACTTTACTGCAGACAACACTACTTCTCTATCGTTTCTTAACTCTTTACTAGCAAAATCTAAAGCATAACCTTTACTAAGTTTTATAGCCTCCAAAACTAGCTCTTTATCATTTTTTAATTCTTTGCTAGCATCCTTTAAAGCAACACCATCGCTATATTTTATAGCCTCTACAACTATTTCCCTATCATTTTTAAAAGGTTCAGCCACAAACTGTAACGCATAAGGAGACAATTTTATTAACTTTAAAACAAACTCTCTATTATTTTTTAGTTTTTCCCCTAAATAATTAAGTGCTAACCAATCTTGTTTTACTGCAATTAATACAACCTCTTCATCATTTTTTAACTCCTCACTAACATATCTTAAATTTTTTCCATTATTTTTAACTAGCTTTAGAACAAATTGTTTATCAGCCAATATTGCTGGATTTACACGTGTTAAAAAAGAACTATCTTCCCTTGTAAGATTTAATATTATATCTTTATCATTTTTTAACTTTTCATCAATATTATCAAATACACCATCAATTTCCCAACCCCAATAACCATATTTTGTAGTCATAGCCAAAAGAACATCTTTATCATTTTGCAATCTTTTACTAGCATATTTTATGGCATCACCATTACTTTTTACTGCCTCCATAATTACATCTTTATCATCTCTTAACCTATCACTAGCTAAATCTAATCCATAGTAGCCATCTTCTTTTACTGCTAACATTATAAACTCTTTATCATCACACAATTCTGGACTTATTTTTCCTTTAAGGTAAGTCATCGCAGTTCCTTTTAAATAACCCTTTGCATATTCTTTATCAAAATAATACATATAATATCACTCCTTTTTATAAAGTTCACAAAATATAATTAGTTATATTATAGCACAACTAATTAAAATTTCAATCTACTTATGATCATGCTAAGACAAAACAAGAAATCATTGATAAATATTTTATCTTACTGATGAGTTAAAAAATGATAAAGAAGTAGCATTGGCTGCAGTTAAAAATTCTGGTTTTAGAAGATAGGCTTTTTAATGATTTTAATGTTCAAAAACCGTTATAGTTTACTTATATAAACTTATGCGGTTTTTATTTTTTATCTTTTTTTAATAAAAAATAGCCAATGCTTAATTACATTGACTATATAAATTAGTATTAGTTTAGTTATTTCCAACCTATTACTTTTCTTTTTTCTTCTATTATTTCTTTTACTTGTTTTTCGCCTTTTTTGAATAGACTGGATGATCCTGCAACAAATATATTGGCACCTTTTTCATAAAGAATTTTAGCATTTTCAATGGTTATGTTTCCATCTACTTCTATTTTTATATCAGTTTTACCTAATTTATCTAGATATTTTCTTAAATCTTCTACTTTTTTTATTGTGCTAGGAACTAGTTTTTTACCTGCGAAACCTGGATGTACTGTCATTACTAATATTCCGTTAATGTCATTTAGATATGGTTCTAAGAAATGATAATCTGTTTCGGGATTTATTGCTATATAAGAGTCTGCGCCTAACCTTTTTAAGAATTCTAAACATTCTTTTATTTTTTTATTATTTTCATAATGAAATGCTACATGATCATTTTCTCTTATGTCAAACCATGACATTTTCTCTAATGGATTATTTACTAAGAAATGATAATCAAATGGAATATTTGTTATTCTTCTTAAACTTTTTACATAATCTGTTCCTAATGCAAGATTTGGTACAAAGTCTCCGTCCATTATGTCTATATGTAAGAACTCTAGATTTGCTTCTTTAAATTCTGTTAAATAATAAAATATTTTATCTAATCCTGCACACATCATTGATGCAGATATTTTTCCTTTTTTCATAGCTCTATTCCTTTCTATTTATTAATAAATGTTATTTTTATTTTTTCTTTTTCTCTATCTTGTAATAGATCAAATGCTTCTTTTGATTCTTCTAATGGATATGTATTAGTTATTAGTTTTTTGAATGGGAAATTGTTTTCTTTCATTAGTTCTGCTACTTCTTTCCAATCATTTTGCTTAGTACTATAATCTGAGTTCCATGTTCCTTTTATTATAAGTTGTTTTCTTAATACTTTCCAATATACATCTTTTTTTAGGTTTAAATCATCTTTAGGATTTCCTACTGCTACTACGGTGCCTTTGTTTTTGGTGCTTAAAATACAGTTTTCCATAGATTCATTTGTTCCTACTGCCTCAAATACTATATCCATTTTTTCGTTATTTGTAATTTTATCTATTTCTTGTACACAGTTTTCAGCTTTTAATGTTTCGAATCCAAGACTTTTTACTTTATTTAAAATATTATCATTTATTCCTATTATATATACATTTGCACCTTTTAGTTTACAGAATACGCCTATTAATATTCCTATTGTTCCAGATCCTGATATTGCTACATTCATGTTCTCTTTTACTTCGGCTATATTTGTTGCATGAAGTGCCACTGCGGAAGGTTCCATTAAAGATCCTACTTCATATTCTACACTATCATCTAATAGAACTAGATTCCATACTGGGACTGTTAGGTATTCTGAGAAACCTCCATCATTTCTTGAACCAAAGTATTTGTAATTAGAACACATTGCATATTCTTCGTTTTTACATGCTGTACATTCATTGCATGGCAACAACGGAAATACTGCAGCTTTTTTATTTAAGAGTTCTGGTTTTACATTTTTTCCTAATTTTACTATTTGACCAGCAAATTCATGCCCTGGGACTGTTGGAAAATGATATGTTCCTGTTTTTAATACTCTTGCTTCATCACTTGAACATATACCACATGCTTTTATTTTTAGTAGAACCTCATTTTCTTTTGGTTCTGGTATTTCTCTTTCATCTAATCTTAAATCATTTATTCCATATAAATTTAGTACTTTCATTTTTTATCATTTCCTTTTATTATTGAGATTGCTTTTTCTACGTCTTCTATGGTTGTTATTTTAAAATTCATATCATTACTTTCTGATATATATATTGGTTCACCATTAAAGGTTGAGAATTGCGATGTTCCAGTTATTTGTTTTTTTTGTTCATCTGTTAGTTTTTGTTCTAATTCTATGAAATGTTTTAATCTAAATGTATCTGGAGCTTGCCCTAAATATATTTGACTTCTATCTAGGATTTCATCAACTTTTTCTCCATCTTTTGATTTTAGCATTGTATCTGCAGCTTTTACTCCTGCTACAGCTGCACCGTGTTTTCTTGCACAATTTATACTATTTATAATAATATCTTCGTTAGTGAATGGTCTTACTGCATCGTGAAATATTATTATATCATCATCTGTAATTGTTTTGTTTTCAATTATATATTTTTCGACATTTATTATTGTATCTACTCTTTCTTTTCCACCTTCGACTAAAGTAATTCTTTTTCTATCTTCTGGCTTTATGAACTTTTCAATCATTTCATTTACTTTTTCTGTCCATTCTTTTGCTATTGCTATATATATTTCATCTATTTGTTTAAATGAAAGGAATGCTTCTAAAGTATATATTATAACTGGTTTATTAAGTATTTCAATGTATTGTTTTGGTATTTTTAAACCTGTTCTTTTTCCTACTCCTCCGGCTAATATTACTCCGTATACCATTATTTGTTTTCCTCCATTTTCTTTATATCTTTTTGTTTTTGTTTATCATATTTTATTATTTCATTTACTAGTCTTTGACAATTGTTTTTATCTCTATATATAAAGAATTTATCTATTCGTTTCTTGTATTTTTCTTCTATTTTGCAATCATTTTTAATATAGTTTATTATAGCTTCTACACTAGTATCTAAATCATGGCATACTGGTCCAAAACTGTCTGTTTGGTAGTTATAGTATCCTCCTGTTCCAGTATGTCTTTTTACAAAGTCTTTGTAATCAAACTGAGTATATACAACCGGTTTTCCTAGATAAGCACATTCGAAGAAAGCACTTGAATAATCTGTAACTAACATTGAGCATTCTGATATAACTGTATTAGCATCAGCACTTGTTTTACTTACTGTTATTGTATCGTTCACATTGAAGTCATCAGCTTGTTTAGCAAAGTTTGGATGATTATAAAATACTCCAGTATAACCATATTTATTCATTTCTGATATTAATTTTTTATTATTTATTAAAGAGTTGTAAAATTTAAAATATTCTGTATTTTTAAAATCAGATATATATTTTCTTTGATTAGTTCCTTCGACTATTGGTGCGGCTATATCTGCACGCCAAGTGGGCATAAATGCTATAACTTTTTTGTTTTCTTTTCTTAATTCATCAAATCTTGGTAATCCTGTTAGTTTTAATACATCTTTACCATAACCATTGTTTTCTCCCAACATTGCTTCATATTCTTTTTTTGCACCGGATACATAAATTTTAATATTATAATTAAATTTATTTGTCCAAGCAGACATATCTCTTTGACCTATTCCGTGAAATAGTGCTATGTAATCAAAATTATATAAATTTCTATAATAGAATCCTTGTTTATCATAAGGGTTGATAGACGTTTTCATTACTATTGAATCTACAATTTTAGATGATAATAAGAATAACTTTTTATATTTTTTACTTCTAGGATCTATTATTTTTCCATATTGTTTTACTCTTTCATAATCTTTACTATCTTTTCTTAATAGAAAATAGATATTGTATTTGTTTTTATCTTTCCAAGTGCTTAAATATTTAAATATAGCTTCACCATTGTCTCCGGCCTTTTCATAACGATCTCTTACTATCCATATTGGTTTTTTATAAAAGCATTTGTTTATATAATAATTTATTCTATCAAATGTTACTTTAAATTCTTTTTTTCCTATTAATTCTTTCATATATCTTAGTTCACTAGCTATATGCATTCTTTTTGAGTATTTATATACTCTTAGTTTATCACTAAAGAATTTTAATATATAACAATGATCAATCGTGCAGTATGTTTTTCTCATTAAATTTGTTAATTTTGAATGTTGTCCTAACCATACTCTTATTGGGTATTCATTTTTATCACTTATCAAGAAGAACTCTAAATATTTTATTTTGTTTATTGGTATTTCAAATTCAAATGATAATCCTTCTATAATTGGTTCATCTTTGAATGAAAATTTATCTAAATACTCTAATCTTGTCAATTTACAATTATATATTTTTCCTGTATCATCTTTTGCTATTAATTTATATTTTTTTGTTTCATATATCATATCTGTTAAAGGATTACAGGTTCCTTCTAGTTTTAATTTTCCTTGTTTTGTGTTTATTATTGAAATAGATAGATTAGATCTACTTTTTAAATCGGTTATTAATGTATCTTTATAATAAATATATCTTTCTTCTTTTATTTCATAGTCTTTTGAGATATTGGTTTCGTGTTTTAATTTTAATAAATATATCTTAAAAAGTTTCCCTCTGTTTTTAAAGTTTGTTATTATTTCATCATCTATATTTTTTAGCACTTCGACTATTAATTTGTTATATGTTTCTTTTTCTTTTTGATTTAATACATCATCAATTAAAATGTTTTTATATATTCTCCACTGAATTTCATAGAGAAGCATATACTGAATAAATTTTGGAATTTCTTCATATGTTTTTATGGACATATCTATTAAAGATTTGTGACATTCTTTTAAAACATCAATATACCATGTTTTTTTAGCCATGCAACCACTCGAGATATTGTTGCTGTTGTTTAATCTCCTATAGTAATACACTGCATCTTTCAAAAGTCCATATTTTTTTCTTTTTAATAGTGCTGTTCCTATAAATAACATGTCTTCTGCTACTATTAGTTTTGTGTTATGCTTTAGATCATTAAATGCTTCTGTTTTAAAAAAACATGCAGCATTTCCTAATTGAATACAATCATATTCTTCTTCAAGGTCTACTATTCTATTACCATTATCAAATTTGTGATCTAATGGATGAACATATTCTTTGTCTCCGAATATTATTGTTCTTGTATTTACTACATCTATCTCATCATAGTGTTTTTCAAAGAATTTATATGCATTTTTGAAAGCATCTTTATCCCATTTATCATCTGAATCTAAAAAATTGAAGTATTTTCCTTTTACATATTTTCTTCCTTCATTTCTAGCACTTGATACTCCGCCATTTTCTTTATATTTATAGACGATGTTGTTCTTATATTTTTCTTGATATTTTTTACATATAGATTCACTATTATCAGTACTTCCATCATTTATTAGTATTAACTGAATATTCTCTTCAAAACCTATTGTTTGTTCTATTACTGATTGTATTGCTTCTTCTAAATATTCTTCTGTATTGTATACAGGCATTATTACTGAAAATAAAAAATCGTTTTTCATTTTGTTTCCTCCTAAGTAAAAATAAAAATATTAATTTCAACTTTATGATTTCAACCTTTTTTATTCTTAAGTTAATTATACAAAAAAAAGACCGTTTTGTCAGCCTTTTTGTCATTTTTTATACATTATTTAGTAATCTAATAGTCTTATTATAGTGTTTACATCAGAATAACCATTTACTTTTGCTCTTGGTATTTCGTATCTTGGACTTTTTCTACTTGCGAATAATTGATTATTAAAAAATCTAAATCCTAGCTTATAATTGTTTTCTTTTACAACTTTTAGTAAGTCTTTTGTGTACTTACCAAATGGATATGCAATATAGGTATAACCTTTATCTTTATTTTGATTAAAGTCTTCTCTTATTTGTGATATGTTCATATTTTGCACTCTTTTTTTATTTCCTTCTCTATAGTGAAAATTATAACTATGACTTTGAATGTTTATTAACGGGTATTCTTCTTTTATTTTTTCTAATGTTTGATTATTTATGTATTTGGGCTTTTCTTCAGTTAAACTTGAATCTTCAGTTCTTTTTCCTACAATGAATGATGTTGCTTTTTGATTATATTTTTTTAGTATCGGATAAGCAATTTCATAATCTTCGTAAAAACCATCATCAAAGGTTATTACTACGGTGTTTTTCGTCATTCTACATTTTTTCTGATACCAGCAATAGAATTCATCTAAACTTATTGTTCTATAGTTGTTATCATACAAAAATTTTACTTGTTCTTCAAATACTTTATCTGATGCGACCCATTCATCATATTTATATTTTGTTTGTTTGTCTATATCTTTTACTATTCTATGAAAAGTTAAAATTGGTATTTGTGTCGCTTCTTGTTTTTCTGTTTGGTTTATTTGTCTACCAATCTTTGTGTATGAAGAACATATATATCCTACTTTATTATCTATTCTTACTTTTTGAAATCCTAAATCGCATCCTTTTCCTTTTATTTTATATTTATTCCATAACATAATATCTGTATTTTTACTTTTATTTAGCAAAACTTCTGAAGTTGTATCTGGTTCTTTATAAACTCTAGCATAGCTTTCTACATTTGTTATATAAGATGAAAGACTTATGTTATTGCTACAAATGTAACCTATTCTTTTATTTATTTTTACTTTGTAGTAACCATTTGGACAATCATTAGTTTTATATTTATAACCCGATACTAATGGTAACAAATCTCCATAGTTTAAGGTTGCTATTGTGTTACCATAATGAGTGCTACTTTTTATGTCTTGTCTTTCTGTGGTTGTGAAACCTATTATATTTGTTTTTTGAGTGTATGTTGAACAAATATATTTTTGTTTGTTTTGATATATTACTTTATAATAACCATCTTTACAGTTTTTTGATTTATATTTTTTGTTACTATATAGTGCTAATCCTTGAATATATGAGACTTTTGTACTCTTTTTATTGTTTTTTAGATTATCTTTTAGTATTGTATTTTTATTAGTGACTACTACTGTACTGTTTTTATTTAATGTATCTATATTGTTTGAACAGACATATTTATTTTTACCATCCATATTTATTTTATAATAACCTGATTTACATCCTTTTCCTTTTATTTTTGTTGTACTTTTTAGAATAAGGATTGTATTTTTATTTACTTTTTTATATGTTTTATATTTACTACTTGGTCCATTTTTTATTAGTGTGTTTTTCTTTTTAGTTTTTACTGTTGTATTTGATTTTGATATATTTTTACTACATACATATCCTGTTTTATTTGCGAATTTTACTTTATACCATCCTGATTTACATCCTTGATTATATTCTGTTATACTGCTTTTTAGTAGGATTACATCATTATATTTTAACTTTTTTAATACTTTTGATTTTTGGGATGGAGCACTTCTTAAATATACTCCATTTGTGTGCGCCACTTTAACGTATGAGAGAGCTTCTACATTTCCTATTATAAAAAAGGATAGTATTATTGTTAGAATAAATACTATTTTTTTTGTTTTCACTTTTATTTTTCTCCTAATCTAAACTTTTCATAAATGCTTCATATTTGTCTACTATTTCGTTTGCTTCGCCATCACCTTTTAATACTCCATCATTTATCCATATTACTCTATCACATAGATCTCTTAATGTATTTGATGAATGAGATACTATTATTACTGTTCTGTTTTCATCGGATATTAACTCTTTCATTTTGTTATAACTTTTTTGTCTAAATCTTATATCTCCGACTGATAGAACTTCATCTATTAACATTATATCTGTTTCTAGAATTGCTGTAATTGAGAATGCAAGTTTGGAATACATTCCTGATGAATATGAATTTACTGGTTTATATATGAAATCTCCTAATTCTGAAAATTCTATTATTTCGTCTAATCTTTCCTTAATTTGTTCTTCTGAATATCCTAGTAATAATCCAGATAGGAATATGTTTTCATATCCTGATAGTTTTTTTTGAAATCCTACTCCTATTGATAAAAGTGAGATTGAGTTGCCATGAAGATCAATTGTTCCATTATCTGCAGCAAATATTCCTGCTATTGCTCTTAGAAGTGTTGATTTGCCACTACCATTTTTACCACATATACCTATTATTTCACCTTTTTTTACTTCAAATGATACATTTTTTACAGCATGAAATTTTTTTGCATTAGCAAAACCATTGAATCCTGATTTTGCAATTGAGAATCTTTTTATTTCTTTATAGAATATATCTAGATTTTTTACTGTTATTGCGGTTTCTTTACTTTTCATTATTTCATCACCTTTACATATGTGTTTTCATAGTTATATATAACTTTTATTCCTATATATGATAAGATAAGTCCTATTATTAACCATGTTCCCATGAGTGGAAAACTTATTGGACTTTTATATAAGAATATATCTCGACATTCACATATACATGCTGCAATTGGGTTTAATCTTATTAAGATATCATTGTATGGTGCAGGTACTCTTGTTTCTATTGCAAAGAAGATTCCTGACATGTAGAATACTAATCTTAATGCTATTGTTGTAAGGTTTGCTAAATCTTGGATAAATACTCCAAAATGCATGAATAGTGTTGATATTCCAAATGTGAATATCCATAAAACTACGAAAATAACTGGAAAGTATAATATATTCCATGATATTGGTACTTGGTATATTATCATACAAATAATAACTAGTGAGAATGATATAAAGAATTTTACTGAGTTTACGCACATTTTTGTTATTAACAATATAAATTTTGGTACGTAAACTTTTGTTACTGTATCTCTGTTTGATGATACCAATTTTACACTTGATACTAATGTTTTATTAAATAGTGTCCAAATGGTTAAACCTATAAATACAAACACTGGAAAGTATTCTACTTTTGACTTAAATACTACCTGTGCTATAAATGTATAAATAAGCATAAAACATGTTGGTTCTAGAAATAGCCATATCCAACTTAAATATGAACCTGTTACCTCAGCTTTTAATTGTGATCTGGTTGAATATGCTATATATTTTGAGTATTTTTTAATGTCATTAAAAAATCGTTTTATCATTTTATCGCTCCAATCGATTATTGTCTATATTTTTACAAAAGAAAGCAAATAGATTAACTATTTGGTGTGCTTTCTGGTAATTCGTTCATTTCTTTTTTTGGTTCTCCTAGTTTTAAATCTTGTTTTATTTTTGTTGTAGATATACCTTCAGTACGATCTAAATATACTACTTCACAGTATTCATTTAAATATTCAAATTTATCACTTCCTGCCCAATCGCTTCCCATAACAACAGTATCTACATGATATTCCCTTACATCATTTATTTTTTGTTCCCAGTTTTCTTCTGGTATTACTAAGTCTACATATCTTATTGCTTCTAGCATTTTCTTTCTTGTTTCATAATTGTGATATGTCTTTTTTCCTTTTAATTCATTAAACTCTTCTGTAGAGACTGCTACTATTAAATAGTCTCCTAATGCTTTAGCTCTTTGTAATAATCTTATATGTCCATAATGAAGTAAGTCATATGTTCCATAAGTCAATATTCTTTTCATTTTATTACATCCTTTCTGTTACTTTAACTTATTTTTTATGAATTCTATTAATTTATCACCATTATCATTATAACAGTATTTTTCTTTTATTACATTATATTTTGTGGAAATTTCGTAATTTTTTATCATTTTTGCTAAATTTTCGATGGTATTTGTCGTACAAAATGACAAATCTTTCCATATTTCTTGATAAACTCCTCTGCTTTTTTCATACTTTTCATAGTCATTTGCATATATACAAACTGGAGTATTTATAGCAAATGAATCAAATAGTACTGATGAGTAATCGCTTATTAAGTAATCTGTTACTAGTAGTAATTCTTGTGTTTCTATATTTGTATTGTTTAAATCAACTGTTTTTGATAGATAAACATGATCTTTACTTTTTATGACGTAATCATCTCCTAATAATTCTTGTAATTTTTGTTTATCTAATAAATAATTGAAATCATAACTATCTTTTTTAAAGTTGTAGTCTCTCCATGTCGGTAAATAAGATACTATTTTTTTATTTTTGTCTACGCCTAGTTTTTCTCTTATTTTGTTTTTTAACTTTTCATTGTTTTTATTATCTACTAAGAATTTTACTCTTGGATAGCCATATGGTAATATTTTTTCTTTTGGAATCAAGAATGCTGAATTCATATATTTTGAAATATTTTTATTATCTACTAACATATAATCTATTCTTTCTGTTGTTTTATATTTACTTATTTTGTGTTTTATATTTGCTTTTGTTACTTCTTCTTCCTCTGAGTCAAAGAATACTTTCTTTAAAGGTGTTCCATGCCATAGATTGATCCATATTTGGTCTTCTCTTTTTTGAAAACTGTTTTGAATCCAACTTTCGAATATTACTATTTTTGAAGAATATAACTTTTCATAAAATTCTTTGGTTAATGGTTTTACTAGATACTTTTCTTCTACTTCTTTACTATTTACAGCATAATAAATATCAAAATTATTATTTTGTGTTTTTAATTCTTCAAATAAATATCTGTTGTTTCCTGTATATCTCCAGCCAAACCCTACTAATAAAACTTGATTTTTTAAAGGCTTGTTTTTATATTTGTTATATGTTTTTATATTGTCACTTGCTTTTATGTTTCTTTTTATCTTACCCAGTTGTTTTATTGTTTTTCTTAGTATATTTGATATAGATACTAATGCTATTAAAATGTTAAACTTTAGTTTAGTTTTTAATAAGTTGTGTTTGTTAGCAAATTTACATTTTCTTTTGTTTGAATATATTTTTA
Organism: uncultured Bacilli bacterium; assembly: GCA_934101575.1. Taxonomy (GTDB): domain Bacteria; phylum Bacillota_I; class Bacilli_A; order RF39; family UBA660; genus UMGS1449. Next base: position 296,876 of record CAKORJ010000001.1, read on the forward strand.
TTGGTAATTGTGTTTTTAATAGTTTATAGAAGCTATTTTTTAATTTTATTTTGTTTATTCCTTTTACTGTTTTTCTTGTTTCAAAGAAATTATTTATCATGTGAGTATTAAAGAGATCTTTATACTCTTTTGACATTATTTTTAATGATTCGTTATATGTTTTTATATATTCTTTTATATTGATTTTATCATTCTTTTTAAATAGTCTAAGGTTATAAAATGGCGAATGTATTAAAGAGATTTTTTCAGCATTTTCTATTACTTTTAACCAAAACTCAGTCTCTTCATATTTTATGTTTTCATTATATGTTATATTGTTTTCTATTAAGAAATCTTTTTTATATAATTTATTTGCTATATCATAAAATCTTATATTTAAAAGCTCTTTCTTATCATTTTTATTAAGGTAAGCTTTATAAAAGAAATCTTCAGTACTTACATAATAATATTTTTGTTTTTGATTATCAAAATATTTCCAATCAAAGAAAACTAAATCTGAATTTTGAGCATTTATTTTTTCAGTACCTAACTTTAACGTTATATCTTCTATGAAATCTCTAGAGTCTAGAAACATTATATATTTTCCTTTTGATTTCTTTAATCCATAATTCTTTTGATATGAAATATTTTTGTTTGTTGTAGTATGTACTGTAATATGTTTTTTATATTTTGTTTCTAAATCTTTTTTGTTTGTTTCTGTTATCAAAATTATTTCTATGTTTTTATATGTTTGATTTATTAATGATTTTATACAAGATTCTAGATAAGTTTCATCTTTGCTATTTGTTATTATTACACTTACTTTATCTTCTTTCATACTATTTATCCTCTTTTTTTACTATATTGCCTATTATTATTTTATTTTTGTTTATTCCTTTTCTTATGAACTTTTGTTTTAAACTCTCATCTTTTACATATATTTCATCATATTTATTTAGTAAGTTTTTGTTCAAGTTTACATTTTTAGCAAAGTATATTACTTTTTTTGTATTTGCAAAAGCAAATGTATATATATCTAATTTATTTCTTTCTTTGTAAAGTATTATTTGTTTTAGTCTTATATCTTGATATCTTCTTTTATACTCTAAACTTAGGATATTATCGTAATAATTTTTAAATTTATCATAGAAATTACTCTTTTTATTTAATAGTTTAATCATTACAGTATCAAATAATGAGTTTAATGAAAAATATCCGAAGTATCCAAAATAATCTTTATTTCTTTTTTTTAGAAATTGTTTATTATTTTTTATTTTTCTATTTAGAAAGCTTAGATAGATATCGTTATTCTTAGATAGGGTTTCTATAACTTCAGTAATTTCATTTTGATCTTCTCCTATTATAAAACTATTTGAATGAAATAGTGTTGCTTCTTTTATATCTTTTGGTTCTGTTATTAGATTTATATTTTTTGTGTTACCTGTTATAGCTAATTCTAATAAATTTTTTGCATTGTTTTCGGTATCATAGTTACAATATGTTTTTATGAAGTTGTTATAGTTAAATTTATATGGCTTTTTAATTTCATTTATTAAGTCTTTTACTGTTTGTACTTGTTTAAATGGTAAGGTGTCTATATCTAGATACATACCTCTATCTTTTAGGTATTCTTCTTTATCATATGTAAATAGTATTATGTTTTTTCTTGTTGTTGCATAATCAAAGAATACACTTGAGTAATCTGTTACTAGGACATCACATTTATTTAGAAAATCATATGTTTCATACTCTTTTGGAACTTGTTTTATATTTTTATACTTATTAAAATCTATTTTTCCTTTTAAGTAAGGATGTAAGTTTATATAAAAGTCACAGTTTTTATCTAGATTTTCATCTATTTCTTCTAATATTTGTTCTAGTTGTTCTAAATATGATTTTGAGTTTGTTCCAAGGTTTGCTCCACGCCATGTTGGAAGGTATGCTATTTTCATTTTAGCTTCTTCTTTAGTCTTTTCAAAGAATATACTATTTCTTGGATATCCTAACATACATATATTTTGTTTTTTAATATGTAACATATAATCTCTCATCATTATATCTTTCATATATTCGTTTGGGTATAATAGATAATCTGCAATCATAAAGTTTTTTTGGACATTTGATATACCATAATAATCACTTGCCACGGCTTTTCCAAGTGTTTTTAGTGGTGTTCCATGCCAAGTATTTATATATATTTGTCCTTCTTTTTTTATATAATATATTTCTAGACTTGTATCTGTAAAAATATATTTTGATTTTGATAATATTTTTGCACTTTTTTTAGTATTATCTATTATTAAGTTATAATTCTTAATATTATATTTATCTATTTTTGTTTTAAACTCTTTTATTCTATTTTTTTTAACTGGTATATATATTTGATATTTATCATATTTTTTATCTTTTCTTAATTCTTTTAATAAATAGAACATGTTACCATTTATATCGTTTCCTTTTTGGGAATATAAATATATTTTATTGTTGTCTATTTTTGTATTGTAATATTTTTTATATACTGGTCCTGGACTATTTATTTTTTTTGCTATTTTTTTGATTGTGTTTTTTATTTTATTATTATAAGGTCTTACTATAGAGATAAATCCATTAGTTGATCTATTTTTATATATGTCAAAGTACATATTTGTTTTCCAATTTGGTATTTCTTTGTTTAGATATTTTATTGATTTCTTTATGAATGAGTGTTTATATTTTATTTCTTTTATGCTTATTCTGGCATTAAATCTAAGATATATATGTTTTATTATTATGTAGTTTATGTATTCTATTAAATCTTCGCCCCCTTGGGTTTTATAATATGTTCTTAATTTGTTTCCTACTTCAAATATATCTTCAAATTTATTGGTGAATCCTCCTGTTACAGATTCTCCCTTTCTTCTACAATAATGATAGAAACATTCATTTACTTTATCTATTTTATTGGCTTTCAAAAAGGCTTTGTAAGTGAATAGTAGATCTTCAAATATTCTATATTTTTCAAAATAAAAGTTATTCTCTTCTATAAAACTTCTTTTAAATATTTTATTTGTTATGAATGGTGTTGTATTTAGTAATATTTCTTTACTTTCATGTATCGATTTTGAAAATAATGATTCTTCATCTAATTCATAGTTTTTAAATGTTCCATTCTCGTAGTCAAAAAAGTACCCTGATACTGTTATATCAGCGTTGTTTTCTTTTGTTTTGCTATATAGTTTTTCATACATATCCAAAGCTATAAAATCATCACTATCTACGAAGCCTATGTACTCCCCTGTCGCAATTTTTAATCCTGTATTTCTAGCATTTGCTACTCCACCATTGGGAATTTTTTTATAAACTATCTTATCTTTATATTTTTCTATATATGGTTTTATTTTATCTTCAGTCTTATCTTTTGAACCATCATTTATTATTACTATTTCTATGTCTTTTAATGTTTGATTTACTAAAGAGTCTAAACACATACTTATATATTTTTCTTGGTTATATACTGGCACAATGATACTTACTTTTTTCACTTTATTATCTCCTTTGCTACTCTAATGCTTGATTTTCCATCTTCATATGGATTAAATTTTTTATTAAATGTTTGGTAGTATTTTTTATATTTGTTAAATACTTTATCTATTTGTTTTATATTTTTTATTAAGTCTTCTTGTTTTTCTATTATTGGTCCAGGTAATTCTTTTAAGTCAAGATAGAAATCTCTTAATTTTGTTTTATAATTTTTATAGTCATACATATAAAATAAAATTGGCCTTTTTAATATTGCATAATCAAAGAATACACTTGAGTAATCTGTTATTAATAGATCTGATATAATATATAGATCATTTATATCATCGTAGTCTGATACGTTATATACAAAGTCTTTGTATTTGTTAAAGTCAAATGAGTTTGCTATAAAATAATGAGCTCTAAATAAGATTACATAGTCTTTTCCTAATTCTTTTTTTAACTTATCAAAATCTATATTAAGTTTATACGTGTAGCCTAATCCAGATTTATGTTCATCATCTCTAAATGTTGGGGCATACAATATTATTTTTTTATTTGTTTTTATATTTAGTTTTTCTTTTATATCATTTATATCGTTTTGTGTATAATTTATTAATTTATCATTTCTTGGATAACCTTTTTCTATTATTATGTTTTCTTTGTTTAAATTTTTAAGATTGAACGCTGAGGTGAATTTTTCTGTTGAATACTTTGAAGGAGAAATAAAATAATCTATTTTTGCTACGTCTAGATTATTTCTTTTTATTACTTCTTCTTTGGTATTTAAAACGCTTCCCGTTACTGTTATGTCACATCTTAGTTTTTTTAGTGGCGTCCCATGCCAGCATTGCACATATATTTGATTTTTCTTTTTTATTACACTTAAGTCTAGTAAAGAATTTACTATCCAGTACTTTGATTTTGATAAGTATTTGTAGTAATCTTTTGATTTTGATTTTACTATAGTTAAGTTTTTATTTTTTTTTATTAAGTGATCTTTTTTTGGATTTTTGAAGGCCCAAATAAATTTATAATCTTTGTAATCTTTGTTTTCTATTAAATAATTATATATAGCTTTGGGACTACAGCTCGCACTTGCTCCGCCAAATGATTCAAAAAATATTGTTTTATCATCTACTTTATAGAATAAATAATAATATGTATATCTTACTATTTCTAGTAAGTATTTTGTTTTTCTCAATATTTTTCTTATAAATACATTTTTTTTAGCTAAATCTACTAGATAAGTTCTTATTTTTTTTATCATTTTATTCACCTGCTTTTAAGAAGTTTAGTATTTCTTTGGTTATGTTTTCACTTGAATTACCTAAACTTTTTGGTAAGAATTTTGTTTTATAGTCTTTTAGAGGTTTCATGTTATATTCATGTTTATCTAAGCTGTTATATAACTCTTTAAAATCTTCATAGACGTATCCTGGCATTTCTTTTTTTATATCTATGTTTATTCCATTATTTTTTTTGTAATCTTCATAATCAAAAAGATAATAAAAAGTTTTGATATCTAGGACCGCGGCTTCTATAGAAATTGCGGAGTAATCTGTTATTAGGTAATCTGTTATTTCTAATAGATCTATTGTTTTTATATCATCACACATATATATATTTTTATTTGCTGTTTCTACTTTTTGATTTGGATGACTTTTTAGTATAAAATTATACTTTCTATAGTCTATTTCATTTACTATATTATTTATACTTGTTACGTTATCTTTTCTAAATGTTGGAGCATATAATATATTTTTCTTTTTTCTTAGTTCAGGATATTTTTTATAGATCTTTTCTTTTATTGCTTTTTTATTATGTAATAAATAATCTATTCTTGGTAGACCATACTCTTTAAAGTATTTTTTGTTATAATTAAAAGCTTTTTCAAAGTATTTAGTCATTTCTTTTGAACCCGATATTATTAAGTCATAATTTTTATGCATTTTTAGTCCTTCGGCTATACTTTTCTTTCTTCCATATTTGGTATCTAGTGTTTGATATCCAAATTTCTTTATTGCTCCTAGAGAGTGCCATATTTGTATTACTTTTAGACCTTTTTTGTGAGTTAATACTGAAACTGGAAGACAATACGAGTCTATAACACATACTTTAGATGTTGATAAATAGTACATTGTTTTTAATGTATATAATGAGTAATTTAATATATGTTTTTTGATATTATCAAATCTTTTACAAAGTACTATAGTATCTATATTTGGTTTTTGACTTTTTAATTTTTTTATTAATAGACTAAAGTCTAAAGTTGTTTTGTTGGATTGTCTACTTATAAATACTACTCTATTTTTTTTAGTTTTATTTAGTTTCATTGGTAGATAGATTATTTGTAGCAATAATCTAAATAATGATAATAATATTTTCATAACAGATTCCTCATTTTTTATTTTATTCGCTTATATCAAAGTTTTCTAATGTTCCTTCATTTGTTAATGATTTTGTAATTGTTTCATTTGCCTCTTCTAACATTTTATTACACTTGTTTGCTAGATTCATTCCTTCTGTCCATTTTTCTATGGCATCATCTAATGGAATATCCCCGCTTTCTAATTTTTTTACTATTTCTTCTAACTGTGTTAAGTTTTCTTCAAATGTTTTTTCTTTTTTATTTTCCATATTCTACCTCCATTACTTCGGACTTTATTTTACCATGTTCTAGTTCTGTTGTTATGATTTGTCCTTGTTTAATGTTTTTTATATCTTTTATTGTTTTTCCATTTTGTTTTGTTATTGAGTATCCTCTTTTTAGTGTTCTTATTGGGTTAAGTGCTTCCATTTTGTCTATTAATGATATATATTTTGTGCTTTTACTATCAAATACTATATTTATATTTGTTTCTAGTTTGTCTATTAAGTTGTCTAACTTTTGCATTTTTATTTCATATAGTCCTTTTGGATTTTTTAGGACATATGAGTTTAGTATTGCATTTAATTTATTTTTATTTAGTTCTAATTTGTTTGTTATACTTTTTCCTAGTCTTAGTTTTAAGTTGTTAATATTGTTTATTAAATCTATATTATTTGGTACAGCTAGTTCTGCTGCAGCGGTTGGAGTTGGGGCTCTTAGATCTGAAACAAAGTCACTTATTGTGAAGTCTATCTCGTGTCCTACAGCACTTATTATTGGAGTTTCGTGCTTAAATATTGCATTTGCAACTATTTCTTCATTAAATGCCCATAAGTCTTCAATTGATCCTCCGCCTCTCCCTAGTATTATAACATCTAAATTTAAGTCTTTTGCTTTTTCCAGACTTTTTACTATATCTTCGCCAGCTTTCTCTCCTTGAACTAGTGTTGGTATAAGTATCACTTCAGCTAAGCGATATCTTCTATTTATTGTTGTCATTATATCTCGTATTGCTGCGCCTGTTGAAGCTGTAATTACTCCTATTCTTTTTGGAAATTTTGGTATTGGTTTTTTATATTTTTGATCAAAATATCCAAGATCACCTAGTTTTTTCTTTAATTTTTCAAATTCTACGTATAAGTTTCCTATTCCATCTTCTAACATTTCTTCAACATATATTTGATAACTACCACTTGCTTCATAGCAACTTATTCTTCCTGTTACTAGGACATTCATTCCATCAACTGGCTTAAAGTTTACTTTTGAAGCACTTGTCCTAAACATAACTGCAGGTATTCTTGAGGTTTCATCTTTTAATGTAAAGTAAAAATGACCGGACGTATGGTTCTTAAAGTTACTTATTTCCCCCTTAAGGTAAACCTTTTTTAGGTTTTCATCATTGTCTAATTTATATTTTATATAATGGTTTATTTTACTTATACTTAGATATTTATCATTCATTTGTTACCTCTTTATGCATTATTGAATCTAATGTACCATTTATTAGTTTTACTACTTTTTCATCACTATATTTTTTTGATAATTCTATTGCTTCATTGATTGCTACTACATCTGGAGTATCAGTATATAATAATTCATATATTGCTAAAGAAAGTATTGCTTTATCTACTTTACCTATTCTATCTATATTCCAATCTTTCATATATTTATTTGCAAGTTCATTTATTGTTTCTTGTTTTTCTAAAACTCCTTTTATAGAATTTTCTACAAACTCGTTTTCTGTTTCTATTTGCTCTTTTATTAAGTCATTTAAATTAAAATCTATTTTCTTTTCTTTGTATATATATACTTGATATAAAATTTTTATTATTATTTCTCTTAATTTGCTTCTATTCATATTTAACTCCTCCATATATATTATATAGAAAAAATGGCGTAAAGTAAATATTAAAAAACATCTTAGTAAGTAACTAAAATGTTTTGTTTTAATATAATAAATAATTTTTTAATGTATCTATGTTTGAATAACCATTTATTTTTATTCTTGGTACTAAATATGGGTTGCTTTTTCTTGTTGCATAGTCTTGATGTCCAAACCAGAATCCTAGTCTATAACCACTTTCTCTTGCCGCTTCTTGTAAGTCTTTTGTATATATTCCGTATGGATAAGCAATATATTTAAAACCAAATTTTTTATTATATTCAAAGTCTTGCATTATTTCTTTTTTTGTCATGTTTTTAACGTGTTGTAAATTGTTTTTGTCTACGTAGTGGAAGTTATAACTATGGCTTTGTAGATCAAAGTCTGGATACTCTTCTTTTGTTTTATCTATTATATCTTGTGATATATATCTTCTTATTGTATCTTCATATGGTGCTTCTTGCTTTTCTTTCACTCTTGATCCTACTAGGAATGTTGTTCCTTTGAAACCATATTTTTTTAATGTCGGCATTACTAAATAATAGTCATCTAGGTTACCATCATCAAAAACAAGTACTACTGTTTTTTTAGGAAAGTTACATTCTCCTTTGTACCAGCAATAAAATTCATCTAGATTTATTGTTTTGTATTCGTTATTATAAAGATATTCTATTTGTTTTTGAAACATACTATAACTCTCTGTCCATTCATCATGTGGTAATAATAAACTTTTTGTTTCATCTGTTACTATTCTATGAAAAGTAAATATTGGTATTTTTTTAGCATTTCTTAATTCTTGAGTTGTGTATGTACTACAAATGTATCCTTCTTTACCATTTACTACCGCTTTGTAATAACCATCATTACAATTTTTGCCTTTATACTTTTTATCTTTTTTTAAGATTATTTTTTCGTTTTTATTAATTGTGGCAAGTCTGGTTCCTACTGTATTTGTTTTATGATATATTCCTGTTTTTTTATTTGCGTTTGTTATTATGCCAGCATTTGATAGAGAACTGCTACAGATATAACCTATTTTTTTGTTTATTTGCGTTTTATAATATCCTGTACTACAACCTTTTCCTCTGTATTTTTTAAGATTCACCAATGAAACATAGTTTCCATATTTTACTCTTGTAATTATTTTGTTTTTATTTGGTTTTTGTTTTAATGCTACTCCACTTCTGCTAGTTACTATGTAATGTCTTTTTGTTTTTAGAACATCTGCCACTCTTATATATCTTACTTGTCCGTTATAATAGACTTTGTAAAACTTCTTTTTTTGATATTTTTTTGTATCATATAATGTTAAAACTTGATTATATTTTACAGTTTTTACTGCTTTTGGTCTTTTAGAAACAGTATAGAGTCTTGCTTTGTTTGTAGTTACTATTACATTGGTACTTGTTGTTTTTGTTTTGATATCTTTTCCACAAATATATTTAGCATAACCATCATAATTTACTTTATATATGCCATTTTTACATGATTTTGTTTTGTATATTTTACTATCTATAACATAGAATGATTTATTTTTATTTTCTGTTTTATATACTGAAGATAGGTTTTTGTCATTATATATTTTTATACTATTTTTTTTGGAGTGTACCATTGTTTTTGATTTTGTAATTTTGTCCCCGCATATATATTTTGAGTAACCATCTATATTTATTTGATACCATCCAAAACTACAATTTTTAGTATTTACTTCTGGGACTGTATTTATGATTAATATAGCATCGTTGTAACTTAGCTTTTTATAGGTTTGATATGTTTCGTTAGGTCCATTTTTTACTTCAACTTTTGTAGGACTAGTTATTTTTCCTATTTCTAGGGCATTTATATTTGATGTAAAAACAAAGAATGATGCAAATAAAAAAATACATAACAATCCTTTTTTCATAATAATCCTCCTATTAAATATATACTTTTAAACTCACCCTTTTATTATACAACATTTTTTTATTTTTTCAATAAAAAAGTCAGAGAATGAATAACGAAAACCTGTGTTATGTACAGGTGGTAAATCACATAATGCTATTAGGATTCTTAAAACAATATTTTAAGCGTTCACACAAACATTAATTAGATTCCCTTATCGTCGCTTGTACGGTTTAACATATATTCCCTGACAATTATATTGTAGCAGATTTTTGCTCTTTTGTGAAGAAGTTTTAGATAACTTTACACTTTTTTTAATAGTATTCGGTAAAGCTATGAACTTCACCATTTTTCTTATATCCTAGTATTCCATCTAAATTTACATTTTCACTACTTTTAAAGATATGTATATCTATATTTTTATCTATTTTTCTTAAATTTTCTATCATTTGTTTTATTTCTTTTCTTTTGCCTATTGATTTTTTGGTTACATTACATGCGCAATCTAGAAAGTTTAATTTACAGTGATGCTTCCAAGAAATTATATCTTTTTCTTTAATATAATACAGTGGCCTTATTAGTTCCATATTCTTAAAATTTGTACTTTTCAATTTTGGTAACATTGTTTTGTATTCTCCAGCATATATTATGTTTAACATTATTGTTTCTATTACATCATCAAAGTGATGCCCTAGTGCTATTTTATTACATCCTAGTTCTTGAGCTTTAGCATAGAGAAAACCTCTTCTTTTCCTAGCACATAAATAGCATGGAGATGTTGCATTTTCAATTTCTTCAAAGATGTTACTTTTGTATATTTCCGCGTCTATTTCTAATTTTTGTAAGTTTTCTTTTATTAAATCTATATTTTCTTTGGCATAACCTGGATTCATGACTATAAATTTTAAATCAAAATCATATTTACTATGTCTTTTTAATTCTTGCATACATTTTGCAAGTAAAAATGAATCTTTTCCTCCGGATATGCATACTGCAATTTTATCTTTATCTTGTACTAAATTATATCCTTTTATTGCTTTTAAGAATTTACCATATATTTTTGATTTATATGTTTTTATTATACTTCTTTCAATATCTTTTGCATCCATTTTATTTAAGCTTTGTTATTAAGTCATTTATACTTAGTGTTTGTTGCTCTCCTGTTTCCATATTTTTAAGTGTTGCTTTTTCTGCTTTTTCTTCGTCATCTCCTAGTATGCAAACATATGGTATACCTAGTCTATTAGCATATTTTAATTTTTGTTTTAAACCTTTTTCTTCATAATATGTATCACATATTATTTTATTTTTTCTTAACTCTGAACTTATTTTTATCGCATAGTTTTCATTTTCTTTTGAAAAAGGAATTATAAGTACTTCTGTTAGAGTTTTATTTGTTGATTTTATTATATTTGCTTCTTTTAATTGATAAAATAATCTTGTAAGCCCTATAGAAATTCCTACTCCTTGAAGAACTCTATCTGTATAATAATTAGTTAAATTATCATATCTTCCTCCGGAACAGATACTACCAAGTCCTGGATATTCATTTAGTTTTGTTTCATAAATTGTCCCTGTGTAATAATCTAACCCTCTTGCAATTGTTAAATCTATTGTGTAATAGTTTTCTCCTATACCGAAGTCTTTTATTTTTACGATTACTTCATTTAACTCTTTTAATCCTTCGTTAAATATTTCATTTGTTATATTTAAGTTTTCTAATGATTTTAATATTTCATTATTTGTTCCTTTTAAGCTTACAAAGTTTATTATTTCGTTTACTTTTGTTTCTTCGACTGGAATACTTAATAATTCTTTTTTTACTTCTTCTTTTCCTATTTTTTCTAATTTGTCTATTATTCTTAAAACGTCAGTGGATTTATTTTTTAAATTTAAGTGTTCAAAAAAACCATTTAATAACTTTCTATTATTTATTCTTATAGTGAACTCTCCAAAGTTTAATTTTTTGAATGTATTATAGATTACTGCTGGTATTTCTGCATCGTAAGTTATACTTAAATTTTCTCCTATTACATCTATATCACATTGATAAAGCTCTCTATATCTTCCTTTTTGAGGTCTTTCTCCACGGTAAACTTTACCTATTTGATACCTTTTAAATGGAAAAACTAAATCGTTATATCTTTGAGATACATATCTTGCAAGTGGTACAGTTAAATCAAATCTTAATGATATATCGTTTTCTCCTTTTTTGAAGCGATATATTTGTTTTTCTGTCTCTCCGCCGGCTTTTGCTAATAAGACTTCCGAGCATTCTAAAACTGGAGTATCTAATGGCATAAATCCATACTCTTCATATGATTCTCTTATCGTATCCACTAATTTATTAAATAATATTTGATCTTCTGGTAATAGTTCCATAAACCCTGGCATTATTTTTGGTGTTACTTTATTCATTTTATCAATCCTTTCTATAAAAGTAAAAGCAGACATTACGCTGCTTTCTTTAGTACTCTTTGTATTCCTTTTTCGTATGATTCATCTAAATTATCCTTATCCATACTATAGTTATCATTTTCTTTGTCCTTACTTAAATCTCTATTTAATTCAGGATTTACTAAACGATAATTCTCTTCGAATGGTATTTCTACATCATTTGATAAACTTTCTTTTATATTATTGTATTTAGATATAGCTTCTATAAAACTATTTCTTGATGAAATACTTAACACTGGTCTTTTTGAGTTTGCATTTTTTGTTTGCATATATATATTATAAAATTTGTTATATGTATCTTCAGCATCTTCATTTATACCAATTAATATTCTTAGATTAAGTAATGCTTGTTCTGTAAATGTTACTATTTTTTGTTTTTCATCTAATCCGTGAACTTCTACAAAGTTTTCTGCTCTATACTGAATTGGTTTTTCATCTTTTGAATAATACACATGGTATGATGGTCCATGTATTCTACTTCTTTTACCTTCTACATAAAAATATTGTTTATCGTTTCTATTTAAAATAAAAGTACTTGGCATCTCTTGTTTCATATTATTCCCCCAGTCGCAACCAAACTTTTAGGTCTTGTTTTTTTATTGCTACTATATTCTAACATTTTTACATTATTATGTCAAGATTTGTCAAGTAATTTAATGGAATACTCTAGTTCTTTATCGACCTCCGCCTCCGCCGAAGCCTCCTCCGCCAAATGAACCAAAACCTCCACCTCCAGATGAGAAGCCTCCGCCTCCAGAATCATATGACTCTGCTCTTGATTTTGCTGTATTTGCACTACTTATTCCTGCGTATGATACAAAGTAAATGAAATTGAAATCATCTATATAATCGTCCGGAATAACATCTGGATATATATCTTTAAACTCTTTGGCCACTTGTTCAGCAAGACCAAATATTTGAGCAAACATTAAGTATTCTTTCCACAAGTGAACTTCTATTGGACTTTTTTCATATATTCTAGAGAAATCTAATAAAAACCTTTTAAATCCTTTCAAAGTTATTGCTTCATTATAAATTTTATCTGTTGTTTCATATTTTGATTTAGATAGTTCTCTTAAATATCCTGTTTCTGATAAGTTTATTGTTTCTTTATCAAGGACAGTTCCAAACCATCCTAAAATATTATCATAATTGTTACTAGCCCATTTCTTGAATTCATTAGCTTCTAAAATGTAATCACCACTCGCTTTAACTAGCATGTTGTACAAGTCTTCTTCTTCTGATATATCAAATGTAAGATTTTGTTTTAGAACTATTTTGGATTTCTCTTTTTTGAATAGTCCTGTGCTCATGTCTTTGTTAATTTCTATTTTTCCTTCATTTAACCATTTTAGAAGTACCGCTCCTAAAACATCTGTATCTTTTTTACCTAGTCTATATGTTTTTGTATACCAGTATGCTCTATAAATATCTTTGTTGCATGGTATATCTCTAATATAATTTACTTCTTTTGGTAGTTTTTTATCTTCTTTTCTGAATTTTATTCTTTTACTACCCGCTAATCTGCCTTTTGGCATTACTATTCCTAGTATTATACTACCTGCTATGATTATTATAGGAATAATGTTATCAAAGAAAAAATCTATTATTGTTCCTAAAATACTGTAATTAGAATCTTCATTTGTATAACTTGTTGAGCCTTTTTTTGACATTTCTAAATAGTAATTAAAGTTTTCATCTAAATTGTTGTCGTTTTGAAAAGTATTTTTGTCAAACTGTACTAAAATGGTCATATATTCATATTTTTCAAGAGGTTTATCTGTACTCATTTCAATATAACCATCATACACATAAGTTGGTGCACCATATTTTCCATAGCCCCATACTGGCAATTTATCACTATACTTTAAAAAGTCACTGTGAATTTTTATATATACATTTTCTGGACTATCGTTTAAATTCTTTGGAACGAGAGTCCAATACACCATATCTGCATCTTGCACCTTAGCAACAAAGTTGGTTATATCATATGTTAATTCATAGGTATTTGTTTTACCTTTCTCAGATATTCCCCAGCAGAGCTCTATTCCTGTGTCGGTATAGTTTATTCCGTTTTTATATTTTTTGTAATTAAAATCTTTGTTTATATCCCATTTTATATTTTGATATTGTTTGTTTTTTAATGTTACTTTAAAGTTTTTAAATTCTGCTTTTCCTATGTTGTTATATGGTTTATATACTTCTGTTAGATCTTCGTTTTTATCAAAATATATAGTCCAGTTTTCTTTTACATGGGCTGTTCCACTTTTATCTATATTTATATCCATGTTTATACTTTTTATGTCTTGGGCGTTTACATTACTTATCAGAAAAAATGATAGTAATATAGTTAAAATAAATCCATATCTTTTCATAAAAATCTCCTTTAAAAAAGACTTACAAAAGTAAGTCCTATATTAGAAGCTAACTTTTGGTGCTTCTTTATCTTTTTCTTCTGCTTCGAAGAATGTACCTTTTTTAAATCCTGTCATGCTTGCAACTATATTAGATGGAACCATTTCTACTTTATTATTATATGTAAGAACTGAATCATTATAGAATTGCCTTGCATAAGAAATTTTATCTTCTGTATCTTTTAAGTCATTTTGTAATGATAAGAAGTTTTGGTTTGCTTTTAACTCAGGATAGTTTTCAGCAAGAGCAAATAACTTTGATAAAGCATTTGATACTCCTGTGCTGGCTTTCATTTCTGCTTCTGGTGTGTTTGCAGATAAATATGTATTACGTGCTTGTATAACTTCTTCAAATGTACTTTTCTCGTGCTTTGCATAACCTTTTACTGTTTCTACTAAGTTTGGTATTAGGTCTGCTCTTCTTTTTAATTGCACTTCTATTTGTGACCATTGATCATCCTTTTTATTTCTTAATCCTACCAGTTTATTATATGTTGCTATAAACCATAAAATTATTACTACAACAATAATAGCTATTACTATGCCTAATGTCATATAATCATCTCCTCTTTACTAATAATTTATACCAATTGCATTTATAAAACTTCAAATTACAAAAAAGTTATTACTTAAATAATAATCTTAATCTACTATTTCTTCAAAACGATATTTTTGTGTTGCTTCTGGATACTTTTCATGATCAACTTCACTCAAAAACATTTCTTTTGGTCTTGCATATATTCCACTTTTACTATCAACACAACGATAAATAACCAATTCTTCCCCTGTTTCACTATGTTTTGCAACTGTAATTACAAAAGACTTTCCTCCCTTAAAATGTCTCCACATTGTAAACGGTTTAACTTCTATATTATTCATTATATTCCTCCTTTTAATTAAGTATAATATAACAAAAAAAATAATTCAATAATTTAGTATATTTTTTGTAAATGTTTACATAATAATAATGGTGATAAAATGGATTTAGATATTAGAAAAAGTATTATTGAAAAGATTAGAAATGATGATGAAAAAGCTATAATTGATACTATTAATGAGTCTGTGGTTACTTCGGATGAACTTGTTTTACCTGGGCTTGGTGTTATGCTTGAACTTTTTTGGAATAAACTTGGTGATAAGGAAAAAATGAATATTGCTAATATAATTAAAAATAGTATTAGTGATAAAAATCTTAATTGAGTTTTTTATGTTTATTAGTTGTTTCTTTGTGTATAACTTATGTAAAGCTTAATGAGTATTTGTTGTTATTTATTGCGATTAATTATATATATAATTGGGAGGGATAAATATATGGAATTATCAGAAAATAAGAAAAATACAAAAGATATGGCTGAAAAACCAAAGAAAGTTACACTAATTTATGCATCTGATGAATTAAAAAATGATAAGGATGTTGTAAAAGCTGCTGTTGCAAATAATCCTCATTTAGAAGATGAACCTGTTAAAAAATCTAGCTCTAGAAGATAAATTCTTTTGTATTACATAATTAATATTAAAAAATCTATACATTTTGATTTGTATAGATTTTTTATTGTCTTTATTTTTTTAGACTCTTACATATCTTGCTTTTGAGTAACTACTATATACTTTTTTACCATTTACATATTTATAAGCTTTTACTTTGTAATATGTTTTTGAACCTTTTTTAAGTCCATATTTTGTTGTTAATGATGTTTTTGTTGTATTTTTTAAAGCAAAATATTTCTTTGTTTTTGAATTATATTTATATACAGTGTATCCACTTGCTCCGGCTACTTTATTCCAAGTTATTTTTGCTACGCCACTTCTTTGTTTTTTGGCTTTTACACCAGTTGGAGCTTTTAGAACTGGTTTTACTTTTATTGGATCTGAGAAATCACTATAATATATTTTTCCATCTGGAGTTTTTACGAATGTTCTTACTTTGAAATAGTATGTTTGTCCTGGATTTATTCCTTTGGTTATTGTTATGTTGTTTTCTCTTGTTGTGTATGCATACCATTCATATTTTTTTGTTTTTGAGTTATATACATATATTTGTGTCCCATCATAACTTCCCGTATAATACCATTCTAATTTTACTTTATTATATGCAGTTGGATTTCCATCTGCCCAATATAATTCTGGCATAAAATATGTATCTGAATATAGCCATTCAGATTGTCCCGGTGTAAATGTATATTTTATAAAGTCTTGTGATATTGAATCATATTTTGACCATTCATGATATATTGCTCCACTTGGAGTTATTTGATTTATGTCAACACTAAAGTCTGCAGTTTCTAATGTTGCTGGTATATTTAATGTTGTTACATATAGTCCATAAAAGGCTTTATTTTCTATTGTTGTTACTCCTTCTGGGATATTTATACTTGATAGTGTTTCTCCATAAAAGGCTTTTGTTCCAATTGTTTTTACTCCTCTTGGAATATTTACATCTTCACTATCATAAGATATTGTATCTATTGCTAATCCTATTAATTTAGTTCTATCTATTTCTGCTATTCCATCATTATTTGTGTCTGTTCTATCATAGATAAATGTAACGTTTTTACCAGGATTATTATTAAATACTGCATAACCTAGTTCTGTAACTGTATTTGGTATGTTTATTTGAGTTATATCATTGTAAGCAAATGCTTGTTCTCCTATTGAGGTTACTGTTTCAGGAATTACTACACTATTTAAGCCATCATTATAGAATGCTCTTGGTGCTATATGTTTTACTGTTATTCCATCTATTGTTTCTGGTATTACTACATTAGTTGGGCATTTTACTGAATTATTTTTATAGTTTGAAATAGTGTTTGTTTTTTTATTGAAACCAAAACACCATTCATTTGTAGAACTTGCCTCGACGGACGTTATTCCTAGTGTTAATACTATTCCTACTAGAAGTGAATAAATTAGTTTTCTTTTCATTTTTATATTCTCCTTTCTATTATAATTATAACTTATTTTTTTAGTTTTTCAATGTTTAATTCGACAATTGTTGCACCTTGATTAAATATATCTGTTTTATATGTTTTTACTTTTTTATTTGTTTTTAAATATTTATGGATTTCTTCTTTTAAGATACCTTTTCCTATTCCGTGTACTACTATTATTAAATTGTTTTTTAGGGTTATGTTGTTACTTATAAACTCTTCTAGTAAGACTCTTGCTGAGAATCTTGTTTCTCCATGAAGATCTAGCGTTGGTAAGTTTTTATATAACATATAATTATCTATCATACAAATAGTACTTTCTTTTTATTTTTAGGTTTTTTGTCGTACTTTTTTATCTCTACTGTTTTGTTAGTTTTTAGTGATTTTGGTACATTTATTATTCTTTGGTTCGTTGAACCTCTAAACTTTATATTTAGACTTTTGTTTTCTATTTCGAACTTACCATCTACTAATACATCTATATAATTTAATAACTCTCTTGTTTTTTCGTTTTTTAATAAAACTTCAAATAGAAAGCCTGTATAAGCCCATATGTTTAATCCTTGTTCTTTTGCATATTTTGCTATTTCTGTACAGGCTTCTGGTTGAAAGAATGGATCTCCGCCTGAGAGTGTTATTCCGTCTTGAAGTGTTAATTTATTTATTTCTTTTTTTATGTCTTCGACATCTTTTTCTATACCTTTATTAAAATCATGTGTTTCGGGATTGTGACACTCTTTACAGTTATGGGAACATCCTTGTGCCCATATTACTGCTCTTAGGCCTTCGCCATCTACTATACTATCTGTTAAAATGTTTTCGTCTGCTAATCTAATTTTCATGGACTTTATTGTGTTTTACTCTATCTCTTTCTTCTGCTCTTTTGCTGTTATTAAATCTATCTATAGTTCCTACTAGGTATCCTGTTATTCTTCTGATTCTTTCGAATTTTACTCCATCTCTTTCTGTTCTTCCGCATCCTGGACACATATCATTTATTACTCCGGTGAAACCACATACTGGATCTCTATCTACTGGATGATTGATTGCTCCATATCCTATTCCTGACTCTTTCATTTGCTTTACTATTTTTTCGAATGCTACGACGTTACTTGTTGGATCTCCGTCTAATTCTACATATGTTATATGTCCGGCATTTGTTAAAGCATGGAATGGTGCTTCTGCTTTTATTTTTTTGTCTATTGTTGTTTTATAATGAACTGGTATATGGAATGAATTTGTGTAATATTCTCTGTCTGTTACTCCTTTTATTTTTCCATATATTGATTTATCTATTGCTGTAAATCTTCCAGATAGTCCTTCGGCTGGAGTAGCTAATAATGTAAAGTTTAGTTTACATTCTTTTGAGTATTCATCACATTTATCTCTCATGAATTTTATTATTTCATAGCCTTGATTCCAAGCTTTTTTGCTTTCTCCATGATGTTCTCCTATTAGAGCTTTAAGACATTCTGCTAGACCTATAAATCCTATACTTAATGTTCCTTGTTTTAATACTCTTTTTATTCTGTCGTTATTTTTTAAGTTTTTAGAGTCAATCCATATACCTTGACCAAGTAAGAATGGAAAGTTATATACTTTTTTTGTACATTGAAGATCAAATCTTTCTAATAGTTGTTCTTTTACTAAATCCATCATTTCTGTTAATTCTTTATAGAATCCTTCTAAATCTGGTTTATCATTGTTTAATATACCATGTTTAATGCCTAATCTTACTAAGTTAATAGATGTAAATGAAAGGTTACCTCTTCCTGGGGTTATTGCTTTATTTGGATCTACTACGTTACCCATTACTCTTGTTCTACATCCCATGTATCCTACTTCTGTTTTATAGTCTCCTTCTTTGTAGTATTCTTTGTTAAATGGTGCATCTATAAACGAAAAGTTTGGAAATAATCTTTTTGCGGATACTTCACAAGCTAAATGGAATAAATCATAGTTTGGATCTTTTTTATTGTAGTTTATTCCTTCTTTTACCTTAAATATTGATACTGGAAATATTGGAGTTTCTCCTCTTCCAAGACCACTATCTGTTGCTAATAAAAAGTTCTTGATAACCATTCTTCCTTCACTTGATGTGTCTGTTCCTAGGTTTACTGATGAAAATGGCACTTGTGCTCCGGCTCTTGAATGCATTGTATTTAAGTTATGAATAAAACTTTCCATTGCTTGATAAGTCATTCTATCTGTCTTTTCTAGTGACTTTTTGTTTGCTAATCTAAATATTTTTAATACTCTTTCTTCTTCTTTAGCAAAACTGTCTAAATTACTTATATCATAATCTATTGTAGTTATTTTATCTATTTCTTTCTCTATTTTGTTAAATTTTATAAAATTTAAAAATCCTTCTAATTCCAAATAATCGTATATCTCTTGTTTTAAGTTTTTCTTATATGTTTTTACTACTCCTGGGGCCATATAATAATCAAATGCTGGTATTGATTGCCCTCCATGTTGATCATTTTGATTTGATTGAATTGCTATAGCTGCTAAAGCCGCATAACTCATAATACTATTTGGTGTTCTTAAATGACCATGTCCTGTTGAAAAACCGTCTTTAAATAATTCGTTTAAATCTATTTGGCAACATGTAGTTGTTCCCATTGGCATAAAGTCCATATCATGAATATGAATTGCTCCTTTGTCATGTGCATCTGCAAATTTTTGTTTCATTAAGTAACTTTTAGCAAATTCTTTTGTTAGAGTGCTACCAAATTGTAGCATTGTTCCCATAGCAGTGTCCCCATCTACGTTAGCATTTTCTCTTTTAGCATCGACATTTTTTGCATCTTCCATACCAAGAGATTCTATTGATTTTAAGAATTTATGTTCTTTTTCTTTAAATAATTCTCTTGATTTACTTCTTAGAGTCCTATATGATGAAAAGTTGTTATATACATCCATATATTCATATTTTTTTAATTTTTCTTCTATTAAATCTTGAATATCTTCTATTTTTATACTTTTCTTATCTTTATAATCTTTTGTTATTTCTTTTATAACAGATTCATATACTTTTGTTATGTCTTTATCTGTGTACTTCTTTTCTTCTATGCTGTCAAATCCTTTTTTTATTGCTATGGCTATTTTTTCTTCTTCAAATTTTGTCTTTTTACCATCTCTTTTTATAACTATTAGTTCTAATATTTTATCATCTAATACGATCATTTCTTCATACCTCCTACTTTTTAATAGCTTTCAATTTGATATTACTATCATGACAGTCAAAAGTCAATAATATAATAAGACATTTTTAAATAAAAAGTAGAGTTTGTTAAAACCCTATTCTTTCTCAACATTTTTTGCTAAAAGGTAACCCCATAAAAATGCTAAAATTGTTGTAAATATATTTACAAATGATATTGTAAACCTTCCTACTTTTAAGATCATTACTACTATACTTAAAATCATTAAAGCACATATTACTGAATAGCATACTTCTTTATGTTTTTTTAATAAGTAAGATATTAGTTTTGCTATTAGTATTAAGGATAATATAAGTACTACTATAAATGTTAATACTACTAATACATCTTTTATGTTTGATAAAGATAAAGCAGAAGACACTATATAATTATATCTATCTAATAAACTATATATGTAGGATAAGGAAATGCTTGGTATCAAAATTATTATTGCTGTTAGGAGTCCTGATACTGTTGGGAATATGATGGTAGGAATAGTTATTTTTTGTTTTGATAGAATAAAGTATATAACAAATGATATAACTAATGTTATTAAAAATGTTGGTATTGTTGCTTTTAGTTTTTTGTTTTTATTATTTTTTATTGTTAATGTTAGTCCTCCTGTTATTACTCCTACAAATAGAAATATTGTCTGAGGCCTATATTTTCCTAGGAAATACTCTATTAAATGATTTCCAGAAATAAGTCCTATTATTATTCCTATTATTATTGGAATAGTTACAAGTAAAAGTATTTTTTTATTTTCTTGTTTTGTTTCTTTGTTCTTTTCTTTTTTTAGCACAGAGGAAAGTCCTTTTATAAAGTTTTCATATGAACTAAATGATACTATACATGAAGAAGGACTTACTCCTGGTACTAAGCTTGCTATTCCTGTTATGAATCCTTTAATAATTGATACAAAGCCATCTTTTTTTTGCATATTATTTTACGTCGTCCATAAACCAAAGTTTCATGCTATAGGTTATGCTTTTGTCTGGAATTTTATATTCTACTATTTTATATAGTTTATAATCGTGTACTGTTACTTCACCTTTATCTTTTTCATATTTGTTTGTTACTCCTTCAAATACTGGTGCTTGTTCTTTCTTTATTTTGAAGAAGTTAAAATATCCTACTACAAAATATGCTACTACAAGTACTATTAATATATCGATAATTATCCATATTGTAGTTTTTAGCTTTTTGTTCTTTTTCATTTCATATCCTCCTTATTAACTATATTATATAATAATAATTTGTTTTTTTAAAGAGGTTTTTTACGCAAAATTAAAAGAGGCTATCTTGCCTCTACTATAAGTTTAATGGCTGTTCTTTCTTCGCCATCTACCATTATGTCTTGAAATGCAGGAATACATATTAGGTTTTTACCACTTGGTGCTACAAAACCTCTTGCTATTGCTACTCCTTTAATAGCTTGATTTATGGCTCCCGCTCCTATTGCCTGTATTTCTACTGTGCCTTTATCTCTAAAGACATTAGTTAAGGCTCCTGCTACTTTATTTGGGTTAGATTTTGAAGATACTTTTAGTATATCCATTTTATCACTTTCCTTCCTACACTTAATTATATTAATTAAGAATAGAAAAAGAACTTTAGGTTGTTATTTTTTCTCCTTCAGATGTTATTTCTTGTCCTATTTTTTCTAGTTCCTCTAAGTATTTTCTATATTTATTTAGATCACTTTTATAATCAAAATATAGATTACTATTTTTATATACTATATTTTTATCTTTTTTCTTTAAAAACTCTATTGTTTCACTTAATTTATCTAATGACTTATTTAAGCTTTTTTTAAGATCTGTCATATTTTTTGCTATTTCTTTATAGTCTTCTTTATCTTGATCTGTATATATTAGCTGTAAATATAAATCATAATAGTAATCACCATCATCTAATTTTTCTTTATCTATTAGACTTTTTATTGTTTTTTCACTTACTAAATTGTTTATGTTATCTATATATTTATTTATATTTTCTTTTGTATTTTTTATTGTTTGTTTACTATTTTTAAAACTTGGTCTATCTTGAACTAAGTTTTGATAAGATAATACATTATTTAATTCATCATTAGATAAATACTTATTTATACCCTTCATATTATCAGATAGTTTCTTGTAGTAACTTTTAACCGCTTCTTCTACATAGGCACAGTCACCTTTTGTTTTTACCTTTATACTGTAGTCATCTTGTATTAAGTCCATGTTTGAATAATTAATTATTTCTTGTTTTAGTACTTCTTCTTGTTTTAAATCTATTACTGCTAGAATTATTATTATAGCAAGTAATAAACCTATTGCTCCTACTATTGATAGTAATACTACTTTTAATGTTTTTCTTTTCTTTGGACTTTCTTCTGTTATATTTTGATTTTGTTCTACCATATTTATTACACCTTCCTATGATTTAGATTATATCATAGTTTTAGAGTTTTTTTAATACTTTGTGTTTTAAAACATCTAATTTAAAGTCTACAGATTTTTTATATGATTTTGGATAATTATTTTCTAAGAAAATTGTTCCTAAATCATCTAAATCTATTAGTTTTATATCTAATGTTTGTCTGTTTACCATTATGTTATCTTCTTTTAAATCTAAAGGATATAATCTTGTATTTATTAATTCATATACTTTTTCTTTTATTTGTTCTAGTATGTATTTATGTTCATTTCTTGTTAAATTATTATTTATTATTAAATCTTCGTATGTTTCATAATCTTTGTAATTTGTCAGTATTAGTGCTATTACTAGTTCTTCATATACTATATAATTTTTTATTAAGTCCTTTTGTGATGTTTCGTTCAATTTTTCTATTAATATTTTTATTCTTTCTGGGTCCGCTAAAAACTTTTTATACGACATAACACCATTGGTACTAAATTTTTTTATTTGTTCTAAATCTTTTTTTAAATCT
The DNA here is from genome assembly GCA_934101575.1 of uncultured Bacilli bacterium. Taxonomy (GTDB): domain Bacteria; phylum Bacillota_I; class Bacilli_A; order RF39; family UBA660; genus UMGS1449. The sequence continues at coordinate 320,423 of CAKORJ010000001.1, forward strand.
TGTACTGTACAACTATTAAAATCTTGTTTAAATAATCTATAATATATTTTTAATAATTCACTATTGCTTAATGTTATTATTTTCCCATAAGATCCAGATAGTTCTGTATCTTCACTTAGTTTTAAATAAGCTAATAACTCATTATCAGTTATTTCTATTGGTTTCATCCAAATCCCCCGTTTTTTATTTTTTTGTTTTATTTATAATATATTTGTTTTGATTCTATTATCTCCATATTTTAGACTCAAAGTATTGTTCTTGGAATTCTGTTAAGGCTCTTATTTGTTCGTCTGTATAGTTTTTACCATTTACACTTACAATTAATTTATCATCGTTATCATTAGTTCTGTGAATTATAGCTATTACTTTTCCTTTTGCTTTTTGGACGGGGTTAAATTTCCCTAGTACATAAGCATCTAACTCTTCGCCATCTCCGTTTATTGTATTTGGAATGTAACCATAGTTTAACATATATATAAAACCATGTTTAGGATGTTTTGATCCTAGCTTTCTATCTATGATTACCTCTACTTCTTTATTTAAATAATCTTTAGAATTTGTCATGTTATTTTCTCCTTTCGTTAAGTTCTATTTCAGCTTTTTTTACAAAATAATTATTATCTTTTATCTTAATATTATACTTTTTAAATACTTTTTTCATTTCTTCGATGTTGTCGTAAACCTTATTTATAAAACTACAATTATTTTCTATTTCAATATAAATATGCTTATCATTTACCATTTGAATACATAATTCATCTTCTTTGTTTGCATATACTAATAAATGATCATTTATTTTGATTAGTTCTTGATAATTTATTGTCTCAAAAAAATCTTTTGCTTCTTTAATAGAATATACTTTTAAATCAATTTTGCTCTGTTTTATTATTTCTTTTTTATCATTATATATTTTTTGTTTGTTTGTTATTAATTTCTTTTCTCTATTCTCTAAGATAATATGTCTTAATAATAGAGAATGATTTAGAAGTTTTAATGGGTCTTTTTCCTTTAGATAGTTTTTGTCTATCATATAAATATCATTTACATCATATGTTTGTTTTAGTTTAAAGTTATTCTTATTTAGTATTTCTATTAGCTCTTTTAATGTATAAGAGACTTCTACTGTTATTTCTTTTTCTTCTTTCATATCTTGCCTCCTTTTATTAATTTATTTCTTTCTTTTTTGTTTAAAAATACTAATTTGTTTTTATAATCATCTAGAGATTTTATTATATCTTTCTCCAATTTTGAATATAGTTTCACGTCACTTAAATTTTTGAAAAAATTTTTTATTGTTGGCCTTACATTATAGTCTTCTTTTCCTTTTCTTTGATTAAACCATCTTTTTATCATTTGTTTATATATTGTTAATTTATTTATTTTTATGTAATAGATTTTATCTACTTCTTGCCTTCCTTTTGCAAATCTTTTTCTTCCTATATCTTCTATTATAAATGAATCTTGTTTTAATATTTTATTAAAGTCTTTTTCTATTTCGTTATCTGGCCTATGTTTTGTTATATCGTCTCTATAATATACTAATTTATCTAATTCATAATAATCTATATTATATCTTTTACTTAGTGCTTTGGCTAGAGTTGATTTTCCTGATCCTGTTGAACCCATTATATATAATTTCATTTTAATTTTCCTTTATTTTACTTAAAAATTTGTTGAAGGCTTGGGCATGAGATTTTTTAAATTTGCCCTTTTTAATTAGTTCTTTTATTTCTTCTTCTTTTAAGAACATGATGCTTTCTACTTCTTCTTTTTGAAGGGTTAAACTGTTTAAATCAATATCTTTTTCTAGATAATATATATCCATGATAGGTATTTTTAAATATATATCCGTTATGTATACTATATTATCTTTAGAGATATCTAAGCCTAATTCTTCTTTTGTTTCTCTTATTATTGTTTCTTTTGAGGTTTCATTATAGGCAACGTGTCCTCCGGTTAAGGCATAACTACTTCCTTTTTCTTTAGAAGTTTTTTGGATTAAATATTTGTTTTGTTTGTTTTTTATTATTATAGTTGTTATTAAAATATGTTCGTTTTCTTCTAGTTTTGTACCTCTTTCTATTAATTTTGGTAGTTTTTCTTTCTTATCATTATAAACACTTAAATATTCCATAACTCCTCCATAACTATGTTTATTATATAATACAATTATTTATTTGTTAATATTTCTTTTAAGAATGGTACTATTTTTTGATTGTTTAATTCACTTATGTTTTCTATTAGTTTATACTTGGTGTGTTCTTTTGTATCTAATTTTATGTCTTCTATATTATTTTTTAATTTGCATATATACACTAATCTAATAAATATTTTATCTTTTTCTATATCTAAATTGCTGTCTTCATGAATTATTTGGATTGGTATTACTTCTAAATTTGTTTCTTCTTTTACTTCTCTTATTAGGGCTTGTTTTGGAGTTTCTCCATTATTTGCGAGTCCTCCTGGTATGTCCCAGTATTCTTTATAAACCATCTCTTCTTTAGATCTTTTTGTTACTAAATATTTGTTTTTATATTTTATTACTCCATGCACTATTATTTTATTTTCTTTCATATTTTCTCCTTAAAAAGAAAACTATTTTAGAATGTAACCTAATTTTTCTAGTTCTAAAATAGTTATTTCTGATAAATTGCTTTTATTTAATTGTGATATTTCATAGAATTTTGCACCTTTGGAATCATCATTTATTTCAGTTATTTTTATGTTTTCTTTTATGTTACCTGTATATTTGTTTATTTTATAGAATGCTCCGGTATGATGAACTTTTATTATTTCGTTTTCTGTTTTCCAGTCTACTGTTACTGAATCTAAATCAAATAGTTCTTCTTTTGTTATTATAAGACCGGTTTCTTCTTCTATTTCTCTTTTTAGTGTTTCTACTGGTCTTTCATTAAATAATGGTGTTCCTCCTGGAAGATCTAATTTTCCTGTATAGGGTCCTTTAGCTTTTTTTATTAATAGAATTTTGTTATCTTCTATTAATAAACCATATATACCAAAGTGTGTATGGGTTTTCATTTAGACTAAGGCTCCTCCACCATCTACTACTATGAACTGACCTTGAGTATAACTTGATGCATCGCTTGATAGATACAGTACTGTTCCGTTTAGTTCTCCTTCTTTTCCTGGTCTGCTACTTGGATTTAGCATATTGTAACCATTTAGGAATTCTTCTGATTTAAATAATGTGTTTTCTGTCATTCCTGTTTTAAATAGAGCTGGGCCAATGGCATTTACTGTTATTCCGTATTTTGCATATGAACAAGCCATACCTGTTGTAAGACCTAGTACTGCAGCTTTTGAAGCATTGTAACTATGTCTTATGAAAATATCATTCTTATCGGCAATTATAGCATTTACTGATGCTATATTTACTATTTTTCCATACTTTCTTTCTTTCATTCCAGGAATTATATATTTGCTCATTAAATACATTCCTTTTACGTTTACATTAAATGATTTATCCCAATCTTCTTCTTTTAGAGTTTCTACGCCACCTGGCACTGCCACGCCGGCATTATTTAATAGAATATCTATATGAGTGAATTCTTTTATTATTTGGTTTACTGCTGATTTTACTTCTTCTTCATTTGTTACATCACATTTTATTGCTATAGCTTTACTTCCTTTCTTTTCTATTTCTTCTTTTACATCATCAAGTTTATTGATATCAATTCCTAGTACTGCAACATCTGCGCCATATTCTGCATATGCTAATGCAGCACTTCTTCCAAGTCCTGATGATGCTCCTGTTACTACTGCTACTTTTCCTTTCAAATTAAATAAATCTTTCATATTATTACCTCCTTCTTAATTTTACAATCTTTTTTTACTAAAAGCAAACAAAAAGAAGTTATAGTAATTCTATATCTTCTTCCTCTTCTTTTTTGATTAATGGAATATTTAATTTTGGTTCTTCTTTTGAACTGAATTCCTCATTTAACATATCTATTTGTTCTTCTTGCTTTACAGGTGGAATATCTGGTATTTTTATAAGTTCATCTTTTTTAGTTATATCTTTACCAAACTCTTCGTCCATTTTATTTATTCTTTGCATAACGTCATTATTCATTTCTGTTATTGGTGCATTTTTATGTACTGGAAATGTAAAAGGTTTTGTTGTTTCTAAATCTTCTTTTGGTTCTTCTTTACTTGTTGCTTCTAAGATTATTTTTGGTTTACCATTATCATAATATCCATCTGTTTTTACGTTTGCTTCATAATGTCCGTCTGATAAACTACTTTTTGCTGGTTTATCTGCAGTTTTATATGCTACTATTACTATTATTATTGATATTAGTAATAGGCTTACTCCTATTGTTATTAGTATTCCAGGAAATACTAGAAACATATGTAAATCCATATTAACCCGCTCCTTACTCTATATAAAATATACCAAAAAAATATGGATTTTGCAAGGTTATAAGCAAAAAATGTAATTTATAGTGTTAAGTTAACGATTAGGTATAATTTTGACTATTGTCTTATTTTCAAAGTTAATTTTTTCTTTTACTTTCTTTAATGTTTTATAGTTTAAATTGTTTATTATTTCTATCTTATTATTTATATACTCTCCATAATCTAATAAGTCATCTAACACTGAATAAAGCGCACTTAAGGGACTGTCTAATGCTTTTATTTCATGGGCTATCCATAATTTCTTTTCTCTTTTGAATGACTCTTCATCTATTTTTAAATCTTTTACATATTCTTCTAAGCTCTTTATTAACTCTTGTTCTTTGCTACTTGTTGCATATAACTCTATTATATAATGACTCTTTATTTCGGTTATTCTATAGTAACTTGTAGTAAATAGGTTTTCTTTTAGCCATTTTTCTCTTATTTCTGAAGTTGGCCCTAGGGAAATATTTAATAACCCATGTAAATATATATCTAACTCTATTTGTTTTATATCTAAGTCTTTAAATAATGATTTAGGAATTTTATATCCTATTGCTACTTTTGGTATTTCTACATTCATCTTTATTTCTTCATACTCTTTTGCTACTTCATCCGGTTCTTCATCATATAGTTTTTCTACTTTACTATTATCTGGTGTTACCTGTTTTAGCTCTTCTTTTATTGTCTTTATTGTTTTTTGTGGATTTATATTTCCTGATATTAATAGATACATATTATTTGGTTTATAAAATGTATTAAAGCATAGATCTAAATCTTGTTTTGTTATTTTTACTATATCTTCGTCTGTTCCTATTACTTTATATTTACTTGGCTCATTTATAAAAATATTTTCTCTTATTTTATTATATAATACTCTATCAGGATTATCTTTATACATACTTGATTCTTCTAAGATTATTCCTTGTTCTTTTTGTACTTGTTCCTCTGTTATGTTTAAATCTTTTAACCAGTTTAGTAAGTACTTTAATCCTCTATTAAAGTTTTTATTTCCTAAGAAATAATAGCATGTGTGATCATTCGAGGTAAAAGCATTTACATCAGTGCCAGACTTTCCATAAAAATCAAAGGGATCTTCTTTTCTTTCAAATACCTTGTGTTCTAAAAAGTGCGCTATCCCGGTTGGAACTTTATATTCTTTGTTTCCTTTTTTAAACTTTATGTCCTTACCACCATATTTTGTTACATACATACATGAATAGTTGTTTTTGTTTGTTAGGGGTAATATATATATATTTAGACCATTTTCTAAAGTTTCATGATATAAATGTTCTTTAAAATTATTTATTCTAATTTTTTTCATTTGATTGCTCCTTTAATAGATATACTGTATCTATATTTATTTTGTTTGCTACTCTTACTACATCTTCTTTAGTCACTTTGTTTATTTCTTCTTTTTGTTTTGATAGTTTTTCGTTTTCAAAGTATAAATAATTCATATAATGGTCTAATATTGAACCTGGGTATTCGTCTACTTCTTTTATTATACTTAGTATTACTTGTTTAGCATTTTTAATTTCTTGATTTGTAAACTTTCCTTCTTTCATTCTATTCATTTGTTTATATATTTCTTGTTTAGCTTGTTGTTCGTTCTTTAAAGATATTCCTGCATATATGAAGAATAATCCGTCTAATCTGTTTATACTTGATGATATGTTATAAGCAAACGACTTCTTTTCTCTTACATTTTTAAATAGTTTTGAGGTCGGAGAGTTTCCTAATATTATGTTATAGACTATTCCAGCATATAGTTTTTCATGACTTGTTAGTTTATCTATGCTTCCTCCTAGAATAATTTTACTTTGGTTAAATTTTGATTGTTCTTCTTTTATTGAGTAGTTCTTCTTATACCCTTTATTTATTCTTACTTTTTTTAAATTTATACTTTTAAATTTTGCTTCTTTTTCTATAATTTTTGTTACTTTATCTTCATTAAAATTTCCTACTATATAGATATCTACTTGGTTATTTGTTAAGAATTTTTTATAGTATTTATATAGGTTTTCTGGGGTTATTTTTTCTAGATCTTCTAATGTTCCTAGTATAGATGGTCCATATTTTTGATTCTTATCTATCATTTCTTTAAACTTTGTATATGAATAATACATTGGGTCTTCTTTTTCATTTTGTATTGCTGATTTTAGCTTATCATAGTTTATTTGAAATGATTCTTCTTCGAACTTTCCATCTTTCACGTTGGGATTATTTATTATTTCAAATAGAAACTTTAATGATTCTTGTAATCCGTCTTTTTCTAAATATTCTTCAGATAAGCTTGATAGATTTATTTCTGAGAGAATTTGTCCTCCTCGTCTATAAGTCCTGCTATAAAGATCTACACTGAAAAGCTCATCTTTTTTTATTGCCATTTTTCTTAGTGTATTATATTGAGCAGAAGAAAAAAGAAGATTTTTTATTAGCATATTTCTTAGTGTTAATTCTTCTTTTTTTAATTCATTCCAAAATACTACTTTTACTAAAATAGTTTTAAATTTATTTGTTTTTATTAGATGCAGTTTATAATTTTCTTTATTTATATCTTTTATTTTCATAAGGCCTCCCTTTTTATTATGTGACAATTAATATTTTTTATAATGTTTCTAATACTATACTTATAGCCTTATCTAGATTTTTTTCTCTTTCTTCTGAGGATAACTTTTCTTTTGTTATTAAATTATCTGTTACTGTTAGAACAGCACTTGCATTTTTATTCAGTTTGTTCGCTATATAAAATAATGCAAATGTTTCCATTTCTACGGCTAGGCAGTTATTTTTTATTTCGTTTTCATCTTTATAGTTATTATAGAAAATGTCACTAGTACTTATTGTACCTTTTAATATATTTATGTCAAGTTTTTTAGCAGTTTTTTCTAAACTTACGCATAAATTGCGTGATGCTGATTCTTTTTCTTTTTTTATTCCGTCTAATTGATATGAAAAGTTTGATAAGGTGTATGCTGTTTCGGGAATTATTATACTTTTTAGCTTTATTTGTTTTTGTAATGATCCACAGGTTCCTATTCTTATTATTGTTTCTACATCATAAAAGTTAAATAGTTCATATGAATATATCCCTATACTTGGCATACCCATGCCTGATGCCATTACTGTTACTTGTTTTTCTTTATAATATCCTGTATATGCTAGGATTCCTCTTACTTCATTTACTAATTTTATATCTGTTAAATATTTTTCTGCTATTAGTTTTGCTCTTTTTGGATCTCCGGGCATTATTACTGTTTTGGCTATTTGTTCTTTTTTTGCTTCTATATGTGGTGTCATATTTCCTCCTTATTCATCTTCGCTATCTTCTAGTTTCACTAATACTTCACGTGGTTTAGAACCGTTTTGTGGCCCTATTATACCTCTTTCTTCTAAAAGATCTACTATTCTCGCTGCTCTGTTGTAACCTAGTTTAAATCTTCTTTGCAATAGTGAAGCACTAGCTTTTTGATTTTCTATTACGAATTCAACTATATCATTATATAGTGGATCATCATATTCTTCTTTATCATTTGATACTGTGTTTTCTTTTCTTTCAGCATCTACATGTTCTAGATTTGCAAAGTTTGGATCAAATGATGCCTTTTGTTGGGATATTGTGTGATCTACTACTTTTAATATTTCTTTTTCACTTACAAATGCTCCTTGGATTCTTTCTGGTTGATTTTCACCCATTGGCAAGAATAACATATCTCCTTTTCCTAGAAGTTTTTCAGCGCCGGTCATGTCAAGTATTGTACGTGAATCTATTGATGAAGATACTGCAAATGATATTCTTGATGGAATATTTGCTTTTATAAGCCCTGTTATTACGTCTGTAGATGGTCTTTGTGTTGCAATTATTAGGTGAATTCCTGCTGCACGAGCCATTTGAGTTATTCTCATAATTGAATCTTCTACTTCTTTTCCAGCAACCAACATTAAGTCAGCAAGTTCATCTACTATTACTACTATGTATGGCATTCTTGGTAATTTTTCGTCATCACTTAGTTTTTCATTTTTTTCATCTATCATTTTATTGTATCCAGATATATTTTTTGTTTTTGATTCTTCAAATACATCATATCTTCTTTCCATTTCTGAGACTGCTCTTTTTAAAGCATTCGAAGCTTTTCTTGGATCTGTTACAACTGGTGTTAATAGATGTGGAACACCATTATATATTGAAAGTTCTACTTTCTTAGGATCTACTAAGACTAATTTTACTTCATCTGGTCTTGCTTTCATTAGAATTGATACTATTATATCATTAATACACACTGATTTACCTGAACCTGTTGCACCCGCTACTAATAAGTGTGGTGTTCTATCTATCTCACACCATTTTACTTTTCCCATGATGTCTTTTCCTAAAGCTACTGCTAAAAGTGAGGCATTTGTTTGTTTTGGCATTGCTTCTAGTGTTTCTCTTAGTGATACCATCTGTGGTGCTTCGTTTGGCATTTCTATACCCACTGTACTTTTACCTGGAATTGGTGCTTGAATTCTTATATCTTTTTTAGCTAAAGCTAAGGAAATTTCTTTATTTATTGTAAGTAGTTTTGAAACTCTAGTTCCTGATGACAATGATATTTCATACTGAGTTACTGTTGGTCCTATATTTACTTCTACTACTTTTCCAGATATTCCAAAATCTTTTAGCACTTGTTCTAATGTTGCTATATTTTTTTCTATCATTGTGTGATCAGTAGCTTTTTTACCTTTCTTATTGTCATTTGAATTTAATAGATCTAGTGGTGGTAGTGTGTAACTTTTATTAATATTTGCTTTTGGAACTTCTTCTTTTACTAAAGTTTCTTTGGCTTTAGTTAATTCTTTTATATCATGTACTACTAGTTTATCATCTTTTTCATCATCGTTATGATCTACTATTTTGAATTTTGATTTACTATTATCATGTTTGTTTTCTTTTTCTTCTTTTGATTCTTTATGATTTTTACTTTTTATGTTTTCAGCTGTTTCTTTTCCTTTGTTTAGAATGTCTTTTATAGATAAGCCTGTAAATATCATGAATCCTGAGACCATTAATACCGGTATTACTACTTTTGTTCCTTGAGCTTCAAATAGTGCATAGAATAATGATGCAAATATTGCTCCTAGGATACCTCCACCAGTATTGGCTAGTGCTTCGTTAAATATTCCTACTTGGGCACTTTTATTCATTATTTTTTCTATTCCTAACATTATATAATCTATTGTTTCTGAAAAAATTTTATCTGTTTTCATATTATCTAAGACATAGTTTTGATGCATTAGTACTACCAGTCCTATTACAAATAAATAGATTCCTATCATTTTAGAGGATAACAAGTTTATTCCTTTTCTATTTATTATTATATATCCTCCTATTATTAGTACTGTTAGTAACAAAAAGAAATATAAGTTTCCAACTAGAAATAGTGCAAATGATGCAATTCCTCTTCCTATTGGTCCATATTTTCCTATTCCTAAAATTGCTATTAGTATTAAACCTATTCCATATAATTCAACTAAATATGTTGGTTTTTCTTTATCTTTTGTTTTTCTTTGTTTTTTCTTTGCCATTTTAGTGCCTCCTACTCTATGGTTATTATATCATGTTTCTATAAAAAGTAACATTATTTTTGATAATAGTTTACACAAAAAAAACACGGGACTTAATCCCATGTGTCTTCATCTAAATCAAGTTTATTTATATCAAAATGTGTAATATTTTTAGCGTTTGGTCCAGTGTACTCTGCAGTAAATTTCCAAGTGTTACCTGTTTTTAATCTTTCTAGATATGTTGTTGCTGCTCCAATGATGTTATTGTCTTTATCATATAAATTATATTCTATTTGAATGTTTTCTATATCATCTTCATTATTGTTTGTTATTTTTCCTGTTATAGAGTAAGTATTTGTTTTACTATTATAAAAACCTTCAGATTTTTTTATTGATAGAGTTGTATTAATATTTTCTTGATTTATTTCAGTGTATGCCACTAAAGATACTAACATTATTCCTAGAGCTGCTACCATTAAAGATAACACTATTATTAATAGTACTGCCCATTTTGGCAATTTTCCATTTTTTTCTTTTTTATTCATTTTCATTTTCCTTTTCATTTAAAAATTTTAATAGACTTATTGCTACTTCTTCTGGTAATATTTTGCTTAGATTTTCTACTGATTCATTTTTTATTTTAGTAAGTGATGAATATTTTTTTAGAAGTTCTTTTCTTCTTTTTTCTCCTATTCCTGGAACATCTTCTAATATGCTTTGTAGCATTCCTTTATTTTTTATACTTCTGTGATATGTTATAGCAAATCTGTGGACTTCTTCTTGCATTTTATATAGATATACAAATAAGTTTTTGTTTTTTATATCAAGTTCTGTTAGATTAGATAATACTAGTTTTGAAGTTCTATGACTTTTATCTTTTTTTAGTCCTATTATGGGAATATTCATTCTTAGGCTCTCTAATACTTCTAGGGCTATATTTATTTGAAGAGGCCCTCCATCCACTATGATTAGATCTGGTAGTTCTGTTCTTTCCATTAGGGCTTTTTGATATCTTCTATATAGTACTTCTTTCATTGCTGATAGATCATCTTTTGTATGATTATCTATTTTATATTTACGATATTCATTTTTATCTGGTAAGAAGTCTCTAAATACGACCATTGCTCCAACATAGTACGTTCCAAAAAGATGAGAGTTATCAAATAGTTCTATTCTTTCTAATTTATCTATGTTTAGTATATTTTTTAATTCATTTATACTATTATATCTTTCTTTATCATCTTTTCTTATTCTTTCTATTTTTTCTTTAGAAGAAATTTCAGCATTTATATTTGACATAGATAATATCTTTTTTATATCTCCTTTTTGAGGTACTTGTACTTTAGTATTTAGAACTTGCTCTATGTCTTCTACTCCATTTATGTCGTTTACTATTATTTTTTTAGGAAGAGGATATTTTTCGTAGAAATCTATTATATATCTTATGTAAGCATCCTCTAGATCTAGATAATCATTTATTATTTTATTTACTTTTCCTATCACTACTCCATCTCTTATAAATAAAGTTTCTATTGCTAGGAAATTATCTATTTCATATAGTCCGAATACATCAAAATTATACTTTATATTAGACACTATTATTTGTTTACTTATAGTATTTTCTATGTCATTTATTAAGTTTTTCATATCCAAGGCTTTTTCATATTCTAGATTATTTGAATACTTATGCATTTCTTCTTCTAGTTTTTTTGTTAAAAATTTATAATCGCCATTTAAGATTTTAGTTATGTCTTCTAACATTCTATTTATTTCTTGTTCTGGAACTTGTTTCTCACAGTAACCTAGACATTCATTTATATGATAGTATAAACATAGCTTTTTTCCTAATTTCTCACATTTTTTTAGTGGATATATTCTATTTATTAAGTTTACTGTGTTTTTCGCAGCGGTTACTCCTGGAAAAGGTCCGAATACTTTCCCTTTTATTTTTTTTCTTTTTTTACTTCTTACTATTTTAAGAGAAGGATACTTATCATTTGTTAAAACTATGTATGGATATGTTTTATCATCTTTTAATAGTATATTATATTTGGGATTATACCTTTTTATTAAATTTATTTCTAGTATTAGGGATTCTGTTTCACTATTTGTTACTATGTATTCAAAATCCTTTATGTTGCTTACTAAAGCTTTTGTTTTGCCTGTATGTATTTTGTTAAAATAGGAGTTTACTCTTCTTTTTAGGTTTTTTGCTTTTCCTACATATATAATTAAACCATCTTTGTTTTTCATTAGATAACAACCTGGTTTTTCAGGAATTAGTTTTAGTTTTTCTTTCATGAGTCCTCCTTTCTTACTTTATTATATTATACACTTAAAATGTTTTGTTGTAAAATGCGTTATTAAATATTATAATTAAGTTGGTGATTTATATGAATGTTATAAATTCAGATGTTATAAATGAGATTGTTATTAAAAATTCTAGATTTATTTGTATAATTAAATCTGTTAAGGATGAAGATGAAATAAAAAATATCATTGATGAGTATAGGAATAAGTATAAGGACTCTACTCATGTTACTTATGGATGGAGAATTATTAATAAGCAAAAATATAGTGATGATGGGGAACCTGGTGGTACTGCTGGAGCTCCTATTATGGAAATTATACTAAAAAATGATATTATTAATGTTTTAGTAATTGTTGTTCGTTATTTTGGTGGTGTTAAACTAGGTGCAGGTGGACTTATTAGAGCTTATTCTAAAAGTGTTAGAGAAGCTCTTAAGAAAACTATGTTAAATGAATACATTAAATATAATTATTATAAAGTTATTGCTAGTTATGATGATTTAAAACTTTTAAATACTTTGGTTAATGGTTTTGATGTTATTGATAAAAGCTTTGGTAAGGATATCATTTATAAGATTAGGATAAAAGAAGAATTTGATAATATATGTGATATTTTTAATAGTACAAATATAAGAATTAAAAAAATCTCTTAAAACAAGTTTGGTTGTTTTTTGAGATTTTTATTTTTTATATTTTTCTTACTTTGTTTTTTGTTTTTTATCGTTTTGTTCTAACTTATTGTTATTATCACTGTTTTGTCTTTTTTGTAGTTCTTTTTTTACTTCTTCTCTTAGTTCGTATGGAATGAAATTTCTTGCAGTTTCGTCTTTTTCTAGTGCTGCTAAGGCAATTTCTTTGTCTATTATTTCTCTTGGTATATATTTCATAACTGGTAATATAGATATATGTTCAATGGCTGTTAGTGCTACTTCTTTATCTATTAGTTTTTTAGGAATGTACCTTATATTAGATCCAGAATTTTGGACTATTTTTAATGCCATTTCTTTATCTATTAGTTCTTTTGGAATGTATTGTAAAGCTGTTACTCTGACTTTTTGGGTTGCTGCTAGAGCTACTTCTTTATCTATGAGCTCCTTTGGTGCATATTGTATTGCATCAGCAGCGTTTTTAATTGCCTCTATTATTATATCTTTATCTATTATTTCTTCCGGAACACTGCCTAAACTATTTCCATTTTTTTGAACTGCTAGCAAAGCTATTTCTTTATCTATTACCTCTCTTGGAATTTCAGTTAAAGAAAAATTATATTGTCTTAATGCTGCTAATGCTACATCCTTATCAATTACTTCTTGTGGTATAAACTTCATATAATACCTGCTATTTTTTGCAACTTCAATGGCTATTTTCTTATCAATCAAGTCTTTTGGAACATATTTTATAGACGCAGTATAAAATTTTACAGTCTCTAATGCAACCTCTTTACCTATCTTATTTTTAGGAACTTTTTCTAATAAATAACCATTCTTTCTAAGTATTTCTATTAAAAACTCTTTATCAGTAAATTCCTTAGTAGCAGTTTTAAAAATATTATTTTTAAGCTCTTTTAGTCTAGGATCCATATCCCAACCCATTGTCTCTATTTTATTATTAATTTCATATATAAAGTTAAAATCTTCTTTTGTTAATGGTTTATGATTTTCATATTTGGTATATACATATGTTAACATTTGAGTATCTTTTACTCTTTTTTTGTAGCTATCTGCATCGGGAAACCCTTTTAATTTTTTAGCAATTATATCTTCAAAGTGTGGCTCTATATTTTGATCCTTGCCTACTCCTCTTATTTCTCCTATTGTATTCTTGCCATTCATTCTTATTGCAAGTCTTGGAATTGTAGCTTTACCTTTTTCGTCATATGTATAGTAAACATAAAAGTCTCCATTTTTAAGTTGATATTTACATGTTGATTCTCCGGCGGTACACCATCCTGTGTTTTTACCTTGGAGTGATTTATGTAATTCTTGGTAATTATCCCCTTGTTCGTACTTTACCCACTCTCCTTTTGTTTCTTCACCAAGATTATTTTCTCTTGTATCTTTTAACTGAACTGTATAAAGCTTAAAAAAATTACCATTTTTTACTAACTTTTCTAAGTCCTTCTCTTCAATCTCTTCTTTATTTGTTTCTTTTATTACTAGATCTATTGATTTAGAAAGCACTTCTCTATCAAGTTCTGGAAATGGTGCGACTGTTGTCTTGCTTCTTTTATTATATATTCCTTTATTTGTATCATAGTTTCCTATAGTTAACATTCCTTGAAAAGCCCAATACTTTGCCCAAGTTGGATAAAATTTAGCATCTTCACTTGTAAAATAATTGATCCATTCATCTAGAGATTTCTTTTGGTCTTCTATTATTAGATCTTTTTGTTCTTCTTTTTGGTATTCATTCATATGGATACCGTATTGATCAAACTGTACTTTATCTAAATAATTGATATAACTTTCTGGAATGTCTTCTTTTTTTATTACATATTTATCATAATAGAAACTTTTTAATAATTTAACACCATTATCATTTTTATGATTTATTGCCTTTTCATGAACTCTTTCAAGTCTTTCTATATATTTTTTTACTACTTCATATTTATTATCACTTTTTGTACTTGAATGTTTTGCACTTTGTTTATTATATAGTTCTTTATATAAATTTAATAGGAACTTTTCTCCTTCATAGTTCATGATTATGCCCCCTTTTTTTATGCTTGCTTATTATAACATAAAATATGAATTTTTACAATATTTTAATGCATGTATATTAAAAAATAAAAGCAGGCTTAGTGCCCACCTTTAAGTCAATCTTCTATAGATTAAACAACTAATTATTAAAGACATAGAGATAATTGTTGTATAGATATAAGCTATAATATTATCGTCTGTTTGAGGATTTGTTATTATATTATTATCTTTATTATTGTTTTTTGTATTTTCTGTTACTTTGTTAGCATTAGATTGTTGTTCTTCTAAGTATTGGAATGTAAATTCATAAGTACATCTAGTATAATAATCATATCTTGTTTCAAGCAAAATATTACCACCAAGGTTATCATAATTAAGTGCAGAACCTGTATATTTCATATGAAATCCTTTAAAAATCTCGCTTTTTTTAGTTTCAATATTTACTGCAGTTAATATTGCTTTGTTGTTTTCTCTGTTTCCTACTATCTTTATAACAGCTTCACCTTTATTGTCTGTTGCTAATAGACCATCATTACTTCTTTTATAATATAGTGTTTTATCTAAATCTGCAAATGATTTTAATCCTTCCGCTAACTCATCAGTTTTAGAAAAATCTATTACATATTCTTTACCATTAGTCAAATCAATTACACCTTTTGATGATATATCATTGTAAATATTTTTAACTGTTGTGTTAAAAGCAATATTTTTTCTTTCAAATTCAATATCTAATGTACCGTTAAATTTATTTGAATCCAATTTGAATGTAGATTTAGTTTCATTTATTGTTACAATAGGATAATACCATTTATTAATTTTTAATTTTATAGATGTATTAGCACCAACAACACTTGGATCTTCAATTTCTTCAATTACAAACTTGTACTCTGCTTCATTCAAATTAATTATCATATTATTTGAAATATTAGCTACCGACTCATCACCTTTAAATAATTGTAATTTTGCTTTCTTGCTATATTCTACATAACCATCATGAATTTCGCCGTCTTTAAAATTTAATTTCACTTCATTTTTTTCTAATGCAAATATATTAGGAATGAATAATGCTATACTAATTATAACTATAATTAAAAATGTTTTTATTGTTTTCATTTGTACCCTTCTTTCATATTAGATTTTCAAATATTAGTTTTTAATTTTTTGTTGTTTTGCTTCATCTACTTGTTTTAGTCCTAGGTTTATAAAATATATTATTACAAGCCATGCTAATATTGTCATTGTTATTTGAGTTATATAATATGGCAAGCTTATTGGCATGTCCCAGATACCGTGTAATATGATTGGTATTAAGCAGATAAGCAAAAACCTTTTGTCGTTTAAATGTTTTTTATTTAATGGCTCAAATCCTTTTACATACATTAATGCTGCTCCTTCTATGGCTGCCCATGCTACATGTCCTCCTGGAGCTAGGAATCCTCTTAGTTTTATTACATTTAGCATTGCATCTAGTCCTCCATTTAATCCAAATCTTAATATATACCCAGCTGTTTCAAATGCTGCAAAACCTGCTCCTACTGCAGCACCTATTAATAATCCATCTAGTATATAATTGCTTTTTTTACTTTTGAAGAGAAATACTGCTACTATCACTGTTTTTGCTACTTCTTCAATTAGGCCTACCATTAATGCACCAAAGTATGTTGTTATATCTGTATTAAAGTCAAGTGAGAATAAAAGTATTGCTACTATTAATGAAAGAGCTCCTCCCCAAATAAAGTATTTTATAACTTTATAAAATGGTATATTTCTAAAAACATTTATCTCAAAGAAAAATATTAATACTGTTACAGGAATAGCAAAAGCTGCTAACATTATCATAGCTGGTAAGAAGTTTTCATTTCCATAATTTATAAAACCTATTCTTGTTGGAATGTATGCTATTATAAAGAATACTAATATTTTGAAATATACCCATGCACTTGCTTTTCTTGGATCAATATCCTTTATTTTTGGAGTGGTTTTTGCTCCTCCACAGATAAATACTTCATCTAGTTCTTCATCGGTATGTTTAGCAAAAGTATTTTTGAATAGATCTTTGAATGTTACATAGTTTTCTGATTTTGCTCCAGTTATTTTATCAAGGTTTTCACTTACTATTCCTGGTTTATTTTCTTTTTTTATTGGATATCCACAATTACTGCAGAAATCATCGTTTTGTTTTACTTTTTTACCACATTCTGGACAGGTTTCTACTTCTGTTTTTATGCCACAGTGAGGACATGTTCTTGCTGTATCTGATATTGATTTTCCACATTCTTTACATTTTACTAAGGCCATTTTAACTTTCTCCTTTTAGAGTGTTAAATATTACTCTAACATTATTATTTATTTCTTCTGTGTTGATATTTTCTTCTTTAGTTCCTACCATAAATACTTTGTTATTTATTAAGGTTGCATATCTATTGTCTATCACTGTATGACCACTTGATGTATATTTATACTGGATTCCATATACATAATAACTTCCTACTGTATCTGATATTAGATCTACTGTTATTGTTACATCATTATAATTTTTTCTTAATTCATCCGTAAAAGCATTTAAGAATTGTACAGGATTTTTATAATCTTCAAACCATCCTAACATAATATATGGAATTAATGCCCCAGCACTATCAATACTTTGTCCTATATAACTAAATCCATTCTTATCTGTATATGTTTTATAATTATTTGGCATTTCATAACTTACTTTTAAATTTTGATCTTTATATACCACATAACCATTATAAGTTCCTGGTATCTGCTTGCTTTGTTTGTTTTCTGTAGTTGGTTCATTTGTTGTAGGTTCTTTATTCTTTTCATTATTTTGATTTAACATATAGAATCCTACGACTATTATCAATAGTCCTAATATTATATATTTGTAATCTACTTTGCCTCTAAACTTTTGACTGTTGTTCTTTTTGGGTTCATTTTTTAATTCATAACCACACTTTGGACAGGTATCCGCCTTATCACTTATGCTTTTTTTGCATTCTGGACATTTTATTAACGCCATGTTATCACTTCCTTTATTTTGTTTTTCATCTCATTTATCACTTCCCTTTAGTTTAGTATAGTTTAAATTGTTTTTTAGGACAATTATCTTGTCAATAAAAACAATGTTTTAAATGACAAGACTTTTGTTTTGTTTTATATATATGTTAAAATGTTTTTGGAGATGTAATTTATGGAGTTTAAAGATGTTTTAAATGAATATCTTGATATTGTTAAATGTTCTTCCAAGGAGTTAGCTATACAAACTGGTATTTCTGAATCTGCTATTAGTAGATATAGAAGTGGTGAGAGAACTCCTAAAGAAGATAGTAAACAATTGAAAGAAATTAGTTTAGTTATTGAGAAAATGATTAACGAAAATAATGTCTGTTGCGATTATGATGAATCTGTTTATGAGAGATTATCTAAGTGTATAAAGGGAAAAGATAGTTTTGATTATAATAGTTTTAGCAATAATTTTAATAAGTTAATTAATGTTCTTAAAATTAATATTAATGAAATGTCTAAGTATATTGTGTTTGATCCTTCGCATATTTCTAGAATAAGATATTGTAAAACTAAACCTTCTGATCCTATTGCTTTTTGTGAGAAAGTTGCAAATTATATTGTCTTTAAACATAGTAATCAAGATAAATCTAATATTTGTACCTTTTTTGGAATATCTAGTTCTGAGGGGTTGAATGATAAAGATTTATTTAGTTTAATATTTGAGTATCTTACCAGTAATAATGTAAAGAATAGTGATGATCAAATTGAAGTATTTTTAACTAGACTTGATAAATTTGATTTAAATGATTATATTAGTGCTATTAGTTTTGATAAGTTAAAAGTTCCTAATATTCCTTTTTATAAGGCTAAAAGTAAAAAATATTTTGGTCTTGATATGATGAAAAAAGGAGAACTCGATTTCTTTAAAGCTACTGTTTTATCTAGGTGTAATGATGACATATTTATGTGTAGTGATATGCCTATGGAAGATATGGCGGAGGATATTGACTTTGGTAAAAAATGGATGTTTGGTATTGCTATGTGTTTAAAAAAAGGTTTACATCTTAATATTATCCATAATTTAGATAGACCTTTTAATGAAATGATGCTTGGGCTTGAGAGTTGGATACCTATTTATATGACTGGGCAAATATCACCTTTTTATTTAAGAGAAGTTAAAAATAGTGTTCATCAACATTTAAATTATGTGTCAGGAGAATATGCTTTATGTGGTGAGTGTATTAAGGATCATCATGATGATGGTATGTATTATTTAGCTACTAATACTAAAGAAGTACAATATTATAGAAGAAAAGCAAAATTTTTACTTAGTAAGGCTTTCCCTTTGATGGAGATTTATAAAGAAAAAGACTTTGATGTTTTTAATGTATTTTTATCTGATGATTTAAAAATCAAGACTAATAGAAAGAGAATACTAAATTCTTTGCCTCTATTTACTATTTCTGATGAATTGCTTGATAGTATCCTGATTAGAAATAATGTTTCTAATCAAGATATGAAACTTATAAAAGAATATAAAAAGCTTGAAGAAGATAATATGAGTACAAAACTTAATAATGGAAAAGTTATAGATATTATATATGAGTATAATGAAAATGAGTTTTTAAAAAATGATATTTGTCTTCCCCTTGAGAATGTTTTTTATAGTAAAAAGATTACGTATACTTATGATGAATATAAGAAACATTTAAATATGACTATTAATTATAAAAATAGTAACTATAAAACTAAATTTAATAATTATAAGACTTTTAAGAATATTTCTATAGAGATAGTTCATGGTAAATATATTATTATTTCTAAGAATATGAATCCTATTATTCATTTTATTATAAAACATCCTAAATTAGTTGATTCTTTTGAAAATTTTAATCCTTTAGTAAAAGAAAAATAATATTTATTATTATAAAAAAAGAAACTAGAAAATGTAAAATCTAGTTTCTTTTTTATTCTAAATTAAACTTTTGTTTGTCATATTTGTAATTGTGTTCTACTTCTTCTTGTGTTAAGACCTTATTATAAACTCTTATGGAATATATTTTTCCTTTGAAATAGTTTTCAGGTCCTCCCACATAAACAGAAGCTTCTGGAGTTTTTGCATCAAACGAAAACTCTTTTTCATTAATTAAATTACTTTTATTAAATAATTTATAAGTTCTATTATTACGAGTACTAGTAAGCAACATAAATTTATTAATATCATTAGAAGTTACACTAATTCTACTATCTGAAAAATTACTTGACCCATCTGCATACTCATATCCCATAGTATAATTACTAAAAAGCCAAAGCGCGCCATATTGATTTATTGATTGTCCATCTTTATGAGTATTAAATAACATTTGATAATTTGTATCTATTTTCTCGATCTTATATAAAACCTCAATTGTATTATACTTAGAAATATTATAAACTACTCCACTAGATTTATAAGCATAATCATTACTGCCATCAAAAGATAAATAATTATCATACCAAGTAGGTCCACTAAGTGTAGAAGTATTACCCTTACCACTTAAATCTTTCCAAGTTGTAGTTGTATAATTTCTATCAGTTCCAGTATTAGCATAACCATCATACCATAAAACAAGTCCATCAGATACATAACCATTATAGTTATCAACATAAGCATTTATTCTATGACCATTACTTGTTTCTATACTAGCTTCATTTAAAATCTCAGTCCAATTACTATTATCTTTAGAAACATAAGTTTTATTATTATAATAACTTCTAGGATCTCCAAAATAATTCCAAAGTGCCACCTCATCCAAATCATAAGAACTCCCTAAATCTACAACAACACAACTATTATTTGAAGGATCAGAAACATCAACATAATTAGAAGGAGAAATATCTCCATCTACAACCCTAGAAAAAGGATTAGAACCAGTACCAGTAATACTTTTACCTTTAGCAACATTAACACCATCTTTTATAGCCTGAAGTTCAGTAAAATGATTATAATTATTAGCAGTATTATAACCAACACAACTCTTTATATATCTAACATCATTTAATTTAGTATTTCTTCTTTTTGGTTTTGTATCAACATAACTAATTTTAGCATATCCATCTCCAGTATTATAATAAGTTGAAATTTGTCCCCCAATAAAGTATTTACCACTATAATGCAAAGTCTCCCCAGTATGAGTTAATGTCCCAGAATCCTTAACAGAGTTTACACCAGCATAACCACTTATATATGAAGAGCCTCCTCCTCCAGCAGGGCCAGCCCCTCCACCATAGTAGCCACCGCCGCCAGAATTATAATAAGTAGTAGAATTAGTTCCACCGTAACCAAAAGAGCCTGCTGTACCATTTAAATTTGCTGTTCCACCAGATGTTTGTGTTGTACTCTCAACCGTATAACTAGTATGATAAACATATTCAGAATAAAGCCCGCTGGCATTACCACCTTTCGGAGCACTACTATCCTGATACGTACCACCTGCTCCTCCAGCAACCATTATTCTACTTGTTAAATCTTTAGTTAAATAAATATTACTCATTGCTTTACCACTACTTGTCTCAGCATATGTACCATTTTCAGAACTTGTATATATAATAGAATTTATCTTTTTATCACTAGTTAATAACTCAGTCTTTTGATCATTATACGTTCTACCATCACTATAATAATGCCATACCTCTATTTTGCTAATAATATATTCCGATCCTAAATCAATCTCAACATAAGAATCATTGCTACCTTCTAAACCGAAATAATTATCACTTGTAGTATTACCATCAGTTATAGCATTTGGGGAAGTAGCAGTACCTCCATAATGAGGTCCTGTTCCATTATAAGAAACACTTTTACCATTACTTATTACATTACCAGATTCATCATAAACTTTTATTTCTACCCAATGACTTGCTGAGTTTTTTGATGAACCATTAATATAATTTCTTACATATCTATACTTTTTGCTTGGCTTAATATTATTACCGTAAACCCTAACATCAGTAGCACCACCACTACCAGATTTATCACCTTGTTTACTACAACAATTAAATGTCTTCTTCATACCACCAACATTAAAATATAACTTTTCATTTGCCTCTAAATATATATAACCACTAGTCTTAGCAGCATAGCCAGGATGAGCCTTAGTATAATCATTATAATTATTATTTCCAGTAGCACCACCCATTTCTATGTAATAATAACCATCCCTTGGTACTGTGTATTCCTCTGTCTTTCCAGTATAATTAAATGTTTTAGTTGATTCAGAATCCATGCTTTCTGGTCTTTGAGTTGCTTCAATCTTTAATTTTAAGAAAGCTTTATAATCTTCAAGGTTTGCAATCTCATCTTCTTTTGATTTATCTAGCCATATTCTAAGTTTATAATTTAATACTTCATTTTTATATATGACATCACTATCAATTATATTCTTTACTTTTTCCAAGGACATTGGTCCATATTCTTCACCATTTATTTCAAGTCCTATTTTAATATATTTTGTGTCTAATACTTTTCCAGTATAAGAACCGGGTACATCATTTATTAATTTCAAGTCATATCTTGCTGGGGAATTTCCTATATTTTTGATATTAAATTCATAACTATTTGTATTTAATAATCCATCTTCATCTGACTTAACAGTTATTTTTTCACTTATATTATCATAATATTCTGTTAATTTTAGTTTTACATTTCCTGTTTTTATTACTTGTTCGTTTGAATCACTTTCTGTTCCTTTTAATATAGCATAACTAGTCCCTATTACTAATGATAATAATCCTACCATTATTAATAATAAGTAAACAGTATTCTTCTTATTTTTTATGTAATCCATTAGAACCCCTCCTAGTTTAATATACTTATATTTTACTATATTTAATTTGTTGTTTCAAGTAAAAAGGATAAGCTTTCTAAAGTTCTTATCCTTTATTATTTCTTATCTTTTATTACATTTCACTTGGTATATCTATTATTAGAAGACTAAGTAATTTTTTCATTGTTTCATACGTATATTCTAGTAAATTTGTCCAATCATTTTTAATTTGTTCATTTTCTTGTTTGGAAATATTATTATTTTGATAGAATGTATTTGTTATTACTGCTAGATCATATAGATAATCCGCTATGTAATGTGGCATTCTTTTTTCACTTGCTATATTTACACTTTCTCCGGCTTTTAATAGTTGCATCCTTAGTTGTCTATCTGTTTTATTATAGACTTGATTACTTATTTCTTTATTTGTTGTTTTTATTTCGTTTACTATTTTTCTTATTCTTACTGCAGTATATAATAGATAGGGTCCTGTTTTTCCATTTACATCTGAGAACTTTTCTATATCAAATATATAATTGTTCTCTCTATTATTTTGAAGATCTGCATATTTTAGAATGGAATTTACTATTATATCTATATCTTCTTTTTTCATGTTTTTATTTGATTCTTTTTTTGATATAAATATTTCTTTTGTTTGTTTTATTAATGATTCTAGTGATAATGTTTCTCCACTTCTAGTTTTAAATGGTTTTCCATTTGGACCATTTATTGTTCCAAAATATTCATGTTCTAACTTTGTATTTTTTGTTAAATTACTTATTTGACAAGCTCTAAATACTTGTTCAAAATATAATCTTTGTCTATCATCTGTTACATATAATATATAATCTGGATTAAAATCTTGCATTCTTTGATAAATTGTTGCCATATCACTTGTTGCATATAGGTATGCTCCACTTTTTCCCTGTACTATTAGTGGAGGCATTTCTTTGTTGTCACTTTCTTTATTTACTCTTACTATTTTAGCCCCATCATCTGTTTCTAAAACTCCTTGTTTGTCTAAATAGTTCATTAAACTATCTATATATTTGTAACTATCCCTTTCTCCATACCAGTAATCAAAACTTACTCCTAGGTATTTATATATTTTTTTGATATCATTTAATGATACGTCATACATTACTTTAAAGTATTCAGTATATTCTTTGTTTCCATCTTGTAACTCTTTAGTTATTCTTTGACATTCTTTTTTTACAGTTTCATCCGTTTTGCAAAGTCCAGACATTTTGGGATATATTTCTTGTAATAGTTCTATTGTTATATCTTCTGGTTTTAAACTTCTTTGTTTTAGTCCATATATTACTTGACCCATTTGTAAACCAAAGTCTCCTAAATGGACATCTCCTATTACTTTGTTTCCTTTTTCTTTTAATATTTCATATATTGATTGTCCTATAATTGCTGGTCTTATATGTCCTACATGAAGTGGTTTTGCAATATTAGGTCCACCATAATCTACTACATAAGTCTTAGGATTTGTTTCTTTTGTTATACCATAGTTTCCTTCATTTATCATCTTATTTAATTCATCTGCTATAAACTCATCTCCTAATTTTAAGTTTATAAATCCAGGCTTTACAAATGTTATTTCTTCTAGATAATAATTAATATTTTTGATTTGTTCTAGTTCTTCTATTATCCTTTTTCCTATTTCTTCCGGGGTGTTACCTGTATCTTTGGCTATTTTGAAGACACTATTTATTTGAAGGTCACATAACTCTGGTCTGTTTGATTTAGTTATTTTAGCATATTCTTTATTATAATTATTTTTTATAAATGCTTCTTCTATTATTTGTTCTAGTTTTTGTATCATTTTTATTCCTCCTTAAAATAAAAATTCTATAAAGATAAGGACGAGATATTCCCGTGGTACCACCTTACTTCATAGAATCTATGCACTTAATCCTTTAACGCAGAAAATACGTTTTTTGCTAAAAGATACGTTCATAAGGACTTATTATTTGGTTCTCACTAATTCCAAACTCACTTTAATAAGTTTTTCTTATTACTACTTCTTTATTACTGCAACTTGTTTTAAATAATAACAATTTTTATTTATTTTGTCAATACCATATACTTTCTATTTGAGCATTACTTGAAAGTGGTGCAGGATTTGGCATTTGTAATTTTACTGATATTGGTATTTTAAATGCTGAGCCAAAGGTCATACATGTACCTGGTTGTAATGTTTTTATTGTGTTTATTGTATCTTTTGTTACATTTGGCATCATTGTTTCTAAGTAATTTACATCTTTAGCATGCATTGTTCTAAATATTAAGAAATTTGAACATTGGCTTATTGCTGTTTCACTTATTTCTGATGGTCTTTGTGTTATGAATCCTAATAATATTCCATATTTTCTTCCTTCTTTTGCTATACGATCAAATATATTATATCCGAACAATTTAGTATCTGTATCGTTTTGTACATATCTATGTGCTTCTTCTATTAGAATGTGATAAGCTTTACCAGCACGGTTTTCCGCAGTTACACATTGGTTAAATAATGCTTTTGATAATAGTTTTACTAATACTTTAGCAAACCTATCATCTACATAGTTTATGTTAAAGTTTACTATTTGAGCTTTTCTTCCATCTTGTGTTGTCATCAATTTGTCAATATATTCCCTTTCGGTTATATATTCTTTGCAATCAAAGTATGATGCATATTCTCCTTCTAAGAGACTGCTTGTTCTTACTGCTAAAATATTGGCATAGTCATATACTTTATCACTTTTTAGGATTCCTTCAGATATTAATGCAAATGATAGTGCATTGCTAAAATCTTGCAATGTAAATGGTACAGGAGCACTATTAGTGTATTCTAAATCGTCTATTATAAAATGAGATATTGCACCGACTACTTTCTCTATTGCAGCCATACTGTCATTATCATTTACATATAAACATTGTTTTAATGTTCTTGTATAACCTGGTTCTACTATTTTTAAATCTAGGTTTAATTCTGGGGTATTATAGCAAGTTAATACTGATATTATTTGATTTCTGACATTTGATGCACTTTTTCCTGTTAAGATTATATCTCTTAGACATTTTGCTATTATATTGTTTTTATATTTTAATACCATTTCATCGTTCCTACACAATATTGGTAATAAATTTAGTGTTTTTTCTATTATCGGTATTTGGTTTGGATCTGAAACATCTAGTAGCATTGCTATTCCGTCTGTCCCCATTAACCAAAGTGGTATCCTAAGTTGTTCTGTTTCTGTTGCTCTTGGATTTGTTGTTATACTTTTGTAACATATATTAGGATTTACTTCTTCTAATCTGTCGAATGAATGATGATATTCTCCATATGCATCAAAAACAAAGATATTAGAATTTACTGGTGGATGATTAGAATAAAATAAGTTTTGTACTACTGTTGCGGTAGCACAACTCTTTCCTGATCCTGAATTTCCTATTATTGCAAAGTGATTTGAAAAGAAGTTATTTATCCCAACATTTATTCCATAATTATTATAAATAGATGATTCTCCTAAATAGAATGTATCATTACTTGGAGTAGATGGACCTAATATCAATACTAATTCATCCATACTTATGATTCTTACCGCTGCCTTAAAACTTGGCTTTTTTTGTACACCAGGTAAATACCTATTATTTATTATTTCTCCTATTATTGCAATGTATAGATATGTTTCATCTATTGAAGTTATTTCTCCGACTACTTTTTTACCCTCTTCTTCAAATACTACATGTAAATTAGATAAACTTGGTTGGACTTTTATATCTATATCCATCTTTACTTTTACTTTTTCATCTTTTATTTCTACTATTTTTCCTAACATTAAACACACCTCTTATTATATTAAAATTATAACCTAGAATAGGCTATATTTCAATACTAATTAAAAAAAGAAATGAAGTTTTTGTAAAATGTTTCATTTCTTTTAATTTAGATTTTTTAGTTCTTCAACAGAAATACCTGTACATTCTGATATTATGTTTATGTCTAAGTTCTTGTTTAACATATTTTTAGCAGTCTCTATAGCCTTTTTATAAATTCCTTGTTCTATTCCTTGTTCTATTCCTTGTTCTACTCCTTGGTCATATCCTTCTTTTTTTCCTTCCTTGATACCTTGTTTAATTCCTTCTTTTCGACCTTCTCTTAAGCCTTCTTTCAGTCCTTCTCTCAGTCCTTCTTCCATACCTTCCTTAATTGCTTCGTTCTTTAAAGTATTTATTACCATTTCATTATCTTTTTCTGGTGATATTACATTTACAAATTCTGTATCATTATTTAATTCTTCTACATTATCCATATACTTTTTCATAAACTTATATCCTTTCTCTTTATACAAAACATTTAAATCTTTCATATTTAATCCAAGCATCAAGAAATGACTATAGTTTAATGCCTTGTTTCTATCACCATGATACCATATATTTAGTAATAAATCCATATTTATTTCTCTTATTAACATTCTATCACAGTACTTTATTCCTTTCTCTGATTGTACATAATATTCTGTTAGTATTTCCCCCTTTATTCCTTTTCCCCATGTTATATTAAGTAAGATATGAAGTGGTACATTATCATATGAATCTCCTCTTGATACACTATTTGAAAACACACTTGATAAATATGCTAGATTTCTTATTGGAAGACTTGTATAAAAACCATTATTAATCTCTACTATTATATTCCCTATATCTGTTTTTACATTTATATCTAAAGTCTTACTTTTTATAGAAAACTCTTTTTTAGGTAATTCATTTGGAATTATTTTATATGACTTTATTTCTCTTTCTAAAGCATATTTTAAAAAATATTTAAATACTTCTTCATCTCTAGCCACGGCATTTTTAAATACCGCGTCATATCTTGCATCATAGAATGGTTTCGCCATCAAGATTAACACCTCCATATGCATTATATATAAGAATAAATTCCATGTAAAATGACCATTTTTATCTTTTAACACAAAAAATGTATAATAAAACAAAATATTCTCTTATACATTCTTTATTTTTATATTACATCACTCTATTTAATTATTACAAAGTATTAAAATTTTACTTTTTTTGTTTTATCTAAAATAGTTTCAGTATGTCATTAAATGTTACATATAGCATGAGTAGTATTAATAATATAAATCCTATACTGTGGATTGTATTTTCTACTTTTGGATTTACTGGTGAGCCTTTTATTTTTTCTATTATTAGGAATAATATTCTTCCTCCATCGAATGCTGGGAATGGTAACAGATTTATTACTCCGACATTTATACTTAGAAGTGCTGTTAGACATAATAATGCTGATACTCCTTGCTTACTCATTTGACCTACTACTGAATATATTCCTACTGGTCCACTTAATTGGCTTACTTTTACTTCTCCTGTAAATAAGTTACCTAATACTACAAACATTTGTTTAAATATAGCACATTCTTCATTGAATGCATATTTTATTGATGGTAAGAAACCTTTATTTATATCAGCTTGTAACATTATTCCTATTGCATATTTTTCATTGCCATCTGCATCTTTTGTCTTTTGTGGCAATACTTGATATGTATCTATTTGACCATTTGGTTTTTGTGCTTCTATTTCTAGTGGTTTGCTTAAATCTTCTATAGCCAAATATAATGAAATATCCTCTAGATATGATATTTTGTGATCATTTATTTTTAAAACTTTATCTCCTTTTTGGAGTCCTGCTACTGCTGCTGGATATTCTGGGGTTACCCCGTTAAGCACTGGTTCTGTTGATGGTGCTCCAAATATAAGCCCTGTAAAGAATAGAAGTATAAATGCAAATACAAAGTTGAATCCTACTCCCATGAACATTACTAAGAATCTTTGAAATACTGTTTTGTCTTGAAGATTGTGTCCTTTTGTTTTCTTTCTTTCTTCTTCGTCTATTTCTTCTCCAGCTAGGGATACAAATCCTCCTATTGGAATGGCTCTTATTGAGTATTGTGTTTTATCTTTTGCTATTTTTTTCAGTATTAATGGACCCATTCCTATTGAAAACTCATATACATGAACCCCTGTTAGTTTGGCGAATAGAAAGTGACCACTTTCATGTACTAGGACTATTATTCCTAGGATTAATATAAATAATATTATTGTTAAAATCATAATGCCTCCTATAAAATATTAATGAATAAAATAAATGTTAATACTACAAATATAATACTATCGAATCTATCTAATATACCGCCATGACCTGGTATTAAATTTGAAAAATCTTTGATTTTATAATGCCTTTTAATACTTGAGAAGAATAAATCCCCTATTTGACCTATTATTGTAAGCAATAGTGTTATTCCTATGATTAGTAAAACATTTGCACTTGGATTTATTAAGAACAAATAGAAGAATGTTGCTATAATTGTCCCTACTACTGAACCTCCTATTGCTCCTTCCCAAGTTTTTTTAGGCGATATTTTTTCACATAGTTTATGGCTTCCAATAAATGATCCTGTAAAATAAGCAAATGTATCGGTCATAGTTGTTACTAATATTATATAGAATAAATATTTAAAATCTATGTTACTAATTAATACGAATGAATTGTATGCTACTCCTAGGAATATTGTACATCCAAGTACATATAATGAGTCTGTTACACTGAACTTTTCTGTGTCATTTATAAATACTACTGGTATAAAGTATAATAAGAATATTACTATCATTACTTTATATATAAGTTCATAATTTGCTGAGTAAACACTTGTTCCTAATCCTACGAATACTCCTATTAGAATATAAGATAGAATTCTTATGAATAGTGGTATTTTACTCTTTTTTTCTCTTGCTTTCATTACTTCGTACATTGACATAGCAGCAAGTATGATTGCTAGTATTTTGAATGGTAATCCGCCTATTATTAATACTGGTATTATTATTAAACACATTACTATAGCACTTATTATTCTTGTTTTCATTTGTTTACCTCCCTAATCTAATTTCAATTATACTATTATATATATTTTTTGCAAAGTATAAATTTGTTTTTATTTTGTTTTTTTACTTATTATTTGTTTTTAGAATAGTTTTTAATAGTGGTTTTGATAGTTCTATCAGTATAAATCCTAGTATGTTAATCATTGAAACTAGAATAAATCCAGATATTGTTATTTGTGTTAATCCAAAAAATCTACCTATTGGAGTTAAAAATACTATAAGTTGTATTAGTGTTAAGATTGACATTCCTATGTTTAAGTATTTATTCGAAAAGATTCCTCTTTTAGTTATTACTTCATTTAGGCTTCTACAGTTGTAGGCAAATACAAATTCATTTAATACTATACTTAGTAGAGCCATTGTTTGACCTGTTTGCAAGCCAAATTTATTGGTAAACATGTAAAATATTATTAATGATGTTGCTACTTCTATTATTACGGATATTATTAAGAATGAATTTATATATGGAGTAAATATATTTTTTGTTAGGGATGATGGTTTTCTTTTCATTAGATCTTTACTACCTTTTTCAAAGGCTAAGCATATTGATGGAAGTGTGTCTGCTACTAGATCTATGTATAATACATGTATTGGGGATATTATGTTTTTAAAAATAAACATTCCTACTAAGATTATTATTATTTCTGTGAAGTTACTTGATAAGTTATATACTATATTATTTATTACATTATCATAGATTCTTCTTCCTTCTTCTATTGCTGTTACTATGGTTGAGAAACTGTCATCCATTAATATTATGTCCGCGGCTCCTTTTGTTACATCTGAGCCTGTTTTGCCCATACCTACCCCTACACTTGCTAGCTTTATTGCTGGAGCATCGTTTACTCCATCTCCGGTCATTGCTATTACTTTTCCTGTTTTTTGAAGAAATGTAACTATTCTTACTTTATCTTCGGGAGTTACTCTTGCAAATACTTTTACTGTTTTTAATATTTTTGCTAGTTCTCTATCATTTAGTTTTCTTATTTTTTCTCCTAGTATTCCTTCTTTGTCATCTTGGGCTACTCCTATTTGTTTTGCTACAGATAATGCTGTTTCTAAAGAGTCACCAGTTATCATTATTGGTTCTACTCCAGCACTTTTACATTTTTCTATTGCTTTCGTTACATCTGATCTAGGTGGATCTATTAATCCTACTAGCCCTACGAATATTAGATTATTCTCATCTTTTTCTGTTATTTCTTCTGGAGATTTTGTTACTTTTTTATAAGCTAGTGCAAGGACTTTTAAGGCATCTTTTGACATTTGTTTTTCTTGTTTTGTTATTTTATTTTTTATATGAGTACTAAGTTTTTTTATTTTACCTTGTTCTTCGTACCTATCACAATATTTTAGTATTGATGAGATACTTCCTTTTGTCAGAATATAATTTTTTCCTTCTATTTTGTTTACCGTACTCATCATTTTTCTTTCTGAGTCAAATGGGACTTCTGTTAATCTTGGGTATTTCTCATCTAGTTTTTTTGCTGGTACTTTTATTTTATTTAAGTATTTTAAGAAAGCTATTTCTACTGAATCACCAAAATATGTATTTTTTTTATTAGGATTTTCTTCGGCATTATTACATAGTGCTAATATTTTTACTAGTGATGAGTTTTGATCTATATTTTCCCTTATATTTAGTTTTAGTTTTGTTCCTTCTAGTATTCTTACTACTGTCATTTCATTAGTTGTTAGGGTTCCTGTTTTGTCTGAACATATTATTTCTGTTGCTCCTAGAGTTTCTATTGCGGATAGTTTTTTTACTATGGCTTTTTTCTTTGCCATTTGTGATGCTCCGACTGATAGTGTTGCGGTTATTGCAATTGGTAAACATTCTGGGACGGATGCTACTATCATTGATATACATAACATTACTATTGTAAGAATACTACTTTTTGTTAGTATTCCATATACTATAACTATTGCTACTAGGAGTGCTGATAACCATGTTATTAATTTGCTTACTTTCGCTACTTTTATTTCCAGTGTTGTAGGATTGGGTTTTTGTTTTGAAAGATTTTTGGCTATTTTTCCAAGTTCTGTATTATTACCTATTTCTGTTATGATGGCTATTATTTTACCATTTGTTAGTAATGTCCCTGAATAAACCATGTTTTTTCTTTCGTGAAGTGGTTGTTCTCCTTCTATTACTTCTTTTGTTTTTTCTACAGATTGAGATTCACCAGTTAGGATTGATTCATCTACTAGGGCGTTGATACTTTTTATTATTCGTGAATCTGCAGGAATTTTGTCTCCACTTTCTAGTGTTATTATGTCTCCTATTACTAGGTCTTTTGAATCTACTTCAAAGTTTTTGCCTTCTCTTATTACTTTTACTTTAGATGTTACATAGCTTTTTAATGTTTCTAGTGAATCTTCGGCTTTTTTTTCTTGAATGTAGCCCATTATAGCATTTACTATTACTGAAAATAGTATTACGAATGCATCTGTGTAATCTGTCTTTGTTACATATGAATATATTAAAGATAAGATTCCCACTATTAGAAGTAAGATTATCATTGCATTATTAAATTGCATTAAAAAACGTTTTAGTGGTGTTATTTTATTTGTGTCTGTTATTTCATTTATACCAGATTGTTTTCTTCTTTTTAATACTTCTTCTTTAGTTAAACCTTTATCAATATTACTGGATAATTCTTTTATTACTTTGTCTATGTCCTTATTATAATAATTCAAAATCATACACTTCTTTCTATTTTAATCTTTTATTATTATAACATTTATTGGACTTGTTTGTTAAGGACTAAAATTTATTTTTTGTTGAGACTTAAAAAACATACTTGTTTTGTATGTTTTTTTGATATTTAAGAATTATGGAGATATTATGAGGCGTGTTGAATTAGTGGAATAATCAAAACCACCGCTGGCGCCGTTCGAGCGAAACACCCCGGAATAATCACCTCTCATAATGTCACCACCACGTATGAACCAAGGACCATCAGAACTCGCAACGCAAGAGCTATCACTATACCAACCTTCTGAACCTCTTTTATATACCTCCTTTATCCCATCTCCTAATTTACTATTTATTCTTGAATCATACCTCGTAATAAAACTGTATTTATCATAATATTTGTTATTTGGGTAATCTATTCCAGTATACGACGTGTTACTACCATAATCATACAGTTTCCCCGTATATCCTGAATTATCTGATGATTCGGTTCCACTTATCATCGTTGTACTATCATTACTTACTATGTTTCCCATTGTATATTCCCATTCTCCTCCACTCATGTCATATATACCATATATATTTTCTGTTGTTGAAGCTGGTATGCCTGTTACCGTATTGTAAGCATTACATGTTTTGCTTGAGGAGCTGCCAGCTGCAGCACCACATCCTGTTATATAATTAGAATTATTATTTATTCCTATTTCTTTACAATTGCCATTTGTACATGTTCCATATTTAGAGTGTGAAAGGTATGCTACTGCTCCCCATTCACTATTTTTTATCATATGAGTATCTGTATTTGTACTAAATCCATATTGATTGCTACTATTTTTCATACTCATAATATTTGTTTCGAATGAACTTATTGTTTGACTTCTTAAACTACTTAAATTGGGTTTTGTTGTTATATTACTTATTGTTCCTGTTAGTTCAAATTTTCCTATCCAAAATCCTTTTAGTTCTTCATTTCCAAATGTAAATGCTGGATGAGTATATGTTTTATTATTGCAAATGCTATCTGTACAAGTTTCATTTGTCGCTTTTAGTTTACATGTTTCTGATGGAGCTCCATCTGTTCCACTTATTGAATCTTGACAAGAAATTTCTCCAGTTTTATCTACACCACTTTCCCATGTTATTTCTATTTGTTGTTCATTACTTGTTGCTGTTCCATTTTCATTATAATTCCATACTTTATACTTATATCTTGGTATCCATACTTGCATAGTAAGTATATCGCTCATAGGAATTTCTGTTCCTGGTTCTGTAGATAAGTACTTATTTCTATTAGTTGATGATACTGTTACACTATTGGCCCACATCTTATTAGCATAATCATACCATTTATATGACTTATTTCTGTTTGTTTTATCTGCTTTTTTCCATACGTTATTGGTACTGTCATAATATACTGGTATCATTCCTTCGTCTAATAATGGTTCATTTGCTCCACTTTTATCTAGGCTTAAATTTGGACTAATTTCTATTGTATTATTTCCTACTATACTATCTGAGAATAATGCATAAGATGAATTTATTTTATACGATATGAACCCTACTGATAGGAGGAATACTATACATAGAATTGATAACTTTATTTTATTAAACTCTTTTATATTTTTGTTTAAGAGTCTATAGATTGACCCCCCCCCCCAGGGAAAACATTTGTTCGTTTCATTTTAATCACTCCTTGGTATTTTACATATTAATAATACATTAAAAGAACTACTTTTTCAAGTAGTTAGTTACTTAATAATATTTTTATTACTTCTAATATTTCTTTGTCTTGTTCTTTTATATATAGATCTGTTGTTTTATTTATTTCAATTTTTGAATATTGGTCTAAATTTTTTATACTGATATTATTTGGATATATAACTATTTCTTTTTCTGTTATGAATAATTCTTTTTTATACTTTTTTTCTAGGTATTTAATTTTATTTATGATACTTTCTTTGTTTATATATTTAGGTTTTGGTTTTAATGAGAAACCTTGTTCTTTTGTTGTTAGTAATATTTCTTTATTTTTTTCTATTTGATATTTAATGCGGATTTTCTTTGGAATTATTATTCTTCCTGCATCATCAATTTTTATTTTATAGATCATTTTTTCTCCTTATACTAGTAGTTTACTTGTTATTTCTGCGAATTTTTTTGAATTTTTATTATATATTATGGATAGTTCATATTTAGTATAATTATTTATTTTTAGGTCACAATAATAGTGATCTTTTTCTTTTTTGTTTTTATTTTCTGAGGTATATAATGTTTTATTTTGCTCTTTTAATATGAATGATAAACCATGTTTTTCTAGTTTTTTTAGTTTTTTTATTATTTCATCTTTTGTATCTTTTATTAGAATTATTTCGTTTTTGTATTCTTCTATATATAGAATACTATCTTTTTTTATATTATATAGTTCTCTTACTTTTGTTGGGATTACTATTCTTCCAACACTATCTATTTTTATTGGTAAATTTTCTATCATAATGCTCTCCTTTTGATAATTATAACACATTTGTCGCATATAAGGGAAGAAAAGATTATTTTTGTTTTTTAATGAGAAAATTATTTTAGGTGATTTTTTATGTTCTTAGTTAAGATAAAAGATTTAAGAGACGAACATGATTTAACTCAGATTAAGATGGCTAGTATAATGAATATTTCAAAGTCTAATTACGCTAGATGGGAAACTAATGAGTCTATTATTCCTCTTGTTCATTTAAATAATTTGTGTAATTATTTTGATGTTAGTATGGATTATATGGTTGGTTTATCTGATGAGAGGAATTATGTTATAACTAATAAAAAACTTAATAAAGAAATTATTGGTAAAAGACTTAGAGAGTTTAGAAAGAGATATAACCTTACTCAAGAGGCTCTTGCGGAAGCTCTTAATACTTCTCATTCTACTATTAGTGCTTATGAAAATGGTAAAACTATGTTGCTTACTGCATTTGCTTTTGATATTTGTAAGAAATATGGTGTGTCTTTAGATTATTTATGTGGTAGAACTGATTATTAGGTGTACATTATATGTAAGGAATTTCTTTTTTAATATACTATATTAAGGAGGAAGATAATTATGTACGGATATCAAAATTATGGATATAGCGAATCTTCTTGGATTTGGCTTATAGTTATTATTATTTTCTTAGTTTTGTTTTTAGGTAATAGAGGATATCAATCTTTCAATGGTAATAATAACAATAATAGACCTAGTAATTGTTGTTAAAGCACTTATATGTGCTTTATTTTTTTATTTCTAGGGTTTCTCCTAGTGTTAGACTTTTGCATGTATTAAGAGGCATTTCTAAGGTGTAATATCCTTTTTTTATTAAAATTTTTCCTTTTTCTAATGATTTGTGAAGATAAACTATTTTACAATTTTTATCTAATATACAAATGTCTATATTTTGTTTCATGAAAAAGGTGTGTATTGAGGAACATCTTGGAAACATATAAATATCTTTTATTTTTTCTTTTTTAAACATTAATCCTTTTAATCTTTTAAAGAAGGTATTCATTTTGATTACGTTGTATTTTTTATTATTAATTATAGTATACATATTATCACCTGTCTTTATTTTATACTATTAGTTTGTATTTTTGAATAAT
This sequence comes from uncultured Bacilli bacterium, assembly GCA_934101575.1. Classification (GTDB taxonomy): domain Bacteria; phylum Bacillota_I; class Bacilli_A; order RF39; family UBA660; genus UMGS1449. The sequence goes on from CAKORJ010000001.1 coordinate 356,491, forward strand.
TTTTTAAAAATTTGTAAAAATAGTATTGATTTTTAATCAAATTATATGTTATTATTAAGAAGTCAAAGAAATGGACCCTTAGCTCAGTTGGTTAGAGCATCCGGCTCATAACCGGGCGGTCGTAGGTTCGAGTCCTACAGGGTCCACCATAACATGCGGGTGTGGCGGAATTGGCAGACGCACTAGACTTAGGATCTAGCGGAGTAATCCATGGGGGTTCAAGTCCCTTCACCCGCACCATATTAAAAATAAACGACCTTGGTCGTTTTTTTGTTATTTAAATTGATATTATCCTATATCAATACTCAAACAATAAAGCTTATTTTAAAGGAAAACAATTAGTAAGAAAGTAGTCTTTTAAATTATAAAACATATTATTATATTATTTAATATTTTTTTACTAATTACTAGCTAAAAAATTAAAAGTTTTTTATTGCTATTAGCAAGACTTTATTATATAATACTAACTCTAAGGGGGAAAGTATATGGAAAACAAAGATTTAGAATTGCTTACAAGACTAAACATTGATTTTGATTATTTGTTAGATGCTAGTATTAATGGTATTTCTTATGATAATAGCTCTGACAGTCCTAGAGGTAACTTACTTGATTATCCTTGGGCAAAGGCTCTTGATAAGAAAATTAATTTATTTGTTAGAACTTTAAAAAGTAAAGGTGTTAATATTTATCAAAATGAAAATAATGAAACTCTTTGTAATGAATGCAAATCTATTGCTATTAATAGGAAAATTTCTAAGGGTAAAAATAAATATAAGATTAGTTTATCTCCGGATGATAAGAATCTTTATCTACTTATTGCCGAAATAATTAAGAGAAGTGTTAAGAATAATGATTCTTTATATTTGAGGTATACTAGAGAGAATGTTTTTGAAAAGATGAGTTTATTTGTTAAGGATGATAAAGATTTAAGCGATAAACTTAGTATGCTTTCTGATATTAATAAAGAGGTTCCTTTCTTGTTTAATAATGCTAATCATAATCCTATGTTAGTTAGTTCTAGTTTTTTAGATGGGGTTTATATTATTCCTGAGAAGCCTGTTAAACGTCAAAATAATAAAGATTTTATATCTTATGATACTTTAATGAGTTCTATTTTAAATGAGATGAAATCTTTACTTTATTTTAGATTGGGTAAGACTTTTGATGAAGATATTTTTGAGTCTTATGATAGACAAACTGTTCTTGATATGTTTAAGCCTATTTGTGTAGATGTTTTATCTAGATATGGAATGCTTATATATACCGATAAAAATAATGTTAAACGTATTAGCTCTTCTAGTTATCCTGGGGAGGGAGAACCTCTTAATCATAGGTTTTATTTAAATAATAGTAGTGGTATGTTAGAGTATGGAACTAGAGTTAATCATGATGTTTTTAGGTTTTATGATATTCCTTTTAGTGATAGAGAAAAACCTGATATTTTTAATAATATTGGTAATTATTATAGATGTAACTATAATATAATGGATTATGAAAATAAAGTTTCAATAAAAGAAAAAAGAAGGATAAGAGCACTTAATGTTAAGTGATTATCTTTCTTTTATTTTGTTTCGTTTTTATCTTTGTTTTTTGATAGCTTTTGGCTTTTTATTATGTCGTATCTTTCTAGTAGATTTCCTTTAAAAGCATATGTTTTTGTATTTTTTTTCTTTGTTTCGTCTATTGTTATTTTTATTAAGTTTTCTATTAGTTCTTTTTCATTTACTTTTTTAGCCATCCATAGATAACTTGATAAATCTCCAGGTATGGTGTTTATTTCATTTACGAATATTTTTTTGTTTTTATCATCTATTAGGAAATCTATTCTTGCTACCCCACTTGCTCCGATTACTTTGAATGTTTCTACTGCATATTTTCTCATATCTTCCATCATTTCTTTGGAGATTAATGGTTTGCTTTTGTCTGCTTTTTTGTTTAATTTATTATATCCTTCGACATATTTTTCTTTAAATGAATAGAATTCTGCATCTGTATTTATTTCTTCTATTTCTGAGACTGTTTGTTTTTCACAGTTTCCTAATACACTTATGTTTGCTTCTTTAACATTTTTTACTTGTTCTTCTATTATAACTTTTTTGTCAAATTTTATTGCTTCTTTTATGGCTTTGTCTAATTCTTTTTCTTCTTTTACCAAGGTTATTCCTATGGATGAACCTAATGATGATGGTTTTACATATAATGGATATTTTAATGTGTCTATTTTCTTTTGGACTTCTTTTTTATTCTTTGTATATTCAAAATCATAGAACCATATATATTTACATACAGGTATATTGTTTTTTTCTAATAGTTGTTTTTGAATTACTTTGTCTTGGCCTATTGCTGAGGCTAATACTCCGGATCCTATGAATGGTACTCCTAACATGTTTAAATAGCCTTGTAATGATCCATCTTCTAAGAATGCTCCATGTCCTATTGGTAATACCATATCTATTACAAATAGATTTTTTTTGAGGAATCCTTGTGATTCTAAGATGAAACTTTTATTTCTTTTTACTAATGATACTTTCTTTGCATATCTTTTTACTAGTGCTATGTCTCTATAATGCAGTATACTTTTTAGGTGCTCTCCTGTATACCAAGTATTATCTTTATCTATATATATAGGTATTACTTTGTATTTATTTTGATCTATGTTACTCATTGCTTCTATGGCTGAAATTATACTTATTTCATGTTCAACACTTTTTCCTCCGAAAATAACTCCAATATTTAATCTCATTGTTATACACTTCCTTACTAATAAAGTATAGCAAAATATTAATTTTCAAACAAGAAAAAATGTGTAATTATACACATTAATTTTTATTTTTTACATAAAATATCTTTTAAAATCTCTTCTTCTTTTGTTTCTTCTTTATTATACCATTTTATATTGTCAAATTGATTATTGAAAAATGTATATTGTCTTTTGGCATAGTGTCTTGAGTTTTGTTTTATCTTTTCTATTGCTTCTTCTTTTGTTATTTCTCCATCAAAATACTTAAATAATTCTTTATATCCTATTGCTTGTTTTAATGCTCTTTCGTTTTTGTTATTTTTATATAATGATCTTGCTTCGTCTATTAGACCATTTTTTATCATTTGGTCTACTCTATGGTTTATTGTGTTATATAGTTTTTCTCTATCTGTAGTTAGTCCTATTATTTTGAAGTCATATAACTTTTTATTTTTATTTTCTGTGTTATCAAAAGTATAATCGTATAGTAAAGTTTTTATATAAAGTCCTGTCCCACCGACTATTACTATGTTTTTATCTTTATACTTTTCTAGCAAATTTCTTCCTCTTTGTTGATACATATATGTGTTAAAATCATCTTTTATGCTTACTATATCAAATAAATAGTGTGGTATGTCTTGCATTTCTTCTTTTGTTATTTTGGCTGTTCCTATGTTTAATTCTTTATATATTTGCATACTATCAGCGTTTATTACTATGGCGTTTATTTGTTTTGCTAGGGAAATGCTTAGTTTTGTTTTGCCTACGCCGGTTGGCCCGGCTATTACGTAAATCATTTAAATCACCTTTTTTATAGAATAACATTTTAGTTTTTCCTTGTCAAATAAGGATTTTCTCTTGACTTTTGACTAATAAATCTATATAATCATTATTGCATATACATTGAAGCAGCATGTTTTATGTTTTGAAATGTGTTTATTAGATGCTGTGAGTACCCTGCTGCTTGGTGAAAACACTAGAGTTAAACACCCTTCAAGATAGTAAAATCAATTTCAATGTTTATGAAATAAACTTTGAAAGGAGAAAGAATATGTCAAGATATACTGGACCAAGCTATAAACAAGCTCGTCGTACTGGTTTCTCTTTACTTGAAAATGGTAAGGAACTTGCTCGTAAACCATATGGACCTGGAGCACATGGTCAAGATAGAAAAAGAAGACCTTCTACTTATAGTGTTCAATTAAGAGAAAAACAAAAAGTTAGATTTATGTATGGACTTAATGAAAGACAATTTGTTAAGACTTATAAAGAAGCTGGTAAGATGCAAGGTATTCATGGTGAAAACTTATTGAAATTACTTGAATCTAGATTAGATAACTTAGTTTATCGTATGGGATTTGCTTCTACTAGAAGAGCTGCTAGACAACTTGTTAATCATGGTCATATTACTGTTAATGGTAAAAAAGTTGATGTTCCATCTTATAGATGTAGACCTGGTGATGTTATTACTTTAAAGGAACAATCTATAGATCATAAAGCAGTTAAGGAAGCTTTATCTAAGGTTATGAAAAGAGCTGAATTTGTTACTTTTGATGATAATAAAAAAGTTGGTACTTTTGTTAGACTTCCTGAAAGAAGTGAACTTAACCCAGAAATTAATGAATCATTAATAGTTGAATACTATAATAGATAGTATATTAAAAGAAGTCGTTTTGACTTCTTTTTTAGTTTCCTAAATATAATTTTATTTTGTCTAAGGAATAGGCATTACTTGATTGTCCTGGAATAAATACTACATAGTCTATATTATATTTATCTACATAGTAGTTTATACTTTTTCCTGTTTTGTTATGTCTATAGTCTATTGATAACATTCTGTTATAACTTGGTACTGATAATGCTTCTAATATATTGGTGTATGATGAGCCTACAAACATAATATTTTCGCCTTTCTTATTTGTTTCTATTCTGGTGTATGCCATATCCCCTTCCATATAGGCGTCTTCATAACTATTTCCTTTTCCATAAACTTTTTTATTACTTAGTTTATCGTTTTCATATCTTGTGTAGTTTATTGTCTTTTTAGGGGTTAAATATAAATCTTCTGGTTTTGATTTTACTGTTTGTCCTAACTGTCTATTGTATGCACCATTTACTACTGTTTTATTTATCTTAAATTCTTCTTCTAAATTATACGATTTTGTATTTGTTATTTTATTTATTTCTTTATATAATTCATAAGCACATTTTGGTGTTATATGATGATCGTTTGAATAATAGCAATTATATATACCTGATTTTTTGAATACATCATAAGCATTTATAAATGTTATATCACTATCTAATGTTTGTTTTGTTATCTCTACTTGTTTGTTATAGATATTTATGCTTGATGTATATGTTTTTGGTAATTCTTTGGCCATATAAGCATCTTTTCTTGGAATAGATAAAAATATTAGTTTTGCATTTAGTTCTTTGTTTTTTGTATTTATATTTTCTATTTGTTTTTTTAGATTTTTATAATAGTCTTTGCTGGGTTTTGCTTGCTCTGCAGAATATAACTGATTATTTTTTCCTTTTACAGCATCACCGTAATATCTTTGAAATTGGAATAAGAAGTATCCTTTTATTAAGTATTGTCTTAGTTCCAATTGGTCTTGAAAGGCACTTGTTAAATCGTCATAATAACTTTTCTTTACTAAGTTTTCTATTTTGAACTTAGGAAATGTATTTAGTTCTCTTCTTTCTACATCACTTACTTTTTCATTATTTAGGAGTGTTGTTATCATGAAAAATGTTATTATTGTTAGAAATGTTATTATAAATATTTTTTGAACTGTTTTTTCTGTTTTCATTGGTCCTCCTTAAAATCTAAAGTATATGAATGGATTATAACTTGAGTATGCTAAAAACATTATTGTTATTATGAAGATTATTATTATGCTTAAATAATGAAGTATATCTAGTGTTAATTTTAGTTTTTTGTTTTTTATGTTTTGGATTTTATCTAATAATTTATAATATACTGGATACGAGAAGATAATGGCTAAAATAAAATATATATAATAACTTTCTAAGTAAACTAATAATTCATTTATAGACATTGTGGTTATATTAAATGAGAGTAATGCATTAAAGTAGTTTTTTAATAGACCTATGCTATCACATCTAAATATTATCCAACCAAAGTAAATTATTACTAGGGCATATATGTGTTTTAGGATGTTTGGAGCTTTTTCTAGTGGTTTTTTTAGGATGAATTTTTCTAATACTAGGAATATAAAATAATACAAGCCCCATAAAATGAAGTTCCATTCTGCGCCATGCCAGAAACCTGTTAGAAGCCAGACTATTAACATATTTATTATTTGTCTTTTTATTCCGTTTCTGTTTCCTCCTAGTGGGATATATATATAATCTTTAAACCATGTTGATAGTGATATGTGCCAACGTCTCCAGAACTCTGTTATGCTTTTTGATATATAGGGAAAGTTGAAGTTCTCTAAGAATTTAAAGCCAAATATTCTTCCTAATCCGATGGCCATGTCTGAGTATGCTGAAAAATCAAAATATATTTGGAACATATACGCTAATCCACCTAGTATTGCAACTGGAGTACTTAATTCGTTTAAACCGAATATTGTATCTGCTAATAAGCCCATTTGATTTGCAATTATTACTTTTTTAGCAAGTCCTAATATGAATCTTCTTATTCCATATTCTACGTTTTCAAATGTTGTTTTTCTTGTTTTTAGTTCTTTTTCTATTGTTTCATATCTTACTATTGGTCCTGCGACTAACTGAGGAAATAATGATACATATAAAAGAAGTGTTAAGAAATTTTTTTGAAGTTTTACTTTTTTTCTGTATACATCTATTACATAACTCATTGCTTGGAATGTATAAAATGATATTCCTATAGGTAATATTATTTCTGGAATTTGAATATTTGTTTTTAGTAAACCATTTATATTTTCTATGAAGAAGCCTGTATATTTAAAATATACTAATGTTCCTATATTGAGTGCTAGTGTTATTATTAAATATAACTTTTTGTGTTTTGTTTTTTCTATTAATAGTGCTCCTAGATAATCGATTAGTACTACTGATATTAATACTAATAAGAACTTTGGACCTCCAAACAAATAAAAAATTATGCTAAAAATTAGTAGAACATAATTTTTTAATTTTTTAGGGGCTAGAAAATAACATAGTAGAACTAGTGGTAAGAATAAAAATATAAATATAGTGCTGCTGAATACCATGTTTTTTCCTCCTTAAAAGTTAAACATTAACCATTCTGGTTTTAAGATCATTAGAATTCCTATTATGATCATTATTAAGCCTCCTATTAGATGAGAGTATTTACTGTATTTATTACTTATTGCGGTTATTTTCAATGTTTTCATTGCTACGAAAAATACTATTAAATCATCTATTAAGAAGAATATTATATAAAGTATGATATATAGGATGTTTTTTACTCCTGTTACGTTGTTATAAGCAAGTATTTCTGTAAACATTACTGGTAACCCTAGTGAGCATAATAACTCTATTAGATTTACACTTACAGCTAAGAGTACTATACCTGCTAAGGCTAAGACAAAACTTTTGTTTGATACGATGTTTTTTATTCTAATCATTAATTTTCTTCTTTTGTTTTTGTCTACTACGTCACATCCAACATCTTTGGTTTTGAAATATCTAAATAAATTAAAGCCTCCAAATACTAAGGCAAATATTGCTATTAGTAGTCTTAATATATATATACTATTTATGAACATTGCTATATTTAAGAAACTTATCATAAATAAGAAATATATTAGAGCGCTTGTAAAGAGAAATGTACAACCTAGAATCCACATCTTTTTTCTACTTGGATAATCAAATAACATAGTTATTAGAAATATTAAGATCCACATTGCACAAGGATTGAATCCATCGACTAGTCCCATTATTATAGCTATTACTGGCAAGGACATATCTTTTAAGTTTACTGTTCCTATGAGTGGTATATCTAGTTTTGTATCTTTTTGTTCTTGTTTTTTTGTATAATCATTTAAGTCTACTTCTTTTTTACTTGGGTCAAAACTTGAATTTGATTCTTTCTTGTCACTTTCTTTTATTGTTCCTTTGACTTCTCCTAAAGTTATACCAACGTTGTCATTATATTTATGTTTTTTAGCTTTTTTAATTGCTTTATCTACTTTATTTTCCCATGTTGTTCCTTTGGAGTATCCTTGAAAGACTTCTTCTCCTATTACAAAGTATGGTACTCCTTTAGCTTGTTCTCCTGTTATGTCTTCGACTTTTTTCCATAATTCTTGATTTTGTGTGTTGTTCCATACTTCATATTTGTATACTTGTACTTTCTTATCGTTTGAATACTCACTGTCTAAATACTCTTCTAGGGCTGCGCAATGAGGACAACCATCTCCATAAAATAGATAAATATTTACTTTCTCATTTGCGTTTACTCCTATGGGAATTAATAGAAATAGGAATAATACTATGTATATTAATTTTTTCAACTTGGTCACCTACTGATACTTCTTTATTTCTTTCTCTATTTCTGAATATGAGACTTCTCCTACTAACCTAGACAATTCTTTTCCATTTTCATCGACAAATATAAGCACTGGCAGAGTTGTTCCTACCTCGTATGAGAACTCATCAAAGTCATAATCTAATTCTTTTATATGTACTTTATAGTTTTCAAGTATTTTTTCTAAAATATTGTTTATTATTATACATGAAGTACATCCTAATGATGATATTTTTATTATTTGCATTTTAGCCACTCCTTTAATTTGTTTATAAATATATCTAGTTCTTCTTTGGTTGTTTTATGTGATAAGCTTATTCTTATTGATGTTTCTGCCCTTTCCATATTGTATAATTCATTTATTACAAATGAATAGCTTCCACTTGAACAAGCTGTTTTACTTGATAGATAAATATCATTTTCAGAAAAGAATTTTAATGTGTCTTCACTATCTTTGTTTTTGATGCTTATGTTTAAAATATGGGGTATACAGTTTTCATTTGAGTTTATTTCTACTAGGTCTTTTATATTTTCTTTTAAATATTCATTTAATTCTTTTACTTTTTGATAATTTTTTTCTATATTTGTTAGGGCTTCTTCTATTGCTACTTCTGATGATGCTATTAGTCCTGTTTGAGGTGTTCCACTTCTATATATTGTGATTGCTTTACCTCCATGAATTAGTGGAATTAATCTTATGTTTTGTTTTTTGATTAGCCCCCCTATTCCTTTTAAACCGAATATTTTATGAAGAGAGAAGCTTGCTAGATCTATGTTTTCTAATGATAATTTTGTTTTTCCTAATGCTTGGGTTATGTCGCTATGAAATGTTACATTGGGATATTTTTTTAATATTTTGCCTATTTCTTCTATGTTTTGTCTTATTCCAGTTTCAGAGTTTACTGCTCCTATCGAGACTAGGGTTTCTTCTTTTGTTATTAGTTTTTTTAGGTTTTCTATATTTACTAGACCATTTTTATCTATCTCTACAAATGATACTTTTATTCCTTGAGTTTGTAAGTAACCACATGGTGTAGTAATAGAAGAATGTTCTAGTTTAGTTGTTATTATATGATTTACTTTTAAACCTTTTAATACTGTGTTATTTGACTCACTTGCTCCGCTTGTAAATATTAATTCATTTTCTTTTATATTAAGCATTGATGTTATTTTTTTTATTGATTCATCTATTGTTTTTTTGCTTTCTAATCCTAATTTGTGCATTTGATTTGGGTTTGCAAAATTACTTTTCTCTATTTCCATTAATTTTTTTAATACTCTATCACTTGCTTTTGTTGTAGCAGAATAATCTAAGTATATCATGAACATCACCTTTTTAATTATACCATAACAGGAAAGTTAGTTCTATATATTTTATAGTATAATTGTGTTTTCACGAATTTTTCAATATAAAAGAACTACTTTTTTCAAGTAGTTCTTGTGTTTTTATAACTTTATTTATACTTAGTAAATTAGTTCTGTTTTTCTTCTAATTCTTTGTATTTGTTTATTATGTCTTGTTTATTTTTTTCTAGCAATTCCTCTTGACCTTTGTATCTTCTTTCTCTTTTGAAGATATCATCTAGTTTTGTGAAATCTGCTCCACTATCTAGTGTTATTTTTTCTGTTTTTGGATTATATCTGTAAAGTGGAAAATATCCGGATGTTGTTGCTAATTTTTCTTCTTCTATGGAGTCTTTCATTCCTGTTTTTATTCCGTGCGCTATACATGGGGCATAGGCTATTAGAATTGATGGACCTTCGTGTTGTTCTGCTTCTATCATTGTTTTGATTGTATGCATGTAATTTGCTCCTAGAGAAATAGTTCCTACATATACATTTGGATAACTCATGGCTATTTTAGCTAAATCTTTTTTTGATGTTTGTTTTCCGCTTGATGCGAATTTTGCTATTGCTCCTGGTCTTGTTGATTTTGAAGATTGGCCTCCTGTATTTGAATATACTTCTGTATCTAGGACTAATATATTTACATTCTCATTTGTTGATAGAACTTGATCTATTCCACCAAAACCTATATCATAAGCCCAGCCATCTCCACCTATTAACCAAACACTTTTTTCTTTAATATATTTTTTATACGGAATAATTTCTTTAAAGTTTTCGTAATCTAGCTTTTCGAATACTTTAAATGATGTTTCTTTTGAGTAGTTATTTAAATATTCTTTTACTAATTCCTTGTTATGTTTATTTAGTGTTTCTTGCTTTTCTTTCATCAAATTAGTTATTTTGTTTTTCATATAGTTTTCTGCTAGTCTTATACCTAGTCCGAATTCTGCATTGTCTTCAAATAAAGAATTGGCCCAAGGTACATTCCATGGCATACTTGGAAGGGATGCTCCGTAAATTGATGAACAACCTGTTGCATTTGCTATCATTAAGTTATCTTTAAATAACTGTGATAATAGTTTTAAATAAGGAGTTTCTCCGCATCCGGCACAAGCACCACCAAAGTTAAATGCTGGTGTTATGAACTGGCTTCCTTTTATTGTGTTTTTGTTTAATACTTTTTTGTCTTTTATATTTTTTAGATAATTATATTTTATTTTTTCTTTTTCTTTTATTTGTTCCATTTTTATGGCTTTTGTTGGACATATGTTTGTACATAGTGAACATCCTGTACAATCATATGTTGATATCGCTATTGTAAACATTAATTCATTATCTTTTATTTTTGCTTCTTTTGCATCTTGTTTTACTTCTTCTGGGGCGTTTTCATACTCTTCTTTTGTTAAAAGATATGGTCTTATTACTGAATGAGGGCATACAAGTGAACATAGATTACACATTATACATTTTTCTTTATCATAAGTTGGAGTTATGTCTGAGATTCCTCTTTTTTCATATTTTGATGTGTCTGCTTTAGTTACTCCGTCTTCTTTGTTTGTGAAATGACTTACTTTTATTTCTTCGGGCATATCATGTTCTAATAGTGAGAATATTGTGTTTTCTACTTCTTCCTCTTCTATTGTTTCTATATCATTTATATTTATTTCTTTTATGTTCTTTAGCGAAGTTTCTAAGGCATTTATGTTTGATTTTACTATTTCTTCGCCTTTTTTCATAAAGTTCTTTTTGATCATTTCTACTATATATTCTTTGGCTTTATCTTGGTCTATTAATTTTGTGATGTTTAATATTACACTTTCCATGATCATGCTTATTTTGTTTGGTATGCCGTTTTCTTTGGCTATTTTTGATGCATTTACTGTGTATACTTTTATATTTTTTTCTTTTATTTTATCTATATAACTTTCTGGTAGCTTTATTTTTTCTTTGGATGTATTTAGAATAAATATTCCATTTTCTTTTATTCCTTTTAGCATTTCGAACTTTGTTATGTATGTATCTTTTGAACATATTACTACTCTTGGATTTTCTACATAATAAGAACTTTTTATTTCACTATCACTAAATCTTAAATGGCTTTTTGTTACTCCCCCACTTTTTTTAGAGTCGTACTGAAAGTATCCTTGAACGTATTTTTCTGTGTTTTCTCCTATTATTGTTAGGATATCTTTACTTGTTGTTATCATTCCGTCTGAACCATATCCATATATTAGTATTTCATCGTAATTCTTTTGGAAAACTGTAGTAGTTCTTTTTAATGATAGATTTGTTACATCATCTGTTATTCCTATTGTAAATTCTTTTTTTGGATTTGGATCTTTTAAATTGTTATATACTGCTTCTATATCGTTTAGGTTAGTGTTTTTTGAAGATAGTCCATATCTTCCTCCTAGCACTTCTATATTTAATTTTTTGTCTTTTATCACGCTTTCTATATCCAAACATAATGGTTCTTTTTGTGATCCGGGTTCTTTACCTCTATCTAGCACTGCTATTTTTTTGGTTGTCTTTGGTAAGACGTTTAATAGATATTTACTTGAGAATGGTCTATATAAATGTACTTCTATTAAACCTATTTTGTTGTTTTTATAACTTAAAAATTCTTTTATTGTTTCACATATTGAGCCCATGGCTACTATTACATATTTTGCTTTTGGGTCTCCATAGTATTCAAATGGTTTATAGTTTTTTCCGGTTATTTCATTTATGTCTTTCATATAATTATTTACTATGTCTGGTAAGTTTTGATAAAAGTAGTTTCTTGATTCTACTGCTTCGAAGTATACTCCATCTCCTTCATTAGTTCCTCTTGTTGTTGGATTGTCTATATCCATGGAATGATTTCTAAACTTTTGAAGTGCTTCTTGGTCAATTAGTTTTTTTACTTTTTCAAAGTCTAATACATCTATTTTGTTATATTCGTGAGAGGTTCTGAATCCATCAAAAAAATTTACAAATGGTATTCTTCCTCTTATTGTTGACAGATAAGCAATGCTGGTTAAATCCATGGCTTGTTGTACGGAAGATGAGGCTAGAATGGCGAATCCTGTGCCTCTTACGGCATAGATATCACTTTGATCACCCATTATTGAAAGTGCATGAGTTGCTACTGTTCTTGCTGCGACATTTATTACACATGGTAAAAGTTCTCCGGCTATCTTGTACATGTTTGGTATCATTAGTAAAAGTCCTTGACTTGCTGTATAAGTGCTTGATAATATACCATTTTGTAAAAGTCCATGTACTGTTGCTATTGCGCCGGCTTCGCTTTGCATTTCTATTACTTTTACTTTGTCTCCCAGAAAGTTTTTCTCTCCTTTAGTACTTAATTCATCTATATGTTCGGCCATTGTTGTTGCTGGAGTTATTGGATATATTCCTGCGACTTCTGTAAACTTATAGGAAATGCTTGCACATGCTTTATTACCATCTAATATTTTTTTCATTTTTTATCACCATTTATAGTATACTATAAAATATAAAAAAAAAGAAGATTAATCTTCTTATTATTGTACATCATCATTAGCCGCACGTCTAAATACATCAAATATATTTGGAGTTGTTTGAGTATTACTCATGCTTGGTTGTTCTTGATGCATACTTGCTGGTTGTTCATATATATTTGTATTTAATTCTGGTATTCTTTGGTGATCTTCAGTAGGACTTATTCTGTTTATTGGATTTATAAAACTTGGTTCTTGTTTTACTTTTTCTGCATTTAGTCTTAACGAATCTAATCCTGTTGCTCCAGTTAAATCTTTTATTTCTTTATCTCTTTTTCTTAATGCTTCATCACTTGCTTCTACTTTTTCTAGTGTACCATAATTGTCTTTAATGTGTTTTTCTAGATGTTTTTTAGATTCAGTATATTCTTCTCTGGCTTTTTGTTCACTTTTTCCTAGGGCTTCTTTTCTTGACTCACAATTTTTTTCAGCTCTTATTTTATCTTCTAGATCTTTTCTATATGATGCAAAGTAATCTTCTATGCTATTTAATAATGTTTTTGTTCTTGCTTCATCTTTAAATTTTGCAAGGAATTCCATTTGCCAAGAATTCATTCCGTTAAGAACTTTTTGAATATCTTTCTTTTCTTCTTTTATTTTGTTGCTTAATTCTGATTCTGTTGCATATTCTCTTGTTATATCATCTATTTTACTTTTTTGATTTGCGATTTTTTGTTTTAATACATTGTATTGATTTCTCAAGTTTTCTTTATAGTTTGCTGCTTCTGGAGAGAAACTTTCTTTTTCTAATTCTCCTCTATACATTTCTTCTGTTATGATTTCTTCTTTTGGTTCTTCAACTGGCTTTTTTTCTTCTCTTAATTTTGTTTGATTTTGTCTTCCACCATATATATTTTCTAGTTTTTGAATATTCTTTAAATCTATATTTTCTTCTTCTTTAACAGCATTATAGGCATTTACAGGAGCTTCAAAGCTTGGTTTTTCTTCTTTTGGTAATTCATTTATATATGATGGTTTTATTTCTTCTCTTGAAATTGGGGCTACTTTTTCTGGTTTTCTTGTTATCATTTCTTCGAAGTCATCTTCTTTTTCTTCGATTAGTGGTTTAGTTTCTACATTTCCTGCTCTTAAAATATTTGCAAAATCTCCTGAACGAGTTTTTAATTTCTTAGCTGGGCTTATTTGATCTGCTTTTCCTACTAATTCACTATTTTCAAATATTCTTATACTGCTTATAGAACTGTTTTTTGCTAATTCACGAAGTACATCTTTTATTTTTGACCATTCTTCGTCTGTAGCCACTCCACCTAATCTTGCTCCATGAATATCTTTTATTAATTCTGTAACATAAATTGTTACATTACCATTTTGATCTGTTTCTTTTTTTGTATATATAATATAACGTTTTTTTGTATCGTTAAACTCAAAACTTATTACTTCTTGTACTTCCCCATTAGTACCATCTAATTTATTAATTATTAAGGTTTTTTTATTCTCTTTCATTTTAGTCCTCCTTAGTATATAGACACTATATCATAAATTTTCTAAAGTTTCAACAAATTTTGAGTTTTTTTCCCTATTTTAGCTTTTATTATTTATCTTTTATCTGTTTTATTTCGTCTTTAATATCTGGAGTTCCGTTTTCATAAATTATATTGTTTAGAGTACCTGTATGAGATTTAGTTTCATATAATTTATATGTTGTTGGTTTTAAATTATCTTTTGTTAGGAGTAAGGCATTGCAATTTATATTTGATACAAAGGATAATATTTCTTTTTTATTTTTATTTTTATCTGTTATTGTTATTATATGGTTTTTCTTTATAGTTTTTTCTGTTTTTAGTGATATTATTTTTTGGTTTGTTTTGGGATTTAGTTTTAATTTTTGGCTGGATAAAATTAATAATAGCCCTTCTTCTACTTTATATTCATTTGTTATGTCTAATGGTTCTGTGTTACCTGTTGTTGCTACTATGTTATTACCTTGATTTATGTTTAAGGTATTTGATTTTATACCTTTATTACTTTCTATATATAAGTTTGTTTGTTTTATGTTTAGATTGTTTGTTTTTATTCCTAGATTTGTTTGTTTTATACTTATATTCTTAGTTTTTATTAGTAGATCTTTTTTTGTATTTATTCCTGTTTGATTATTTGTATCTCCTGCTATTTCTAGGGTTCCTTCTCCTTCTATTACCATGTTTGAATTTGATTTTATTATGTCTTTTGAACTTGTACTTGATAAAGAGTTGGTTGTGTTCTTTAAGCTTTCTAATGTTACACTTTTGGCGTTTTTTATTTTTATTGCTGGTTTGTTTTGTGATTCTATTACTAAATTATCTAATTTTATTACTATTTTTTTATTTTTGGCATTTACTATTATGCTATTTGTGGTTGCTCCGGTTAGGGTATATGTTCCTTCTTTTGTTATTTTGTAATCTTTTTTATATTTACTTATATCTGTACTAGTTGGACTACTACTTAATTTAGTCATTGTATTACTATTGGCACTTTCTTTTTGATTTAGATATATTTTTGCAGATGTAAATATAATTATGAATAGTATTAAGATTATTACTTTTTTTCTTGTCATTATTTCACCTTCAGTTATATGGTACACTTGTTATTTGATGAGAATGTGAAATTTATTTGTTTTTTTGCAAAATAAAAGCATCTGTTTTGATCAAATGCTTTTTGCTTTTAGTTTTTGTTATTTGAGGATAAAAAAGTTACTCTTTCTGCTATTACTTTTGTTTCATATCTTTTTTCTCCATCTTTTTCATAGGTATTTGATTCAAGTCTTCCTTTTACTCCGACTATATCTCCTTTTTTGCAGTATTCTTTGGTATTTGTAGCCATTAGTTGCCATAAAGTGCAATCTATAAAATCTGTTTCATACTCGCCATTTACATTTTTATAACTTCTTGGTATTGCTAGTGTTATGTATGAATATGTTTTATTGTTTTTTGCTTTTTTTACTTCTGGGTCTCTTACTAATCTTCCTACTAATACTATTTGATTAAGCATGTACTCACCTCCTTTATTTAACTATAAAGATTATAGAGTTTTGTTTCAAATCGCTCTTTTTGATATTTAGGAGTATTTGATTAATAAAATAAAAAAAATTCCATTTAAGGAATTTTTTGTTTTAGTTCTTTTTATTATTTTCTTTTGTTGTGTTTGATAGTTTTTTGTTTTTTTTAGATATTTTGTTTTAGAAGTTGATTTAACTCTACAGCATATTCCATTGGTAATTCTTTTTTAAATTCTTCTGTAAAGCCTAATACTACTAGATCTATTGCTTCTTCTTCTGATAGTCCCCTAGACATTAAATAGAATAGTTTTTCTTCACTTATTTTTGATACTGTTGCTTCGTGTTCGATATTGCTTTTTTTGTTTTTTACTGTGTCTATTGGGAAGGCGTCACTACTTGATTTTTCATCTAATATAAGAGTATCACATTTTACTATACTTGATGAGTTATCTGCTTCTTTTTCTATTCTTATTTCTCCTCTAAAATCTGCTTTTCCTCCACATTTTGCTATGCTTTTAGAAATGATACTGCTTTCGGTATTCTTTCCTACATGAATCATTCTTGCTCCACTATCTTGATGCTGATTAGTGGTTGCTACACTTATTGTTATGCATGTTCCTTTTGAGTTATCTCCTTTTAATACACAACAGGGATATTTCATTGTTTTTTTTGATCCTATGTTACCATCAATCCATTCCATTGTTCCATTTTCTTCGACTAATGCTCTTTTTGTTACTAAGTTGTAGACATTTGTAGCCCAGTTTTGGATTGTTGAGTATCTACATTTACTATTTTTTCCTACGTAAATTTCTACTACTGCGGCATGTAAGTTTGAGGTTGAATAACTTTTTGCTGTACATCCTTCGACATAGTGAAGACTACTGTTATCATCTACTATTATTAGAGTTCTTTCGAATTGTCCTAGGTCTTTACTATTTATTCTAAAATAGCTTTGAAGTGGTCTATCTAGTTTTGTGTTTTTTGGTATATAGATAAAACTTCCTCCAGAGAATACGGCACTATTTAATGCTGTAAACTTATTTTCTTCTGGCTTTACTATTTTACTAAAGTATTTATCTATTAAATCTCTGTGGTTTTTAAAAGCTTGCTCTATTGAAGTAAATATTACATTTTTTTCTTTTAATTCTTCTAACATATTGTGATATATTACTTCGCTTTGATATTGTACTCCTATTCCATCTAAATATTGTTCTGATGATATTACTCCTAGATTATCTAATTCTTGTTTTGTTTCGTTTTCTATACTATTCCAGTTATCTGTTAGACTATCATCACTTGTTTGATAATAATTTATGTTATCAAAGTCTAAGTTTATTTCAGGTCCAAACTTTGGAAGTGGTATTTCTTTGAACTTTTCATATGAGTTTAATCTAAAGTCTAGTGTCTTTTTATCTTCTTGTTTGAAACTTGAGATTTGTTTTATTTTTTCTTTACTTAATCCTTTAATTTTCATCTTCTAATTTTTTTAATAACCTTTCTAAAGCTTTTCCTGGTAATAGTGCACAATTTTTTCTATTTGGTTGAAGATATATTTCATCGTAGGCATTTAGTTCTTCTAATAAATCTTTGTTATATGGTTTTTCATTTATCATATTTTGATAGTTTACTAGAAGTTCTTTTGCTTCTTCTTTGGTTTTTCCTATTAGTTTTCTTAGCATAATTGATGTTGCACTTGTTGATATAGCACAGGCTTCACCATTAAAATATGCATCTTTTATTATACCTTTTTCTACTTTAAAATATATATCTAGGTTGTCTATACATGATTCATTATTTGTGTTAAATGTTATAAAATCTTCTTTGTTATCTATACTTTGTCTATGGTAGGGGTTTTGGTATCCATCTAAGATTATTTCTCTTTTTAAATTTTTGTCCATTATATCACCACTTCGAATATGTTTTCTGAGTTTTTTAATATTTCTACTAGTTTATCTATTTCTTGTTTTGTATTATATATATAAAATGATATTCTTGTTGTGTTTTTTATACCTAATTCGTCTTTTAGGAGTTTTGCACAGTGGTTTCCAGCTCTTACACATATATTATAATGATCTAAATATATTGCTGTATCTTGGGGGAATACTCCTTTTATATTGAATAAGATATTTCCTGCTTCTGTTTCTTTATTTAATATTTCTATGTTATCTACTTCTTTTATTTTTTCTAAGAAGTAATCTTTTAGTTCTTTGTCGTGCTTTTCTATATTTTTTAATCCTATTTTATTTAGATATAGTATAGCTTCTTTTAAACCTAGGACTCCTTCTATATTTTGGGTTCCTGCTTCTAATCTTGTTGGAAGTTGTTTGTATTCTACTTCACCACTACTTTCAAAGAAATTGTTCATTCCTCCGCCATAGTTTAGTGGTTTTGTTTTTTCGAGTAATTCTTCTTTTCCATATAAGACTCCTATTCCTGTTGGTCCTAACATTTTATGTCCTGAAAAGGCTAAGAAATCTATATTCATATCTTGGACATCTATTTTTCTATGACCTGCACTTTGGGCTGCATCTACTACAAAATAGATTCCTTTCTCTTTTAAAATGTCCCCTATTTCTTTTAAGTCTCTTACATCACCTACTGTATTTGTAACATGTGCTACCGATACTAGTTTCGTTTTTTTAGTTATTGCGTTTTTTAAGGTATTTGTTTGTAATTTTAAATTTTTATCTAGGGGTATATATTTTATTTTTATATCTATTTGTTTTGATAGTTCTATCCATGGTAAGACGTTTGATGCATGTTCTGTTTTTGTTAGAAGTATTTCATCTCCTGGTTTTAGATTATATTTTGCAAAACCAAATGCTACTGTGTTTAATGAATTGGTTGCTCCACTTGTAAATATTATTTCTTTACTGTGTTTAGCATTTATGAAGTCTTTTACTATTTCTCTTGTTTCTTCGTATAACATATCTACTTTTAAGCTTGTTTTGTAGTCTCCTCTATGGGCATTTGATGTATACTTTGTGTAATAGTCTGTTATGGCTTCTAATACTTGTTTTGGTTTAAATGTTGTAGCACTATTATCAAAATATATTATGTCTTGTTTTAACATTGGAAAATCTTCTCTATTCATTTTATCACCTCCAATATCTTTTTAATATTTCTAGAATTATGTTTCTTTCTCTAAAGGTTATGGACATTTGTCCCATTAAAAATGATTTTGCAAGTAAATTTATTCCTTGTTTTTCATTTAGTCCTCTTGTTTTTAAATAGAATAAGTCTTCTTCTTTAAACTCTCCTATATAAGCGGAATGATTTGCTTCAACTTCATCTATATCTACTAATAGATTGGGTTTTATTTGAGCTATTCCATCTTCTAAGATTATTTTACTATCTTGATTTGTTACTATGCCTTTACTTGTTTTAGGTACTACTGCATTTATTTTAAAAGAAAGACTTTCTTTTAAGTTTATGCCATGACTTGTTATTTGACTATTTATATTGTTTCCTAAATGATTTACATCTATTTTATATTTATTTTCTTTTTCATTTATGGTGCTATATGTATATTTTAGACTTAGGTTATCTTTTATTATGTCTACTTTAGTAGTTAAACTTGTATTTACTGTGAATATATTAATTATTAGATTATCTGTTTGAGTTATATTTAGAGTTAGTTTTGAAGATATTATTTTTATAAATACATTGGCCTTTTTTGTTTGAGTTATATTTAAAGTTATGTTGCTGCCATCTATATCTATAAATGTGTCTTTGTTTATTTGTATATCTTTTACTTTATTTATTTGTCCTTCTACTTGTATTTTATTCACTTTTTTTATCCTCACTTACTTTATATTCACTATTTTCGAAGAGTTTATAACCATTTTCTTCTATTTCTTTTGCTAAAGTTATATCTCCGGTTTTTACTATTTTTCCTCCTATTAATACGTGGATGTAATCTGGTTTTATATAGTTTAATATTCTGTTATAGTGAGTTATTAAAAGTATAGAGGCTTTGCTTTGTTCTTTGTATTCTGAAACATTTTTGCATACTAAATTTAAACTGTCTACGTCTAGTCCTGAATCTAGTTCATCTAGGATAAGAAATTTTGGTTTTAATGTTTTCATGCTTATTATTTCATTTTTTTTACGTTCTCCGCCTGAGAAGTTTTCATTTATTGATCTGTGCATCATTTCTTTTGGAAAATCTAGGTCTTTATAGTTTGTTTCTAGTTCTTTGATAAATTCATATAAACCTATTGGTTCTTCTCTATTTGAATTTATGGCCATTCTTAAGAATTCTTGATTTGTTACTCCTTCTATACTTATTGGATTTTGAAATGATAGAAAGATTCCAAGTCTTGCTCTTTCATCGGTAGTGAGTTTTAAAATTGATTTTCCATTTACTAAGATGTCCCCGGATATTATCTTATAACTTGGACTTCCCATTATTACTTTTGAGAGAGTTGATTTACCTACTCCATTTGGACCCATTATTACGTGGGTTTCGTTTTTTTTGATATGTAAGTTAAATTTATTTAAAACTATTTTTTCGTTTACTTGTACAACTAAATCTTTTATTTGTATATCCATAAAAAAATCACCAACTATATTTTAGCACTAAATTGCTTATTTAACAATATTTTATGTTTTTTAAGACTTAAATTTGGTTTTGATTTTATTGAGTTTTTATTATATAATTTATTAGAGGTGAATAAGAAAATGAATGATTGTTTATTTTGCAAAATAATTAAGGGGGATATTCCTTCGTATAAGGTTTATGAGGATGATGATACTTTGGCTTTTTTGGATATAAATCCAGATAGTATGGGACATACTTTAGTTATTCCTAAGAAGCATTTTAATAATTATGAGGATATTGATTTGGATACTATAAGCAAGGTTAATAAAACTGGTAAAATTGTTTATAATATGCTTAAGGAACGACTTAAACCAGAAGGTATAAAACTTGTTCAAAACAATGGTGTTATTCAAGATGTTCTTCATTATCATTTACATATTATTCCTATTTATACAAGTGATAGAGATGGTAAAGAAGATTTTGATAAGATACTTGAGGCTTTAAGATAAAAAAGCTATAGGAAAATAAACTTTCTTATAGCTTTTTGTTTTATTATAATTATTTGTTTTTTAATTTGTTATTTCTAAAAATGGATCACATTTATTTGATAACCATACAGCATATAGTGTTGTATTATCGCTAAATGTTGCTGTTGAGCCTTTAGTGTACTGTGCAGTTGTTGCTGTTTTATCTGTGTTCCAACCTTTAAAAGTGTATCCTACTCTTGTTGGGGCATTATCTGTTAATGTGAATTCTTTTTCTGTTGTACTATTATAGATTGTTTCGCTTTGATTTTCTGGAGCATTTGTTCCGCCATTAGCATCATATTTTAAAGTGATTGTTTTTGACCATATTGCATAAAGAGTTAATGCTGCGTTGCCTGTGTAAGATCCTCCGGCTTTATATGTTGCTGTTGTGGCGGTGTTTGATGTATTCCATCCTACAAAGTCATATCCATCTTTGGTTGGTAATGTTGTAGATAGTGTTAGTGTGTTTCCATACCATTTTGTTTGAGATGATGGTGCTCCTGTTCCACCATTTGCATTATATGATACTGTATAACTTGCATTTGCTGAGAATGAAATACTACTTCCGCTTCTTGCTGATAGTATACCAGCACTACCTGATGAGTCACTTCTTGTTGCTCTTACTTGGGTTGAGAGTGAGGTTGTTGTGTTAGATACTGATACTGAGAATGATGAACCTGTTGCAGAATGGCTTCCTGTACCTTTCCAAGTGGCACTTGTACTTTTAATTGTCCATGTTCTCCAACCACTACCTCCTACTGCTACACCACAAACTAATCCTTTTCCTGTTCCTAGGGATGAGCCTGATGATCTTAGGTGTGCTGAACAGCTTGGTGTTACTGTAACGGTATTACCAGATCTTGAATAACTTAGTGAAAATGTATATATAACGTAAGGGCTACCATTTGTTGATTGAACATTACTTGCTATTGGTACTGATGCAGCATCTATTTCCTTGGTAGGACAAACAAATGCAAATATTGCTGTTGATACTACTACTATTAATGTGAATAATACTTTTGTTAATCTTTTTAGTTTATTTTTCATGTTTCACCAACTTTCTTATTTTACCATTACGAATCTTGTTGATATTTTTTGATTTGCGCTTCCATAATATGCATCTGAGTTAAATATTCCGGCACAATCGTTTTCTAGACAGTAACCACCACCTCTTACAAACCAAGGATTTGTATTATTAGCTAAGGCAGAATAGTCACTGTACCAACCATACTTCGGTTCATTATAGACTTCTTTTATTCCGTCTCCTAGTTTACTTCTTATTCTTTCGGAACCACTTGTTCCATAGCTATATTTATCTATGTATTTTGCGCTTGGATATGCTGTTCCTGAGTAACTTGTTGTACCTATCATTCCAGTGTAGCCGGAGTTATTATCTGTACTGTTTCCTGTCATCATGCTAGATGATGATGTGGATAAGATATTACTCATTGTGTACTCAAAGGCTCCTCCGGACATATCATATACTCCATATACGTTTCCTGAAGTTGAAGCATATGTTCCTTTTTTAGTATTGTATTCATTACATGTTCCTGTTATGGTCGAACCATTTGTATCACCACATCCGGTTGTATAGTCTGCATAGTTGTTAATTCCTATGTTTTTATTTGTTCCATATTCAGAATGTGAAAGGTATGCTACTGCTCCCCACTCTGTATTTTTTATCATATGAGCATCTGTGTCTGTTGCTAGGCCATATGCATTTGCTGATTTACTCATATTCATTATATTTGTTTCATATGTGCTTATTTTTTGACTTCTTAAGCTTGATAGATTAGGTTTTGTTGTAATACTATCTATTGTTCCAGTAAGTTCAAATTTTCCTACCCAGATTCCTCTTAGTTCTGTGTTTCCAAATGTAAATGCTGGATGAGTATATGTTTTTCCATTACATAAGCTGTTTGTACAGGTTGCTGATGCTAGTTTACAAGTTTGTGACTGATTTGCTGCAGTTGTTTTTAAACTATCTGTACAGGTTATTTCTCCAGTTTTTTCTCTAGCATTTTCAAATGTAATTTCTATGGTGCTTGGTGAACTTGTAGATGTTCCGTCTGCATTATAATTCCAAACTTTATATTTATATCTTGGTATCCATACTTGCATAGTAAGTATGTCACTCATAGGAATTTCTGTTCCGGCCTTTGCTGATTCATATTTACTTCTGTTTGTTTCTGTTACTGTTACACTGTTTGCCCATACTTTTTTACTGTAGTTATACCATCTATATACTCCAGTTGTACTGTTTTCATCTGCTTTTTTCCATGTTTCTGATGTTGTGTCAAAATATACTGGGATCATACCATCTAAAAGTTCAGGTTTGTTTGCTCCACTTTCATCTTTATCAAATGATCCTTGTTCATAATTAAGACCTAATTTTCCTGCATATACCACTACTTTTCCATGGCTTGAGTTGTAATCGTTTGGAGTATCGTAATCAAGCCATATCTTCATTTTATATGTCCTTGTTACATCTGGTTTTAAACTGTCTGAATCTAATATATAGCTTGTTTCGTCATTTTTAGTCTTTTTTTCTAGTACTTTATAATCGTTATCTCCCTCTTTAATTGCTACTTTTATATGTTCGTTTGGTATACATAGAGTTGGTGTTACCGTACTTTGGTCTATAGTATAAGATTTAGATGTACTGCAGGTATTATCTAATGTTATATTATATGTTGCGGGGATATTACCTGTATTTTCTATTGTGAATTCATATTCATTTTGATTACTTAGTCCTTCCGCATCACTTTGAGGTATTGCACCATTTAGGACTATAGAATTTGATGAATTTTTAAATACTAGTGCTAGTGTTCCGGCTTTTATTACTGCACTATTATTTGTTTTACTTGAATATGTTAAATAAGCATATGAAGAACCTATTACTGTACTTAATAATGCTACTAGTGCTATTACTAGTGCTATTTTTTTCTTAGGATCTTGTTTATACTTTATGTTTAGGTTTTTAAATTTATTGTTAAAGTTTCTTTTGAAAAAGGATTTTATACTCTGTATTTTATTTATCTTTACTTCTTCTTTATCTATAGAATAACTATAATTCATAGTTTTTTCTGTTTTTTTTGGCTTTTTGTTTAAGTTAGTTTTTACTGATGAATTATTATGTGTTTTTTTTGTTTTATTATTCTTTTCTATAGGAGAATTTTTATGCTTCCCTTTCTTGGAAAACTTTTGTTTATGAGTACTTGTTTTCTTGTTTTCCATATCCTAGACTCCTTTTATAATAATTATCACTATACTAATCTAGTATTCCTTTATTTATGGTACTATAATTCTGTGTTTTTTTCAAGTAGTTGAGTAAAAAAAATCACAATTATGTTAAATAACTGTGACTTATTAAATAGTTTTATTTTTTGTGGTTTTTAGTCTTTTGAGCATCCTATTAGTACGACAAATATGTTGTCATTTCAATAATTATCAAATGTTTTCGGTTAGTTGCTGATTTTTGCATCAAAAAAGAATTAAAATTCAAACTTCTTTTGATTTTAATTCTTTTATCTTTTCTTCTATATGTTCTCCATATTCTATACTTGTATCATAATGGAAACTTATTTGAGGCATTTTTCTTATGTCTACACATTTTGATAATTCTATTTCTATAAAGTTTGCTGCTCTATTTAGAGCTTTTTCTGTTTCTTCTTTTTTACTTCTGTCTAGACATGTGAAATATACTTTGGCATAGGATAGATCATTTGTTACATCACATGCTGTTAGTGTTACAAATTTTATTTCTGGATCTTTTATTTCTTCTAGGATAATTCTACTTATTTCACGAGTGAACATACTTCCTATTTTTTTGGCTTTTAAACTCATTATCTTTTTACCTCTTCTAGGGTATATGCTTCTATTGTGTCTCCTTCTTTTATGTCATTATAGTTTTCTATTGTTATACCACATTCTATACCTTTTTTTACTTCATTTGCTTTATCTTTTCCTCTTTGAAGTGATCCTATGTTTCCATCATATATTACTATTCCATCTCTTATTACTCTTGCTTTGTCATTTGCTTTTATGATTCCATCTGTTACTAAGCATCCTGCTATGGTTCCTACTTTTGAGAATTTGAATAATTGTCTTACTTCGGCAGTTCCTAGTACTTTTTCTTCGTATTCTGGATCTAACATACCTAGTATTGCATCTTCTAATTCTTCTATTATTTTATATATTACGTTGTGTAGTCTTATGTCCACGCCATATTCTTTAGCTAGTTCTACTGTTTTATTATTTGGTCTTACGTTAAAACCTATTACTATGGCATTTGAAGCATTTGCTAGGACTATATCACTTTCTGTTATTGTTCCTACTCCACTTCTTATTACGTCTATTTTTACATCATGGGAATCTATTTTTGATAGTGATTGTTTTATTGCTTCTTCACTACCTTTTACATCTGTTTTTAGTACTACACTTACAGATTTTGCTCCTTCTTTTACTTTATTAAATAAATCATCTAGAGTCATTCCTGATCTGTTTGTGTTAGCTTCTTTTGCTCTTTCTTTTCTTTCTTCGGATACTTTTCTTGCTTCTTTTTCTGTTTCAAAAGCCATGAATCTATCTCCGGCGACTGGTAGTTCATTAAGTCCAGTTATTTCTACTGGGGTACTTGGTCCTGCTATGGCTATGTTTTCTCCTTTATCATTTTTTAAAGTTCTTACTTTACCATAGTTAGTTCCTACCACTACTGGGTCTCCTAGTCTTAATGTTCCGTTTTGAATTAGGATTGTTACTACTGTTCCTATGTTTTTATCTAGTCTTGCTTCTATTACTGAACCTGTTGCATATCTATTTGGATTTGCTTTTAATTCTTCCATGTCAGCGATTAGTAATATATTATCTAGTAGTTCATCTATTCCCATTTTTGTTTTAGCAGATATTTTGTTTACTAGAGTATCACCACCCCATTCTTCTGGAGTTAATCCTGCTTCTGATAGTTCTGTTAAGACTCTTTCTGGGTTGGCATTTGGAAGATCCATTTTATTGATTGCTACTATGATTGGAACTTTTGCAGCTTTAGCATGATCTATTGCTTCTATTGTTTGTGGTTTTACTCCGTCTTCAGCGGATACAATTATTATTACTATATCAGTTACAGAAGCTCCTCTTGCTCTCATTTCGGTAAACGCTGCATGTCCTGGAGTATCTATAAATGTTATTAGTTTATCTTTTGCTTTTACTTGATATGCTCCTATGTGTTGTGTTATTCCTCCGGCTTCGCCGCTTACTACTGATGTTTGTCTTATAGCATCTAGAAGTGATGTTTTTCCGTGATCTACGTGACCCATTATAGTTACAACTGGAGGTCTTGGTTTTAGATCTTCTTCTTTATCTATTATTTCGAATTCTTCAAAGTTTGATATATCTCTTGTTTCTTCTTTTTTTAATTCTTTTCCATAGTCTACGACTAAAAGTTCTGATGTTTGGAAGTCTAATGCTTGATTTAAATTAGCCATTGCTCCTAGATCAAATAGTTTTTTTATTAAGGTTGCAGGACTTTCATTTAGAGCTTCTGCTAATTCTTTTACTGTCATTCCTTCTTTATATAGAATAATTTTATCGTTTTTTGTGTCATTTCCTTTTAGTTTCTCTTTGTGTTTATATAAGTCTTTTTTGGCTTTTAAGTACTCTTTGTTGTCTTTCTTTTTAGATACTGGTTGTTTTTTCATCTTTTTAGTTGTTTTATCTTGAACTGCTTCTATTCTTAGATCTTTTTCTAAAGCATCATCATCTAAGACTTCGTCTTCTTCTTCGATTATTTCTTCTTTTTCTTCTTTGGTTTCTTCACTTGAAAGTTCATTATCTAAAAGAATAATATCATCTTCGGAAAGCATGTCATCCTCGTTTCTTATTTTTATATCTAATTTTTTACATAATGACATAATTTCTTCTATACTTTTGTCTACATCTACTGCATATTCTTTTAAACTCATCATAGTTATCACCACTTTCTTTATTTTTTATTCTTGACAGTTTTTTAATAATTGTTCATAAATACTATCATCTATTTTTATTTCTAGATGTTTTTCTAATACTTTTGTGTTTTTTGCTTTTTCTATTACTTCTTTACTTAGTTTTAGATATGCTCCTCGACCATTTGCTTTACCTGTTTCATCTACTATTACATTTCCTTCTGGGGTTCTAACTACTCTAGTTAGTTCTTTTTTAGGATATTTTTCATGTGTTACTACACAGGTTCTCATTGGTATTTTTTTTGGTTTCAAATTATTCACCTACTTTAATATTTATGCCCATTTCTTTTACTTGTTCACTGTTTTTTACATCTATTTTATACTTAGTTAATCTTGATGCTAAACGTACGTTTTGTCCTTTTTTACCTAGAGCTAGTGAGAAGTCGTCTCCATCTGCTATTGCTAGGGCTTCTTGTTTTTTAGGATCTAGAATGTATACTGAAACATTTTTTGCAGGATTAAGTGCATTTTTTATAAATTCTTCTTTGTCTTCGGAGTATTTAATTATGTCTAGTTTTTCTCCGGATAATTCTTTTATTATATTTGCTATTCTAGAACCTCTTTCTCCTATACAACATCCTATTGGATCAATATTAGCATATTCTGAATAGACCGCTACTTTACTACGTGATCCTGCGTCTCTTGCAACACCATATATCATTACTGAACCATCTGCTAGTTCTGGTATTTCTAGTTCGAATAGTCTTTTTACAAAGTTATAATGACTACGTGATAGAAGAATTATTGTTCCTTTATTATTTGAACTTACTTTTGTTACATAAGCTTTTATAGTTGAGTTCATTTCTATTTTTTCTTTTCCTATAAGTTCACTTTTAGGAAGAATTCCATTAGTTCTACCTAGATCAATATAATAATTGTTTTCATCTTCTAGGGAGACTACTCCTGAGACTAATTCTCCTTCTTTATCTTGGAATTCTTCAATCAAACTATTTCTTTCTGCTTCTCTTATCTTTTGTACTACAACTTGTTTTGCAGTAGAGGCTGCTACTCTACCAAAGTTATCTGGAGTTATTTCAGTATCTATTGTGTCTCCTAATTCTAATGTTTTATCTAGTTTTTTAGCATCTTCTAAAGATATTTCTGTATCTTCATCTTCTACTTCTTCTACTACTGTTTTATATGAATAGATCTTTATATCTCCAGTATCTCTATTTATATTAACTTTAGCATTAGTAAGAGAATCAAAGTTTTTCTTATATGCAGATAAAAGAGCAAGCTCCATTGCTTCAAAAATTATATCACGATCTATATGTTTTTCTTTTTCAAGTAGATCTACTGCATTTAAAAATTCTTTTCCATTCATTATTTTACTTCTCCTTTTTCTTTACTTGATATATCTAAAAGATATTTGTCTTTTATAAAATCTTCTTTATCAAGTATATCATTAATTAATTTGCTAGCTTCGACTATTTTGTCTAAGTCTAGAGTATCACTACTATCTAATATTATGTTTAAGTTTTCTTTTTCATAAGTAATACTATCTATTACTATGTTCTTTTCAAGTAGTGGCTTTTCTAGAACTTTTCTTATCTTTTGTTCCATATAATTCCTCCTTTAAAACAAAGCAAAAGTGGGTTTTGCCCACTTCGTTGTACTTAGATTATAACACAAAATATTTAATTTGCAAATATATTAGTGTTATTTAATAATTTTTTAATTGGTTAATTATCAACAAAAGCAAAGTTTTCATAACAAAAGTATTAAACTTTTGTTATAGGAAAACTATTACTATAACTCATAATTTACAAAAAATATTATAGTTTAGTTTACATAGAAAAAATCTTATAAAATTACTTATTCATAATTTTATAAGACTGTTATTTTGTTATCAACACTTACGGTGTTATTACAAGGCGAGATGAGTTGGTAGAGCCACTGTCACCGGAGTCGTGGCTCGAATGGAACACTCCGGCATGAGAACCACCCGCATAGTCGCCCCCGCGCAGGAACCAAGGGTCGTAAGCTCTAGCTAGCCAACCATTACCTGTGGTATTTAATACTTCTTTTATAGAGTCTCCTAATTTACTTCTTATTCTTGATGGACTATCTGTATCTGTTCCAAAACTATATTTATCATAATATTTACTATTTGGATAACTATATGTTCCTGTATAACTTGTATACTTACCATTATCATATATTATTCCTGTATATCTTGAATTATCAGAAGAATTACGTCCACTCATCATTGTACTTCCATCATTACTTACTATATTTCCCATTACATATTCAGCTGCTCCTCCACTCATATCATATACTCCATAGATGTTATGTGTTGTACTTGAACTTGGTCCATCTTTTCCTTCTCCTATGGATGTTATTTTTGTTTCTACATTTGGTGTATCTAATACTTTTATATTTTTTATATATCCTGTATCTGTTCCACTTGCACCTGAAGAATCTTTTCTATATGTAAATGTTAAGATATAACTTCCTGTTTCTAATTTTCTTGATACATTTATATATTTTAATGCAGCTTCTGTTGTTCCTAAATCTGTTCCTCCAATTTTTGTACTTTCTCCAGTATCAGATAATGCTGTTCCATCTTTTGTTATTGTATAATACAAATAATCATACTTTTTGCTTTCACTTGATACACTCCAATCAAATGATAGATATGTATCATCTGTTGGGGCTGTAAAACTAAATTTTAAATTAGTTGTTGTTGAGTTTTGCCCTTGATTAGAACTTTTATATAGACCATCTGAAGAAGTCCAAGGGTATGTTGTATCATTTGTTACTGTTGGTGTTATTGTTGTTCCGCCAGATATTATTGTATTTTTATTATAAATATCATTATATTTATATGTTCCCTCTGTAGAACTTGAAACATCTGAGCTTCCTCCACTTCTTCCTGTATACATACCACTACTATTATTTATATTTACTTCTTTACATGTACCATCTGTACATGTTCCATATTTTGAGTGTGATAGGTATGCTACGGCTCCCCATTCCATGTTTTTTATCATATGGGTATCTGTTGTAGCAGAAAATCCATATATGTTTCCGCTGTCATTCATTTTCATTATATTTGTAGGAAAATTTCCTAGTCTTTGATATGTTATACTTGTTAAGTTAGGTTTTGTTGTAATACTATCTATTGTTCCTGTTAGTTCAAACTTCCCTATCCAAAATCCTTTAAGTTCTTCTTCTCCAAATGTAAATGCTGGGTGTGTATAATATTTATTATTACATGTACTATCTGTACATTCAGTATTATTTATCTTACAACTTTCTGATTTTGCTCCATCTGTTCCTGATATGGTATCACTGCATGTTATTTCTCCTGTTTTTGCTGTTTCCTTTTCAAATACTATTTCTATTGGTTGAGGACTACTTGTTTTTGTTCCGTCTGCGTTATAATTCCACACTTTATATTTATATCTTGGTATCCATACTTGCATTGTTAATATATCGTCCATTGGAATTGTTGTACCATTTTCTGCAGATAAATATTTTGCTCTGTTAGTGGATGATACTGTTACACTATTAGCCCACATTTTATTATTATAATCATACCACTTATAATTTTTATCTTTATTATTTACATCTGCTTTCTTCCAAGATGAACTTGCTTCATCATAATATACTGGTATCATTCCTTCATCTAGTACTGGAGCATTAGCGCCACTTTTATCTAAGTTATTATCAATATACTCTGCCCCTTCTCCATTAACATTAACTCTAAATTTATATTGGTATTTTGTGTTATTACTTTTGTATTCATTATACCAATCACTTGCTACTACGTCTTTATCTATCCAAGCTTTTAAAACATATTTACTTGTTATTTTAGTACCACCCTTTTTATGTGTATGTTTAGTACTATATAAATTAAAATTATTTAATTCACTTAGTTTTACTGGACTTACTAATTGATTACCTTCTTTATCCTCTAAATAAACTTTAACTGCACTTGGATCAAGTCCAGTAAGTCCTGTATCTACTACTAATGGTTCTATATTAATATCATAATTAATCACTTGTGAATAATCTGAATTTGTAGTAACTGCAAATTCAAACTTAGCACCCTTCTTACTTAATAATTTTCCATCATTATCACTCATAGGAAGAGCATTTGTTAAATTAATTTCACTTGTGCTTTCTAAATAAGTAAGAGAAACCTCTCCTGTTGAAATACTATTTGCATCTTTACTAATATAGCTCCAGTATCCTCCTGCTATAGTTGTTCCTGTTACTATTAGCATTAGTGCTAATACTGCGCATATGTTTATTACTATTTTTTTATTTTTTTTCTCTTTTAAGAAACTAAGTTTTTCTTTTAATTTATTCATATCTATACCTACTTTCAGTACTCTATAATAGAATTATATAATTTTTTTTTATGTTTTTCAAGAGAAAAAGAGGTAAAATAACCTCTTTTACATTGTTGTTATATAATCGTGATATCCTCCTAAAACATTTACTACTCTATAACCTTTTTTTGATAATTTTTCACATACTCCTACACTTTCCATTCCTTGTGTACAATATAAATAATACTCTTTATCTTTTTTCAAATATTTATCTGGGTCTATTAATAAAAAAGAACTTGGTATGTTTATACTACTGGGAATAGAGCCTAGATTATGTAAATATTTCTTTCTTATATCTATTATATTTACTCTTCCTATCATACCTTTTAACTCACTAGCTCTTATATTTTTAAACATATTATTCCTCCATAATATTTTATGTATAAGTCTAGTTTTTGTTAAAGCAATAGTTATTTGTTTGTTACTTTTTCTTTTAAGTTATTATCAAACTTTTTATTTCTTATCATTTCTATTTCATATTTATATGGAGGGAATCCTTCTATATAAGGAGTTTCTAGTATTTTTGGTATATTTTCTAGTTTTTTATTATATATAATATTTATTAAACTATTAAAACCTATTTCTCCATATCCTATGTTTTCATGTCTATCTTTATGTGATCCTTGTATATTTTTACTATCATTTACATGGATACATTTTATTTTTTTTAATAGATTATATTTTTCAAATTCTTCTAAAACTTTATCGAATTCTGATACATTATATCCAGAGTCTGATAAATGGCATGTATCTAAACATATACCTATTTTATCTTTTTCTTTTATATTTGTTATTATTTGATTTAATTCTTCTACTGTAGTACCTAGTTCTGTACCTTTTCCTGCCATTGTTTCTAATAATATTGTTGTTTTAGTAGTAGGAAGTATTTCATTTAAGGCATTTATTATGTTGTTTAAGCCAGTTTCTTTACCTTGTCCTACATGAGAACCTGGATGTAGTATTAGTTTATTTATACCTAGTTCTTCACATCTTTTACATTCTTGTTCTAAGAAGTTTATTGAAAAGTTATATTTTGATTCTTCGCCATTTGCTAAGTTTATTATATAGGGAGCATGTATTACTACATCATTTATATCTATGTTGTTTTCTTTCATTAAATTTTTAGCTTTTTCTGTTATTTCTTTATTTATTTCTGCTCTATTTGTGTTTTGGGGCGCTCCGGTATAAAACATAAATGTATTAGAGCCATATGATAATGATTCTTCTACTGAACCTAATAATTGTGTATCTTTTTTAAATGAGACATGTGAGCCTATTTTTAACATTTTTTATTCACCTCTAGTGTTATTATAACAAAAAATAGATACTATTTGAAGTATCTATTAATGTAGTTTTTCTAACTGAAAGTGTCTGTTTGATCATTGCATGCAGTTACACTTGTTGTTACATTGTTTTTGTCTATTTTAGATGATTCTTGTTTAATGCCTCTTGTACCATCTGTTAAACATATATAATACTTGGTTTGGTCGTTATTAACAATAACTTTTATATATGAAGTGCTTTTGTATGACGTAGTATATGGACTTGATTCTAACTTAACTTCTAAAAGTTCATTTATTGATGGTAAATCATCATTTTTTTCATTTATTTTATATATTTTTGTTCCTTGCCTTCCGTTTACTATTACATCATTTCTAACTGCACTTACTGCTGTTGCTGCTGCATCTGAGAATGTTCCTTTTCTAGCTGTATCTAGATATCTCATAACTGCTGGAATTGATACCATAACTAGTATTGCTAGTATTACTATAACTGCTAATAGTTCTATTAATGTAAAACCTTTCTTATTATTAATTAGTTTTTTCATATTTATATCCTCCTTATTTTGTTCTAATAAAAATATATCATTTTATTTATTTTTTGTAAATAGTTTTGATTTTTTTTGTAGAAATTTTACTTACTATATATTATCCAACTGAACATTGTCCTTTACTTATAAGAGTTCCTTGTTTTACTGAGTCTACTGTTAATTTTGATTCTTCAACATCACCAATTGTATAGCAATCTGTTCCATTATCCGAAATTAATGATATTTTTGCTTTTCTTTCTTTTAAAGTTTCTCCTTCTTGTTCATATATAGTGACAGTGCTATTTTCTAAATCATATGAATAGCCATGTGGATCTTTTTCTTCATCTGCAGTTATTCCAACTATTTCACTTAATTTTATTGTTACTTCGTCTTGAGTTGGTTTATTAAATTTATCTTTATATTGTTCTTTTTTATACATGTATTTTGCTTTTGATATAAAGTTTGATGCATCACTTATATATTTTTTATTATTACCTGTTTCCATCATATTGATTACATTAGGTGTTGCTATTACTGCTATTATTGACATTATTACTACTACTGCTATTAGTTCTATTAATGTAAATCCTTTTTTATTCATTAACACTCACCTCTTCCAATACATTGTGTTAAAGCATTATTTATATCTTCTACTTGTCTTTGTTCATCGTTATATTCACTTCTTAAAATTGTTAGTACTGTAAACATCGTTATTGATAATAATATTATTGCTGCATATACCATGCTAGTAATAGCAAAACCTTTACTATTCATATCTATCACCTATGTTAAAATTATAGCAAAGATTTTTGTAAAAAAAAAGATATATTTAGGAAAATATATCAATTATTTGAGATATTCTGTCAAGATTATTACTTAATCTATCTAATTTATCTTTAGTAGTCATTTTATATGTTACTTTCATTTCTTTTTCAAACTCTGTTAAATAGTAAGGACTTCTATTTAAATATTTATACCAATTAGAGTTTTCTCTTAGAAACTTTTGATAGTTTGGATTTTGTTTTATTTTATATTGCAATATTAAATTCATTAATCATCTAAGTATTTATATAAAGGTCTTGCTTCGTAACTTGACTTTCTTATTGGAATATCTTTTTCTTTGGACTTTACTAATTCTTCTATATATCCTATTCCTTTTTGAAGAGAGTTTACTTGTTTTTGTACTTCAGTCATATCTATATTTTTAAACATTCCAAACATATCTTTTAGTGTTACTGTTTCTTTTGTTTTACTCTGGGTTAAATATTTTTCCCATACTGTTGAATCTTCACCATATAATTCATACATATTATAGAAGTCTTGCCATGTTTTTTCTTTATTTGATACATAACTTTCTAATATGGGTTTGTTTTTTACAAATTTTTTAAAGTTTTCTAATGACATGTCACTCACCTAATAAATTATATGTGTTTTTGTCTTTTTGTTTACATATCTTTTAGAGTTAGTGCTACTTTCTTTTTATCTTTATTTATTTCTAATACTTTACATTTTATTATATCTCCGACTGATAATATATCACTTGGGTGTTTTACATAATTATTACTTAGATTAGATATATGTATTAATCCATCATTTTTTAAACCTATATCTATGAATGCTCCAAAGTCTACTACATTTCTTACTGTTCCTTCTAGTATCATTCCTTCTTTTAGATTATCTATTGTTAATATATCACTTTTTAGGGTTGGTTTTACTAGTTCATCTCTTGGATCTAATAATGGTTTTTCGAGTGATTTTATTATATCTTCTAGGGTATACATATCTATATCTAGTTCTTGTTTTATTTTATCTTTATCTATGTTTTGTAATTTTTCTTTTAATGATTCTGTTCCTAATTCATTTAAATTTGAATTTATTATTTCTAATAATTTATAAGTTTTTTCATAACTTTCTGGATGGATACTTGTTTTATCTAATGGATTTTCTCCATCATTTATTCTTATAAAACCTATTGCTTGTTCGTATACTTTATCGGATAATTTGTTTTCTTTTTTTAACTGTTCTCTTGTTTTATATTTTCCTTTTTTTTCTCTTAGTTTTATGATTTTATCTATTGTTTTAGATGTGAGTCCAGATATATGAGATAGAATTGCTTTGGATGCTGTGTTTATGTTTACTCCGACACTGTTTACTACACTATCTACGACAAAGTCTAGGGCTTCTGTTAATTCTTTTTGTTTTACATCATGTTGATATAATCCTACTCCTATTGATTTTGGATCTATTTTTACTAGTTCTGATAATGGATCTTGTAATCTTCTTCCTATAGATATTGCACTTCTTTCTGATACATTTAGAGTTGGAAATTCTTTTATTGCTAAATCTGATGCGGAATAAACACTTGCTCCCGCTTCGTTTACTATGATATATTTTGTATTTGTGTTTTTAATTAAGTCTGATACGAATACTTCACTTTCTCTGGATGCTGTACCATTTCCTATTGCTATTACATCTATATTGTATTTATTTATTAGATTTAGTACATGTTGTTTACTTTTTTCTTTTTCATTTTGGGGTTCATGAGGATATATTACACTTATATCTAAGACTGTTCCTGTTTTGTCTAGTACTGCTAGTTTACATCCTGTTCTAAAGGCTGGATCAAATCCTAGAACTGTTATTTCTTTCATTGGTGGAGATAAAAGTAAGTTTTTTAAATTACTTGAGAAGTTTTCTATTGATGTTTTACTTGCTTCATCTGTTAATTCACTTCTTATTTCTCTTTCTATAGATGGAATTATTAGTCTTTTTAAGCTATCTTTTATTGAATCTATTACTAATGGGCATACTAATGAATCTTTGTTTTTAATCATTTTTGTTTTTAAATAATCTTCTATTTGTTCTTGATTAAAGTTTATTTTTACACTTAGTATTCCTTCTTTTTCTCCTCTATTTATTGCTAAGACTCTATGTGGTTTTATATATTTTACTTGTTCTTCATACTCATAATACATTTCATATACTTTATTTTCATCTTCTTGTTCTTTTCCTTTTTTTAGTTTTGTTTGTAGTGCTCCATTTTTAAAGATGAAATTTCTTATATATTTTCTATAGTTTGCATTATCTGAAATGTATTCAGATATTATGTAAGATGCTCCTTCTAACTTTTCTTCTACTGTTTCTACTTTACATTTATATGTTTTTGCTAGTTCTTCTGGAGTTTTATTAAGTGGAAAAGAAAGAATTATTTTAGCTAGGCCTTCTAAACCATTTGCTATGGCAGTAGTAGCTTTTGTCTTTTTCTTTTCTTTATATGGACGATATAGATCTTCTATTTCTACTAGTTTTGTACAGTTTAATATTTTTTGTTTTAGATCTTCGGTCATCATATCTTTTTCTTCTATTAATCTTATTACGTCTTCTTTTCTTTTTAATAGATTTATTTGATATGTGTAAACTGTTTCTATTTTCTTTATTTTGGTTTCGTCTAGACCATTTGTGGCTTCTTTTCTATATCTTGCTATAAATGGTATAGTGTTTCCTTCTTCTAGAAGTTTTAATGTGTTTTTTATTTGTTTTTCTGTTATGTTTTCTTCTAAAGATATTTGTTTTATTATTGTATCATTCATTTTTTATCACCTTTTTAATTATAGAATAAATTAAGAAAAAAACCAACTTTTTTGAGTCGGTTTTACATTTTATTTTTCTTTAACAGTTTTTGTTGTACCATCTTGTAGTGTTAGTTTATAAGTTAGAAATTTACAGTTTTCCCAGCCACCTTTACAGGATACTTTTAGATCTTTTACTTTATAATCTTTTAGAACTTGTTCACTTTTCATTTGAGGTTCTCCCATAAAATTATATCTTGTTACCGAACCATTTTTATATATTACATATATAAATTGTTGAGGATCTGATGTATAAAAATTGTTTGTTGTTATTATTTTATTAATATCTTTTTCTTTAATATTTAATTTTTTGACTTTATAACAATCTGTACTTTTAGTTTTATCATCTGATAAAACAAGATTTGATATATCACATTTTTCATCTTCATCTTCTTTTTCATCAAATGTTTCTTTAAACACTGCTATATAAATTTCTCCATTGTGAGAGTATTCAGCATGAATATACCCATATGAATATACACTTATACTATTTGATTGTTGTGTGTTTTCTTCTTCACTGTCTTTTTCTAATTTTTTTATTTTTTCATTTGCTTCTTTCTTTTCTCTATTTGCTATTTCTAGGTCTTCTTTGGTGTTTTCTAGACTATCTTTTGTATTTTTATCTAGAACTAGTTTATCATATGCTGTGTATCCTCCTAGTCCTAATAATAATACTATTAAAATTATTATTGTTACTGTTTTCCCTGTACTTTTTGGTTTTACTTGTTTTTCTTCCATAATTTTACTCCTTTATTTTATTTTCTTTTGATGAGTAACATGCTGTTACTCCTTTTGTTGATTGTTTTATATCTAGATTAGTTCTTTTTGTTATGTCTTTTGTTATTTTGTTTCCATCTGTGGTTAGACTATACAATACTATTTTTTGAAGGTCACAATCTCCTTGATAGTAATATAGTGTTTCGCCATCAAAGTCTAATTCTTCAATTACATTTATTTCTTTTTCTTTATTGTATAGAGATTGTCCTGCTACTTTGATTGTTACGTCATCGTTTATTTTTTTATCGTTGTTATATATTGTTAAATTGTATCCTTTTGATTCTAATAATGTAACTTCTGATCTTAAAAACCCAAGATATTTTCCATTAAATATGTATATTTTTCCATCAAATTCTACGTTGTTTGGATCTTGATTTTTTTGTAGTTCTGTAGTTCCTCCGTCTAGAGTATCTACTAATTTATTGTCTATATAAAGATAATATTTTCCGTCATAATAGTTTACGTATTCATCTTCATTGTTTTCATTTTTAGTTAATTGATATTTTATTTTTATACTGTGATTTTTGTTATTGTAAGATAC
This sequence comes from uncultured Bacilli bacterium, assembly GCA_934101575.1. Lineage (GTDB taxonomy): Bacteria > Bacillota_I > Bacilli_A > RF39 > UBA660 > UMGS1449. The sequence goes on from CAKORJ010000001.1 coordinate 394,769, forward strand.
TCCTATTTTTTTTGTACATGTTGAGGTTTCACTTACACAAGGAATTCCATTTAAATCGAAGTTATTTCCTTCAGTTAAAATTGTTTGATTCTCTATTTGTTCTTGTACTTTATTTTCTTTTTGTGATTCTTTATTATTTTGTTTTTGATACATTATATAACATAATGATATTGCTAGTAGTATTATAAGTATTACTATTATAATTGTTTTAGTTTTACTGCTTTTATTTGTTTTCACTTAGTACTCCTCCTTTATTTTAATATAACACAATTTTACTTTATTGGTTAATGTTTGACGACTTTATTTTTTGGTTTACGTAAAAGAGGTTTGTTACTTTGTGTTTATGTGTGTGTTGAAATATTATTACATAATAAAACCCTTGTATATCATCGGAGTAATTTTTGGAGTAATAAAAAAAGAAACCCTTATATATCAAGAGTTTTATAATCAATATTGGTAGCGACGGAGGGGATCGAACCCCCGACCTTCCGGGTATGAACCGGACGCTCTAGCCAGCTGAGCTACATCGCCAGAAAAATATAGGCATTGTAATCATACCATAGCTTTTTTATGTTTTCAAGTCTTTTTTTTATATTTTTCTATTTGTTTATCTATTTTTTTATTAAACTATCTACTTTTTCTTTCAATTTTATTTTTCCTTGTACTTATTATAAATGTGTTAATGAATTAGTTTAATGTTTTTGAGAACTGTTTTGTTTGTTTTACTTTTTCTTTTATTTCTTCTTTTATTGTATTTAATACTAAACTTTTAGATATGTTATTTGTATTATGATTTTGATGATAAGTTTTGCTGTTAAGAAAACGTAATGTTTCGTGATATGCTATTTGTTTTGTTTCTTGTTCTGATAAAGATATTGCTGCTTTTAATAAACTATTTAGTCTTAGCATTAGAAGATGTGGTTCTATTTCGTCATAATAGTAATCTGGTGTATCTAATATAGCTATTATTAGACTTTCTATTTTTCTTTGAAGAATTTCTTCTTTGGTTGTTATTACTTCGAATTCATTTCTTTTTAGAAGTGAGCTTATTTCTTTAATTGAGACTAAATCTGGTTCTTCTATAGTAAATGTACTTGATAAGAGTCTTCTATCTAATAGATCTTCGTCACAATATTTATACTTTGTTTTTGTTATATATTTTGTAACTTTGTCACTTTTCTTTTGTTTTGATTCTTGATCTAGATAATATAGTGATAATAATTTTTGTTCTTCGGATAAGATTTTTGTTAAGTTTCTTTTTAAATATATATTATTTTGGATTAGATTATATATTTCTATATCGCTGTCATATCCTATCATGGCAAATAATGCTCTATCTTCATCTGTTAATTCTTCTACTTGGGTTAGGTATTTATAATTTTCTGCTTTTTCTTTTATTTGTTTTAACATTCTTTTTTGAATAGAGTCATCTTCTTTTACTTTTTCTAAGATATTACTTAGTTCTTGTTCTGTTATCCTGTCTTTACTATATTGATTTAGTTCTATACCTATTAATGTTTTTAATAATTCTAAGTTTTCCTTATATATTTTTTTATTTTTTCTATTTGAGATTTCTTCTTTATATAAGTTTTCATAGATTTTTTTTATTTCATTTGTGAGTGTTTTTGTTTCTTCTAACCATTCTTTTTCCCTATTTGATAATGTTTTCATATGTCTCTCCTTTTTCTAGGTATTTTAACATATTATTGTTTTACAGTCAAAAAAATAAGCCACTACATATGACTTATTTGGTTTGAAATTTGAATTTTTTTAATATTATATTTGTTACTTCTTCTGGAGTTAGATTTTCATTATTTATTTTAATATGATTAGGGAAGATTGTTTCTTTTGTTTCTGTATTTAACTTATGTTCTTTGGATGAGGATATTAGTTCATTATTACTCCATTCTATATTGTTTTTTGAGGGTTTTTGCTTTAACCTATGTGGTGTTATATTTCTTTTTAATCTGGCTTCTATACTTGCTTTTAGTTCTACAAAATAGAAGTTTCCTCCAGAGTTTTCAAATTTTGTTTTTAAATTGTTTAAATATTCTATATCTTTTTGATTATCAAATGCTGTTACGAAGGTGAATATCATATTTATATTGTTTTCTATAGCTAAGTTAAAAACATTTTCTCTTATTAGTTTATTTAGATTTTTTTGTGCTGTAGTACCACTTTTAAAAATTTTTATTGATACTTCGATACTATCATGATTAGTCATTAATTGATAATTAATTTTTTCTTTTAATGATTGTGCTACTGTCATTTTTCCTACAGCTTGAGGACCAGATATTACAATTAGATTTGCCATTATGGTTACTCCTTTCATTGATAAAAAAATAAGCCACTACATATGACTTACTATTTTTCTTCTTTTTTAGTTTCTTTTTTTGTTTTTTTATTTTCTTTTGTTTCTACTACTTCTTCATTTTTATCTTTTATTATTGCAGTATTTTTGTAGTATCCACATTCTTTGCAAACTCTATGTGATTTAATAGTAGCACCACAGTTTGGACATACAGTTGTATTTTTTGCTGTTAAAGCCATGTGTGCTCTACGAGTTCTTTGACTAGTTTTTGAAACTTTTCTTGCAGGAACTGCCATATTATCACTCCTTTTTCTATATACTTGACTAGAAGTCACTTGCTTTATAAATTATACACTATATTTATTTAAAATACAAGAATATTTTTATATTTTACTTGATTTGACTTAAAAAGTCCTTTGATTTTAGGTATAATCCTGTGTACTTTGTGTAGTAATCTTTTAAAAATTTATTTATTTCTTTCTTATTTTTATCTAGGATATTTAGTTCTTTTATTTTTGATATGTCTAGAAAATCAAACATTCTTAGTAGTTTTAATGTTTTTTCATCTGTTATGTACTCATTTGTATAACAGTTTTTACATATATATCCTCCGGCATCACTATTTACTGTTACTATGTCTTTAGTATTTCCACATGTACTGCATTTATCAAGTATTGGTTTTACTCCTAGATATGAGAGATATTTTAATTCTGCTATGTTTGTTATTAGTGATGGATCAAAACCTTTTTCTATTTTTAATAAAGATGCTTCTAAGATATCAAATATTTTATCATTATCATTTTGTTTCATTACTTGTCTTGCCAAGTCTACTAAGTATGTTGTGTAACCTATTTTTTTTAAATCTGTTTTGATGGTTTTTAGTTCGTCTATTATATCTACTTCTAATAGGTTTGATAGTGAGTTTTCTTTATAGTTTATATAAAAGTAACCATATGTTAGTTTTGATGATGTGCTTCTTAGTTTTGATTTATAGTTTCTACATCCTTTTGAAATTACTCCTATTAAACTTTTCTCTTTAGTCATTATATTTAATACTTTGCTTGACTCACTATAATTTGTATCAGTTATTACTATTCCTTTTACTTTCAATGTCTGCACTTTTACTTACTATCTCCATTTCTTTGTATAACATATAATATTTTATATCTCCAGTTAATTTAAATAAATTCCATATTTTATCTTTCATAATATCACCTATTTATATAGTGATACTTTTTTATAAATCTTTTTCAGTTATTTTTAAATAATCGAATATTTCTTCTTTATTTTTCCAGTTTTCTATTGTTTTGACATATAATTCTAAGTATACTTTCATCTTTAAGTACTCTTCTATGTCTTTTCTTGCAAGTGTTCCTATTTTCTTTAACATGGAACCATTTTTTCCTATTATTATTTTTTTTAGATTTTTTCTATCTACTATGATTAATCCATTTATGTTTACTACTTTCTTTTTGAACTCTATATTTTCTACTATACATGTTACTGAGTGTGGAACTTCTTCTTTTGTTAAATTTAGTACTTTTTCTCTTATTATTTCTCCGATCATGAATGTTTCGTCTGTATTGGTTATTATATCATCATCAAAGTATTTTATATTATCTTTTAGATGGTTTTTTATTGCTTTTATTAGTTCTTCTGTGTTTTTACCTTTTAGTCCTGAGATGGGTACTATTTCTTTGAAGTCATATAAATCTTTTAATTTTAATATTTCTTCGAATAGTTTTTCTTTGGATATTTTATCTATTTTATTTAATACTAATATTACTTCTTTGTTTTCTTTTTTTAGTCTTTCTAGTATTTTTTCATCGTTTTTACCAAAGCCACTTGCTATATCTACTAGAAATAGTACTAAATCATTTTCTAGTGATAGATAGGCTTTTTTATTTAATGCTTCGCCTAGCTTGTCTTGGGCTCTTCCTATACCTGGTGTGTCTATAAATATTATTTGGGTATCTTTTTCATTATATATTCCATATATGTTGTTTCTAGTGGTTCCTGCTTTGTCTGAAGTAATTGCTAGTTTTTTGTTTATTAGTTTGTTTAGTAGTGTACTTTTTCCGACGTTTGGTCTTCCTACTATGCTTACAAATCCGCTTTTCATTTTATGTCCTCTTTTGAAAAGGGATATGGGCATACTTCTTCTAGAGTGAAGACTGATTGTTCTCCTTTATTATTATAGACGAATATTTTTACGTCTTTTTCGAAGAATTCTACAAATACTTGTCTACATAAAAAACATGGCATTCCTTTATCTTCGCTATCACACATTATATGTATTTCCTTGAAGTTTTTTGGGTTTTCTCCTTCGCTTAGTGCTTTGGTTATTGCTACTCTTTCAGCACATATTGTGGCGCCGAATGAAGCATTTTCTATGTTTACTCCTTTATACTCTTTGTCATCTCTTGTTTTTAGAATTGCTGATACGTGAAAGTTTGAATATGGTGCATATGAGTTTTTTAGATTTTCTTTTAATTTTTCTATCATTGTTCCTTCTCCTTAAAATAATCTTACTATATGTGGTATAAATACTATTAGTCCTACTATGAAGGCAAATATTGAAGCTATTGCTACTGCTCCACTTGCACAATCTTTTGCTACTTTTCCATAGTGACTTCTTTTTTCTCCATCATGTAGGTCTACGACTGCTTCTATTGCTGTGTTTAATAGTTCTAATGCTAGAACCATTCCTATTAATAATATTAAAACTAATCTTTCTAAATAACTTATATTAAATACTATTCCTAGTACTATTGCTATTATTCCTGCTATAAACATTACTATTATATTTTGTTCATGATAAAAGGCATATCTTATTCCTTCTTCGGCATAACCAAATGATTTTGTAAATCTTTTAAAACTTTTTTTGTTTTTTATGAACATTTCTTTATCTTTGTTTTCCATCTAATATCATCTCCTGTTTTTCAAACATTATTTTTTCATCTTCTTTTTTCATGTGATCATATCCTAATAGATGTAATAGACCATGTACACTTAAAAATGATAGTTCTCTTTCTAGTGAGTGTCCATATTCTTTGCTCTGCTGTTTTGCTTTTTCTAGTGATATATATATATCTCCTAGTAGTCTTTTGTTTAGGAAAAAGTTTTCTTCTTTTTCGTCTTCTAGGGCAAAGCTTATTACATCTGTTTCTTTTTCTATGTTTCTATATTTTGTATTTATTTCTTTTATTTGTTTATTATCTATTATTATGATACTGAAGCTTGCACTTTTTACGTGTTCTAATTTTAGACATTTGTTGATATACTTTTTCATGCTTTTTATTTCTTTTGTTATGTCTTCTTTAGTTGTGTTATATATTTTATACTTATTTAAGGAATTAAGAACCATACTAAACCTCCTAGTACTATTACTGCTATTATATCCCAGAATAAATCTTTATGGAATAAATTTGGTAATTTACTGTTAAATTTTTTGAATAAGTTATATATAAAGAATCCTATTAAGCATCCTAGTACATTTAGAATTATATCATCTACATCAAATACTCTTCCTATTAAAAACTGTATTACTTCTATTGATAGGGATGTTATAAATGCTATTATTCCTACTATTATGGGATTTTTTAGTTTTACATATTTTGCTATGAATATACCGTATGGCATAAATAATAACATGTTTCCAAATACATTTTTATAAAATAGTCCACTTCCAAAGTCGTATCTTAATATTTCTTTAAATGGTATATAGTTGTGTGATGACCAGCTTACATCTTGGAATGTTACTGCATAGAATAGACATAGTATATATATTATAAAACATAATTTGAATAATTCTTCATGTAATACTAATTTTTCTTTATTTACTAAAAGATATGTTGTTCTTAATAGTACTGCTATAATTATTCCTATTGTTATCATTGGCCATGAAAAACTTAGTAGTGATAATATTTGAGCTTTAAATCCTTCTATCATATTACTATTCCTCTTTTTCTGTACTATTTATTTGATGAAGCTCTGTTTCTTGTGCTATGTTCTCATATGTTTTGAAAAAAACTTCTATATACATTTTATCATTTTTAGTATATTTTTTCAAAGTTTTTTGTTTAATTATGTATTCATCTTGTTGCAGAGTTTTTTTAAGGGCTTTTTCTGCTTTTTTTAAGAGGATGTTTGTTAATGTATTGGTATTATATTTTTCTTTTATCTGTTTTTGGTTTTGTTGTTCTGTTATTATGATGTTGCAAGTAGCTCCTTTAAATAATTGTTTTTGTTTTTCTGTTTTTACTTTTTTCTTTATTTTAAATAATGTTATTTCTTTGTTATTTGTTTTTAATATTAATCTTTTTGTTCCTTCTTCTTCTTTTTCTAGTTTTTGATGAGTTAGACTCTCATTTAGTTTTATAATATACCATACTTCTGCATATACTTTTCCTTCAGCTTTTACTTTTTCTATTACTTCTTCGTTTCTATAAATATTACCACTTATGATTATGTCTCCTTTTTTTACGTAATCATCTATGTTTTTTAATAATTGTCCTTTTCTTGAATATATTTTTTTTATATAACCATTTTTACTTGCTACTATGTCTTTATAACTATTATCTTTTGTATTATCATTTACTACTCTTTCTATTACTTTTATGTTTAATATTGTACCTTTTCTAGATAGTTCTACCCACTCTATTTTATTTATATTGTTTTGTTTTATTGTTTTTGAAATTTTGTTTAATTCTTTGTAGCTTTTTTGTTTTGAATAAAGGGTTATATTGTTTTCTGTAAGAGTATCTTTTATTATTTGTTTTATTTGTTTGTTTTCTGTATCTATGTTTATTACTAGGATTAGTTTTGATAGTATTACGCATAGTACTATACTTAACATAAGTGATAATATTTGTGTTTTATATTTTTTTATTATATTTATTGCTCTTTGTTTTCCTACTGTCTTTATTATATTTATTTCATAAATAGTTTTTAATTTTTTTATTTTCTGATATTCGGTATATGATACTTTTAAATAAATGCTTTTTTGTTTATATTTTACTGTTTCTATACATATTTTTTGTTTTATTAGTTCCATTAAGAATCTTTTAGGATTTTTTCCTTTTATTTCTATCCAGAAGTAGTTTATCATTTTATCACCTAAATTCTATTTTATTTATTTTTCCTTGTACTAATAATTCATGTTTTTCTAATTTTGTTATTATTAGATTTTCTCCTTTTATTTCTATTATGTTTTCGTTTGTCTTTATAGTTATGTTATTGTCTTCAAATATTAGAATTTCTTTATAATTGTTTATATTTATTTTATTCTTATATATTATTATTCTTAAGGTTGTATCTCTTATAAAGTCATTTAATTCTTTAAACATATAATTTCTCCTTTATATAAGAATATGTTTTTTTTATGTAAAAAAAGACTAGCTTTTGCTAGTCTTATATACAATTTGATATTTCTCTTAGGTAACTTCCAAATACTATTCCTAATATATTTATGAAATATAATACTTTTACAATTATAGGTATTGATACTATTAGTAATATAATTTTTGCTATATTTCTTTTGTTTAATTCTTTTATAAACTGCATAGGTTCTTTTTTCTTATTCTTCTTATTCCTGTGCCTAGGTTTTGTCCCATGCTGTATAGGGCTTTAAATGCTGCGGTGAAGGCATTAATGACTGTTCCTGAGAATCTTGCTCCGCCTATTACTGATTGTAGTTCTTGTTTTGTTAATTTATTTTCTACATTTAACTGGTCTAACATATCCATCTACTGCTCCAAATCCAAATATTAATCCTGCTATTCCTGCAATTATTGCCCACACTGATATTCCACCTGTTATTTGTTTTAATTCTTTATTAGTTAATTTCATAAAGCTTACCATCTCCTTTTAATTCAAATTTTTTGTTAAATAAATTTTTATTACTATTTCTGTGTGATATTACTATAATTATTTTGTTTTTATACTTTGATATTATATTTTTTAATATTTGTCCTTCTTCGGAAATTGATATTTCATTAAATACTTCATCTAGTATTAGGACATCTTTAAAGTGTAAGAGACCTCTTGCTAGGATTATTTTTTTTCTTTCTCCTCCACTTATATTTGATCCGGATTCTTCTATTACATAGTTTAAATTAATATTTTTTTGGGATAGAAATTCATCTAATTGTGTTATCTTGGCTATTTCTTTTATTTTTTCTTGATCTTTTGTTATAAGTTCTAAATTATCTTTTATTGTTCCTTGAAAAAGTGTTTCATTTTGACTTATATATGTTATATTGTCTCTTAAAAAAGATATATTTAGGTCTTTAATATTTATATTATCTATTAAAATATTTCCTTTTTCACTATTATAATACTTTAGTAATAATTTCATCATAGTTGATTTACCTAGACCAGATTCTCCAGTTAGATATATAATATCTCCTTTTTTTATTTCAAGACTTATGTCTTTTAGTAAATATTTATTATTTGTTTTATAAGATATATTTTTATAATTTATCTTATTTATTGATGAAAAGTTTGTTTTTTCTTGTACTTCTTCTTTTACGTCTAAGCAATCTAGGACTCTATCTATAGAGGTTTCATATACTTTATATAATACGATGCTTTCTGTTATATTATTTAGTAATCCTATTATAAGATAAAATATTGATGAATATAGTACTATGTCTAAATAATTCATGTTTGTTTTTATTATTATTAATATAGAAAACATTATATATATTATATAAGAAGCATCTGTTAAAAAAGATATCAGGAAATTATAATTATAGTTTTTTGTATTATATATTTTTTCTTGTTTTAATGATTCATTATAGTTTTGATCTAATAGAGTTGTAATTTTTTTACTTATATTTAAGTTTTTTATTGTTTCAAACGATGTAATATGACTCAGAATTAAAGAGGTATATTTTATTTTACTTTGTTTATATTTTATAAATGCATCATTAAATATATATTGATATTTTTTTGTTATTATATATAGTATTAATAATACTAGTGCTAAGTATAGTCCTATGTATATATTCAGAATAGATGTGTAGATAATTATTACTATTATTAGTATTAAATCTACGGATGATAATATAAATACTTTTGTTATTACTTCCTTAAAATTTTCTATATCCTCGACTAGGGTTAATAGTTCTCCGGATTTTTTTGTGATGAAGTATTTGTAAGGAAGGTTAAATATATGACTTATTACTTTTTTTGTGGTATCATGGTCAATTTTTATATTCAACTTTAATACTAGTTTATTTTTTAAATAGTACAATATATTTTTTATAATTATTAAGGTGATGAATGAGACTGTTATTACGATTAGATATGACGCGTTTTTGTAATAAACTAGTACTGTTTTTAAATAATAGTTAAATATTAGTGATAAAAGTACACAAAATATGGATAAGATAACTGTTTTTATAATTATTTTTTTATGTTCTTTTGTTATGGCTAATATTTCTGCTTTGAATCTTTTACTTTTTGTTTTCTTTTTCTTTTTTCCTTCGAATATAAGAAATATATCTGTTGTTATATTATGGAACTTTTCAAATGAAAGTGTTTTTATGCCATCCTCTGGATCCATTACTTTTATTGTTTGTTTCTTTTTATTTATTTCTAATATTACTATAAAGTGAAACATGTTTTCATTTTTTATTGTGTGTGCTATAGCTGGTAGCTTATCTATGTTTTCTAGTTGAGATCTTACACCATAAGCATTTATTCCATAACACTTACTTATTTTTATTAAATCATATGCTGCATAACCACAGTCTTTTTGTTTTACTTTACTTAATATTGCTTCTCTGGATGGTTTTATTCCATAATACATAAGAACTGTCATTATACTTGCTATTCCACAATCTGTGTAACTTTGTTGAAGTACATAGTCATAACTTTTATTCATTTTACCCTCCTCATATATATAATTAGTGTAAAATGACAAAATGACCTAGGTTTTTTTATAAAAAGCTATAAAGTTTTATAAGAAAAGATGATACTTTGTATATCATCTTTGGTTTTTGTTATCTAGCAATAAATACTATTATAATGATTAATGTTTATTCTTATCTTTCTATCTCATTACATATTATTTGATATTCATTAAATCTTCTTTCTACTTTTCCTTTTACTTTTAGGATTTCATTTTTCTTGAAGTTATTGTTTTCTTTGTAGAGATCTGGAAATACTATTAAAGTTGTAGTTCCTGTGTTATCTGATGCTGTTATGAAACACATTACGTCGTTTTTCTTTGTTACTATTTCTTTTATTTTATCTATTGATACTATTACTGTTATTCTTTGATTTAATTTATCTTTTATATTATATATGTCTGTTATACCTGGATTGTTTAGTTTATATTTTTCTGTTTTATGACTTGTTAAGTAGAAACCAAATATTTCTTTTTCTTTGTTTAATATATCTTCTATTGGTAGTTCTTGTTTTATTTCTATTTCTGGTTTTGGTATTATGTTTTCTTCTAGTCCGGATGATAGCTCTATGTAGTTTAATATATTATCTAAGTTTGATATTAGCGTATTTATGTTATAGAAACTATCAAAGGCATGAGAATAGATTAATGATTCTAATATTTTTTTATTGTTTGTTTTCTTTGATGTTCTTTTTAGAAAGTCATATATATCTTTATATGGTGTTGTTCTTTCTTCTATTATGTAATTTGATATTATTCCTCCGACATTTCTTATAGCATTTAATGGGAAAACTATAGCATTATCTTTATATGTGAATTCTGTATCATTACTTAGGTTGATATCTGGTGGAAGAAGTTTTATTCCTAGTTTTTTTATTTCGTTTATATATTCTTTTGTTTTTTCTTCACTACCTATTACACTTGATAAAAGATTGGCATAAAATTCTTTTGGAAAATAGTATTTTAGATAAGCCATTTTATATGCTACTATGGAATATGATACTGAGTGACTTTTGTTAAATCCGTATCCAGCGAAGGCTAATATTAAATCAAATAATTCTTTTGATTTTTCTTTTGTTTTATTGTTTTTTATTGATTTTTCTATGAATCTTGTCTCTTCATTTTTTAATATTTCATATTTCTTTTTACTCATTGCTCTTCTTAGAAGATCTGCTTCTGCTAAGGTATATCCAGCGAAGTTTTGGGCTATTAGCATTATTTGTTCTTGATATACTATTATTCCATATGTTTCTTTTAGAATAGGTTTCAATGACTCATCTATATACTCTATTTTTTCTTTTCCTTCTTTTCTTTTTATAAATGAAGGGATGTTTGATGCTGGTCCTGGTCTAAATAGTGCTATGGCATTACAAAGATCTATGAAGTTTTTTGGTTTTAAGTCTTTTAAGAATCTTTTCATTCCTTCGGATTCAAACTGGAATATTCCTGTTGTTTCTCCTTCTTCGAATAGTTTCATTACTTTAGGATCGTCGAATGGAATTTTGTTAAAATCTAGTTGCTTTTGTGTTTTTTGATTAATATTTTTTATTACATTATCTATTATTGATAGGTTTTTTATTCCTAGGAAGTCCATTTTTATTAGTCCTAGTTCTTCTAAATAGTCCATTGTGTATTCTGTTAGATTTATATCTTCACTTGGTTTTATTGGAATTACTTCATCTAATGGTTTATAACTTATTACTATTCCAGCGGCATGAATACTTGTGTGTCTTTTGTTACCTTCGATTAAATTTACTATATTATATAAAAGCTTTAGTTTGTCATCATTTTCTATCATCATGTTTATTTCTTTATCACTATGTTTTAACTGTTTTAATGTTCCTTTAAAGGGAATTTTTTTACATATTATATCTATATATTTTGGTGATATCATTAGGACTCTTCCTACATCTCTTACTGAGGCTCTTCCTCCTAAAGTTCCAAATGTTATTATTCCAGCGACGTTGTTTTCTCCATATTTTTGTTTTACATATTCTATCACTTTGCCTCTTTTGGTGTCTGGAAAATCTGTATCTATATCTGGCATTGTTATTCTTTCAGGATTTAAGAATCTTTCGAATAATAAATTATATTTTATTGGATCTACATCTGTTATTCCTAAACAATATGATACTAAAGATCCGGCGGCGGAACCTCTTCCTGGTCCTACTAAGATACCATTTTGTTTGGCATATTTTATATAATCATATACTACTAGAAAATAATCTTCAAAGTGCATTTTTAATATTATATCTAATTCATATTCTAGTCTTGTTTTATAGTTTTCTGTTATGTTACCGTTTAATCTTCTATATAGTCCTTTCATACTAAGTTCTTTTAAGAATTCTTTTGGGTTTTCTGTATTATATTTTGGCATAAATAGTTCTTTTTTGAATGATATGTTGCATTCATCTGATATTTTTAAGGTGTTATTTATGGACTTTGAGCTTACTTTTGTTATTACTTCATCACTTGTATACAAATAATTGTTTTGATATTTAAATTCTAGTCCATCACTTATTGTTTTTCCATCTCTTATCATAAATATATATGGTAAATATTTATATAGGGCTTGTTCTAAGTATAATGTTTTATTTATGAAGACTGTTTCTAAATCTTTATATAATTCTTCTTCTTTTTTATTTGTTACTCCTATGTAAATATCGTTAAATATATCTTTGTACTCACCATATATATTTTTATCAAAACATATTAAGATAAGGCCTTTGTTATGATTTTTTATATACTCTTGGGTTAAGTTGTTTTTGTTTTTTTGCGTTTCTATTTTTACTAAATTATAGTATCCTTCGGATGTTTTAGCATATAAAAGTATTTGTTTTAGATCTAGTCCTATTATTGGTTTTATATTTTCTTTTTTTAACTTATGAAATATTTCCATGGTTCCGTATAGGTTGTCATCTACTATGGCGCATGATGTTAATTTTTTCTTTTTTAGATTTTCTACTAGATCATCTATTTTGATTAGACTTGATAATAAACTATAATCTGTTTTTATATAAAGTGGTGTATACATATTAGTTTCCTCCTTAAGATAATTTTATCATATATTTAGGGGTTTTACTTGGAAAAATTGTATATTTGTGTTATATTATTGCGGCAAATGATGTGAGGGATGAGCTATACTATAGTAAACTTACCAAGAAATAGATTAGTTAATCTATTTCGTTTTTAAAAGAAAATTTAGAGTAAGCGAGAAAGCATTATATTGAGAGTAAAGAAAAAATATGTTGATGGTATTTTGTTATATGGATATGATGTTATAGATTATAGAGAAAACCTTACTAGTTTTATTAGAATTTTGAGAAAAAAATAATTTTTTTCTTTTTTTGTGATATAATTTCTTTAAGGAGGTATGTTTATGGATATAGGTATAATACTTGTTATTGTAGTTGTAGTTATTTTGCTAGCATCTATTAAGCAAATTAATCAGTATGAGAGAGGGATTAAGTTTTGTCTTGGTAAATTTACTAAGATAATGGAACCTGGTTGGAGAATTGTTATTCCTATTTTTCAATCTTATAAGAAGGTTGATATTAGAACTAAGGCTGTAGATGTTCCTGAACAAGAAGCTATTACTAAGGATAATGTATCAGTAAAGATTAATGCCGTTATTTATTACAAAGTATTTGATGCTTCTAAGAGTGTTTTGGAAGTTGAAAACTTCTTTTATGCTGTGTCACAACTTGCCCAAACTACTATGAGAAATGTTGTTGGTTCTGTTTCTTTGGATGAACTTTTAAGTGAAAGAGATAAGTTGTCTGAAGAAATTTGCAATATTATTGATAAGGCTACTGATCCATGGGGAATTAAAGTTGAAAATGTTGAACTTAAGGATGTTTCTCTTCCTGAGGAAATGAAAAGAGTTATTGCTAGAGTTGCTGAAGCTGAAAGAGAAAAACAAGCTGTTATTACTAAATCAGTTGGTGAAGTTGAAGCTTCAAAAAATTTAGCTTTAGCTGCTGAAACTATGGCTGGTTCTAGTGGTGCTCTTCATTTAAGAACTCTATCTACAATCAATGATATTTCTTCTGATCAATCTAATACTATTATTTTTACTCTTCCTATTGAAGTGCTTAGAGCTATTGAGAGTAATGGTATTGATCTTAGTAAGATAACTAAAAAAAGCCAAAAATAATGGCTTTTTTTATTATGATTATTTTAGTATTTTTATTTTGTTTTATATCATTGATTTTCTTGTAAATACTTCTACATCTTTATCTACATATATATATGTTTTTCCTTCTAGTACTGTTTTTATGAAACCAAATCCATTTATTACTATGTCTTCATGATATTTTAAATCTATTTCTTTTCTTGATAATTCTTGTAATGTGTTATGTCTTTTTCCATTTATTCTTTTTACGTTTACATTGTTTGATGCAAATACTGTGAAACTATTTTTTTCTCCTTCTATGTAGTCTATTCTTAAGAAGTTTTCAAATATAAGAGCTTGTCCTTTTTTTATTTGATATGTTTTTGGTTTTATTTCTTTTTTTGATGATAGTTTTTTGATATTGTTATTATCTATATAATTTATTATATTATGTCTATCTACTAATCCTGGGGTATCAATTAAATAAAAGTCTTTAAATGGTATTTTTATTTCATCTAGTGTTGTTGATGGCATACTTGATATTGTTATTAATGATTTATCTATGGAATAGTTTTCTATTAGTTTGTTTATTAATGTGCTTTTTCCTGCGTTTGTGTTTCCTACTACGTATACGTTTTTGTATACTCGGTGTTTTTTAATTAGTTTCATTAATTTATCTAAGTTGTAGTTTTTATTAGCACTTATTACAATTTTATCTATAAATACATCTTCGAAGTTTTCTGTTATGTAGTCTAATATTTTTTTATCCGTTACTGAAAGTGGTAACATGTCTTTTTTATTTAGGACTAATATTACTTTATTATTTTTTAAGTATTCTTTTATTTTGGTTATATTTTTTGGTAATGAGATTAAGTCTATTACATAAAGGACTAATGATTTTGTTTTTCCTATGTCCTTTATTATTTCTATGTATTCATCATTTGATTTTGTTACTATTTCATATTCACCATAGTTTTTTAATCTAAAACATCTTTTACATAAATCTTTACTTAAATTATTGGTATATCCTTCTAGTAAGACATTATTATCTTGTAGTCTTACTCCACATCCTTTACAGTATTTAATCATAATATTTACCTCTTTCAATTTCTTGTTTATGTTTTTTTAGTATTTGATTTTCTAATTTTCTATTTACTTTAGTCCATATATGTTCATTATTTGTTATTGGATCTATTAATACGGAATAGTAACCCATTCTATTTGCTCCCAATACATCTGTTATTAATTGATCTCCAATCATAGCTATTTGGTTTTCTTTTATTTCTTCTAATTTTAGTTTTTTATACCCTGTTTTTGATGGTTTTCTAGCATTACCTATGTATGGAATTTTTAACTCTCTGCAGACTTTTTCTAGTTTTTTATTGTTCAAACTATTTGATACTACATAGATAGCAAAATCTTTTTTTATTTTTGATATTAGTTCTTTTAACTCTTTTGGTGGTTTATTATTTCCTTTTTCTATTATTGTGTTGTCAAAATCAAATAATAAAACTTTTATGTTTTTTTCTTTTAATTTTTTATAATTTATCTTGAATATATCTTTTGCATACATGTTTGGTATTAATTTACTCATAATATCACCTATTTAAGTATATCATATCAAAATAAAAAAAGCACTAGTGTGCTTAACTTTCGTTCATTTGGTTTGTAAGAAGTCTTTCAGCTTTTTTATAATTTACTACTTTATAACTATCATAGACTTCTTCTAAATTGTCTTCTAAAATATTGTATGAATAATAGTACTTTTTATTGTTTATATCTATGTAGAAAAGTGCTATTTTTTCTTCTTTTTGCTTTCTTTTTAATACTTCGGATTTTAAATTATTTAACAATATTTTAGTTATTTCTTTTAATTTTTCATAATTTATCTTTATTATAATCACCTCGTTTTTATGCATTTTTTGCATTTGTAGTTAGTTTTATTTTAAATGTTTTTTCTTTACCATTTCTTTCTACTTTTATTTTTACTGTATCCCCGACTTTATGATTATATAATTTGTATTTAAAGTATGAAGAGTTTTCTACTGATTCACCATCTATTTCTTTTACTATATCTCCGGCTTTAATTCCTGCTTTTTCTGCGGGTGAATTTTTTTCTACACTTTCTATTATTACATTTTTGTCTCCGCCAAAGAATGATGTGCTTCCATCATAAATTGAGACTCCTATATATGGTCTTCTTACATCTTTTCCTTTTATGAAACTATCAGCATATGTTGTGGCAGTTTCTATTGGAATAGCGAAGCCCATTCCTTCTATTTGATCTGAAGCTAATTTCATATTAGTTATTCCTATTACTTCTCCATTAGCATTACAAAGTGGTCCGCCGCTGTTTCCTGAGTTTATTGGTGTATCAGTTTGAAGAACTGTCATGTAACTACTTCCACTTGATACTACTCTGTTTTTTCCTGAAAGAATTCCTCTTGTTACTGACCAAGAGTATGCTTTAGCATCTAGTGGTGTTCCTACGGCAAATGTTGTATCCCCGACTCTCATTTTGTTATTATTTCCTATTTCTGCTACTTGAACAATATATTTTTTAGCAACTTTTAAGACTGCAACATCTGAATACTCATCTGTTCCTACTATTTCAGCCTCTGCTTTTTTATCGTTTGTAAATCCTAGTTTTATTGATGTTGCATTTGTTATAACATGACTATTTGTTAAGATGTAACCATAGCTATTATCTGTTTTGTATACGAATCCTGAGCCGGTTGCGTATAAACTTCCATTTACATAATTTTCTACTACTACGACTGAGTCATATACTTTTTCTACGGCATCTGCTATTCCTGTATCATCTACTGTTACATTTTTATTACTTGTATTGATGTTGTTTTGACTATTGTCAAGATAGCTTATTAGAAACAATGTAGCCCAAATTCCTATTATGATAATTACTATTAAAATAATAAGTGACTTCATATTTTTATTGGACGGTGTTTTTATTTTTTCCTTCGGCATTCTTTTTGTTTCTTGATTTGTCCCACATATGAAACAGAACTTATCATCTTCTGACAAAAGGTTGTTGCATTTTATACATCTTTTTTCTTTATTTGGTTTTTGTGTTACATGTTCTTGTTCTTTGTTTTCTGTTATGTTTTCTTCTTTAGGTTTATTATTATTTTCTATTTCTTCATCTTTAACTTCTTTTTTCATAAATCTTTCTCCTTACACTACTAATATTATATATCAAATATTATAATTTTTTGTTATATTTATGAAATTTTTTTGAAAAAAAGTTAAAGGAGCGTAAAGCTCCTTAACTAGATTGGGGTAAAAGAGGCTTCAAAATATTTTTTAGCTCTCTATCTGAAATAACTCTTCCTTCGGATATTATTTCATCGTTAAGTATTAGTGTAGGTATAACAATATGTTTCTGTTTGTTATTTTTTTTAGAAACTTCATTTATTTTTAAAGAGCATTCTAATTCTCTTTCTACCTTTTTTAAGTTTTTTAATATTTTTATTCCATTACTACAATCTGAACCTATTAGTTTTAAGTTCATTCGCATTCTCCTTTCTTTTGTTTGTTTATTTTTCTTATACTCATTCCTCCTTTCATGATTTAAGTATAGAATAGTTATGTGATAGAAAAGTGTCGAAATTTGGAAAAGAATGAAAAAAAGATATAGACTTAATTGTTTCTTTGTCTATATCTTTCTTTATCGTCTAATATTTTTTTTCTTAGTCTTATACTATCTGGTGTTATTTCTACTAGTTCATCGTCTTCTATGAATTCTAGAGCTTCTTCTAGAGTGAATATTTTTGGTTTTATTAGTGTTAAGGCATCATCTGATCCTGCGGCTCTTGTGTTGGTTAATTGTTTGTTTTTACATGGATTTACGTTTAGATCATTGTCTCTATTATGGATACCTATTATCATTCCTTTGTATACATCTACGGATGGTCCTACTAACATTGTTCCTCTATCACTTAGATTATATAGTGAATAAGCCATTGTTTTTCCATCTTCCATTGAGACTAGTACACCATTTTTTCTTCTTTTTACTGGACCTACATATGGTTTATAACTATCAAAACTTCTTACCATAATTCCTTCCCCTTTTGTATTTGTTATAAAGTTGCTTCTATAACCTATAAGGGCTCTTGTTGGTACTAGGAATGATAGTTTTGTATAATTATCATCATTTGTTACTAAATTCATTATTCCTTTTCTTTCATTCAGGTCATTTATTATTGTTCCAGCATATTCATTTGGACAGTTTATTAGCACTTCTTCGAATGGTTCACATTTTACTCCGTCTATTTCTTTTAGTAATACTTCTGGTTTTGATACTGAAAGTTCATATCCTTCTCTTCTCATATTTTCTAGTAGTATTGATAGATGTAGTTCTCCTCTTCCTGAGACTTTATAACCATCACTGTCTTTTAGTTCTTCTACTTTTAGTCCTACATTTGTTTCTAACTCTCTATCTAATCTTTCTTTGATGTGTCTATTTGTTAGAAATTTACCACTTCTTCCTGCGAATGGTGAAGAGTTTACTAAGAAGTTCATTGATAGTGTTGGTTCTTCTATTACTATTGGATCAAGAGGATTTATGTTATCTTTATCGCATATTGTATCTCCGACTCTTATGTCTGGGGATGTTGCTGTTATAACTATATCTCCATATCTTGCTTCTTTTACTTCTTTTCTTTTTATTCCTTCGTTTACAAATACTTTGTTTACTCTTACATTTTCAACTGTTCCATCGTTTTTACTTATTGCTACCATCATTCCTGACTTTATTACACCTTTTGTTATTCTACCTATTCCTAGTCTTCCTAAGTAATCATCGTATGATAGTGATGATATTTGAAGTTGTAGTGGATCATTTTCATTTCCTTCATACTCTTTAGTATTGGCTATTATTGTGTCTAAAAGTGGAAATATGTTTTTATCTTCATCTTCTAATTCTTTTTTGGCTATTCCTTTTTTAGCCATACCATAACAAATTGGAAAATCTAATTGCTCATCTGTTGCTCCTAGTTCTACAAATAGATCAAATGTCATGTTTACTACTTCATCTATTCTTGAATCTTTTTTATCTATTTTATTTATGAATAGAATTGGGTTTAAGTTGTTTTTTAGAGCTTGTTCTAGAACGAATCTTGTTTGAGGCATTACTCCTTCTTTGGAGTCTACCATAAGTACCACTGTATCTACTGTTTTTATTATTCTTTCTACTTCAGATGAAAAGTCAGCATGTCCTGGGGTGTCTACTATATTTATTTTGTAATCTTTATATTTTATTGAACAGTTTTTTGAATAGATTGTTATTCCTCTTTCTTTTTCTAGATCATTACTATCCATTATTTGATGAGTTTCTAATTCTTTATCTAGTGCACCACATTGTTCTAGTAAGGCATCTACTAATGTGCTTTTTCCTACGTCTACGTGTGCTACTACTGCTATGTTTAGTATTTTTTCCATTTTTACATCTCCTTAAGTCAAATCTATCAAATTATATCAAAAATATTTATTTTATGCAAGAAAATGAAAAAAATAGTGCTTTTTTGGCACTATTTTTGATTAATCCCATAGTTTTTCTTTATAGATTCCTTTTTGTATCATGTCTTTTATGGCATTTACTACTTCTTGTTTATCTTCTTTATAGGTTATTCCATACCATTTTTCATCTGTTTCTAAGACTTTTACTTGAGCTATATTTTCTTTTATTTCTTTTGTTACTACGTCTGGCATTAGATATTCACATGTTTCCATATCGTTTTTGTTTTTTTCTAAGAAAGGTATAAACTCTTCTTCTATATGGTTTATGAAGCTGTGATGAAAAGCCATTAAGTTCATCGATACTAGAGTATCATTTTTTACTCTTTCTTTTATGCTTGTTTTAAATGATGTTTTTGTAAGACCTTGGTCATCTTTTTCTACTAGACTTTCGTCTAAACCTATTAATTTTCCATCTTCTATTTTACATATTCCTCTTTTTACTGACCCATTGTCTGTTATTGTATTTATTAATTTGTATCCTACTAGAGCATAGTTTTCTTTGTTATCTTTATTTAGATCTGTGTCTAAAAAGTCTGAGACTGCTTTTATACCTCCATATCCATAGAAGTCATCAGCGTTCATAAGGGCAAAGTTTCCTTTTATTAAATGTCTTGCACAGTATATTGCATGTCCTGTTCCTAATGGTTTTACTCTATTTGGTACTTTGTATCCTTCTGGAAGGTCATCTATTTTTTGAAAAGCATATTCTACATCTATATATGGCTTTATTCTTTTTCCTATTGTTTCTTCAAATACTTCTAAGTTTTCTTCTTTTATTATAAATATTACTTTTTCGAAACCACATCTTTTGGCATCATAGATTGAATAATCTATTATAAACTCTCCATTTGGTCCTACTGGTTCTATTTGTTTTAATCCTCCGAATCTTGAACCCATGCCGGCGGCTAATATTACTAATGTTTTCATACTAAATTCTCCTTATACTTTTATGATTTTTTAATATTTTCTTTATTCCTATGTCTTTATTAAATGCTACTGTTAAGATGGTATTTGTTACTTCTATTACTACTCCATCTCCATATTTATCGTGGTGAACTTTATCTCCATAATTGAATAATTGATCACTTTCGTGAACTCTTTTTTCTTTTTTTACTTGTGGTTCTTGTTCTTTATTTTCTTTTTCTAGTAGATTTTGGTCTATTTCTCTTACGAATCTACTTAATATAGATGGACTTTCTTGTCCATATATTGTTCTTTTCTTTGCTGAAGTTATCCATAGTTTTTTCATTGCTCTTGTTATGGCTACATACATTAATCTTCTTTCTTCTTCTAGTTCGTCTGGAGAGTAGCTGTTTTTATGAGGAAATAATCCTTCTTCCATGCCTGCTAAGAATACATATGGATATTCTAATCCTTTTACTGAGTGAACTGTCATTAGAGTTATTCTATTTGGATCGTCTTTATACTCTTCTATGTCTGATACTAGACTTATCTCTGTTAGGAATTCTTCTAGAGAGATAAGTCCTACTCTTTCTTCAAAGTTTTTGGTTACGGATTTAAACTCTTCTAGGTTTTCTAATCTTATATCTGCTTCTAGACTTTTTTCTTGTTTTAGAGCCTCTTTCATACCACTTTTATCTAGTACTTTATCTATGAATTCTGTTAGAGAACAACTTTTTAAGTCTTCTTTTAACTCTTCTATTGTTTTTTTAAATTCTAAAGCTTTTCCATCTTTTATTGCATCATACATACTTGTGTTATATACTTCGGCATTTGCTTCTATTTCACTTATTGTTTTTGGACCTATTCCTCTTTTGGGAGTGTTTATACTTCTCATAAGACTTATATCATCATCTGTATTTATTATTAGTCTTAAGTATGCTAATAGGTCTTTTATTTCTTTTCTGCTATAGAAATAGAAACTTCCTACTATTCTAAATGGTATGTTTTGTTTTAGTAGTTCTTGTTCAAATACTCTTGATTGGGCATTTGTTCTATATAATATTGCTATATCACTATATGGAACTCCTTTTGAGATTAGTTCTTTTATTTTTCTTATTATGTAGAAGACTTCATCTATTTCATCATAGGATTTATAAAATGATATTTTATCTCCTGCGCCTTTATCACTCCAAAGATTTTTATCTTTACGAAAATTGTTATTTTTTATAACACTGTTGGCAGCATCTAATATTGTTTTTGTTGATCTATAATTTTGTTCTAACATTATTATTTCAGCATCTTTGTAATCTTTTTCAAAATTTAATATGTTTTTATAGTTGGCTCCTCTAAACATGTAAATACTTTGATCATTGTCTCCTACACATGCTATATTTCTATACTTGGCTGCTAACATTTTTATTATTAGATATTGGGCTTCATTTGTATCTTGGTATTCATCTACTAATATGTACTTATATTTTTCTCTATAGTAATCTAATACTTCTTGATTTTCTTTGAATAGTTTTATTGGTAATATTAGTAAATCATCAAAATCCACGGAATTGTTTTTAAAGAGAATCTCTTGATATTTTTTATATACTTTGTAGATTATATCGTCTTCTTCACTATGAACAAATTTTTTGTATTCTTCAGGCATTACAAATTCACTTTTATTACTTGATATTTTATTTCTTATCATATAAGGATTAAATCTTTTTGGATCATATCCTAAGTCTTTTATTATCTTTTTTACAAGTGTTAGGCTATCATCACTATCCATTATTACAAAATTATTTTTGTATCCTAGTTTATCATAGTTTTCTCTTAGAATTTTTACTCCAAATGAGTGAAATGTTGAAGCTAATAAGTTGTTTTTTCCTATTAGTTTTTCTATTCTTTCTTTCATTTCTTTGGCTGCTTTATTAGTAAATGTTATCGCCAAGATACTTTCTGGACTTATTCCGTATTCTTTTATTAGATAGGCTATTCTTGTTGTTAGGACTCTTGTTTTACCGGATCCAGCGCCGGCTAGTATTAATAAGGGGCCATCTTTATGTTTGATGGCTTTTATTTGATTTTCATTTAGATTTTCAAGCATATACTTCACCTATTTGATTATAACATGTTTTATTTTTTTTCAAAAGAAAAATGTGTAAATTGGTGTTAATGATTAGGTGTTATTTTTCTTACTTTCTTTAAACTATTGTTATCTTTTTGATGTTCTTTTTGTATATTTGTGTTTAATGTTATTTCATCATTATAATTTATTAATCCTAGTGGTTTTAAGGCATTGCTTTTTTGTAATGCTTGGTAGTACTCATATGGTAAAACATAAAATTTTTCTTCTATTTGTTTCATATTTACTTCTGGTTTTAATATATAATAAGTTTCTTTTTGTTTATCATTTGTTATAAAGTATATTGGTTCTTCTATTATTGACTGGTCAATATATGTCATTTCTTCTTTGGATGTTAAATTTCTTTCTAATTCTTTTACAAATTGATCTAAATCAGCTTTTTTTATCATTGTACATGTTTTGTTACTATATTTATATAGATATAATAAGCCTAAACTGTACATATCTTCATCATTTATTCTAACCATTTTTTTCTCCTTTTTTATTGTGTTTTTCTTCTTATATATTTTTTATTTTTAAATAATTTAAATTTGTTTATATTTTATCATAGAAAAGATAATGGTTTCAAGAATGGATACTTTAGTTTTTTTACTTTATAAGTTTATTTTTTTATTTAAGCGAGTATGTTTTTTGATTTATTTTGCACAATAATATAAAGGTGATTTTATGCTTGATAAACAAATTGAGATTATTAAGAGGGATTTTAATAGTTCTCCGGATATTGTTTTTAGAAAGGTTAAGGTTAAGAATAAAGAGATTCTTCTTGTGTTTAATTCTTCTGTTTCTAGTAGTTCTAGTATTAATGATTTTATACTAAAGAAGATTACTAGTATTGATAAGAGGATTACTAGAAAGAATATATATAATCATCTGGAAAATGAAATTCCTGAAAATGTTATTGTTGATATTAAGGATAAAGATGATTTATATACTAAGATTAATTCTGGGTTTACTGTTTTTATATTTGAGAAGGGCGAACCTTTTGCTATTGAAACTAGAGAGGATTTATCTAGAGGTGTTTCTGAACCTCTTACTGAGCAATCTATTAGTGGTCCTAAGGATGCTTTTACTGAGAATTATCAAACTAATTTGGGGCTTATTAGGAAGAGAGTAAAATCTAATCAGCTTACTATTAAAGAATCTGTTGTGGGTAAACAATCTAAGACTAAGGTTGCTGTTTTATATATGGATAATATTGTTAAGGATGATCTTGTTAAAGAAGTAAATGAAAGAATTTCTAATATAGATATTGATGCTATTTTAGATAGTACTTATATTAGGGAATGTATTGAGGATGAACATAGTACTTTTCCTACTATTGATACTACGGAAAGACCTGATACTGCTTGTATTGCTCTTCTTGGTGGTAGAGTTTGTGTTATGACTGAGAATTCTCCTTATTTACTTATTATTCCTACTTTTTTTAGTGATATGTTTCATGCTAGTGAAGATAATTATCAAAGCCATATTAATGTTACTTTTACTAGGATTATTAGATATTTTGCTTTTTTTATAGCGGTGTTGCTTCCTGCTTTTTATATTGCTATTACTACATTTAATCATGAGACTATTCCTGTTACTTTGCTTACTAATTTTGCTGCTCAGAGAGATGGAGTTCCTTTTCCTGCCATTGTGGAAGCTCTTGGACTTACTCTTGTTTTTGAGATTTTAAGGGAAAGTGATATTAGGATGCCTCATTTATCTGGTACTGCTATTTCTATTCTTGGGGCTATTGTTTTAGGTGATGCTGCTGTTTCAGCGGGTATTGTCTCTCCTATTATGGTTATTGTTATTTCTTTGTCTGCTATTTCTTCTCTTATGTTTTCTAATGTTGGAATGGTTAATGCCATTAGAATTTGGAGGATTATTTTTATGTTATTTGCTACTACTACGGGAATGATTGGTATTTTTCTTGCTAGTATGCTTTTACTTACTACTCTTACTTCTAAATTTTCTTTTGGAAAGCCTTTTCTTTATCCTCTTATTCCTCTTAATAAAAAGTTTCTTAAGAATGCTGTTTTTAAGGAAAAAATTGAAAATGATAATAAAAGAATGCCTATTCTGACTAATAAAAATTATACAAGGAGTAAGTTATGAAAAAGATTATACTATTTATTATTTCTGTGTTTTTACTTTGTGGTTGTAGTTATTCTGAACTTAATGATTTGGCAGTGGTTTCTACTCTGGGGATTGATTTTGAAGATAATGAATTTGTTATTACTGCTCAAGTTATGGATATAAAAAGTAGCAATGATGGTAGTACTACTGCTAGTACTTTGATATATGAATCTACTGGAGAGACTATTGCTAAGGCTATTAGAAATTTTTCTGTTAGATATCCTAAGAATGTATATTTAGGACATTTGGAGTTTGTTATTATTGATAAGGAAGCTTCTAGTAGGATAAATGATATTTTTGATTATATTATGCGTTCTCCGGAGGTTAGATCTTCTACTTATGTTTTGATGAGTGAGAAACAAACTGCTAAGGAAATTCTTAATCCTGATAATGAGGTTAAGGATAGGTTTCCTGTTCAGAGTTTAAGAACTGTTTTACTTGATTCTAAGGATAGAAATGGTACTATATATGATCTTACTTTAGAAGAGTTTCTTAGTACTTATTTAAAGGAAGGCATTAGTCCTCTTGTTCCTCTTGTCAAAACTACTAATGAAAAAGGTATGTCTGCTACTTCTGTTATTATTGAGGATTTGGCACCTTTTAAGAATAGAGTTTTGTATGATGCCCTTAGTTCTAATGCTGCTATTGCTTATAATACTATAAATAATAATTATCATGATATTGTTATTGATTGTAAGTATAATAATATAAAATTTGGTGCGGTTATATATAATCCTAAATCTAATATTGATATTAAGATTAATAATAATGAGGTAAATATTATTTTAGATATTGCTATTGAATCTAAAATTATTGAGCTTAATAATAGGATCAATTTAACTGATTCTAAGGTGCAAAATAGAATAAAAAAAGAAATAAGTAAAAGTATTTATAATAATATTTATGAATTAATTTATTATTCTAAGAAGAATAATGTTGATGTTTTAGGACTTGGTAATATTATTTATAAGAATTATTATGATGAGTATTATAAGTTTAAAAATAAAAATATTTATGATATTGCTAAATTTGATGTTAAAGTTAATAATAAAATGTATAGATTTGGTAATATAAATAAAGGAGCTTGATTTTATGAATGGTAAAATTAGTAGTGGTGAGGTTATGGCTATTTGTGTAGGAATTATCTTTGCTATGTTTCCTGGATTTGCTAATTATCTTATTCTTGTTAGTTCTAGAAATGACTCTCTTATTTCACTAGCTATTGCTTTTGTTATTGGTTTAATTCCTATTTTTATGATTATGTTTATTAGTAAGAGAATTAATACTAATTTTTTTAAGTTTTCTGTAGATAATTTTAAGATTTTTGGATATGTTTTGGATATTGTTTTACTTATTCTTGCTTTTTTTACTATTTTTATTAGTAGCTGGCTTTCTATTGATTTTGTTATCAGTCAGTTTTTGACTAGAAGTTCTTATTATTTAATTGCTATATTTGTTTCTATTATTGTTGGTTTTTCTATTAATAAGGGTATTGAATCTCTTTCTAGGACTATTTTTATTTTATTTGTGGTTTCTGCTAGTGTTATAATTTTTCTTTTACTTACTTTGATTCCTTATGTTGATGTTAGTAATTTAAAACCTATTGGAGTTGCTTCTTTTAAAAGTGTTCTTAATGGCTCTTTTGTATTTTTAACTGTGACTATATCTCCTATTTTTTATGTTTTAGGACTTAAATCTATTACTAAAGATGGAAAGAACTTTCCTCGTAAGATTTTAGTTGGATATATTGTTGCTTCGTTTTTGATTGCTTTTGTTTTGTTTTTTATTATTACTGTTTATGGAATAGAACTTGGTAGTATTTTATCTTATCCTGTTTATGGTTTGTTTAAGAAGGTTCAGATTTTTGGTTTTATTGAGAGAATTGAGAATTTTGCTGCTATTTTCTTGATAACTGCTTTTTTTGCTCAGTTTTCTTATTTTGTTTATGCTATTAAAAGTAATATTTCTGATATGTTTAAAATTAGTAATAAAAAAAAGCAAGCTATTCTTACTTATTTTATTTCTATAACAGTTCCTGTTTGTAGTATTTATCTTTTTAAGACTTATGCTTTTTCTGCATATTTAGAATACTCTCCTTATGTTTTATCTATTTTTTATGTTGTTTTGTTTATATATTTTATAAGAGCTATTTTTATTAAGAAATCTTAGTCTTTATTTATATCTTTTAGTGATTTTGGTGTGTAGTTTATTATTTTTTGTTTTCTTAGGGTTTCATATATTGATGGTGCTCCTATGAAGGCAAAGAATGATACCCATAATGAATCTATTATGCTTAATTTGAAGAACCATAATGAGAACAGTATTCCGAATAAGAATGATGATATTAAGTTAAAAAGAGTAACTTGCCAATTTCTTTTTAATAATGACATTGTTTTTATTTTTTGAACTAATGCCATTTCAAATACTGAAAATACTATACTTATTAAAATAATTTTTGTTAATGATTCAGATAATATGTTTTCCATGTTACCTCCTATTTTAGTGGAAGAATATTTATTTCTTTTACCATTTCATCTACTATGTTAGAACATTCTAGTTTTTTATAAAGTTCATATAATTCCATTATTTCTTCTTTTTCTTCCATGGTTATATATTCTTTTTTCTTTATTTCGGTGTATTTTTCTTTTATATGAATTTTTAAGTTTGCACAGGCTTCATTTTCTAGTTTATCTATTTTTCTTATGTATTTTGATATTTTTCTATATAGGTGTGTTAGAATTGTTACTATTACTGAGAATAGTATTTCTATCCAGTAGTGAACTATGAAAGATAACATATCCATCACCTATTATATTATATTTTGTTTCTTGAAAAGTTATTATATTATTTCACATGGAAAAAGAGAGAAAAATTTCATTATTGTTTTTCTCTCTTTTTATTATTTTTTATTCATCAAAGAAATCATCAAAGAATTGGTCGTCTGTTATAGCATATTTTGAAACTTCTGAATCTTTTACTTTCTTTCCTTTTTGCATTTGAGTATAACTTGTTTTATGAGGAATATTATTTATTTCAGGAGCTTCTGTTTTATGTACTGTTATATTTTCGTTTTGTTTTGGTTCTTCTTCCATAGCATTTTCTATTTTATTCATGAATCCTGAGAACATTGTTGGGGCTATGTTGGATGCTGGGCTGTCTTTTGTTATTTCTTTGAGTGGTTTTTCTTCTGCTGTTGGTGTGTTTATTTGTTCTTGAACAGGTTGTTCATTATTGACTGAACTTTGTAATGGCTTATTTACTTCTTCTTTTATTTCTGGTTGTATTTCTTTGTTTTCTTGCTCTTTTTTGTTTTGTTCTTCTTGTTTTCTTTTTGCTTCTTCTTCCTGTTCTTCTTTTTCTAATTCCGCTATTTTGGCATCTATTTTTTTAACTAAATCATCTATGTTTACTCCGCCTGTTGGTGCGCTTTGCATAGGTGGTACTTGTTTAGCCATCATTTCAAATGGGTTTGGTCTAGCACTTTGTTCATTATTTTGATTTATGTTATTATTTCTTTTTAATGCTTCAAATGGATTTGGTCCGTCATAGATTGGTTTTATTCCACTTGGATTATTATTTCCTGCATTTTCTACTAAGTTCATGAAGTTTTCTGCTTTTTTAGATTTTACAAATTCTTTTATATCAAACAATTGTACTGGATGTTTTTCTCTTTCTTTAAATGGGTCCGCTTCTACTTTTGGAAAGCCCCAGTCTATTTTAAAGTTTGGTGTTAGTTTTGTTTTATATGGATTAAGTCTTATTCTTTTTACTATTGCTTCGAATGGTTTCATTCTTTGAAGATCGGCGACTGTTACTAGAGGTCTTGCTTCTTCTCTTTCTTTGTCTCCTTTTCCTACTTTTACCATTTTGTCTCCGCATAATTCACTTATTTCTTTTAATGCTGCTAATTCTGAGGTTAATAAATATAACATATTGTTACAGTTACCACGAATTGTTTGGGCATCATCTTTACCATATACTGAATCTAACTGGGCAAAGTTTTGGATTATCATTGTAAACCGTATTAACCTTGAACGGGCGGCAGTTATCATTGTTGTTATGTCTTTAAATGGTGGCATGTTAGCAAACTCATCTAGTATGAAGTTTGTTCTTACTGGAAGTTGTCCTTTTGGTGTGTGTTGGGCCACGTCTATTAGTGATTCATAACATTGTTTTATAAATGCTGTTGCTAAGGCATGATATGTCTTTTTTTCATCTTGAATTATTATGAATACTGCTGTTTTTTGTTTTCCTATTGAATCTATATCGAAGTCATTTCTTGATAACATTTCTGATAGGTTTTCTCCGGATGAATATGGTCTTAATTTTTGTCTGAATGTTGATAGAATTGAACCTTTTGTATCGTCTGGAGCAAAGATTGTTCCTGAAACACAACGATATGCCGTACTGTTTTGATCTTTACCACTGAAGTACTCTTTCATATATGTACTTCTTTGATTATATTTATCTTCTCCTATTATTGTCATGGAGTTAATACTATTTATATTTATTTCTTCTTCTTTACCATCTTCAAAAAGTGCAAGCGCAAGTCCTAAAAAGTAGTCTGCGGAGGTTTTTTCCCAGAATGGATCTTTGTTGCCTCCTCCTTCTTCATATAAGATGTTTGCTGCTAGGTCGTCTAATAGTTCTATTGCTTTATCACTATTTCCTTGTTTATAAAATTTATATGGTAAATTCAGTGGATTCCAACTGTTTCCTCTTTGAGGATCACGGAAGTTTAGTATTAATATTTGGTATCCTTTTTGTTTTAATAGTCCACAGCTTTCTCTATATATTTCTCCTTTTGGATCTGTTACTACCATTGATTCTCCACGTTTTGCTAGTATTTTTACTAAGGGATGGATTACACACTGAGTTTTACCTGAACCTGTTGACCCTATTACTAGGTTATGACTTTCTCCATCGTCTACCCATAGTTTTTCTCCATTATTAATGATAGGAAATCCTGCATGATCATATTCATCATCTTGAATATTTAGTTCTGATAGGTCCTTTTTCATTTCTTTGTTAGTACACCATCTTGAGAAACCTTTTTCATCTTTAGCTCCGGATACGAATCCAAAACCTTTTTCTTGATCAAAGAAATAGTTTTTTACTGTTGCAAATAGGAACACCATAGCAAAGGCATAAAAAACTATAACTGCTGCAAAATTATGAAATATTGCTGTAAATGGGTTAAGCCCTGCAAAAGTGCCATAATTGGCAAATGAATGAATATTGTTTACTAAAATTGATACTACCAATAGCAGTAGTAAAGCAAATAGTCCAAAAATTAACCAATCTTGGGCTGTGGCTTTAAATTTAAGTTTCATTTTTATGCCTCCTTATTTTTCTATAATCCTCCGCCTGTTCCGAATGAATCTAACTCTTCTGGAGTTACTATTACTGTTATACGCATTCTACGACTACCACATACAAATAATGCTTCACCTTGTGAATAACGTTTTATACTTTCTTTTTCATTATCATTTAAATCTATAAGTAGGGAAAGATCTTCTACTGCTTGTTTTTTTAATCCCATTACTAGGTAATAAGAAGCATTATCGAAGATTGCTTTTCCTTGGGTTATTACTGCTTGAGATGTAAAGTCACTTGGTTGTTGAGTAATTATTATATTACCTGTGTTATATTTACGTGATCTTCTTTGAATTTGTGCTAAGAAGTCTGCTCCTAGAACATTTCCTCCAGATAATAACACGTGGGCTTCATCTACCATTAATACTGTATTTTGAGATGCATCTAAGCATAGACTCCATGCATATTTTAATACGTTAAATAATAGTGCATTCCTTATATTTACATCTGTATTCATTAATTCGCGAATATTAAAGACTATAAAATTACTACGTGGTGCTATTGTTGTTTTTCCATTAAAGTAGAATCTAAGTTCATTAGTTAATGGTCTTATTTTTAATTCTAGTCTTTCCATGATATCTCTTTCGTGAGTCATATCTGTCATAGATGTTAGTTTTCCTTTTATTGTTGTGTACACATCATCAAATGTTGGATAATTTGCACTTGTAAATTGTGAGAAATCTGTATTGAAACCTATTCCAAATCTTTGATATGTTTCTTGTGTTAATTCTATAAACAAGTTTAATACATCTTCTTCTATTGATGGATCATAATATTTCATAAATGCTTTTAAGAATTGAAGTGTTTTGGTAAGAACTGTATATCCTAGTCCTTGTCTTATTTCTTCATCATCTGCATCTATTAATACTTCAAATGGATTAATAAGTCCGAATTCTCCACCTTTTCCTAAGTCTATTGTATCTCCACCTACGGCTTCGGCCATATCTTTAAGTTCGTTTTCTGGGTCGATTGCAACTATTTTATAACCATTTCTTATTGATGTTCTAAGTAATAGTTTTGCTGCTGTACTCTTACCAGAACCAGATGTACCAAGTATTATCATATTGGCATTTACACGGTTATGTTCTTTTCTTTTTTGATATAAAAATTGGTTAAACATAATAACCCCGCCTGAGAAGTCTGTTCCTAGAAGTACTGATGGACCTGGATCTTTTATGCTGTCAAAAATATATGGATACATACCTGCCATTGTTGGACTTGGCATTATTGTACCTATTCTCTCTTCTATTTCTTGTTTTGGGAAGATTGGCATTATTGATTTTAATACTTGTTCTTGTTCAAATCTTAAAGGTACTGCACTTAATTGCATTGCATCTAAATAGTTTTTTATTTGTACTTTTTTTAAGTCTAAATCTTCTTTTGAATCACTTGATATTATTATGTGCATTTGAAAATCAAAAGTCTTAGATTGTGCTGCTGCTAGTTGTTGAATAAATGATTCTAGTGTTTCATAATCTTGTCTTATACTTTCTTGATATGTTGCATCTTTTTCTTCTTGATATCTTATTTTCATTGATGCTAGTTCCTTATTCAACATTTTTGTAAGTGTTGAAAATGGAACTGGTATATGTTTTATAACAATTTTTACACCAGGCATATTTGTTATATTTGATAAGAATCCTACTGAAACATATCTTGGATATCCTACTACTGTTAATATAGTCATATATTTATCACTAGCTACAATCATACTACTGTTTGTAAAATCAAGCCCCTTAGGAGCAACTTCACTTTTGAAAAAACTCATATTGGCATTACACCTCCGGATTCAAACTTTCTTCCTCCATTTAGGAAGTTATCTATAATTAATCTTAGATCATCATTAGATGTTTGACTTGCTATTAATCCTGCTCCTGCTAAGCTGTTTATCATGTTTCTTAATTTTTTCTGTAACATTTCTGCATTTTTTTCTTTGAATAACAAATAGTACTCTGTATCCACTACATCATTATTAGTAAAGAAATCACCTTTATTCATATCTTGAGCTATTAGTTTACGAATTCTTTGATCTTGAGTTTGATTATATAAAACTTGTAATTCTGCTTGATATACTGCTATATCTACTGGTCGATCTGCTACTACAAGCCAGAACTCAAAATCTAGTGTATTGTAAAAGTTCATAAGTCCAATAAGAGCATTATCCATAGAGGTTTGATCTAAAATAAAGATGTTTCGAGGTTGTACTTTTACTCCTGTTATCATTTCATTTTTATTATTATACATAATACCATTACTTATTGCTTTAAGCGGTATCCAGTTTTCTGTATACTTTGAATTATTTTGTGCTTGTTTTGACATCACTTTGCCTCTAGGCACATTATTATTTTGGTTATTGTTTTGATTATTAGCAATGTTATTATTTAACATGCTATTGTGCATTTGGTTCATTTGATTCATCTGATTGTTCATATTGATAACACCAACCTCTCCATATATATTTTCTTCTATTTACAAAGTAGAATTTGTACATTTCATGTAAAAACACTCTAACATTGTGATAACTTTTTATCGGAAACACCAGAAATGCTGCTAAAGATATAGGAAGCATTGTAATTAGTATTCCCCATATTTTATCTAATGGTACTATTACCAATAGGGGGAATGATGCACATATCCCCACTACCACTAATATTAAATCTATTTTTTTAAATATTCCAAATATTAAACCTTGTTTCTTACTATTAGCTGGAACTAAATAATTATAATCCATGTAGTATCACATCCTTTTTATTAACTACCTCTTTGAATTGCATCATGATCTGGTTTGTTAGCACGTGCTGCAGCACTGTATGTTTTGACATCTTGTTTTGCTTGAGTTTTATTTCTACCTTTCATATCATAACCACCATCATACCCAGCACTACGTCCTGCTGCATCTGCATCTTCATAAAGTGATTTCATTTCAAGATAATCATCATCATTAAGCTCGTATCCATATTTTTCAAGTTCTTTAGAATTTCCATTATTAAATACTTCTCTCATTGTTTTTGCCGCTTTCTTTTCTTCGCCGGTTATTCTTGCTCCTGCTTCTGCTACTCCAATATTTTGTTCCTCCATAGCTTTATATGTGTCCCAATCATCTTTTGACATGTTGTTTATATCGAAAGTTGTTTGTTTTCCACTTATTTTATCCGTAAAAGTCGTTGTAGTTCCATTATCATCTACAGTGTATCTTTTGATTTTTGCGCCATTTTGTATTTCTTGATATTGATTTCTAGCATTTACAAGCCCACTAAACATATTACCGTAACCATTACCAATCGCTTTATTAACTTTGTTTAAACTCTCATCTTCATATGCTTTCGCAGCATTTACAAATTCTTGACTAGCGTCACGCTTAGCTACTGCTTTTTCATAGGGATTGTCAAATCCTGCTGCATTCAATAATTTTGCCATTGTTCTTCCTTTTAAGGTAGATCCATCAGCAATTGCTTCACGTTGTTTTTTTCCTGCGGCAAAGTTTTGTTGAGCTCCTGCTCTAATATTACCTTTAGCTCCTGATGCAGCTCCGCCAACTACTGCGGCTCCGGCTGATGATAGAGCTCCCAGCCCTGCTGCTGCTGCTCCTTTCAATCCTCCTTTACCCCAGCCTGCTGCTAATGCTGCTCCAGTTGTAATTGCACCTGCTCCTAATCCTAGGGCTGCACCTGCTCCAAAGCCTGCAGCTGCTTTACCCATTCCTAAGATATCTTTGAATGAACCACCCAGTGAGTCAAGTCCAAAGATTTTTGAGATCATACTTGGAACTAGTTTCGCAAATACTAATATGGCTACTATGTAGAAGAATCTATACAATAAATTACCATTTTTCCATGTATCTCCTTCTAAAACACCATTTAATATCCCTACAGCTAAGGCTATTGCTATAAGCTTAATAAATAAATCTAAATATGTTGAAACATACATTTTTAACCATTGTGGAAAAATTTTATCGTTAGGGTCTACATAACTAATAGCCGGAATTGGTGCCATTACTTGTAACAACATAAGTTTGAACCTACGTACTATTATATCCACACATAGTACTAATAAATAAACAATTAATCCTATTCCTGCTATCATAGATATTATAAAGCCAAGTTGTAAATCTCCAGAATCTATTAAGTCTTCTAATTTATCATTGGCATTACTGCTTAGAAACATTTTACTCTGAACAGATTCACATTCTTCTTCAGAGCCTTGAGCACAATCTTGAAAACTTGAGGCTGTACCTTGCGCAAATACCTTTGCTGTGGGATCTATATGATCTAGATAACTTTTTGATGGTGTTTCTATATCTTCAGCATTCGTATCATATACTAATGCATCATCTTGATCTCTGCCTTTCATAAAATTGTTTGCATGTTCTACCAAATCTTTTAAATTTGTTGTTCCGCCATATAATCCATTTGGAGTAAAATCTTTAGTATAATTAACACTTATTTTAGCATCGAATTTTGGACTAACGCTTAGCACCTCACCACTTTGTAATATTCCTGGTGGACATGTTGCAAAGCTTGAGTCCTTTGCATATTTTGACTTTTCATCACCTTTTCTGTTGCTTTCTTTTTTATTCAGAACTTTTACTTTGCTCCATTTCGTATATCTCAAAGGATCTCCATCCTTGTCCTTTATTGCTCCTTTTCCTACTTCTGAATCAGAAGTAAGAGAATAAAAATACCAATCATCTGAATTTTTTATTTTTGTATATGTTTTTCCGTTATTTTTTTTGCTTTTACTGAAGCTTAACCTATAATATTTTTTAATTGACGCTCTCTGTTTTCCTGTGCTTCCTATTGCTTTTTCACTTATTTGATAATAATAACATTTGTAAACATCAGCCGCATATACATCCTCTACGAAGAAATTGCTAGTTATTCCTCTGTCAATATCGGATTTTGCTTGAAATACCATGCCTTCTATATATGGGCTTGGGCCTTCTACGTTCTCATTGATCAAATTTATTATTAGTCCGTCTTCTGCACTTATCAGTGCATGTTCTATTCTAGGAAATAATCCTTTCTTATTGTCGAATAATATTCCATTTGGCACCAACACTAATAATAAGATAATAGAAATTACTATTCTTGTCATTAGTTTTCCTGCCCCAACTTTTGCGTCACTTACTTGATCGGGATTTATTATCATTTGTATCATACCAATTGCTGTCCTAAACAACATGAATACTCCTGCTAAAACATAGCAAGTGGTCAGAAGACTTTGAAATGTTTCTGATGCTCCTGTTAAATCACTTGTATCTTGAATAAGTTCTAGCAATATATCATACACTCTTGCTACGACTGCATATAATCCAGAAGTTATTGATACTTCTATATGAGAAAATACACCTAATATCTGTAACATAACTACACTCCTATCTTACAAGTACCGCTTGCTATACCTGCCATATATAGTATAAAGTTTAATAACATTGGTAAAAAGAATATTGCTACACCTACCATTACTCTTTTTACTGTTCTTGAAAGTGCAACTTTCATATCCTTTTCTTCTTGGGCTATAACTGCCTTTAAAATATCTGTACAACATAACACTAATACCAAGCATGGTGTAGCTACTTGGATCCAAGTAAAAATATCATTTAAGACATTGGTAAATTCCTTCCCTAAAACACTACAGTCAGATGCACTTGGTAATCCTCCCCAATAGCTATCCAATATATTAATATTATTCACAATAAAATCTATCATTAATTATCACCTTCACACTAATTTTCTATTTTATTATAACAAAAAAAAAAGTACTAAACAATAAGTTTTATACTTTTTTATTATATTTTTTATATTAGCAGCCTCGGAATCCAACACATTGGAAACATACATTACTCTTGGTATCTGCGTCTCCTCCTACAAGTCCGAATATAACTTGGATTATCAATACTACGAAGAATATTGCTACACCATAAATAATTCTCATAAGTAACATTTTTTGTGCTGCTTTTATTTGTTTGTCTTCTCCAGCCATTACTGCTTTTCCTAAGTCTAATGTTCCTAATAGAATTATAATAACTGGGATTGCAATTTGTAGTATTCTTACTATATTTCCAATAAATCTCCAAATAGCTATAGTTTCACTACAAAAAGTGTCTGCACTACCTAATATTTGGGTAAAACCTGTTGCTGGAATTGAACTTAATATCTCTAACATTTTATATCTCTCCTTCTATCTATTTATATAATACTATAGTTATTATTATTATGTCAAACTATTTTTTTATTTATTTACACTTCTTCTTTTTCTGGGGCATTTTCATCATTTTTTTGTATTTCTTCTTGGTTTTTCTTCTCTTTTTCTTCTACATATTTTAAACAACTTTTATTGTGTGGTTTTGTGGCACAGTCCCAACATATTTTTGAATCACCTTTTTCTGTTTCTACTCCTAAAAGTCCAAATATTACTTTCACTATTGTGAATATAAAGAAAATTGCTACTCCATATATAAGTCTTCTTATAAATGTCTTTTGAGCTTCTTTTATCTTTTTATCTTCCCCGGCCATTACTGCTTTTCCTAAGTCTAATGTTCCTAATAGAATTATAATGACTGGAATTACTATCCTAATAACATAGATAATGTCACCAATAAATTTCCACATACTTGCAGTATCTGCACAAAAGGTATCCATAAAACCACCACCAAACTACTTGAAAAATATATCATATTTTACGCTAAATGTCAATTTTTATATGATTAGTACGCTATAAATGTATGATTATTTTATGAAAATATAAATAAAATTATTTATTTTGTTTTTTAAATGTGATATTATTATTTTCGAGGTGTAAAAAAGATGTTTAAAAAATATAAATGGCTTATTATATTACTAGTTGTAATTGTTTTACTTATTGCTGTTTCTTTAATATTTTCTGAAGATGATGAGAAATATATTCATGATATTAGTTTAAGTGAAGTATCTAGTAAAATTAAAAATGGCGATAGTTTTATACTTTATATTAAACAAACAGATTGTGAACATTGTAAGGCTTTTACTCCTAACTTTATTGCTGCATTAAGTGAAAGTAACCTTGAAGCTTATTCTTTGAATATTTCTGATTTATCTGATGAGGATAATGAAAAGTATGAAGAGATGTTTGATGTTGATGGTACTCCTACTGTATTATTCTTTGATAATGGTAATGAAAGTTTAATTAGGATTGAGGGAGAACAAACTAAAGCTAGGATAAAATCTAAGTTTGAATCTGTTGGGTTTTTAAAAGAGACTTCTAAATAAGAGGTCTCTTTTACTTTAACTCAAATGTTACTTTTTCTTTTTCTTTTATTTTTTTGTTTTTAATATTTTGTTTATTTACATAACCATATCCTTTAAAGGTGCATTTTATATTTAACATATTGCATACTGCTTTTGCTTCTAGTTTACTGTATCCTTTTAGATCTGGTAACTTATTTTCATCACTATTGGTTAGTAATATTAATGTTTCATTTGTATCTAATACTGCATCTTTTTCTGGATATTGGTTTATTACTTTTGAGCCATTTCCTATTATTAGTTTTTTTATTCCTTTTGTTTTGTTTTTTACTTCGTTTAGATCTTTATTTAGATAATTATCTATTTTTGTGTTTTTTAGGGTTGTCTCTTTTTGTTCATCTTCGAATATGTTTAAGTATTTATTCATATTTTTTATTATTTCTGTTACTGCTTTGGATATTGGTTTACTGGAACTTGCTCTTTTTACTGATGCGTATATTATTACTTTAGGATCATCTTTTGGCCACATTCCTACGAATGATCTTGTTACGTTGTAGTCATCTGTATAATAGTTTCCTGTTTTTGAATTAACTAGTTGGGCTGTTCCAGTTTTACCTGCTACTGCGGAGTTTTTCACTCTATATGGTGATCCTGTTGCGCCATACCAATTTGAGTTTACTGTTTTATACATTAGTTCTCTCATTTTTTCTGCAGTTTGTTTTGATGCGGCTCTTCCTAGTTCTTCTTTTTTTCCTTGGTATACTACTTTATCATTTTCATCTACTACTTTTTCTATTATATATGGTTTTAACATTATTCCATCATTTGATATAGCTGTTAGGGCTTGAATGTGTTGCATTGGAGTTGTTGTTATACCTTGTCCAAATGATGAGTTATATACTTCTGTTTGATATTTGAAATTTACTAAACCTGGAACTTCTCCAGCTAGAGTTATTCCTGTTTTTTGTCCGAATCCTAGTTTTGTAAAATAATCTTTTAATATTTTTTGATTTATGAAGTTGTTTACTATATTTACTACTCCGACATTACTTGATGCTTGGAATCCTTGATCATATGTTATATTTCCAAATCCATAGCCATTCCAATCACTTATTATAGTTCCATCTTCTGTTTTATATTTTCCTGATTTAAATTTACTATCTCCTCTATAGGTTCCTGCTTCCATAGCGGCCATATATGTATATGTTTTCATTATTGATCCTGGTTCATAGGCTTCTCCTACTGTTATATCTGTCCAGTTTTTTATATTTTTTTTGTTTGGATCAAATGATGGTTTTTGAGTACTTCCTAATATTTTACCAGTTTTTGCATCTGCTACTACTATTGTTAACCAGTCGAATTTATATTTTTCTTCTGATTTACTTGCAGCTTGTTCTAAGAAAAATTGTATATTAGAATCTATTGTTAAGTATACGTTGTTACCATTTATTGCATTTACTGTTACTTCTTTCGTTCCTGGTATTTTATATCCATTTAAGTCTTTTTGGTATGTTGTATATCCATCTGTACCAGATAATACATCATTTAATAGTGTTTCTATTCCAAACTCTCCGGTTATTTTTCCATCGTCATCATTTTTAGCATATCCTAGTGTGTATGATGTAAAATCTCCATTTGGATAATATCTTTTTTCATCTTCTATAAAATCTAAGCCTGGTAAATTTAGTTTTTCTATTGATTCTTTTTCTAATTCTGTTAAACCTTTTCCTGCACTTCCAAACTCTACTTGGTATTTACCTTTTTGATTTAGTATTTCATATATTTCATTTTCTTTTAGATCTAAGACTGTTGCTAGTTTTTTTGCTGTTTGCCTTTTGTCTTTTACGTGATGAAGTTCATTTGATCCTTCACTTCTTGATGCGTCTAAATAGGCTATTAGTGTATATGAGGATACATTTATGGCTAAGGCTTCTCCGTTCGCGTCGTATATATTTCCTCTTTTTGCATATATCTTTTTTGATACTACACTTCTGCTATCAGCAAATTCTTTCAAATTTACTCCGTCTACTTTTTTTGATAATCCTAAGTATGATACTCTTCCTACTAATATAAGAAAACAAAAAAGAGCAAATACTATAAATATGTTGATTAATTTATTACTAACTTTGCCCTTTTTCATTTATATCACCTTACTTATCTATTGTTTTTATACTACTACTAGTATAACTTAATCCCATTTTTTTTGCAACTGACTCTAGATTTTCAAGTGAAGCTAATTCATTTATTTTCATTTGTAAACTTTCATTGTTTTTATTCTGTTTTTCTATTTCTGATTTATTGTTTTCTAATTTATAATTCATTTCACTTAGAGTACTTTTTGCAAATACACTCATGAAGGGGTACGATAAACAAATAATTGCAGTAATAACAAAAAGTACTTTTTCATATTTTGTAAATTTTACTGAACCTTTTTTCTTTTTCTTTTTCAAATCTATCCCTTCCTTTATTTTATCCTTTCAATAACTCTTAGTTTTGCTGATTTACTTCTTTTGTTTATTTTCATTTCTTCTTCACTAGGTAGTATTGGTTTGTTTGTTAGTATTTTGTAATCTGGTAACATGTTTATGGGAATATTGGGCATTCCTTTTATTAAATCTGGTATATTTGAATTTTCTTTAAATATGTTTTTACAGATTCTATCTTCTAGCGAATGAAATGTTATGACTACTAGTCTTCCTCCTGGTTTTAGTAATTCTAGACTTGATTCTAGTGCTGTTTTTAATTCTTCTAATTCGTTATTTACTTCTATTCTAAGAGCTTGAAAAACTTTTTTTGCTGGATGTGAGTGTCTTTTTTCTTTATATGGATAACATCTATCTATTATTTCTACTAATTCTAATGTTGTTTTTATTGGTTTTTCTTGTCTTTTAATGTCTATTTCATTTGCTATTTTATAGGCATGTTTTTCTTCACCATATTCTCTAAATATAGAAGCTAATCTTTTTGGGTCATAATTGTTTATTATGTATTCGGCATTTAGTTCTTGGTTTTGATCCATTCTCATATCTAATGGGCCATCTTGCATATAACTAAATCCTCTTTGACCTTCGTCTATTTCTACGGATGATACTCCTATATCAAATAAAATACCGTCTACTTTGTCATATAACACTTCTGTTTTTTCTTTAATGTTTTTGAAGCCTGTGTTGTATATTTTGAAGTTTGATCCTATTTTTTTTAATTTTTCTGTGCTGTATTTAATAGCATCTTTATCTTTATCAAATGCTATTAAAAAACCTTTTTTTGCTCTTTTTAGAATTTGACTTGAATGTCCTGCAAAACCTAGTGTTGCATCAATGTAGACCCCATCTTCTTTTATATTTAAATATTCTATTGCTTCTTCTAATAATACGCTTATGTGTTTTTCCATGTTTATACCTCTATATCTGTTTCAAAAAGATGGTCTGCTAAGTCTGATAATTCTTCTTTACTTTTATTCATGAATGTGTTCCAGTTGTCTTTTGACCATATTTCTACTCTATCATTTACTCCGATTATTACACATTCTTTTAAAAGTGTTGCATATTCGGTTAATGGTAGTGGTAGTTTGATTCTTCCTTGTTTGTCAAATTCTGTTTCGGTG
The DNA here is from genome assembly GCA_934101575.1 of uncultured Bacilli bacterium. Lineage (GTDB taxonomy): Bacteria > Bacillota_I > Bacilli_A > RF39 > UBA660 > UMGS1449. The sequence continues at coordinate 436,005 of CAKORJ010000001.1, forward strand.
GCACCAGATAGGAACACTCTTGTGAAGCTTCTGGCATCTTTTTTAGTGAATGGAAGTGTTTTTAATTTTGTTACTATTTGTGACCACTCTTCTTTGGAATAGATAAATAAACATTCTTCTAATCCTCTTGTTATGATTATGGTATTTCCTAACTCTTCTCTTAGTTTAGAAGGCATTATTATTCTTCTTTTTTCATCTATATTATGATGGAACTCTCCCATTAACATAACAATCACCACTTTTCCCCACTATATTCCACTTCCTACCACAATTATAGTATTATGAACAAACTTTGTAAATAGCTATTATTGTAATTTTATGTCATATATAAGAAACAAGAACATTTGTTTGTAAAGTTTTATGTAAAGAAAAAGATCGAAAATCGATCTTAATATTAGCATCTACCTGGGTCGGTGCTTCCGTTGTAATAATAAGTGTGAACAATATCACTTGGTGAGGTATATATATTACCTGCTCTATCTTTGATTTGCATTCTAGAGTTAACTGTTATTCTAGAATTTCTGGAAGGGAAAATATTATAGTGTGTAATTCTAATATGGCTTGCTTTTCCTTGAATTGTTGTGGCCCAGTCGGCTTCAGCCATACGAGTGTAGGCAGATTTATATGAACATAAATAAGACTTACTGCTACAACGCGGACAATAACTATAACAATGTCTCCATCTATAAACATCAATATTAGAGCCACCATCATCTTTCATGTACATATAAAATTGGTATTCATTACTTGTTTTTTGATGGAAACAATGTCTATACACGGTTGGAGGAGTTATATCTTGATATATGTTGGTTCTACAAGGACTATTGTTACAAACTTTAGATGTGTTACCTGCTCTATCTGTAACTACTATATACATTACCAACTGTCTATTTGTTCTTGCCCATTTTTTTGTAGCTTGATTTGCTGTTGGGGTGCTTGACCAATCTTTATATTCAGTTTCTGTTTCAGATAACTTATATACTACATTTGTTGGATCTACTCCTGAGTAAGAATCTTGGTATGGTATTGTTACTGTTATATCTTGGTTAGTCCAATTGCCATTACTGGAATTATTTACTCTTCCTATTACTGGTGGTGTTCTGTCTAGTTTTGTACCTATTGTTGCAGATTTTGTTTTGTCATTTTTTGATATTGCAACTATTTTATTAGTTTTGTCTCCTTCTTCTGTTAGCCATAAATATTTGTTACCTGTTATAGTTTCTGTATTATTAACTTTTACTTCTTTAAAGTAGTTTTTATTATAAGTTAGTTTTACATATACATATCCATTTGTCCAAGAGCCATCATATTTTTGTAAACTTGATAATTCTGTTTGAGTGTATCCTGTTGTTTTATGTGAGTTGTAACTTGATTCGTCAACTAAATATTTTTCTGTTTTAAAATTAGGATCTTCTGGAATTGTAAATTTAAGTTGTTCTCCGCATTCTCGTTGAAAAGAAGCACTGTTTTGAACAAGAACTTTATATGTTCCGTTTTCTTCTATTTTTATTGTTTTATTGATACTTTTTTTGCCTTTATCTGTGCCTTCAAATATACTTTGTGTACTAATTTTACCGTTATATTTTTTTTCTAATAATATATCTGTTATAGATCCTTTATTTGTTTCGGCTGTTATAGTTGTTTGTAATATTCCATTTTTTATTTCTGTACCTGTTAATGAACAATTTATATTTGTTTTTTCTTCTGGTTTATCAGGGTTAGAGGGATTTTCTGGGCTTGTAGGTGTTTTTAAGTTGCAATACTCTTTTTCTTTTTCTGTTGTTATGTAATTTTTTTCTTTACATATTAAACATGGATAATAATTAATAGTATCATTTTCGTATACTGCAGTTACATAACTTTGATTTGTACAATCGTTTTGATCTGCATCTTGAAATGTACCTGTTATATATTTTTGTGTTGCAAGCTCTTTGGCTGTTATTTGTTTTATATATATACCATCTTTTTGCGGTTGCTCACTTTTGTGTTCTGAATAATAGTTCTTTCCTGCTAATGTTAATGTCTTTTTGACATTTTCTTTATATTCTTCCTTGCTTGAGCTTACATATTTACTTATGCTTGGTATTGTTACCCCTGCTAATATTCCTATTATTGCTATTACTGCTAAAAGTTCTACCATTGTAAAGGCTTTTTTGTTTTTGAATTTCATATGTGACCTCCTATAGCTTCTTATATATGTAGTATATAATATTTTTTATTTGTTTTCAAGAGAGAAAAAAGAAATACAAGCTATTAACTTGTATTTTAATAATGCCAACAAGAATATCTTTGTTTGCATCCACAACTTTTGTAGTAATACTGTTTGCAACTTCCTCGGTAGGTATATGTTGTTCTTGCACATTTATTTAATGTATATCTGTATTTTGAACATACTTTTTTTGATCCTCTTTTGTTCCAATCTACACATTTCGATGATACTTTTTTGTATCCTCCGACTGTGCTAGCATTACAAGATGATACCATTGTTTTTCCTATACAACAACCTGTTCCTATTTGATATCCTCCGCTTGTCCAATAATATTTATAACCTGTATTATAATAATATTGTTTGCATCCATTTGTGCAGTATTTTATTTCTTTACAACTACAAGAACTATGTGGTGAATATTCTTGTACATTATATGCTTTTGAAGTACTTGAGGTATTTCCAGCATTATCTTTACACACTGAACTATATTTGGCATTTCTTGCTGCGCTTGTTATTTTAAAACTTCTTGTTGTTTGGCCATTTACTAGAAGACTAGATACATAGCTTCCTCCTTTATCGGAGCAATTTATTGTTAAGCTCAATGGTGCTTTGTACCAATCACTTCCTCCTTTTGTCCCGTTTGGTGTATATGTTATTGTTGGGGCGATAGAATCTACTCTTATATCTTTTGACTTTACTTTGTCATTTGTCCTTTTTGTTGTTTTTACAAATCCTTCATTTATTATAATATTATCTGTTCCGTAACTTCCATTTTTTGGTTTATATGTTATGTTGTATATTACTTTGTTTTTTTGATTTTGATTTTCTTTATCGTTTCTTGTTATATTTGATATAGTTCCAAGGTTTTTATTTGTAGTTATTTTTGTTTTATCAACTGATGCTTTTATTCCATCTTTTACATAGCATTCTACGGCTATTGTTCTCTGTTTGTTGGTTCCTATCGCACTATACCATAAGTTTTTATTATCTTCATCTATTATACAATATGGATTATCATCATCTTTCATTTGTATTTTAACTTCTTTTTCACAAATACCTTCATTACTTGCTTCATCCATTACATGTCCATAGTAAGTAGCATCTTTAGTATTTGTTATATTTTTTGTTACTGTATCTGTTCCTGTTACTGTTACTTCATTTGGAAAGCTTAGTGCACCATACATTTTTTCATTATTATCAATAACTTTTCTTATATCTTCATTGCTACTATAGTTATCTTCTGGTTTTAAAGTTAATGTTTTTTTATTTGGTAACTGAGTTAAACTTAAAGTACATGATGGTTTGTCATTATCTATTATAAAACTTGCGCATGGCTTAGAATAATTGTTACCTGTATCTATTATTGTTACATTATATGTTCCGTTTTCAAGGCTTTTGGTTTTAATTATGTTTATGCTTTGTATTTCTTCAAATGTTTTTTTGTTTGTTCTTATATAATATTTTTTCTTTGTTTTTTGATTTTCCACTTCTATGGCTGCTATTTTACCTAGTTTGCCCATACTATTATAGTGATCATTTATACTGTTTATAAATAGTTTTTTGGGATTGAATACTTTGTTATTATATTCTTTATGTCCATTATAACTTGGATTACTACATGTTGGTTCTATTGTATCTTCCCAATCTTTTCCTTGACATACTGGATCTTCTTTACTGTAATTTATTGTTGTTCCCTTACCTTCACATATTAGACATGCATGCCATTCATAGTTTTCTTCGTTTTTATTATCTCTTTTTACATATACATAGCTTGGGCTACAACTTCTTCCTTCTGAATCTACAAAATCTTTTGATATTAAATTATTTGTTTGGATTTCTGGTAATGATACTGTGCTATATGATTTTTGTTTATATAATCCTCGGTAGTCTCTTGTTGGAAGTTTTGATTTGTTATTTGAATAGTATTCTTTTCCCGATAATAATAATTGCGTTTTTAATTTTTCATTATATTTGTCTTTTCCCTCCGTGACATACTTTGATACCATTGGTATTACTACAGCGGTTAGTACTGCTAATATTACTATTGCAATTAGTACTTCGACCATTGTAAAGCCTTTTTTCTTTTTATTTTTCATATAATCCTCCATATTTTATATGTTAATTTTAACTTTTGTGACTATTTTTGTCAATATTTGCTATTATAATATAAAAAAGAAATGAAGTTTTTGTAAAATGTTTCATTTCTTTTAATTTAGATTTTTTAGTTCTTCAACAGAAATACCTGTACATTCTGATATTATGTTTATGTCTAAGTTTTTATTTAACATCTGCTTGGCTATGGATAATTTACTTTCTTTAATACCATCTTCTCGGCCTTCTTTTTGTCCTTTTCTCAGTCCTTCTCTCAGTCCTTCTTCCATACCTTCCTTAATTGCTTCGTTCTTTAAAGTATTTATTACCATTTCATTATCTTTTTCTGGTGATATTACATTTACAAATTCTGTATCATTATTTAATTCTTCTACATTATCCATATACTTTTTCATAAACTTATATCCTTTCTCTTTATACAAAACATTTAAATCTTTCATATTTAATCCAAGCATCAAGAAATGACTATAGTTTAATGCCTTGTTTCTATCACCATGATACCATATATTTAGTAATAAATCCATATTTATTTCTCTTATTAACATTCTATCACAGTACTTTATTCCTTTCTCTGATTGTACATAATATTCTGTTAGTATTTCCCCCTTTATTCCTTTTCCCCATGTTATATTAAGTAAGATATGAAGTGGTACATTATCATATGAATCTCCTCTTGATACACTATTTGAAAACACACTTGATAAATATGCTAGATTTCTTATTGGAAGACTTGTATAAAAACCATTATTAATCTCTACTATTATATTCCCTATATCTGTTTTTACATTTATATCTAAAGTCTTACTTTTTATAGAAAACTCTTTTTTAGGTAATTCATTTGGAATTATTTTATATGACTTTATTTCTCTTTCTAAAGCATATTTTAAAAAATATTTAAATACTTCTTCATCTCTAGCCACGGCATTTTTAAATACCGCGTCATATCTTGCATCATAGAATGGTTTCGCCATCAAGATTAACACCTCCATATGCATTATATATAAGAATAAATTCCATGTAAAATGACCATTTTTATCTTTTAACACAAAAAATGTATAATAAAACAAAATATTCTCTTATACATTCTTTATTTTTATATTACATCACTCTATTTAATTATTACAAAGTATTAAAATTTTTTTATATAAAAAAAATTAAACAGCTTTTAACTATTTAATCTTTCTCTTATTTTATTTGTTACTTGTTTCATATCACATTTATTTTTTAGAAGTGGTGTTATTACTCTCATTACTTGACCTAAATCTTTTGGGGTTGTTGCATTTGTTTCTATTATTCCGTTTTCTATTATTTCGTTTATTTCTTCTTCTGTTAGTTGTTTTGGCATATATTCGTTTAATATATCAATTTCTTCTTGATATGATTTTACAAGATCGTCTCTTTCTGCTTTTTTAAATTCATTTATTGAATCATTTCTCATTTTTATTTGTTTATTTACTACATCTAATAGAAGTTCATCGTTTTCTTCTTTTTTGTTATTTATTTTTTCTAGCTGCATTGCTCCTTTTACTGCTCTTAGTGTATTTAGTTTTACTTTGTTTTTGTCTTTCATTGCTTGTATCATTTCTTGGTTAAATTTTTCTAACATAGTATTTCTCCTTTCAAAAAAAGCAGTATGTCACTGCTTAATCTCTTCGACTATTCTTTTTGTTTCTCTTCTTAGAGTTTATGGTGTTCTTTTTCTTTTCTTCTCTTCTTATTACTCCTGGTTTGTCATAGAATTTTCTTTTTTTGGCTTCTGAAAGGACTCCATCACGTGCACATCTTTGTTTGAATTTTTTTAATGATGCTTCTAAGTTACCTTTTACTGTTACTTCGGTCATAGTTTAACCCTCCTTTCTTGCCTTTGCTAATTTGTATTATAGCATACTTATATAACAAATTTCAACTTTTTTCTTATTTTTCTTTAAAAAGGCATTTTGAAATTACCGTTTGCCATTTGTTTCATCATTTTTTTGCTTTGTTCGAATTGTGTTAAAAGTCTATTTACTTCTTGGACTGGACGACCACTTCCTTTTGATATTCTTTGTTTTCTACTTGCTTTTATTATTTCTGGTTTTCTTCTTTCTTCTTTGGTCATTGATAAGATTATTGCTTCTATATGGGCCATATCCTTTGGATCTATATTTATATTATTTAATCCTAGTTTTTTTGCCCCAGGAAGTAGTTTTAATATTGATTCTAGTGAGCCTAGTTTCTTTATTTGTTTCATTTGTTTTAAGAAGTCTTCTAAATCGTATTTTCCTGTTTTCATCTTTTTTAGAGAGTTTTCTGCTTCTTTTTCGTCTATTACTTCATTTGCTTTATCTACTATTGATAATATATCTCCCATGCCAATTATTCTTGAGGCCATTCTGTCTGGGTAAAATGCGTCTAAACCGTCTAGCTTTTCTGATGTTCCTACAAATTTTATTGGTACATTAGTAAGATGTCTTGCTGATAATGCTACTCCTCCTCTTGTGTCTCCGTCTAGTTTTGTTAGAATTACTCCGGTTAGATCTAGGTTTTCGTTAAATCCTTTTATTACGTTAATTGCGTCTTGTCCCATCATTGAGTCTATTACTAAAAGTGTTTCTTGGGGTTTTATTTCTTCTTTTATGTTTTTTAACTCTTTCATTAGCTCTTCATCTATATGAAGACGTCCTGCTGTATCTATTAGTACATAATCATATCCTTTTTCTTTGGCGTATTCTATGGCATTTTTACTTATTTCTACTGGATCTTTCTTTCCTTCTTCATATACTTCTATATTTAGTTCTTTTCCTATTTGTTTTAGCTGGTCAATTGCTGCTGGTCTATAGACATCACATGCTACTAATAGTGGCTTTTTATTGTGTTTTTTTCTTAAGAAGTTTGATAGTTTTCCTATTGTTGTTGTTTTCCCTGATCCTTGAAGACCTACTAACATTAAGATTGCAGGATTTCCTGTTGTGTTTAGTGGTGCGGCTTCCCCGCCTAATAATTCTTCTAATTCATCTCTTATTATTCCTACAAACATTTCTCCTGGAGATAAGCTTTTTTTAACTTCTTCACCTAGTGCTTTTTCTTTTACTTTGCTTGTAAATTCTCTTACTACTTGATAGTTTACGTCTGCTTCTAATAGAGCTAGTCGTACTTCTCTTAACATTGGATCTATATTTTCTTCTGTTATTTTTCCATGTCCTTTTATATTTTTTACTACTTTTTCTAATCTATCACTTAATGTTTCAAACATATTTATCACCATATTAATTATAATTCATTATAAAAAAAAAATAAAGTCTTTCTAAACTTTATTTATATATATCTATTCCATATTTGTTTTCTACTGTGTCGTAAAATATATAGTTTCTTGGTGGGTTGTATGTTAAGGATGTTAGTGTTACATATCCTAGTACTATTAATAAGATTGATACTTTGTTTAAGGTTTTGTTTTCTTTTGAATAGTTTAATAGATAATAACTTAGTATTTGTTCTATTATTATTACTATTATTAGAAGAGTTATTGATATTATCATGTTTTCTCCAAAGGCATTATATAGAGGTAAATACATTATTAGATATATTATTATACTTGTTATCATTGTTATGAATAGTGTTGATACGTAGTTTTTGTAAGGAATTTGTTTTTTCTTTAGGATGAAGTATTCTATTATACCCCAAGATAAGAGTCCACTGTAGAGAAGTTTCATATGTTCCCATATGCTTTCATTTACTGGAAAGAAGATTGCAAATACTGGATTGGGTAATAGTTCGTATAGAAAGTGATATAATACAGTAAATGCAAATATTACTATTACTCCGATTATTTTTATTTTTTTCATAATATCACCAGTATTATTATATGTTTTTTTTAATTTTTTATTTCTTTTTGGCAATTACTACAATAATAACTACTTCTTCCTCCTATTTTGTCTTTTTTTATTTTTGTTTTACATACTAGGCATGGTTCATTTTCTTTCATGTGTACGTTTAAATCATTTTGAAATAGTCCTGTTACTCCTTCTTCAGATGTGTAACTTCTTATTGTTGTTCCTCCTTCTTTTATTGCTTTTTCTAGGACTTTTTTTGTATTTTCTATTATGTCTTTTAGATTCTTTTCTGTTAAGTCTTTTCCTTTTGTATGAGGGTTTATTTTGCTTAGGAATAGGATTTCATCTGCATATATGTTGCCTATTCCTACTATTATACTTTGATCTAGTAATAGTGTTTTTATGGGAATGTTTTTGTTTTTATATTTTTCTTTTAAATAAGCGATTGTTAGATTTTTATCCCATGGTTCATATCCTAATTTTTTTAGACTGCTTTCATTTAGTTTGTCTTTTTCTACTAGTTCCATTTTTCCGAATTTTCTTACGTCTTTATATCTTAATTCGAATTCATTATTTATATTAAATATTACTAGTTCATGTTTCTCTACTTTTTGACTCTTATTTCTATATAGATACTTTCCTTCCATTCTTAGATGGCTTAGTAAGTAATAATTATCTAGTTCAAACACTAACCATTTTCCCCGTCTTTTTATATCGTTTATTGTTTGATTTTTTATTTTTTGTTTTACTTCTTCTATGTTATTTTTATTAAATACATTATTATGTAGTATTGTTATGTTTATTATTTTTTTATTTTGTAGTTTTAGAAGGAGTGCTTTTCTTACTGTTTCTACTTCTGGTAGCTCTGGCATTTGTTTGATCCTCCTTATATTTTATTTTTAATATTATTTTGTTTATTGTGCTATATTTTTCTTTTATGTTTTTTTCTAGATTGGTTCTTATTTCATCTGCTTCTTTTATTGAAATATTTTCATTAAAATATATTGCGAATATTGCTAGATATGTTTGACCAAATTTTATTAGATTTATGTTTTCTACTCTTGTTATTTTTTCTTCTTTTTGAATATAGTTTCTTATACTTCGTACTAGGTTTTGATTTCTTTCTTGTTTTCCTATTAGGTCACTTGCTTCTTCATGGATTATATTTATTCCTACATATATTATTAATATACTTATTAGTACTCCGCCGACTAAGTCTATATATTTTAACCAGAATATTTTATTTTGAAATTGTGATAGTATTATTACGAATAATAGAAAGAATGATGATACTACATCCATTTTTCCTTCTTTGGCATTACTTATTAAAAGATTTGAATTGTATTTTAGTCCTGATTTCATTAAATAATTTGAACAAAGATATCTTACTGTCATTGAAGTTAATATTACTATTAGAAGCCATGGTGAAGGTATTTTTGTCTCTTGTCCAAATACGTCTTTTAGCATTATGAGACCCATGCCTATTATGAATAGGCCCATGCCCATACTGAAGATGTTTTCCATTTTTCCATATCCGAATGGATGATTTTTGTCAGCTTTTTTTCTTGATAGTTTTGCACCGACTAAGGAGAAAGCATCTGTTAGAAGATCTGATATTGCATGGATTCCTGATGCTACTAGGGATACGGAATGTCCTATTATTCCTGATAGTGTTTCCATTGTTATTATGAATATATTTACAAATACACTTACTATTAAACTTTTTGTTTCTCCTTTTATGTTTTCTAATTCTTTATTTTGCTTCATACCAGTTTGCACCACTTTCTATATCTACTTTTAGAGGAACTAGTAATTTATAAGCATTTTCCATTTTGTCTTTTATTAGTTTTTCTACCTCTTTTTGTTCTTCTTTTGGACAGTCAAATAATAATTCATCGTGTACTTGAATTATCATTTTTGTTTTTAGATTTCTTTTTTTTAGTTCCTTGTGAATTTCAATCATTGCTATTTTTAATATATCTGCGCTTGTTCCTTGAATTGGAGTGTTTAGGGCCATTCTTTCTCCGCTTGTTTTTACCATATAGTTAGCACTTTTTATTTCATCTATTACTCTTTTTCTACCAAACATTGTTTTTACATAACCATTTTCATGAGCTTTAGCTATTAAATTATTCATATAAGATTTTATGCCTGGGAATGTTTCTAGATAATTGTCTATAAAGCTTTTTGCTTCTTTTACGTTTATTCCTAGATCTTCGGAAAGTCCAAAGCTACTTATTCCATAAATTATTCCAAAGTTTACTGCTTTAGCATTTCTTCTTTCGTTTTTTGTTACTTGTTCTTTTGGGATATGATATATATCCATGGCTGTTTTTGTATGAATATCCATATCATTATTGAATGCTTCTATTAGGTTTTGAGCTTTTGACATGTGAGCAAATACTCTTAGTTCTATTTGAGAATAATCACTTGATATTATTACTGAGTCTTTACTTGGAATAAATGCTTTTCTTATTAGTCTTCCATATTCTTCTCTTACGGGGATGTTTTGAAGATTAGGACTTGTTGAGGATAATCTTCCTGTTCTTGTTAGGGTTTGAGTAAATATTGTATGAATTTTTCCATCTTCTTTTATATAATCTATTATTCCTACTATATAATTTGAATATAGTTTAGTTAGAGTTCTATATTCTAATATTTTATTTATTATTTCATAATCTGTTAGTTTATTTAGGATATCTACACTTGTTGAATAGTTTTTATCACTTTTTATTCTTTTCGGATAAGGTATACTTAAGTCTTCGAATAGTACTTTTCCTAGTTGTTTTGGACTCATTATATTAAAGTCTTTGTTTCCTGCTAGGGTATAGATATCTTCTTCTATTTTTTTTGCTTTGCTATAGACTTCTTCTTTCATTTTATTTAAGAATTCTATATCTATGTTTACTCCGGCATATTCCATATCTATTAGAACATATGTAAGAGGTAAATCTATATTTTCATACAATGATACGTATCCTTGTGTTTCTATTTCTTTATAGAATTTTGTTTTGTTTTCAAAGATAAAACTTGATTTTTTTATCATATTTTCTATAAAGTCTTCTTTTAGAAGTTTATTTTTTCTTTTTAACATTTCTTCACAGGAGTTACTACTATAACCACATATATTCATTAGATATGATATGTCTTCTTTTATGTGATAGTTTAAGATATAGGATTCTATCATAAGATCATAGATTCTGTTTTTTATTGTTATGTTGTTATATTTAAATAATATGTATAGTTTTTTTAGATCATATGTATATAGGGTTATGTCTTCTTTTATGTTTATGTTTTTTATATTTTCTTGTTCTATAAAGAAATTTCCTTCTTCGTTTGTTATTGCTATTCCTAGGATTTTATTGTCATGATAGTTTCCGTTTGTTTCTATATATATTGCTGTGTCTTTTGTTATGTTTATACTTTCTACTACTTCATAGGATTTTTTTTCTTCTTTTTTTTCTTTGATGTTTAATTTTTTTATTAGAGAGAAGAACTCATATTCTTTTAGAAGTGGTATTAGTTTAGGAGTTATTCCATTATATTTTATATTTTCTATGTTTTTATCTATTGGTACTTCTTTATAAATTGTTGCTAGTTCTTTTGAGAAGAAGGCATTTTCTTTGTCATCTTCTAGTTTTTCCCTGGTTCTTCCTTTTATTTCTTCTATGTTTTTATATATTTCTTCGACTGTTCCATATTTTTGGATTAGGGTCATTGCCCCTTTTTCTCCTATTCCTTTTACTCCGGGAATATTATCACTGGCATCACCCATTATTCCTTTTAGGTCTACTATTTTTTCTGGAGTGAACCCATAAATTTCTATGAATGTTTCCTTATTCATTCTTATGTAATCATTGCTTTTTAAGAGTTTTACTTCGTTTTTATCTGTTATTAGTTGTAGTAAGTCTTTATCACTTGATATTATTACTGAGTAGTAATCATTTTGATTGTCTACTTCGTTTGCAAATGTTCCTATTATATCATCTGCTTCATAATTATCTATTTCAAAACATGATATTCCCATGGCTTTAGCTATTCCTTTTGCTACGGGTAATTGGTCTTTTAACTCTTGAGGTATTTCTTTTCTACCATCTTTATATCCTTCGTATTTTTTATGTCTAAATGTTTTGCCTTTATCGAAGGCAATCATCATGTATTCTGGGCTTTCTTCGTTTATTATTTTATTTAACATATTTATAAAGCCAAATAAGGCATTTGTTGGAAAACCTTTGGAATTTCTTAATATTGAACCACGGTATGCTGTGGCATAATAACTTCTAAATACTAGGTTATTTCCATCTATTAATATTACTTTTTTCATTTTTACCACCATATTTATTATAAAACAAATTTTTGATATATACTAGTTTAAGTTTTGAATTTAAAAAAGAATAGGCATTAACCTACTCTAATATTGCTTTTATTCTTCTTACTCCACTTGAAGAAGATTCTTCTTTTTTGATTTTGAAGTGTCCTAATTCATTTGTATTTTTTACATGAGGTCCTCCACATATTTCTTTTGAGTAGTCTCCTATGTAATATACTTTTACTTCGTTTCCATATTTTTCTATGAACATTGCTTCGGCGCCTGTTTTTAGGGCTTCTTCTTTGCTCATTATTTTATATGTTACTTCTAGACCTTCTTTTATTTTTTCGTTTACTATGTCTTCGACTTTTTTTAGGTCTTCTTTAGATACTTTTTCTGGATGTGAGAAATCAAATCTTAATCTTTCTTCTGTTATGTTTGAACCTTTTTGGTGGATGTGGTCTCCTAGCACGTCTTTTAGGGCTCTATTTAATAAGTGTGTTGCTGTGTGATATTTTGTTTCTATTTCTCCGGTTGATTTTAGTCCTCCTTTGAATTTTCCTTCGGATGCTTTTCTTGATTTTTCTTGATGATTTTTGAATAGTCTTCTGAATTCTTTCATATCTATTGTCATATTATTTTCGCTTGCTATCTCTTCGGTTAATTCTGGTGGAAATCCATATGTATCGTACATTTTGAAAACTATTTCTCCGTTTAATTTATCTTGTGTTTGTTTTAGTTCTTCATTTAATTTTTTTAAACCTTTTGTTAGCGTTTTTGTGAATTTTTTTGTTTCTTCTTCTATTACTTTTATTATTTCTTCTTCTTTTATTTGTCCTAATTGATTAGTTAAGTCTTTTATTATTTCTTTTGTTATTTCTGTTATTTTTGAAAAATCTATATCTAGTTTTCTCATACATCTTAGGCTTCTTCTTATAAGTCTTCTTAAGATGTATCCTTGATCTACATTACTTGGATATACTCCATCGTTTATTATCATTGCAGAGGCTCTTAGATGGTCACATATTATTCTTTTGCTTTTTATATCTTTTTTGGTTGTTAATTTTTTTACTTTTGTCATGGAGTTTTGGAATACTTCTGTGTCATATACACTTTTTTTATGTTGAGAGACCGCTATTACTCTTTCTAATCCCATGCCTGTATCTACATTTTTTTGTTTTAATGGGATTATTTTATCAGTTATTTTATTATATTCCATGAATACATTGTTCCATATTTCTAGATATTTACCACAGTCACAAGCTGGTGAACATTCCTTGCAGCATTTTTCTTTGTCAAAGATATAAAATATTTCTGTATCTGGTCCACATGGTCCTTCATCTCCGGCCCACCACCAGTTTTCTTTTTTATCTAGATAGAAGATATTTTCTTTTAGTATTCCTAACTCTTCCCATTTTTTTGCACTTATTTCGTCTCTTGGAGCGTTTTCATCTCCTTCGAATACTGTTATTGCTATTTTTTCTACTGGTATTTCTAGGTGTTTTGTTAAGAATTCAAAACTATATTCTATTGATTCATTTTTAAAATAATCTCCTAGACTCCAGTTTCCTAGCATTTCGAAGAATGTTAAATGGGAGTCATCTCCGACCTCATCTATATCATTTGTTCTTACGCATTTTTGGACATCTACTAGTCTTGTTCCTTGAGGATGTGTTTCTCCTAGTAAGTATGGTACTAGTGGCTGCATTCCTGCACTATTAAATAGTACTGATCCATCATTTTCTGGTACTAGTGGTGCACTTTTTATTTCTTTGTGGCCTTTTTCTTTAAAGAACTCTATATATATTTTTTTTAATTCATTTATTGTAAACTTTTTCATTTAATCACCTATTTCTGTTAGTATTTTTTTTGCTTTATCTGTGAGTTCTTCTAATGATCCGTTATTATCTATTTGATAATCGAATCCTTTGTAATCATCTAAAATAGTTTCTGAGATGTGATGTTTTTGACTACTGTTTAACTCATCGCTTTCTCTTTGCATTTTTATTGCTGTTACGTTATCAAATTCTTTTTTTGTTTTTTCTATTTCTACTGGGAATCTTATGTCTGAGACTACAAATGTATCATAAAAGTGTGAGAGTACTTTTATATCTTCTATTAATCTATTTATGTGAAATTCTTCATCTATTTGATTTCTTATTATATCTGTTCCTAGTTTATTTAGAAGATCACGTGGTTTTGTTTCTTCTCTTCCATCCCAACCAAAGTATTTTGTTGCATAGTATTTTATATATTGTCCAACTTGTATTCTACATACTTTCTTTCCTTTTTCTTCTAAATCTTTTATTATAATGTCTGCGATTGTGTCTTTGCCACTTCTAGCTTTGCCTCCTATTAATATGATTTGCATATTATTCATCTCCTTTTAATTCTGCATTTATTATTCTATCTTTTATTTTATATTTATTTTCTACATACATAAGTATTACTTTCATACATGCTATGGTTGGAGTTGCTATGATCATTCCTAGTACTCCAAAAAAGTAACCAAATACTAATAATCCTATCATTATTGTTACTGGGTGTAGTTTCATTGTTTTTCCCATTATAAGTGGTTGAAGAACTATTCCATCTATTTGTTGTGATATAAAACAGATTACTATTGATAGAATTCCTACTAGAGGCGATACTGTAAATCCTACTATGGTTGCTATTGCTCCTCCTACCCATGGTCCAATATATGGAATTATATTGGTTACACCACATATTAATCCAAATAACATTGGAGATGGCAATCCTATTATTGCAAAGAATATACTTGTTATTATTGCTACTATTAATGAAATAAGCAATGTTCCTTGAACGAAATCTTTACATGTTTCATCTAGGTCTCTTACTAGTTTTCTTGCTGTGTTTTTATGTTTTTTTGGGATTATGTTAAATACTTTTTTCATTCCATCAAAGTCTATTAGTAAATAGAATCCTACGATCATTCCTAAAAGTACTGACCATATGCTTGATATGACACTACTGACTCCTCCTATTATTAAGCTTGGAAGTTTTGTTGTTAGATCTGCTCCAAATGATTCTAATGTATCATATATTTTTGACTCTACTCCTGTAAAGTCAAATCCTGTTGAATTTAGTTTTAAGAAACTTTCATGAACAAAATTAGTAACTTGTAATACTAATGATGGTAATATGTCTATAAATTCATTTATTTGTCTATATAACATTGGAATCATGAATTTTATTACTAGAAATACTACTACTAAAAACATTGCAAATACAAATACTGATCCTAGTCCTCTTTTTACTCCTTTTTTATTTAGATATGTTACAGCTGGATTTAGGAGCCATGCTACTACAAATCCTATAAAGAATGGCGCTGCAACAGATAGTATATTTAATATTGTTTTCCAGATATTGAATTTATCAAATAATACTACTGCTATTAATATACATGATAAAATAACTACTACGAATAATACTTTAAGTATCTTTTTACTTAATTCTATGACACTGTTTAAGTTTTCAATGTCTAATTCTTTTTTCTTTCTCACACTAATCACCAATTAAATTATAACAAAAATCAAGGTAAAAAAAAAGAGATATTACTTAAAATTTATAATATCATTTTTTTACTTATTACTTGTTACTTGTCTAATTATTAATACTTGATATTATTAGATCTTTTAATAAGGTTTTTCTATTTTCATCTTTATCAGTACTTATTGCTTTTTTTAGAGCTGATTCTTCTCCTAAAACTATTAGTTTTTCTTTAGCTCTTGTTATGGCTGTATAAATTATTTTTCTATATAACATAAAATTATAACTATTTAGAACTGGTAATATTACTATTTTAAATTCACTTCCTTGAGATTTATGAATACTTATTGTGTATCCTAGTTTAAAATTTTCAAAAGTAGATGTGTTATAGTTTACTAAGTTATTGTCAAAGTCACATATTATTTCTTTTTTATTTTGTTTTGTTACTTTTATTATTTCTCCTATATCTCCATTAAAGACATTATCATCTATACTGTTTACTAATTGTATTACTTTGTCCCCTTCTCTATATATTGTTCCATTATATAATAACTCGTTTTTTTTATTTTGTTTTTTATTTAATAGATCTTGCATATAGATATTTAGAGAATCTATACCATTTTCTCCTTTATACATCGGTGCTAGTACTTGAATATCATATATTGATAGATCTTTATACGTAAGGGCAAACTCTTGAAGTTTTTCTTTTAGATTGGTACTATTACAACTTACAAATGTTAAGTCTTCACTTTCATTGAATAGACTCATATCTAACTTTCCTTCTATTATATCATGTGCTAGGAAGTTTATATTTGAATTACTTGCTTGTCTATAAAGCTTTTTTAGATAGGTTACAGGAAGGCAATCACTTTCTATTAAATCTTTTAGTACTTGTCCTGCTCCTACAGATGGCAACTGGTTATAATCTCCTATCATAATTATTTTGCAGTTTGCTTTAAGACCTAGTAATAAATTATAGAATAAATCATTATCTAACATACTTGCTTCATCTATTATTACTAGTTTAGCATCACTTTTATTTTCTTCATTTATTAAGAAGGTATTTTCTTCTTTTTGCCATTTTAAAAATCTATGTATTGTATAACTAGGGAGTCCTGATTCCATACTCATTCTTTTACTTGCTCTTCCGGTTGGTGCTAATAGAACTAAACTTTCTAATAGATCTTTTCTGGATAAGTTATTTATTATTTTATAAAGGCTTGTTATGGCTTTTATGACTTTTGTTTTACCTGTCCCTGGTCCTCCGGTTATTATTGAAAAGTTACTGTTGAAGGAGGTTTCTATTGCTTGTTTTTGTTCTTTGTTAAAGATACATCCTAGTTTTTCTTCTATGTTACTTATTTCTTCTTCATAACTTATATTACTATATTCTCTTGATAGGACTGTTAGTCTTTTTGCTATATAAACTTCACTGTTATAACTTTCCATTAGTATATATTTATTTCCATCTATTATTATTTTTCCTAGGTTTACTAATTTACTTAATCCTTTTATTATTGTGTTTTCATCTATATTTAGGACTTTTTTTGAATAGTTTGTTAGTTCTTCATAACTTGTATAAGTATTTCCTGTTGCAAAGCTTAGGTTTTCTAGGACATATATTATTCCGTATGATACTCTATCGATATCTTCTTTTTCTATTTTTAGATTTGTTCTTAGTTTTTCTATTTTAGGAAAGGTTATTTCTTTTATTTCTTCAATCATTTGATAAGGACTTGTTAATACTGTATCTAGATTATTTCCATAATATTTTTCTATTTTTAGGGCGTCTTTCATAGAAAAGCCTATTTTTGTTAGGTTTAACATTTTATCATAACTTGTTTTATATTCTAATAAGCTGTTATATATTGTTTCTTGTTGTTTTTTTGTTACTGTTGGTACTTCTAGTAATAGATCTTTGTTTTCTAGTATTAGTGTTAGGCAATTAAGTCCTAAGTGATCTACTATTTTGCTTGCTTTTTTTTCTCCTATTCCTTTAAATATTTCACTTGATAAAAAATCTATTATATGATCTTTATCTTCTGGTAACACTATTTCATAGGAGGTTACGTTAAACTGATTTCCATATTTGTCATGGTTTACTATGTTTCCGTTTAATAGATAGATATCTGTCTCATTTAAATCATCAAAGTATCCTGTAAATGTTATTGTATTTGTGTTTATACTTAAATCTGTTTCTTTTATTTTTATGAGTCCTACTGTGTAACCTTTTTCTGATTTATATATATATTTTCTAAAATTGCCTTTTATATATGACATATGCATTCCTCCGAACATTTATTTTATTATAACATATTAGTGTCTATTTTTGTGGATGTGTTTTGTTTTACTTGTTTTATATTTTTTCTTTTGTTATAATTTTTAGAGGTGATGTAGATGAAGAAAGATTCTTTTTTGAAAGGTACATTAATAGCTTCTATTGCTATTATTATTACTAAGATACTTGGTATACTGTACGTTATTCCTTTTTATAAGATAATTGGGGAAAATGGTGGGGTTTTATATTCTTATGCTTATAATATTTATAATTTGTTTTTAAATATTTCTACGGCTGGTATACCTATTGCTATTAGTATGATTATTAGTGAATATGTTACTTTAGGAAAACTTGATGCTAAGGAAAGGACTTTTTCTGTTGGTAGGAAAATTATTCTTACTTTCTCTATTATTTCCTTTTTAGTAGTATTTATATTCTCTGATTATTTAGCTATGTTTTTGGTTAATGGTGTTGAAGGAGCTAATCCTATTAAAGATATTAGTTTAGTTATTAAAGCTATTTCTATTTCTCTTATTATTACTCCTTATATTAGTGTATTACGTGGTTATTTACAAGGACATAAGTTTATTGCTCCTGGTTCTATTAGTCAGGTTTGGGAACAAGTTATTAGAATTGCTATTATTTTAATTGGTTCTTATCTTTCAATTAATGTATTTCATAGCAGTATTCCTGTTGGGGTTGCTGTTGCTCTTACTGGGGCATTTTTTGGAGCACTTGGGGCATATATTTATTTAAAGGCTAAAGTTAATAAGAATAAAGATTTATTTGAAGTTGATGATAAAAAAGATGCTATTAGTAATAAGTCTTTAGGTAAGAAGATAGTATTTTATTGTATTCCTCTTATAATTATTTCTATTACTAATGATTTATATACTATTGTTGATATGAAACTTATTATTAAGGGTCTTTATATGATTGGTTTCTCAGCAGAGAAATGTGAGCTTATTTCTTCTATTGTTTGTACTTGGGCTCCTAAGATATGTATGATTATTTCTGCTATTTCTATGGGACTTATTACTAGTTTAATTCCTCATATTATTGAAAGTTATACTAAAAAAGATTATAAATCTTCGAACTCTATTTTTAATCAAGCTATTAGTACTATAGTTGTAGTTGCTCTTCCTCTTACTGTAGGGATTATGATTTTATCTAGTGAAGTATATCATGTCTTTTATGGAAGTAGTATTTATGGTCCTAAGATTTTAGCTATATCTGCAATTGTATCTATTATTCTTAGTACTTTATCTGTTATGAATACTGCTCTTCAAGGTTTTAAAAAGTTTAAACTTGTTATTATTAGTACTTTAATTGGTCTTGTTTTAAATGCTTTACTTGATATTCCTATGATACTTCTTTTAGATAAACTTAATCTTACTCCTTATTTTGGTACTTCTATTGCTACTATTATAGGAGGACTTACTTCTATGACTATTATTCTTGTTTATCTAAAGAAGGAACTTAATTTTGAATATTTTCCTATTATAAAGTCTATTTCTAAAGCTATTATTCCTTTAATGGTTATGACTTTAGTAGTATTCGGTATAAGTTTTATCGTTGGAAAACCTAGTAGTATGATTTTAATTATTGTTAAGATTGGTATTATTGGTATTATTGGTATGATTATATATCTATTCTTACTTTATAAGAATGGAGGATTGTATTTAATATTTGGAAAAGAGCAAATTGATTCTATATTAAAAAGGATTCATCTTAAATGATGAGTCCTAATTTTTTTGTTTTGTTTTACTATTTTGATAGATTGATACTAGTTCTGTGAAGGCTTCTTTTTCTAGTTTTTCTTTTAATATTTTGGCTATTTCGTCTTTATCTTCTCTTGTATATGATAAGTGCATATCATTTTCTATTGTTACACAGTCATCACATATTTTTGCTAGTTTGTCTATTTGTTCTTTTTTATATTTCTTTTTAAAGCTAGTTATTTCTCCGGACATTTCAAAACTATTTATTTCTCTTTTTAGTTTATATTTTTCTTTTAGGATAAGTGCGATCATGTAAAGAGATTCATAGTCATAACACTTATATTTATCATTTAGAACCATGGATACTATTTGTTCTGTATCTAAAATAGTAAACCCTTCTTCTAGAGCTTTGCCAAAGTCATTTACTAATTCTAGTGATAGGTTTTCTCCATAAATTATTTTTCTTTCTTCATAGGAAATACCACTGCGGATTGTTACTTTGTTTTCATGAACCATTATTTCGTCTTTATAGCTTTTTACTAGATGACAAAGTGCATGGGTTAGTACTTCTATTCCTTTGGGAGAATCGTAATTAAATGTATGACTTGTTACTATTATTCTATCTATTTCATCTATTTCATAAGAGTTTATTTCTTCGTTATAAGAAAGTTTAATATTTGGAGTGTAAACACATTCTCCTTTTTTTTGGTCTATATCGTATAGGTTTTCTCCGACTAGAGGGGTTAGTTTTTTTTCATTTATTACTTTAGATATGGTTTGTTTAGAACTACAAGCTATTATTTCTGTATTTAAAATTGCTTCTAGAATTATATATTTATACTCATGTCCATAGTAATCTATTAAACAGGGAATTATTTTTTCTATTGCTTTTATTACTTTGTCATCATAGTTGTATTTTTCTTTTAATTTAACAAAATATGTGTTTTCTAACATCTTAACCACCCTATCTTTATAAACATTATACAACATTTTTTGACAAGTTCTCAATAAAAGTAGCAAAAATATTTAAAATTTGTTATACTTATTTGGTAATGATAGAAGTAAAGGGTGTTGAACAATGAAAAGACTTAATTGGTTATTTATTTTTGTAATAGTTATTTTTATGACTACAGGGGTTAATGTTTTTGCGGATAGTATTAAAATTAATTCTTCTAATGCAGTACTTTATAATGTTAATGATGATATTATGTTATATCAGAAAAACAAAGATGAAAAAGTTAGTATTGCTTCTCTTACTAAGATGATGACTGCGATTGTGGCTATTGAAAACATTGATGATTTATCTAAGAAGGTTTCTTTTGAAAAAAGTGATTATGACAAACTTATAAGTATGAATGCTTCGGGTTCTTCTTTAGATGTTAAAAAGAAATATACTTACGAGGATCTTCTTTATGGACTTCTTCTTGAAAGTGGCGCGGACTGCGCTAATGCTCTTGCTAGACTGATTTCAGGAAATGAGAAGGCTTTTGTAAAGCTTATGAATGAGAAAGCTAAAGAGCTTGGTATGAATAGTACTAGTTTTGCTAATCCTATTGGTATGGATGATAAGAATAACTACTCTACTATGGAAGATCTTGCTATTTTATTTAAATCTGGTCTTAAGAATCCTACTTTTAAGAAGATTATTACTTCTAAAGAATATAAAGCTAGTGATGGAACTAAATTAAAACATACTATTATCTATTATGAAAAACTTAATAAAATGAATGATATTACTTATATACTTGGTGGTAAGACTGGTTATGAAACTGATGCTGGTTATGCTCTTGCTACTATTGCTTATAAAAATGGTGCTCTTCTTATGTTTATTACATCTGGAGCATCTAATAAAGGCGATCATTTAAAGGATGCTAAAAAGGTTTATGATTATTATTTTAATAATTATAGCTATCAAAATGTTGTTAATAAAGGTGATTTGATTACTACTTTAAATGGTGAATATTTAAGTAAGAGTTCTATTGAGATAACTGCGGATTCTGATGTTAAATATTATCTTAAAAACAATTATAATGTTGAAGATATAAAACTTGTATATAGAGGTATTGATAGTGTTAGTTTAAAAAATAAATATAAGGATAAGATTGGTACTTTAAATATTTATTATAAAGATAAGGTTATTAAAACTATGCCTGTTTATTTGAATCAAAAGATATATCCAGATTTTAAACTTATTATTTTAGCAGTTATTGTATATATATTTATTATTGGATGTGGTATTATTATTGCTGATAGATTAAGACATAAAAGATTAATTGATCAACTTTAAGACATTTTAAAAGAGCTTTAAAGCTCTTTTTGTTATATATTTTTTAT
This sequence comes from uncultured Bacilli bacterium, assembly GCA_934101575.1. Classification (GTDB taxonomy): domain Bacteria; phylum Bacillota_I; class Bacilli_A; order RF39; family UBA660; genus UMGS1449. The sequence continues at coordinate 458,287 of CAKORJ010000001.1, forward strand.
TTTATCTATATTATTTAAATCATTTAGTATATATGAGGCACTTACTATTATGTCGGCATCTTTTACTTTGTCTAAGGTGTTTTCGTTTATTCCTCCATCTACACTGATGATAAAAGAAAGGTTTTCTTGTTTTCTTATCTCTTTTAATTTTTTTATTTTAGTACTTGTGCTTTCTATAAATTCTTGTCCACTTTTTCCTGGGTGTACTCCCATTACTAGTACTAGTGCTACCTGTTTTAGGTCTTTTGTTATATCTTCTATATTTGTTTCCGGATTTATTGCAAGACCTGGTTTTATACCATAGCTTTTTATTAGATCTAACATATCTTTATAATCTGGTATTTCTCTATGAATTGTTATATTGTTTACATTATATAATGAGGCAGCATCTATATATTTTTTTGGGTTTTTTACCATTAGATGTATATCATTTTTTTTAGTTGATAGAGTTAAGTATTTTTCTAATTCTTTTATACTTAGGTTTTTATTTTTAACGAATACTCCGTCCATTACATCATAATGAATATAGTCTGTGTTTGTTTTATTTAACATTTCTATATAGTTTTTATAATTTCCTTCTTTTAAAAAGGAGGTTGATACTTCTTTCATCTCTACCTCTTTTCTATAAACTTTTTATAATTTTCATATCTTGTTTTTAATATTTTATTTCCTATTTGTTTTTTTATAGTGCATTCTTTTTCATTTATGTGCATGCAGTTTTTATAACTACATTTGTTGTGGTTAAACTCGGGAAAGGCTTTTTTTATTTGATCATCACTATATAGAGAAAGATCAAGTGCTGAGAAACCTGGGGTATCTAGTACTTTACCTTTTCCTATATTTACTAATGTTACATATCTTGTTGTATGTTTTCCTCTTCCTAAGGCTTTTGATATTTCATTTGTTTCAAAGTTTAGACTTTTGTCTAGTTTATTTAATAAGGTTGATTTTCCTGCGCCTGTTTGACCAGTAAAGACTGTTGTTTTGTTTTTGAACATTTTTTTTATTTTGGATATTTCTTTATTGTATACTACTTTATAACCTAGACTTTTATAATATTTTATTATTTGTTTTAAGTCTTTCCATTCTTGTTTTGTTAATAGATCTTTTTTTGTTAGACATATTATTGGTTCTATTTCATTTATTTCGCATATTACTAATAATTTGTCTAAGAGATTAGTACTAAAGTCGGGGCTTTTTAGACTTGTTATTATGAATGATACATCTATGTTACTTACACTTGGTCTTTCTAGTTCATTCTTTCTTGGAAGGATTTTTTCTATTATTTTTTCTTCTTTGTTAAATATACAGTAGTCTCCGACTTTAGGTGTTTTGTTTTCTTGTCTTAATTTTCCTCTTGCTTTACATATATATTCTTTGTTTTGATATGATACAAAGTAATCATTGCTTATTATTTTTATTATTTGACCTTTCATTTGTACCTCTATTGTTCTTTTGTTTTGTCATCTGTTTGGGTTGATTGATTGTTTTTATTTTGATTATTTGTTGTTTGATTGTTGTTATTATTTTTATTTGATGTAGTGTTATCTTTTGTTTCTTCTTTAGCTTTTGCTACTGTTATAGTTAGTTTTCCTCCACTTACTAGGACATCATTTGATGATTTTGATTGTTTCATTACTGTGTCTTCATCATATTTACTTGTTTCTTCATATTTTACTGTTAATTTTATATTGTTTTCATTTGCCCAAGATCTTGCTTCTCTAAGGGTCCAACTTTCTCCGACCATGTCTGGGTAGTATTTTACTATATTTGGAATATATAGAGTTATTTCTGAACCTTTATCTACTTCTTTTCCTGGGTCTATTGATTGTCCTATTATGTTTTGAGTTTCATCATCACTTATTGAGGTTGTACTATCTTTTTTCTCTATGTTTACTTTTAATCCTTTTAGTTCTAATTGGGTTTCTATTTTTATATAGTTTTCTCCAGTATAATCTTCTATTTTTATTTTACTTATTCCTTTGGATACTGTTAGAGTTACTTCTGTCCCTTCTTTTACACTTTTTCCTATTTTTGGATCAGTTGATATTACTTTACCTTTATCTATTTTATCTGATGCCTCTTCGACTGTTTTAGCACTTACTGTAAGCTTTGATCTTTCTAGTTTTTTTGTTGCTTCATCTACTGTTAGATTAGAAACATCTGGTATTGTTACTTCTGGAACTTTTGTTATCATTGGTAGGATTAAAAGTGCGAATAGTGTTATTACTATTAGTCCTCCTAGTACTGAGGCTAGAATTATTACTTTTTTGTTTTTTGGTTTTTTATCGTCTTTTATTTCTTTTACTATTCCTTCATCTAGATTATCTTTATCTACTATTACTGGATCTTCGTCTATTCCTTCATCATATTTTAGAACTATTGGTGGTTCGTTTTCTCTTTCTTTATTTAGTGCTGTCATTAAATCATCGTGCATTTCACTGGCATTTGCATATCTATTTTTAGGATTTTTTGCTGTTGCTTTGGTTATGATGTTTTCTATACTTTGAGGAAGTTCTGGTAGTTCTGTTCTTATTGAGGGAATTGGTTCTTTTAGATGTTTTAACGCTATTTCTACGGCATTGTCTCCTCTAAAAGGAAGCACTCCTGTTAGTAATTCATACATCATTATTCCTAATGAATATACATCACTTTTTAAGGTTGAACCTTTACCATTTGCTTGTTCTGGTGGGAAGTAATGTACTGATCCCATGGCTGAATTTGTTTGAGTTAATTGGGTAGCATTAAGAGCCATTGCTATACCAAAATCTGTTATTTTTATTTCTCCGTCATCTTTTATTAAAATATTTTGTGGTTTTAAATCTCTGTGAATTATAAGGCTATCGTGTGCTACTCCCATGGCACTTGTTATTTGAAGCATTATGTCTACAACTTCTGCAGCTGTTAGTTTTTCTCTTTTCTTTAAGAGTTGTTTTAGGTTTTTTCCTTCGACATATTCCATGACTATATAATAGTCTCCATCGTCTTCTCCTACATCATATATTTCTACTATGTTAGGATGAGAAAGAGATGATGCTGATAAAGCTTCTCTTTGGAAACGTCTTACGAATTTTTCATCTGTTGCTAGGTCTCCTCTTAATACTTTTATTGCTACATTTCTATCTAAAATTGTATCTCTTGCTAGATAAACGTTGGCCATTCCACCTTCGCCTATTGTTTTTATTATTTCGTACCTTGAATTAACTTTTTGCCCTTTTACTATCATAGAGAATCACTCTCCTCTTTATTCTTGATTAAATATGCAACTGATATGTTATCATTGCCTCCCCTGTTATTTGCTTTTTTTATTAATTTTACTACTTTTTCTTCGATTGTTAAATCTTCTAATAGAACTTTTTCTATTTGTTCTTCACTTAGCATTGTTGTAAGGCCATCTGAACATAAAAGGATTTCATCTACGTCCATACTACAATCAAATGCATCTACTTTTATTGGATCACTTATTCCTAAAGCATGCATTAAGATATTTCTTTTTGGATGATTTATTGCTTCTTCTTTTGTTATTTCTCCTCGTTCTATTAAGCAGTTTACATATGTATGATCATATGTTACTTTTCTTAACTTTTTATCTTTCATTATAAATCCTGAGGAATCTCCTGTGTTACCAAATAGAATGTATTCTTTTGTGATTATTGCCATGACTAAGGTTGTACCCATTCCGGCACTTTCTGGATTTTCTTCTGTGTATTTAAAAATTCTACTATTTATTTCGTCATAACAATCTTTTATCCATTCTACTGCGGATGCTTTTTTCATTTTAAAGAAGCTTTCTCTAAACCTAGCACTTAAACAACTTATAGCTATTGAAGAAGCAACTTCTCCTGCTCTATGACCTCCCATTCCATCTGCTACGGCCATTAGAATTGCATCATCACTGTTTTTTATTATTATTACACTGTCTTCGTTATGATCTCTTACTATACCTGTATCTGTTAGATAAAACGTTTCCATTTTATTCCTCCTTTTTTGATCTTAATTGACCACATGCTGCGGATATTTTTGATCCGAACTCTCTTCTTACTGTTACATTTATTCCTTCTTTTTTTATTATATCATAAAACTCCATTATTTTATCATTTTTAGGTCTTTTGAAGGTTTTATTACTTCCTTCATTATAAGGAATCAAATTAATATAAGCATTCATTCCTTTTATTAGTTTTGATAAAGTTCTGGCATCTTCTTTTGAATCATTTATGCCTTCTAGTAATATATATTCAAATGTTACTCTTCTTCCTGTTGTGTTTATGTAATCTTTTACTGCTTTCATCAAATCATTTAATTTGTATACTTTGTTTATTGGCATTAGTTTTGACCTTAGCTCATCAGTCGGTGCATGAAGACTTATTGCTAAGTTTACTTGATATGGAAGAGTCATAAATTCATATATTTTAGGAACTATTCCACATGTTGATACTGTTATGTGACGTGATCCTATACAAAGTCCTTTATGATTGTTAGCATTATCTATAAAACTTACTAAATTGTCATAGTTATCAAAAGGTTCTCCTATTCCCATTATTACTATGTGAGATATTCTTTTGTTTACTATCTTTTCTATTTCTATTATTTGAAGAAGCATTTCACTTGGAGTTAAGTTTCTTATCTTTTTTCTTCGACCACTTTCACAGAAAGCACATGACATATTACATCCTACTTGAGAAGATATACATAGACTTAATCCATAGTCATGGTACATTAAAACACTTTCTATATGCTCTCCATCAGAGAGTTTAAAAAGAAATTTACTTACATCTTTATCATGTTCTTCTTTTACTATTACTGGTCTTGTTAAACTAAAGTTTTCTTTTAAAGTAGAAATTAGATTTTTACTTAAATTAGTCATTTCATCAAAAGTTGTTACCCTCTTTTCATATAACCAGTAAAAAACTTGAGAAGCACGATATTTCTTTTCTCCTAAATCTATAAAATAATTTTCTAATTGGTTTAAAGTCAAATCATATATATTCATAAAAATCACATTATAATTATACAAGAATTTATTAAAAAAAGATACTGTTTTATAAATATTTTGCCTAAGAGTAAAGTTTTTTTATAATATTTAGTCAGTTTAATTTATATTAGAAAAAGTGTCAATAATATTAAATTTGACACTTTTATACTATAACTTTTCCATTTCTTCTTTAGTTAATCCTGTTACCTTAGAAATTATATCTATGCTTATACTTTCTTTTAACATATTTTTAGCAGTTTCTATTTTATTTTCTCTAATACCATTTTCTTTTCCTTCTTTTAATCCTTTATTTAGCCCTTTTTGTTCAGCATTATAAAGTTCTGTATTCCTTAATAATTCTTCATGTAATTCTTTATCATATAAGCCTACAACATCATCACTTATGCTTGCTCTTTTGGCATCTTTTACATAATCTTCCATTACTCTCTCCCCTTTATAGAGTTTTGATAAATTATTATTATCTTCTTCGTTTAGCACTAACATTACTTTATCTAACTCATTTAATTCTTCTTTATTATAATATTTTTTTCTAATATTTGGAAGATATATATTAATAATTTTTATTTTTTCTGTTAAATATTCTCCGTCTTCATTTCTTAAAGCATACTCTTCTACTTCTTTATTATTATGTTCAAATGTAAAATTATTAATATTTATTTGAATTACTTTATTAAAACTATATCTACTGCCTCTTATCTCTTTGCTCTTATATATCCCCATAGCGTAAGATATATTCCTTTCATATGCTTCTTTACTATAGTTATTATTCATTTCTATTCCTATATATTCATCTTTTAATTTACATATAAAATCAACTTCACGACCTTTTTCTATATCTAGTTGTTTATCCAATTTATTCTTAACATACTCTATAGAATCATATATCTCATAATAATCTCTTTTTAAAACAGAAGCTATTATAAGTACAGCATATTTCTTCCTTGACTCATTATTTATCATAGTTTCAAACATAGTATCAGATATTATTGGTATCTTATATCCCTTAGTATATTCTTTTTTAACATAAGCATTTTTCTTACTTGTTTTTCTTTCTAACATTGGTATATTATTTATCATATATATTTCTCCTTTATTAATACTAAATGAATTCATTTAGTACACTATATACTAAAAAGAAATACATGTAAAATAACCAATCATAACATTTAAAGGATAAATAACATATCAAAAACAAAAGTTTTATATATAAATCTTTACATTTCAAAACATTAAACAAAACAAATACTAAGATATAACAAAATTACTATTTTTTAAATAATATTTTGTTATCCATATTACATTTAAAATAATAACTACTAGCATGTTTTATATGTCCAACATAAGAATTATAACTCAAAATAAACTTTTTAATATCTAGATTATCATTATTATATAAATAATTCCAAACTTTTATCTTCTTATATATATTCTTCTTAATTCTATTACCAAGTAATATATAATCTTCATATATAATAAATCCTAAAAAATTACACCCCTCTTTATTTGGAAAATATTTACTTTTAGGATTCAATTTCAAATTAAGTCTAACATCAATAAACTTTTCTATTAAATTATATATATTTCTAGCACTATCCTTATCCTTAACCAATATAACAAAATCATCCATATATCTACAATAATACTTAATCTTTAAGTTAAATTTAACATAGTAATCAAGTTCATTTAAATATATATTAGCAAAATATTGACTACTATAATTTCCAATAGGAATGCCTTTATCTTTATATGAATAAATCATATTATATGTAAAATTAAACAAATATTTATCATTAATTTTTTTACTTAAAATATTAAATAATATATCTTTATCAATACTTTCAAAAAACTTACTTATATCAAGTTTTATAATGTAATAATCATTATATTTATTTCTCATCTTATTCATAAAATACTTTAAACGAAATATAGCTTTATGAGTACCTTTATTTTCTATACAAGCATAACTATCATATATAAATCTAGAAACAAAAAATGGTTTTAAAAAGAACTCTGCATACCATGTTTGTACTACTCTATCAATAAATGGTAAACATCTTATTACTCTTTTCTTAGGTTCATATATTATAAAACTCTTATAAGATCCTATCTTATAATTAAAAGTAGCAATTGAATTAAGTAAGTTAACTAAATTAATTTCTAAATTATATTCAAAAAATAATACTTCAAATACATAACTCTTACCAACCTTAGTCTTATTATAAGAATATAACAAATTAAAAAAAGTTAAATTACTATAAAAACTATTTCTTATACTTTTCATATAAACCTTTTCTTATATTATCTATAATAGTTACTTTCTTACTAAAAGATAAATAATTCTTATTAGATATATATTTCATCTTATAAGAAATACGATATAAAACAAGTAATACCTTTAAATTATTATCTAAATAATCCAAATACAATTTCTTACTACTCTTATGAAAATATATAATATTATTGAGTCCTAACCCTAAAGTATTCTTTATATCTAAAACAATACCACTTTTCTCAGACTTAGGGTACTTAACACTTAACTTATATACGTAATATATTAAATCAACATATTTTTTATATAAATACAAATCATTTAACATAATACCTCCTAAAAAATAAAAAGTTTTTAATGTTCAAAATAATTACTAATTAAAAACTCTTAAATATATATTTAGTTCATATGAACTAGGAATAAAACTTGAACTAATTATTCTTTTTATATTGTCCTTAAACAATTTATAAAGCTATATTAATATAGTTCTAAGGGGCGAGAGGAATTGTTGGAATTAGCATTACCATTGTTACTGCCTGAGTTAAACGCCCCGGCATTTGTACCATTGTTATAGTTACCACCACGTTTGAACCAAGGGTTATTCGAGTTCGCAAGGTAAGAGTTATCGCCTATAGTTTTATCCCTATATCAATATAAATTGATACCTATAAATTTTCTAAATATTTTCTTATATCTAAAAACAAAGAGCTATTATTTCTTATTTTAGATAACATTAAATCATTTAATTTTGATATACATTCATTAAAATTAATCTTTTCTAAAGATTTATCTAAATAAAAGCTATATTTATTATATATACAATCATAAATAATAAAATCATTAGTACCATTTATAACAATAGAACTAATACTATTATTTTTCAAGTACATCAACACCTTATTTAAGTTTTCCTTAGGAAATCCAATAGTATACTTAGAACTAATCTTATAATTAAAAAAATAATTAATTATAAAAGCATCATAATCAAATGCTCTATAAAACTTACCATATTTTATCAGAATAACATGCTCATTATACTTTTCCTTTAATTCTTTACTATATTCAGTTATAGTCATAATTTACCTCCTAACACAAATATAATATAACACACACACACACACACACATGTCAAGTAAAAACATACAAAAAAATAAATTTGCGTTACTTATTAACAAAAGCAAAGTTTTCATAACAAAAGTATTAAACTTTTGTTATGGGAAAACTATTTCTACAACCAATATTTTATCAAAAAATTATAGTTTAATTTACATAGAAAAAATCTTATAAAATTACTTATCCGTAATTTTATAAGACTGTTATTTTGTTATCTAACACCTTACGGTGTTATTATGAGGCGAGAGGAACTGTAGGAATTAGCATTACCATTGTCGATGCCTGAGCAAAACGCCCCGGCAAACGTACCATAGTAATAGTAACCACCACGCACGAACCAAGGGTAATTCGAGCCCGCAAGGTCAGAGTTATCGTCATACCAGCCAGCGCTTGACCCTTTATACACTTCCTTTATTCCATCTCCTAACTTACTTCTTATTCTTGAACTAAAGCTAGTACTATAACTATATTTATCATAATATTTAGCATCTGGATGGGTTGTAAAACCAGAACTACTTGGTATCATTGTTGTCCCATCATTACTTACAATATTTGCCATTGTATATTCATATGCCCCTCCACTCATATCATATACTCCATATATATTATGTGTTGTTGAAGCACTTGGCCCATCTCTACTTTCTCCTATTGGTGTTTTTGTTTCTTTTACTGTTGGGTTATCTAATATTTTTATATTTTTTATATATCCAGTATCTGTTTCACGTGGCCCAGTTCCACCAGCTCCACTACTATATCTACCTTTTCTATATGTAAATGTTAATTCATATGTTCCTTTATCTAGTTTTTTTGATACATTATTATAGATTAATTCACTTTCTGTTGTTCCTAAATCTGTTCCCCCTATTTTTGTACTTGTTCCTGTATCAGATAAAGCTGTTCCATCTTTTGTTATTGTATAATATAAATAATCAGACGATACATTGTTACTTGATACACTCCAATCAAATGATAGATATGTATTATTAGTTGGTGCTGTAAAACTAAACTTTATATTAGTTGTTGTTGATCTTGTTCCTTGATTAGAACTTTTATATAAACCATCTGAAGAAGTCCATGGATATGTTGTATCATTTGTTACTGTTGGAGTTATTGCAGTTCCGCCACCAGTTATTGTTGTTGTGGTTTGTTTTGTTTCGTTATATTTATATGTTCCTTCTGTAGAACCTGATGCACTTGAATTTCCTCCACTTCTTCCTGTATAATAACTAGAACTATTATTTATCTTTACTTCTTTACATGTACCATCTGTACATGTTCCATATTTTGAGTGTGATAGGTATGCTACTGCTCCCCATTCCATATTTTTCATCATATGAGTATCTGTTGTTGTGTTTAAACCATACTGATTACCACTACTTTTCATCTTCATTATATTTGTTTCAAAACTACTTATACTTTGTTCCCTCAAACTACTTAAATTAGGTTTTGTTGTAATACTACTTATTGTTCCAGTTAGTTCAAACTTTCCTATCCAGAATCCTTTTATTTCTTCGTTACCAAATGTAAATGCTGGATGTGTATATGTTTTATTATTACATGTATCATCTGTACATGTTGCATTAGTACTTTTTAATTTACATGTTTCTGATAGATTTCCATCTGTTCCTGATATGCTATCAGTACATGTTATTTCTCCAGTTGATGCTGTACCATCTTCAAATGATATTTCTATTTCCTGTTCATTGCTTGTTTTTGTACCATCTGCATTATAATTCCATACTTTATATTTATATCTTGGTATCCATACTTGCATAGTTAATATATCATCCATTGGTATTTCTGTACCTATACTTGCACTTTTATATTTACTTCTAGTGTCATTTGTTACTGTTACACTATTAGCCCATTTTTTATCATTATAATTGTACCAATTGTTATTTTCATTATTTTCATCTGCTTTTTTCCATGTTTCTGATGTTTCATCATAATATACTGGTATCATACCAGAATCTAATTCAGGTGAATTAGGATCAGGTATATTAGTAACTACCCCTGTACAACTACCTTTATTTCCTGCTAGGTCTGTTAGATGTCCTGTATATGATCCATTATCTGTTACTTTTACTACATCTTCTGTATAGTTTGTATGATCCCAACTATATCCATCTAGATCTATATTTGTATCATTTGATATTATTGATAATGTTTTATATGGTGCTGCTGTGCCATTTGGATTTATTCTTATTGTACATGTTGGTGCTTCTTTATCTACTTTTTCTATTACTATTTTTCTTCCTTCACTTATGTTTCCGGCATTATCTTTAGCAAATACGTAATATGTTCCATTATCGTATGAATTTACTGTTGTATATTTACTACTTGTTGATGCTTCCCAGCCTGTTTCTGTTAGGGTTGGTGTTTTATTTTCTGTTTTTACTATGTATCCGGCTAGTCCACTTCCTGTTGAGTTATCTCTTGCTGCTATATCTATATTTTTATTTTTATTTGACCATTTTGCATCTACACTTACTTTATCTATTATTGGTGCTATACTATCTTTTGTTGTATTGCTTTCTTCTTGTCCATATTTCCCTGATACGTAGAATGGATTTTCTTCTGTTCCTGATCCTTCTAGTTTTGTATCACTTTTTAATGTTATTACTGGTCTTATATCTAATGCTGTTGTTTTGGCTATTTCTCCGATTGACTTTGTTTTTGATGATTGATATATGTTTGTATCTGATGCATATGAACTTGTTAAGAATCCTTTTATATCTTTATATAGATAAAAACTTGTATTTGCTGTATTGTTTACTCCGCCAGCATACATTACATCATCTACGGTTGGTAATCCTATTTTTGTTACTTGGTTTGTACTATTACATTCTGAGGTTGGATTATGTTTTTCTACTCTTATTTTTGCTAAATAGTTATTATTTGCATCTTTTGTTTCATTACAGAATTGTTGTGATGTATTTATATAGTTTTCTTCATCTTGTAAATGTTTTGTATAGAAGTTACTCATTATTGTTGCAGAACTATCTATAGTATTTTCTCCTATTAGATCATCTTTTATTATATTTATACTTCCATCATTATTTGTTCCTAGTATTCTCCATTTTATTTTATCTCCGGTTTTATATGTTAATGATGAGGTGGTTCCGGATGAATTTGTATAGGATACTGTACCATCTTCGTTATATGTTCCAAATAATAGATAGTTATTTGGGTTTCCTCTAAAGTGATATGTTGTTCCACTATTGTCTTTTACTTCTATTATTCCACTTGGCTCTTCTGTTGATGGTGATATTTTTGTATAATCTGCACTGCTTAATTTTGTGTTATTACTTAGCACATAGTATCCTGCGGTATTCTTATTATATGTTATTGCCCCATCGTTATCTGCTACTGAATTGATTATTATTTTATTTTCTAAGCTTCCTGATATTGATTCTACATCATAATCTATCCATGTTCTTAATTCAAATGTTTTTGTCTCTCCTACTTTTAGGTATCCTTCATCTAATTTATATGTTTTTAATACTCCTGTTATTGTATCATCTAATAACTCTGATGCTGGCAAATTACTTTCTATAGTTGGGGCTAAGTAAGAATCTCCATCTAATGCTACTTTTATTTTATCTGCATTTTCTAATTTAGATGCATTCATAACATTAATAGTTGTTGTATAGTAGGCATCTGTTGTACAACTATTTGTTATCTTATATGTATATGGTTCTCCACTTAATCCACTTTCATCTGTCTCTGGCATTGCATTATCTGTATTTACTGATCCTTCATCTGTCATATCTACTTTTAGACATCCTGTATTCATTGTTTGTACTTGTACTCCGGCTAGATTGGCACTAAAGGCTGCAAATGATATTCCTATTATTAATAGAACTAGTCCTAGTATTCCCATTATTGTTATTTTTGCTCTTCTTTTGGTTTCTTTATCCATATTCTCACCACTTTATCATACTTATATCTTTTATATTAAGTATATAATATTTTAGTGTTATTTTCAAGACTGATATTTATATTTTTTTATACTTTACTTAGTTAATATTAAAGATATTAATATTATTACAAAGGCATTTAGTTTTAAGAATGCTGAAAATGCTTTTTTATATAGGGTTCCTTTTTGTTTTATTATATCTTTTATATTTATTATTGATGTTATTAATAAGAATCCTAATAGAATTATTATCATTATTAAGAATATTATTGTTAATAATTTTGTTTTATATATTAGAGTAAGTCCAGATATTATGATTAGTACTATATTAAATATTCCAAATATTACTCTTAATGGATTATATTTATTTTCATATATATATACTTGTTTTAAGTATTTTATTGCTAGTTCTAGAGATGTTATTATAGTAAATATTATTAATATTATGAAACTTGTTTTTGGATGATTATTTAATATTGTATAACATAGATATAGTGTACATAATGGTATTAATATCATTTCTATTACTATTTTTTTTATATTTTTTTGTTCTTTTACTTCTTTTTTCATTTGAAATTCTCCTTAAATTTATTAAATATTCCATAGTTTGGATATTCTTTAAATATCATTTTTTCTTTTGTTACGGGATGAATAAATTCTATTTTATAGGCAAATAGTGCTAGTTGTTTTTTATCCTCTTTTCCATATCTTTGATCTCCATATAAGGGATTATTTCTTGATTTAAACTGTATTCTTATCTGATGATGTCTTCCTGTTAATAGATTTATTTTTATTAGACTTAGGTTATCTATTTTTTTTATTTCTTTGTAGTTTAGTTCTGCATATTTTCCTTTTTCTTTAGTGGTTACTAGTGAGTTATTATTTTTGTCTTTTTCTAAATAATCTATTAGGGTTCCTTCTTTTTTATTTAAGTTTTCTATTACTGCTAGATATGATTTTTTAAATGTTTTATCTTGTATTTGTTTTGATAATCTACTTGCTGCTTTACTTGTTTTAGCAAAGACCATTATTCCTCCGGTTGGTCTATCTAATCTGTGTACTAGTCCTAGATATACATTTCCTTTTTTATTATATTTTTCTTTTAAATAACTTTTTATTATACTTAACATATCTATATCTTTTGTATTATCACTTTGACTTAATATATTTGGTTTTTTTATTACTACTATTATGTGATTATCTTCATATAGTATTTTTAGGTTATTTTTCATATCTTGCATATACTCCACATGGAAGAATTAATCCATTTTTTGATTTTATTCCTAGTTCTCCGGATGTTATTGTTCCTTTTTTGTCTTTTAATTTCATTTTTAAGATATTTTCTATTACTATTGGAGAGAGTCCTGCTGTGTAAGAATTTATTATAAAGAATAATGGTTCTTCTTCTAAGATTTCCATACATAGTTCTACTAGGTTAAATAGATCTTTTTCTATATCCCATATTTCATTTTTTGATCCTCGTCCATATGATGGGGGATCCATTATTATGGCATCGTATTTATTTCCTCGTCTTATTTCTCTTTTTACAAATTTTACACAGTCATCTACTAGGAATCTTATTTTTTTATTTTCTAGTCCGGATGATTTTACATTTTCTTTAGCCCAGTCTATCATTCCTCTGGATGAGTCTACATGGGTTACTTCGGCATCTTTTGAAAGGCACGCTACTGAAGCGCATCCTGTATAAGCAAATAGATTTAATACTTTTACTGGTTTATTTGTTTTCTTTTTCTCTTCTTCTATTTTATTCATCATGAAGTCCCAGTTTATACTTTGTTCTGGGAATATTCCTGTATGTTTAAATCCCATTAGTTTTACATTAAATGTTAGGTTTTTATAATTTACTGTCCATCTATTTGGAAGAGGTTTTTTCTTTTCCCAGTAACCTCCGCCTTTATTACTTCTATGATAATGGGCATGTGCTATATTTTCATCTATTTTGTCTTTCCATATTATTTCTGGATCTGGTCTTAATAAGTAATAGTCTTTCCATCTTTCTAGTTTTTCTCCATTACTCATTCCAAGTATTTCATAATCTTCAAAGTCTTTTACTAATAACATTTACATCACCTACTAGATTATAACATATTTTTTATATTAAAAATAGCACTCAAATATTAATTTAAGCACTATTTGTATTTACTAGATAATTTATTATATCTGTTGCATCTATTCCTGTAAACATTACTATTAAGAATGCTCCTAGTATAAATGGTCCAAATGGTATTATTTTGTCTTTTTTTCTTATTAGTAAATATAATGATCCCGGTAAGGCTATTAATGCTCCTAGGGATAGGGATAAGACTGATACTAATGGTTTTGTTGTCATTCCTAGTACAGCCATTAGTTTTATGTCCCCGCCTCCTAGGCTTTCTTCTTTAAATAAGAAGTTTCCTAGTTTCATTAAGGCATACATGAATAAGAACATTATTAGACCATATACTACGTATGTACAGGCATCTAATATTCCTTTTGTTACTATATTATATATAAATATTAGTACTGCAAATACTATTAGGATACTATCTGGTATTATGTAATAGTTTATGTCTGTTACTACTACTATTACGAATAATGATGATATTAATAGTGATAGTATTAGTTCTGGTGTTAATCCATATACATAAAAACTTAAAGCGAATAGTACGGCGGTTATTAGTTCTATTACTGGGTACATTATACTTATTTTTTGTTTACAGTTTTTACATTTTCCTTTTAGGAATATATAGGATATTACTGGTATTAGTTCATATGGTTTTAGTTTATGTTCACAGTTTTGACAATGACTTCCTGGAAAGACTAGACTTTCTTTTTTACATATTCTTATTCCTACGACATTATAGAATGATCCTAGTACTAATCCTAATATAAAGAATATTATTATATATAGTGTTTCCATATTAACGCAATACTGTTCCATAGAAGTCAAACATTGGTATTACTACTGAGACTACTACTATACCTACTATTATTGCTATAAATATTATTAGTAATGGTTCTATGAATGTATTTATTCTTTTTACTAAGTTTGCATGTAGATCTTGATAATAATCTGCAACATAAGTCATCATCATTGGTAGTCTTCCGGTATTTTCTCCGGTTACTAACATTTCGTATGCTACTATTGGAAATGCCCATTTATCTTCGAAGGCATCACTTATTTTTGCACCTTTTGATAAATACTCTAATGATTCATTTATTATATCTTTAAAGACTTCATTATTTGATACTGTACTTAGTATTGTCATTGAATCTGTTATAAATACATTATGGTTTAGTAATGATGCAAATGTTTTTGTAAACATTGTCACTTCTCTATATATTATTATTTTTCCAAATCCTGGTAGTTTCATTCCTATTGTTTGCATTGTTTTTTTGAATGGTTTTACATATTTATATAATAGTATAAATGTTAAGACTAATCCTAGAAGTACTCCTATTATTATGAACTTATGTCCTGTTAGGAAAGCACTTACTGCTAGTACTATTTTTGTTATAGCTGGAAGTGAGGCATTTTGTTGTTCAAATAGTGTTACGAATGATGGTATTACATATACTAAAATAAATATTAATACACATATTGCAAATACAAATAATATTGATGGATAAATCATTGCACTTATTGCGGCTTTTCTTGTTTTATCTATTGATTCATAATAATCACGCATATCATCTAAAATTTCTGGTAAGTCTCCGGTTAGTTCTGCAGTTCTTACCATGTTTATTAGAAGTGGTGGAAATACGTTTCCTTGTGATGTTAAGGCACTTGAGAAACTTTCTCCTTTGGATAACTCATATATTATATTTGAATATATTCTTTTCTTTTGTGCTTTTACTGATTGTTTTTCTAGGATTCTTACTGAATCTATTAATGGTATTCCTGCTTTTAAATATGTTGATAGTTGTGTTAGTAAGAATGCTAGTTCTGAGTAACTTAATTTGTTACTTCCTATATTCATGTCTAATACAGAGTTTTGTTCTTCTATTTTGATTATTTTATATCCATCATTTTGAAGATATGATATTACTTCGGCTTTTGAATAAGCATCTAAGTACCCATAAAACTTCTTTCCTTTTTGGTTTTCTACTCTATATTTATATTTTGTTTTTTTACTTTTTAATGTGTCTGCTTTTAAACCATCTTTTGTTGATGTTAATACTTTTTCTTCTTTCTTAGTTTGTGTATTGGTTTGTGTTTGATTGTTATTATAAGTTGGTATGTCGTCCATACCTTGATTTTGACCTTGTCCGTTCATAGTACACCTCCACTATTTTCATATTAATTTTACCTTACTTCTTACAACTTGTAAAGAATAAACGATTTTAAATGTCAATTTTTTTGTTTTTTGCATAGATTATATTAGGAGGTTCACTATGAATAATAATTATACTTATTTTAATCCTAATCCTTCTTTTATGAGATCTGTTCCTGCTAGTAGTATTCCTGTTAGGAGTGCTCCTCTTCCTAGATTTAGTTCTCTTCTTGGTGGTTCTAAAGTAGCTAGTGCAGCGGGTGCGGCTGGAGCTTCTAAGGTGACTTTTTCTGGTATTTTAAATGGTGCTAGTAAGACACTTGGTGTTATTAATCAAGCTATACCAGTATTTTATCAAGTAAAACCTATTTGGAATAATGCTAGAACTATGTTTAGAGTTGTAAAAGAAATTAATAATAAGGATACTAGTAGTAATTCTAGTGTTAATAATAGTACTAGTAGTAATGCTTCTGTAAAAGAAAACAAAGAACAAGGAAATAGTCCTACATTCTTTGCTTAAGTTTTTCTATTATTTCTTTTGTTATTGTATCTTGATCATATGATAATCTGTGAAGTACTGAGTATTTGTTTCCACTTTTCATATAATTTGTTACGTTAAATACTAAATCATTTTGATCTAAGTATTTATAATAACTTGTGCATGATGATAGTTCTATTACTACCTTAAGTGTGTCTTTTGGTAGTATTTTTTCTTTTTCTTCTGGTTTTAATTTTTCAAATTCTTCTAGAGATGGCATACTTATTACTCTTGATGGTATCATATGTTTTTCTAGAGAACTATTTATATCTAGGGCTAGTGATACTTCTGAACCACTTGCTATTATTGATACTTTATCTTGCTCTCCTTGTTTTAAGATATATCCTCCTTCTAGGGTTTTATTTATATCTGTATGTTCACACATTGGTAATATATCTTTACTTAAGATAATTGCTGTTGGGCCTTTTTCAGTGAAGGCTTTTTTGTATGCTCCTATTATTTCGTTTCTATCACATGGTCTTATTACTGTTAAATTTGGTATTTGTCTTAACATTTCTATTTGTTCTATTGGTTGATGAGTTGGGCCATCTTCTCCTACTAAAACACTATCATGGGTAAATACATATATATTACTTAGGTTCATGAGTGCTGCCATTCTTATACTTGGTATCATATAATTTGAAAATGATAGGAATGTTGAGGTTATAGTTCTTATTCCCATTAGTTCTATTCCATTTGCTATAGCACTTGCTCCTATTTCTCTTATACCACATTGCAAGTTTTTGCCTTTTGGATTTTTTGCTGAGAAGTTTTCTATATCTTTAAAAAATGCTTTTGTTGAACTTCTAGTATCTGCGGTAAGACACATTATGTCTTTATCTTTTAATTTATTTATTACATGACTTGAAGCATCTCTTCCTGAATAATCTTTTTCTGGGTTAAATTTAAATATACTTTTTTTTAGATCTATGTTTGTATTTAATGATTTAATTCTTTCAAAGTCTTTGACTAATTTTTTATCAAATTTGTTTATTAATCTTTCATGTGTTTTATTCCATTTATTTATTACTGGTTTGTTTCTTTCATCTATAGATGTTTTCATATAATTACAGGCATCTGATAGTACTGTGAAGGATACATCTCTTATACCTAATTTCTTTTTTATTTTTTTTATATCTTCTTTTGTTAATGGTTTTCCGTGTACTATGTTAGTATTTTGATATTTTGAGTCTTTTCCTAGAATTGTTTTTATTTCTATTATTGATGGTTTATCTTGGGCATTTTTACTTTTTTCTATTAGGGTATCAAATGTTTCAAAATCATATGGGTCTTCTAGTAGATGAGTGTCCCAGCCCATTGATTTAAATCTATCTAAGGTTTTGTCTTCAAATATTCCTTCTGTTTTTCCGTCTAGACTTATATTATTCGAATCATAAAGTACTATTAGTTTTCCTAGTCCTAGTGTTCCGGCTAGGGATGCTGCTTCTTGAGATATTCCTTCCATTAAATCTCCATCGCTTACTAAGGCATATGTGTAATGATTGATTAGACAACTTTTTAAGTTTTTGAATTTTTGGTTTAGATAGGCTTCTCCTATTGCCATACCTACTGCTGTTGCTAAGCCTTGTCCTAGTGGACCAGTTGAAGCGTCTACTCCTGGGGTTGTTCCCACTTCTGGATGTCCTGGAGTTTTTGATCCATATTTTCTAAATTCTTTTAGATCTTGTACTGTTAAATTAAATCCGCTCATAAATAGTGTTGCATATAAAAGTGCTGAACCATGTCCACAAGACATTACAAATCTATCTCTATTTATCCATTCTGGGTTTTCATAATCAAATACTAGATGTTTATTATATAATCTATACATAATTGGTGCTGCTCCTAAGACTATTCCTGGATGTCCTGATTTTGCTGTGTCTATCATGTCTATTCCTAGTGCTTTTATGTTGGTTATTACTTTTAGATCTAGTGTATTATCTTTTAGTTTTTTATTTACAAAAGTCATTTTACTTCCTCCTATCGTATAAAATAATTATAACAAACATGGTTATAAAACAAAAGATAAGATGTAAACTATTTTACATCTTATAGGTTTATATCTTTATGTCTTAATATATCTCTTATTTCATCATTTTTTTCTTGTCTTACATTGTTTAAATAACTATTTTGGAAGTCTTCATCGGAGAATTCATGTATTTGATCATCGTTTTTAAAGTCGTGCATTTCATTTCCTATACTATTTCTTTCTTTATCTTTGCTATCTAGTTTTCCTGCTATTTTTCTTACTGCTAAGTTCATAAGAAGGATTCCTATCCAGACAAAGAATATACACATACTTGCTTGTAATAGAATCATTAGTGTTTCGTTTGAATAGACTTCTTCGACTTCATAGAAACTTATATTTTCTCCTTTTGCTACGTCTAGTATTAGTACTGAAAAGAACCATATTATTATAAAACAAAAGACGTTACATATTTTTGTTACTTTTGAATAGTGCGGATTTATAAAGTTTATTGCCAGTAGTAATAATGATATTAACAGCATGGATAGATATACTACTAGATTAGGAAAATACATTGCTGTGAAGAATTTTTCTACTACACTGTCGTTCATTGAAAAAGCATAAGTTCCATATCTTGCAAATACTAAGATCATTAGAAGTGCATAACAGATAATTGAGGCATATCTTGGTGCTTTACTTTTTACTTTTACATTTATAATTAATATTACTATTGTTAGAATTATGATTACAAGAAGGGTTATGAAAAATGATGATGAGAATATTGTATCAAAAATTGTTTTTATTCTATCCCAAAGTGAGAACTCTGCCATTTTCATCCCTCCTTTTTATTCTTTTTTCTTTTTATAGACTTTTTTCTTCTGTTAATTCAAATATCAATACTAAATAATAAGTTCTATAGTCTGGTCTAGCACAGGTTATTAGAGTTAATTGTTTTTTTTGACTGTGTCTGTATACGTCTACTCCATCGCCTTGTCTATCTTTATATTTTTTTACTAATTGATATGTGTATCTTTTTTCTTTATATGTTACATATGCTAGGTCTCCTAATGATAGGTTATCTAGTCTTGTAAAGTATCCATTCCATCCTGTTCCACTGTGTCCTGCTAGGATAAAGTTACTGTATTTATCATCTGGATATGTTGATCCTTCCATAATGGCTATATTTTGATCTACATTATTTCCAGAAGTTCCATATTTTACAAATCCCCTATTTAAATTTATTTTTGATATGTTTAATCTTCCTATATAGTTATAAGTTATTTTTTTCTTTTTTACTCTTCCTGATGTATCTCCAGTTGGTATTGTTTTATTACTTTCTGTAGGTGTTACTGCTTCGACATACTCTGGTTCTTGTGATAATAAAATACTCATTTTTTCATAGACATTTGCTCTTTTTTCCATGAAATAATTGTGTCCTACTATAGCTATACCACAAATTATTATGATAAGAGCAATTGTTACAAATTGTTTATTATTAAGTCCATCACTCATAATACACCTCATTATAGTAATATTATAACTATATTTTTTTAAAATCTCAATATTTTTGTAGAAAAAAAGATAGAAACTATTTGCTGGTTTTGATAATTTTGTTTTTGTTTCTATCGTAAACTGTTGATGTTGTTATATATAAATTATTTTCTTTTGTTATTTTTTCTTCTTTTCCATCTATGTAAATAATGTGTACTTCTTTTATTGAGTTATCTTGTGTATCATATTTTATTTGTTTTACTTTTTTATCTGCGCTTTTTAATGCTGTTGGTATTTCTTTTGACTTTATTACGTTACTATTTATTTCTATTTTATATAATTCATCCTCTTTATCTACTATATATATTGTATATAAGTAATCTGTTTTTTTATTTAGTTTTTTATATGTTAGACTGGTTATTTCTGTATCTTTTTTTAACTTTAGGACTGAGAACATTTCTTTTACTACTATTTCTTTTTTTAGTTCATCTCTTATAGTTTTTTCTTTATTATATCCTAACATGATGTTATCATCAAATGTTTGGTAGACAATAGTTTTTTTACATATATCATTTTCCTCTAATGCGCATATATAATTAAAATATGGTCTTTCTTCATTTAAGCTTTTATGTGTTTCATATTTATTCTTGCTATATGTTATATATTCTAAAGTTTTATTCTCTTTAGCTATTATAAAGTTTGTTTTAAAATTTTTTGTTTCATACACGTATACTTTTTCTTTATCATAGGTTGTTTTATATACATCTTGGACGTTTTGTCCTATTTCTTGGAATTTGTTATTATCTTTGCTATTTATATTTATTCTGGCATAGTATAAACTATTTTGTTTAGAGACTGCTGCGAGTTCATATGTTTCATCATCTATTTTACTATAGTATACATTTAGTACTTCTTTTGGAAGATCTGTTACTGTTTTGTTTAATTCTTCTTTATTTTTTATTTTTATGTGAAGAGTATTTGTTTTATCTAAATACATATAGATAGTTTTATTCTCATCACTAGAGTTTTTTATATTATCTGCTTTTTTTATGTAGTCATTGTTAAATAAATAATCTATGTTGTAGTAATTATCTACTTTTGTTTCGATTTCTTTGTTTTCTTTTTTTGATTTATAACTTTTATATGTACAGTATCCTATTGTTAAAAATGATGTTAATATTAATAAGATACATGTTATTTCTAGGACTTTTTTCTTTTTTAAGTTCATTATATCACCAATTAAATAATACTATAGTAATTTCTTTTTTTCAAGATAATTTAATCACTTACTACGGAGGATGCTCCACTAAAGATTAGTTTTATAGCATCATCTAAGGCATTTTCTAGTTTTAATGATACTTTATAAATATTTGATGTTACTTTATTTTGATAGTTTTTATCTTCATATAGTACATATTTTTTTATATCAATGCTTTTTCCTTTACTGATGTCTTGTTCAAAGTTTTCTATTTGCTCTTCTGTTAAAATTTTTGCTTTTTCATTTCTATTTTTATAGTATCCTTGAGACTCAGCTAATAAAAGGATTATAAAGAAACAAAACAGTGAAAGGAATATACAGAGGAATATTTTATTTTTCATATGAGACTCCTATATAATAGTTTATGGCTTCGGATAATGCTTTGGTTGTGTTATAAACTTCTTCTAGGGTGTTTTCTGGCCCGCCTATTTCAACAAGGAACATATTTTGGCTGTAGCCTTGGTTAAAGTTACTATGTTTTTGATAATAAGTACTACGTACTAAGTTTTTATAGTGTTTATTTAGATAACTTTCCATTATTTTTAGATTATTTACATTTTTTTGATAGTTTTTATTTTTAGTTCCTACTAGAAACATCATAGTTGCATATTTTTTACCTTTTATGGTTGTAACTGATGGTGGGCCTGTCACTGAATCTCTATGTACATCGAAGAAATACTTTATTGTTTTATGTCTTTTTTTTGTATCTTTTAAATATTCAAAACTTACTGTATAGGTATTTGGATAATCTAGTCCTCTTTTATTTACTTCTTTTGTTATACTTCTTGTTTCTAAAATAGAGCTCACTCCTAAAGTTTTTAATTCTTCTTTTAATATGTTACTTGCTGTTTTTACAGTCGGTGCTATATTATAAGGAGTGCTTCCATATTCTTCTGTTTCATGAGTATTATATATATAAACAAGTGGTGATTTAGTTTTCTCTTGTTTTTTTTCTGTAGTTTTTTTTATGGGTTTTTCTATGGAGTTACTTAGTTTTTGATTTTTTACTGTATTTATTACTACAGACTGCTTATTATCTTTTAAGACAAAATCTATGATGTTGATATCTTTAAAAATCTTGTTTATATAGATTAAGGATATTATTAATAAAAAAAGACAAAAGAGATTCTTTCCTTTACTCATATCTTCATCACCATAATTAGTATAAGCTTTGGAATGTTACTATTTTGTCGATATATTATGTATACTTTTATTTATTGCTTTGCTTAATAGATCTGTTAGTTTTAAGACTATATAATCTATTTCTTTTGGGGTTACTATTAGATTATATCCTATTGGGGTTAATACGTTATTTATTAAGAGTTTTTGTTCTTCTTTTGAAAGGTTTCCTAGTGCTCCTAGAAAGTATGTTGTCTCTTCTTTTGATAGGCTATAATTATTATTTTTTAAATAGTTTATTTTGTTTTGTGGTACTAGTTTATTTACTAAGTTATCTTTATTTTTTATGTTATAACTAAAATGTTTTTTCATGAAGTTTAATGTATCATTTACTATTGTTGTAGCATCTACGACTGTTGGTACTCCTATAGCTATTACTGGGATATTAAATATATCACTTGATATTTCTTTTCTGTTATTACCTATTCCACTTCCTGGATTTATTCCTGTGTTTGTTATTTGAATTGTTTTTAGGAGTCTATCTATGGAGTCACTTGCTAGAGCGTCTATTATTATTAGAAAATCTGGGGATACTTCTTTTACTACGGATGATATTATATCACTTGTTTCTATTCCTGTTGTACCCATTACTCCTGGTATTAGACATGTACTTATTCTATAACCTTCTTCTAAGGTTCCTGTTAAATCATATATGTGTTTTGTTACTGTTACTTTTTTTGCTGTTGTTACTCCTAGTTCATCCGCGGTACTTTTTTCGTTTCCTAGTCCTATTATCATACATGAATCTTTTTCTTTTATACCACTTTCATTTATTATTTTAGTTAGTTCTTCGACCATTACTTTTAATACATCTTTATAATTTGTTTTATCTGTTATGTCTTCAAAATGTATTGTTGTATAAAGCCCTTCTTTTCTTTTTAGAAGATTGCTGTTTTCTTTATCTAGTTTTATGTTACTTACTGTTATGTTTTTATACTTATATTTTGTTTCTAGTTTTGAGTCTTTTTCTATTAAGTCTACGACTAAATCTGTTCTTATTTGATATTTTGATAAGTCTATTTCTCTCATTTTATCACCATTTATAGTATGATATTTATAATAAATTTAATACTATTTTTAAAAAAACAGAGAAAATTAACGATTTTATTTGCTTTTTTCTTTGATATTTGTTAAAATTTAAAGTGTTAAAAAAAGTGAGGTGAAAAAATGCCAAATATTAAGAGTGCTAAAAAAAGAGTAAAAACAGATGCTATTAAAAAAGAAAGAAATAAGGATAAAGTAGCTAGCATGAGAACTGCTATTAAAAAGGTTAAGTTAGCTTCTAAACAAGGTGATGCTAAACTTGCTGAAGAAAATTTAAAAGTTGCTAATAAGAAAATTGATAAAGCTGTAAAAAGTGGTTTAGTTCATAAAAATAAAGCTGCTAGAGATAAATCAAAGCTTACTAAAGCTGTTAATAATATAAAGTAATAAGTTGATTACTTTATTTTTTTTTGTTAGAATATAGTTGGTGATTAATTTTGAAAAAAGCAATAATTATTTTGACTATTACTTTGTTGATAGTCGGGGGTTTTTATTATATAGGGACTCATTATCAAGATGAGATTTATGTTTTTTATAGGGAGAATGTTTTAAAAGTTAAAGATGATATTAAGTTAGAAAAGAATGAATATTATAAAGATAAGGATTATTCTTATGTACAGAATACTAATGATTTTGTTGCTAAAGATAAGAAACATTTACTTAATATATTTTATACTGTTATTAATAGTGGTATGAATAAGTTTACTTTTTATTGTGATGAGAGTTATAAATCTTGTACTAATGATGTTATTGAACTTGTTAGTAATAAGGAAACTTTATCTAATGTTAATAATTTTGTTCATCCTTATAATTCTTTTGAAACTATTAATGCTTCTTATGATGATTATGGACAAATTGATTTAACTATTAATAAGGTTTATTCTGAGAAAGATATTAAGATTCTTAATAATGAAGTTGATAAGATTATAAAATCTAAGATTAAAAAGAAGATGTCTGTTGAGAAGAAGATAGAAGTTATTCATAATTATATTATTAATAATGGAAAGTATGCTACTGATAAGATTAGAAAGAAATATCCTGATAAAAGTTATAATAAAGCTGGAGATATTTTAATAAATAAAGTTGGACTTTGTAGTGCTTATTCTGATGCTATGGCTTTGTTCTTATATGAGTTTGGGGTTGATAACTATAAGATTGCTAGTGATAGTCATATTTGGAATTTAGTTAATATTAATAATAAATGGTTACATCTTGATTTAACTTGGGATGATCCTGTTACACAGACTGGTGTACAAAAGTTAGAAACTATATTTATGCTTATTGATAACGATGAGCTTAATAAGTTAAAAGTTTCTAAGCATAAATTTGATAAGACAATATATAAGGAGGCCTTAAATTGACCTCCTTATTTTTCTAATATTATAGTTATTGGACCATCATTTGTTAATGATACTAGCATATCTTCACCAAATATGCCCTCTTCTACTTTTAGTCCTGTTTCTTTTAATTTTTTATTGAACTTGTTATAAAGTATTATTGCTTCTTCACCATTTAGTGCTTTTATATAGCTTGGTCTATTTCCTTTTTTTGAATCAGCATATAATGTGAACTGTGATACTGAGAGGATTTCTCCTTTTATATCTTTTATAGAAATATTCATTATTCCATCTTGATCATCAAATATTCTAAGGTTTGTTATTTTTTTTACCATCCAGTCTATGTTTTCTTGGGTTTCATTTTGAGTAAATCCTACTAGAAGCAATAATCCTTTGTTTATTTCTCCTACTTTTTTATCTCTTACTGTTACATTTGCATTTTGTACTCTTTGAACTACTACTTTCATTATCTCATGATCCTTTCTACATCGTTTACATATTTTATTTTATTTAGGTTTGTCATTAGTTTGGTTAAGTCTTCTAGATTTTTTACTAGGACATCTATTGAATAGACATTATTATTACTTTTATTTATTAAGTTTACATTTTCTATTGTTATTCCTAAAGATGCGGATGTTTGGACTATGTCTACAATTATGTTTTCTTTTGAAGTTGTGTGAATTATTAGTTCGCTATTATATCTGTTATCTGATTTCTCGTTCCAACTTGCATTTATTTTTCTTTCGTCAAAGAATTCTACATTACTACATTCTTTTCTATGTATTCTTATACCATTTGATTTTGTTATGTACCCTATTATTTCATCACCTGGGACTGGAAGACAACAGTTTGCTATATGTGTTTCTATGTTTTTTGTATCACCTACTACTATATCATTGTCTGTTGTTTTTATTACTAGTTTTTGTTTTTTGACTTTTACTTCTTCTTTATCTTCATGTTTTATGATACTTTTTGGAGAGAATTTATTATTTCCTATGTTTAGATATATGTCTTCTAAGGATGTTAGTTTAAACTGGTTATATATTCTTTCAAGGTTTTCTTCTTTCAAAAATTCTGTATTTGATATTTTTCTTCTTCTTAGTTCTTTTTCTAATAGGTCTTTTCCGGCATTTATATAGTCTTCTTTGGTTGTTCTATTGAAGAAGCTTTTTATTTTGTTTTTTGCTCCGGTTGTTTTTACTATGTTTAACCATTCTCTAGATGGACCTTTGGAATTATTGCTTGTTATTATTTTTATTATGTCGGCATTTTTCAATTCATAAGTTAATGGAACCATGTTGTTATTTACGATTGCTCCGGTCATTTTATCTCCTATTTGAGAGTGAACTCTATAGGCAAAGTCTATTGGTGTTGCCCCTTTTGGCATTTCCATTACGTCACCTTTTGGAGTGTATACATATATATTATTACTTAGTACTTCATTTTTTACTTTGTCTACGAAGTCTTCACTTGTTAATTTATCATCTTTTAATTCAATTATTGATTTATAAAATTGTAGTTTTTGTTCTGTTATATTTTGCATTTCTACGGCAGCGTTTTTATGTTCTTTATAGGCCCAGTGGGATGCTATTCCATTTTCTGCTATTTCATCCATATCATATGTTCTTATTTGAATTTCAAATAGATTACCTTCTAGACCAAATACTGTGGTATGAAGAGTTTGATATAGATTAGTTTTAGGCATTGCTATAAAGTCTTTAAATCTTTTTGATACTGGTTTATATTTTGAGTGAATTAAACCTAGTGCTAAGTAGCATTCTTGTTCTTTGTCTACTAGTATTCTTATTGCAAGAAGATCATATATATCATTAAAGCTACGTCCTTTATCTAGTTTTTTGTATATACTATATATACTTTTAGCACGTCCTTTTATTTCATGTTTTATTCCGTTTTGATTTAGAAGATTGCTTACTTCGTCCATCATCTTTTTTACGCATTCTTCTCTTTCTTTTTTGGTTTTATTTAATTTTTCTACGACATCTCTATAGGCTTCGGGTTTTAGGTATTTAAGTGATAGTTCTTCTAACTCACTTTTTATTTTATTCATTCCTAGTCTATGTGCTATTGGTGCTAGTATTTCTAATGTTTCTTTGGCTTTTCTTTTTTGTTTTTCGTGATCTAAAGCATAAAGAGTTCTCATGTTATGAAGACGATCTGCTAGTTTAATTATTATTACTCTTACATCTTCACTCATTCCTACTATTATTTTTTTGTAGTAGCTTGTTAAGTATTCATTATCTGTGGATACATTTATATTATTTATTTTTGTTACTCCATCGACTAGATTGGCCACGGTTTCTCCAAATTTTTCTTTTATGTCATTTTTGCTTGTTTCAGTATCTTCGACTACGTCGTGAAGGAGCGCTGCTATAATTGTATCTTTATCGGCATTTATTGAAGTTAGGATATATGCTACAAAAAGTGGATGTATTATGTACTCTTCTCCGGTTTTTCTATATTGACCTTTATGTTTTTCTTTAGCGTATAAATATGCTTTTTTTATTTCTTTTTGATCTTCTTCGGATAAATACTCCTTTATTCTTTTTTCTAAATCTTCGTAATCTATTGTTCTATTTGTCAAGCTTATCACCTCATTTTACTTATTTCTAGTTTTAAAATATCATTTACTATTTCATTTAACGACAGGTTTTTACTGTGCATCCATTTGTTTTGTTTTAAATATAGCCAGATATCTTCTTCACTAATGTTATGTCCTAATGTTTTAAAATCATTTGCTCTTTTGCTTAAAGCAGGCATTACTCTTTCTTTTAGTTCTTCTAATGAATTAAAGTTCATATTATCACTCCTAATATTTATTTAATTATATATTAATTTATTTAATTTTTAAAGTTTAAATAGGGTTTCATTTTATCTTTATATGGTCCATATAGAAATAAATCTTGTTGGTCTTTTGTAAATAGGATGTAATTATTACTTAATTTAGGAATTATTCCGCCATTTGTTATTATTTTTTCTAACTCTTTAGGAGGAGTCATCTCTTCTAAATTAAATATTTCTCTTATATCTAACAATTTATATCTATCTTGTTTTATGTCTTCTAGAGTGCAGGCTTCTTCTATATTAAATGGTCCTTGTGCTACTCTTTCTAGATTACTCATACAAAGAGGCACTTCTAATTGTTTGGATATATCATTTATTAGACTTCTTATATAGGTTCCTTTACTGACATGGCATGTAAATGAAAAATATTTTTTATGTTCTTTTTCATATGTTTTTATTTCATTTATATCATAGATTGTTACTTCTTTTTTTGGAAGTGATACTTGTTTATTTTCTCTTGCATACTCATATAGTTTTTTACCATGTAGTTTTACTGCACTATAGATTGGTACTTGTTGATTGTAAGTTTTTATAAAACTTTTTAGGGTTTCTTCTATTTTATTTTGTGTTATGTTTATGTTTTCTTTTGTTTCTAAGACTTTTCCTGTTATATCATAGGTATCTGTACTTGTTCCTATTAATACTTCGGCTTTGTATTTTTTGTCATCGAATAAATTAAAGTTTCCTATTTTTGTTAGAGCTCCTATTCCTATTATTAGGAGCCCTGTTGCTAAGGGATCTAATGTTCCTAGGTGCCCTACTTTTTTTGTATCTAGTTTTTTTGATATTATGTTTACTATGTCTCTTGAGGTGTAGTTTTTTTCTTTGTTTACTAATATTACTTTATTTATCATATGATCACTTCCAAATATATATAAATTATATCAAAAAAAAGAAGATTTTTAAACCTTCTTACATTGCTCTTTTAAATAGTTTTTCTAGTTCATAGAATGTATAATTTATTACTGTTGGTCTTCCATGAGGACATGTATAAGGGTTTTCACACTTTAATAATGTTTCTAATAGTTGTTCTGCTTCTTCTAGGGAAATATAATCATTTGCTTTTATGGCCATTTTACATGATAGATTTATGGCTACTTTTTCGTTAAATTTTTCTTTAGAAAAGCTTTTTTCTTTTATTACTATTTCTAATATTTTTCTTAATGATTCTGTTATATATCTTGGATTTATCCATTTTGGATGTTTTCTTATTACTACTGTGTTATGACCAAATTCTTCATATTCTATTCCTATTTTTTCTACTACTTCTTTTTTGTCTTTTAGTTCTAGAAATTCTTCATTTGTGAACTCTAGTTTTATGGGGATTAGGACTTCGGTTAACTCTTTTGTTTCTTTTCCTAACTCTTTTTTGTATTTTTCATAATTTATTCTTTCTTGCGCTGCATGTTGGTCTATTATATACATTCCATCGTCATTTTCTCCGACTATATATGTATTGTGAACTATTCCTACTGGTGTTATCTTTTTTACTGTTTCTTTTTCTTTTGGAGTTTCTACACTATATATTTGTTGTTCTTCTTCTACATTAAAGTCAAATGATATTTCTTCATATTCTGGTTTTACCTGTTCTATACTTTTGTCTTTGAAATCTAGTGCTGTGTTTATGGTAGTTATTTTATCTATGTTTGATACTACTTTTTCTGATGATTTTATTTCTGGGACTAATACTAGTTTTAGTAGTGCATTATTTATTGTTTTATATAATAGATCTTGTAATTCTTCTTGTTTTGAGAACTTTATGTCCATTTTTGTTGGGTGGACGTTTACATCTATTATTGATGTGTCTGCTTCTATGTTTATTACTACTATTGGGTTTCTTCCTATTCCTAGATAAGTATGATATGCTTCTAATATTGTTTTTATTATACTATTATTTCTTATATATCTTCCGTTTACAAACATTGTTATAAAGTTTCTTGATGCTCTGTTTACTTCTGGATATGATATGTATCCATTTATTTCATAGTCACTGTTTTCAGCATTTATTTTTATCATTTTTTTTGTTACATCTAAGCCGTATATACTATTTATTACTTTTAGGAGATTCCCTGAGCCATCTGTGTTTAATAGTGTTTTGTCATTGTTTAGTAGAGTAAATTTAACATTTGGATATGATAGAGACATTTTGTTTACATATGATGTTATGTTAGCTAGTTCTGTATGAAGGTTTTTTAAATATTTTAATCTTGCTGGGGTGTTATAGAAAATATCTTTTACTGTTATTTTTGTTCCTGTTCTTAAAGATGACGATTCTACTTTTTCTATAATTCCTCCATTTATTGTTACTGTTGTACCTTCATTATTATCTGATGTTTCTATTTGCATTTTGGCCACTGATGCTATGGAAGGAAGTGCTTCCCCTCTAAAACCTAGAGTGTCTATATGAAATAGATCTTCATCTTTATATAATTTACTTGTTGCATGTCTTTTTAAACAGTTTTGGGCATCTTCTCTACTCATTCCTATTCCATCATCTGATACACATATTTCTCTTGTTCCTGCGTCTATTAATGATATTTTTATATTTGTTGCTTCGGCATCAATACTATTTTCTACTAGTTCTTTTACTACATTCATTAATGTTTCTACTACTTCACCAGCGGCTATTTTATTTGATAGATTGATGTCCATTACTTTTATTTTGTTCATGATTTATCCCTTCTATTTAGTAAAGTATCTACATAGGCTATTTGAATTCTCATAGTCATTTATTACTTCTTCACCGTTTACTTTTAATATTATACATAATAGTTCTTCTTTAGATGGTTCTATAGCTCCATTATTTTTTTGACATGATTTTATTATTTTATTATCTTTTACTGTTGTAGTTACTAGACATGTTCCATCTGCAATTTGTTTTTCTTCTGTTTGGCTTTCATTTGTATAGTTTGTTTTGTTTAGCAAATCTCCTTTTATTTTTAGGTTAAACTCACTGCCATTTATATCTTTTAGGCTTAGCCTTTGACCATTGAAGCTTAATTCTTCAAAGTATGAGTTGTAGGCTTTATTATTATCATTACTTATTGTTATATTTTTTTCATACTTTCCCATTTGTCCTTGTCTATATGTATCGTATGCTGCTTCTATAGTTGAATGAAGCTGGATTAGTTCTTTGTCTCTTACTTCTTTTCTATATCTTGATACTCCGACTATTGCTATTGTTGATAGTATTCCTAATATTACTATTATTGCCATTAGTTCTACTATTGTAAATCCTTTATTCTTCATAGTTAAACACCTCTATTAGTATTTTAACATAAAAAAAAATAAAAAAGAAGATTCTAGTAATTTATTTCTCCTTTTCTTATAAATTCTCTTAATATTTTAGTTATTGCTCTTTTTTCTATTCTTGATACATAACTTCTTGATATATTTAGGTCTTTTGCTATTTCTTTTTGCGTTTTTTCTTCTTCGTTGTTTAGTCCATATCTTTTTATTAGTATTTCTTTTTCTCTTGGTGTTAGTTTTTTGATATATTCTTTTAAATCTTTTATGTTGTCTTTTAGATGCATTTTTTCTATATAGTCTGGTTTTGGTGTTTTTAAAACATCTAGTATTGTTATATCGTTTCCTTCTTTATCATATCCTATTGAATCATCTAAGGATATGTTATTGTTATTTTTTTTGTTACTTCTAAAGAACATTAATATTTCATTTTCTATGCATTTGGCACAGTATGTTGTTATTTTTGTTCCATGTTTTTTGGAATATGAATCTATTCCTTTTATTAATCCTATGGTTCCTATGCTTATTAAATCATCATTATCTATATTAGTGTTTTCATATTTTTTTGTTATATGGGCAACTAATCTTAAATTATGTTCTATTAGTTTATCTCTGGCTGTTTTATCTTTTTTTAGTAATAGATTTATATATTTTTCTTCTTCTTCTTTTGATAATGGTTCTTTAAATACGTTATTTGAATATGATGTTTTGAATAACATTAGTGTTTTTAGTATTGAAAGAATACTTGTTAACATATTATCACCTAATTAATAATATGAGTTTTGTTTTTTTATATGTTTTTATTTTTTTATGTGATACAATTATTGTGGTGATAGTATGAAGAAGGAAAAATCTTGTGGGTGTGTTGTTTATAAAATTATTGGTGAGGATATTTATTTTTTAATTATTAAGCATCTTGCTGGGCATTATTCTTTTCCTAAAGGACATGTAGAGAGTAATGAGTCTGAACATGATACTGCTTTAAGAGAAGTAAAAGAAGAAACTGGTTTTGATATTTCTTTTACTGGAGATTTTCGTGATGTTATTACATATAGTCCAGATAGTAATACTTTAAAGGATGTTGTGTTTTTCTTAGGTTGTGTTTCTGGGGGCGCTTTATCTATTCAAGAGGAAGAAGTTTCTTTTGCAGATTGGTTTGATTATGATTCTGCGTTTAACATTATTACTTATAATGAAGATAGAAATGTTTTAAAAAGGGCATATAATTATATTAGAGAGAATAATCTTTAGTTTTTTGGAAAGTTATTCTTTTTTTTACATATAAATATATAGGTGAAGAAAATGAAAGATAAATTTAATAGTGATTATTATAATGTTTTTAGAAAAGATATTGATGATATTTTTGATAAATTTGATTCTTATATTGCTAATTTGGATGATTGGTATTTTGATCAGAGTGTTATTTTAGAAGATGATAAGAGTATTGTTTTTAAGTCTATTTGTGATGGTGATAAAAAACTTGGTAATCAGATTATTACTAAATGTTTTGGAGATAATGCATCTTATAATCTAATTATTTTAGATAATTTTATTAGTTTAACTGTTTCTTCTTATGAGAATAATAATTTGGTCAAAGAGTCTAGAAAAATAACTTTTGAGGATAATGTATGTATTAGAGAGTGTTCTGTAAGTGTTAATGATAATGATTTTAAATATAGAGAAATGCATGACTTTAACGGTGGTAATACTTGTGTTATTGATAGTGATTTTTCTTATGAATGTCTTTTTGATAAATCTTTAGATGAGATTATTGGTGTTATTAAAAATTCTTGTGATATTTTGAAGAAGTCTAAGATTCTTAAAAGATCTTTATAGGTCTTTTTATTATAGTTTTATCATTTTTACTTTGTTTTTATCTAGCTCTAACTTATCTTTATTTAGGGAGAAGACAAAGTTTTTACCACTATGGTTATATCTTCCGTTTGTTTCTCTTTCTTTTGTTATGATATTTTTTTCTAATAAGGGATCTAGCATTTCTTCTTTTATGTCTTTTATTCGTTTTTTTTCGTTTTTTTGATTATATAGATAAGTATAATCTTTTAGAGTTCTTAATCCTTTCATTGATAATATATCTAGAACTGTAGTTATTTCTGTTGTAGATAAGTTTTTATTTTGAGTACTTTGTATTACTTGCATTATATATTCTTTTTCTAGTTCTTGTTTTACACTTTTTAATAAATAATTTATAAAGCTTGTTAGATTGTTGCTTTGTTTTGCTTTTAGTATTTCTTTATAGTATATGTTTTTGGTGTTTCCTATTCCTCTATTAAATATTATATAGGGATAGGCTTCGTTTTTTAAAAGATGCCACATTGAGGTTGTTCGGGCTGTTCTACCATTTATATCAAAGTATGGATGAATATATATGAAGTAGAAATGAGCTATTTGAGATTTTATATAGTGATCGGTCATTGTTTCTTCTTTTTGATTATTTAAAAACTTAAAGTAATTATTCATATGCTCTTCTATTTGTTGTTTTTGTATTCCTTTATCTGGTGGTATTTGAACATTGTCTGAATAGTATATAAAAACATCGTCATCTCTATAGTAAGGTCCCATATGGTCTAAATCATATTTTGATAATAAGTCTTTTGATAGAACTTTATATAGTGTTTTTAGGTTTTCTTTACTTATTTCTTGTTTTGTTAATATATATTTGTATCCTTTATATAGATTTATTATTCTACTTCTTTTTTCTTTGTCTTTTATACTTGAATCGTTTTTTATTATTTCTTCTATTTCTTCTATGTTATCGAAGTACCCTTCTATGTTATTGTTTGTTTTTACTTCTTGAGATTGCATTACTTTTTTTGAGAAGGACAATGTTTTCATTTCTTTTTCGTCTTTTAGAAATGTTTCTAGTTCTTCTTTTATTGGGTTTAATCTTTTTAAATCTATGTAAAAGTTTGTGTTTTTGTCTGTTTTTATTCCTTGTATTTGTTCTATCATATGTCCTCCTTTTAGTTTTTTATTATATACTATATTTTGCTTAATTGCTATATTATTTCTTTTATTGTATAATAATTTCAGGTGATTTTTATGGATGTTATTGGTATTGTTGCTGAGTATAATCCTTTTCATAATGGACATTTATATCATATTAATAAAATTAAGGAGATGTATCCGGATTCTGTTTTAATAGCTTGTGTTTCTTCTTCTTTTACTCAACGAGGAGAAGTTAGTGTTTTAAACAAATGGGATAAAACTAGTATTGCTCTTAAAAATGGAATTGATATAGTCGTGGAACTTCCTTTTGTTTATTCTACTCAAAGTGCGGATATTTTTGCTTATGGTGCTCTTAAAATCCTTAATTTTCTTGGCGTTAAGAAGATTGTTTTTGGTAGTGAATGCGATGATATTGACAGACTTTATGAAATAGCAAATGTACAAGTTAATAATAAAGAGTTTGATGATTTAGTTAGTAAGTATGTTAGTTTAGGTAATAATTATCCTACTAGTATTTCTCTTGCTTTAAAGAATTTTAATATAAAAAAAATTGATAGTCCTAATGATTTGCTTGGAGTTTCTTATATTAAGGAAATTATTAAGAATGAATATGATATTGTTCCTGTTTCTATAAAAAGGACTAATAATTATCATGGTAACAATATTGGTAATGTTCTTAGTGCTAGTGAGCTTAGAAATATGATTAATGATGGATGTGATATTAGTAAATATATCAATTATGATTCTAGTATTATTTATAGTGGTGCTAATTATATGAAGTTACTTAGATATCAAATTATCAGTAATTATAACTGTTTAGATAAGTTTTTGACCGTGGATGAAGGGATTGAAAATAGAATTCTTAAGTATGTTAATTCTGGTTACTCTATTTCTGATATTGTTAATCATATTAAGACTAAGAGGTACACGTATAATAAAATCAATAGGATGCTTATTCATATTCTTTGCTCTCTTAAGAAAGATGAGGCTTCTTTAGATATTGATTATGTTAGAATTCTTGGTTTTAGTAGCTTTGGAAGATCATATTTAAATAAAATTAAGAAGGGGTCTAATGTTCCTATTATTACCAGGTATAAAGATATTGATAGTCCTTTGCTTGATATTGAAAAAAGAGTTACTTTTATATATTCGTTAATTGTTAATGAAGATAACTTAATAAAAAAAGAATTTAGTAAACCTATTTTTTGGGACTAAGTTCTTTTAATTTACTTCTCCTGTTAGAAAGTTTTTTATTACTCTTATATATTGTTTTAAGATGCTTGCTTTTTCTATATTTTGATCTGTTGTTAAAGGAACTTTTTTTATTGTTTTATTTGTTGTTTGTTCTTTTAGGTATAAATACCCTATTGTGTCTCCTTTTTTTACTGGATATGATAGTTTATTTAGTTTTATGTTATATGTATATTTTTTTTTGAATTCTCCTTTTTTAGTTGTTATTGTAAGATCATCTTTTAAGAATAAATTTACTTTATTTATATTTGATTTATCTAGTTTTATTTCTTTTATTTTTTTTGTTTTTTCTATTAATGTTTTACTTTCGTATTGATGGAATCCATAATCTAACATAGCTATTGTTTCACTGTTTCTTGTTTTTGTGTTGTTGTATCCTAATGATATGGCTATTAATCTTAGTCCATTTTGTTTAGCTGTTACGGCAAGGGAAGATCCGGCTTGTTCTGTATATCCTGTTTTTAATCCATCTACTCCTTTGTAGAATTTTACTAGTTTATTTGTATTCACTATCCATGTTTTATTATCTGTATTTTCTCTTATGTAACTTTCATATTCTTTTGTATAGTTTAGTACTTTTTTATGTTTTATTAGTTCTTTGGCTATTATTGCTGTATCGTATGCTGTGGAGTAATTTTCTTCTTCATCTAGTCCTGTTGAATTTACAAAGTTTGTATTTTTTAAATTTAGTTCTTTGGCTTTTTTATTCATTTCTTTTACAAATTCTTGTTCTGTTCCACTTACTCTTTCTGCCATTAGTACCATTGCATCATTGGCACTTGCCATTGTTATTCCTTTTATTAAATCTTTTACGCTTATTTTTTCTCCTTCTTCTAACCATATTTGTGTTCCGCCCATTTCTTTAGCATTTTTGCTTGTTGTTAATATTTCATCTTGTTTTAATGAACCATTTTCTATTTTTTCAAATATTAAGATTAATCCCATCATTTTTGTTAAGGATGCTATGCTTGTTTTTTTATCTTTGTTTTTTTCATAAAGGATTTCTCCAGTATCATAATCCATTAAAATTGCTTTGCTAGCATTTGGTGTTATATCTAAAGTATTTGCTTTTACTACAGTTGGAATAAAAATTAAACTTATTATTAAAGGAATAAATATTTTTTTCATTTGATCACCTACTTAAAAATATGTCTAAATCTGTTAGATAGAATTAAAAATATAATTTTTTGTTTTTTTAATTTTGGTTTTTTCTTTATGATTTTTATAAAATATTTCTATTTTATATACATATTCTTTATTAGGTGATTGTTGTGTTTAATGGGAAAAGACTTACTCTTATATGTGTGTTGATTTTGATTGGTGTTTTGATTTTTGGTATTACTAAGATATATGAGAAAAGGTTTATATCTAAAAATGAATTTAGCAATATTAGTCCTTATGCTCCATATGAAAAGATTTATTCTTACGAGGTCCAAAACAGGGAAAGATATGTTAGATATCATAGTAAGAATAAAGATTTGAGTTATGAGGATGTTGTTGTTAGGGTTAATATTGGACTAGATTATGATTTTTATAAGTTTATCAATAATGCTAATTATGATAAAGATATTTTTATTTTGGTTAATAAATATACTAGACTTGGAAGTGATTATGTTCCTAATGATTTAGAAAAGATTGATGATAAGTATTTTATTAATGGTAATAAGAATGTTAGACTCATGAGAAAAGAAGCTAAAGAAGCTTTTGAAAGACTGAGTTTGGCTTCTGCTAAAAGTGGATATCCTGTTTATGGTCAAAGTGCCTATAGGGATTATAATAGACAGGAAGAAATTTATAACTTGGAGGTTAAGAATTATGGTGTTTCTGGGGCGGATAAGGATGTAGCAAGGCCTGGACATTCAGAACATCAAACTGGGCTTTCTATTGATGTTAGTTCTAATAAAAGTGGGGATATGTTAAAGTTTGATAAGACTCCTTCTTTTAATTGGATGATGAATAATGCTTATAAATATGGTTTTATTTTGAGGTATCCTAAGGGTCTTGAGAATATTCATGGTTTTATTTATGAGTCTTGGCATTTTAGATATGTTGGAGTTAAGGTAGCTAGTGATTTGCATAATAAGCATAGTAATTTGACTTATGATGAATATTATTATACATTTTTATATAAATAAAAAAGGACTATTTGTCCTAGTGTTCATATAATCCATGTATTTTTTGTCTTGTTGTATCATCTATGTCATTTAATGTCCATACATTGTCTACTTTTGTTAGTTTAAAATCTATTGTGTATTTTACTCTATCTTTTGCATCTTTTAGTTTGCCTAGTCTGTACTCTACAAATTTTGAATCTGAGTTTGTTCCTGTTACTGCGTCTTTGGCGTCTTTGGTTGCATCTTTTGCTCCTTCAATGATATCTTCTGTTGCATTTTTTGCATCATCCACTATGCCATTTCCTGTTACTGATTTAAATTCATCTGGATTCTTATTGTAGTAATCTTCGGCATCTTTGTTTATTTTGTAGTAATCATAGACTTCTATTTCTGCTGTTACAGTTGCAGTATCTCCATCGATAGTTTCATCTTTTATTTCGTATGACATGTCTTTGTATTGTTTTTTTATTATGTCTTGATATGTTTCTTTTTGTGTGTCGTCCATTAATGAATCTGTATCTACCATGTCTTTTAATTGATTTAGTACTGTTTCATCTTGATTTTTATAACTATCTAGAAATTTTTCTACTTTTTTAGTTGGAGTATTATCCATGGTGCAACCGCTCAATAATACAATAGCCATAATACATGAAAAACATAATAATATTTTTTTCATAATAAATCCTCCCATTTCTATTATGAGAGGATTATTATTTTTTTATACTAGATTTTGTTTAAACTATTTTTTTTGTTTTTTAAAACTATTATGATTATTATTGCTACAACTGAAAGGAGAATGAATACTGATGCTATAATGATGCCTGCATATGGATTTTGATCTTTTGTTTCTGGTGTTTGTTGATCTTCTGTTTGATCTGTTGTGTTGTCTGATGAATCATCAGCTTCAGGATCTTCACCAACTATTTCATCCATTGATTTGTTTTCTTTGCTTTTATTTTGGGATACGCCGAAATAAAGATTAAAACTATCATCTGTAGGGTACCAAGTATATACATTATTATTGTGTTCTTTGGCATTATTACTTAAAACTGCTAAGTTTGTTTTTATATTTATTGTTATTGAATCTGCTCTGGAAGAACAATAGAATGGTGAAGTGGTTTTTATTGATATTTTTGCTCCATCGTTAACTATATCATATTTACTAAAACATTCTTTTATAATTCTACTACCTGCCAAAAATGATGGATTGTAATCATTTTTTAATGTAATAGTATATACTCCATTACTTTTTTTTGATGTTTTTTTGTATTTTACTTGTCTGTCTTCATCAAAGTTTATTTTATCTTTGACTACTGATGTCATAAAATCGTAATATCCGGTTTTACTTAACTCACTTTCTTTTACTGTGTATATATTATTTTCATGAAAGTTCATATCATCATCTATTGTTAGATTGTACTCTATACTACTTGCATATGTATTAATAGTAGCTAGCATAAAGCATATTGCAAAAAAGAATATATATTTTAATTTCATAATTACCTCCTATAGTTCTGATGCCTTATGTTTTTTTCTTATGAAAATAATTGTTGTTATGATTGCACCTGATAGTATTACAATTACTAATATTATACTTAATACGTTGTTTTTTTTACTTTCAGGTTCTTTTATATTTTTATTATCATTTGTTTTATTAGAATCATCTTGGTTGGATTTTTCTGTTTCATTATATTTTTGTCCATAATCTATTGTTATATTTATACCTTTGCTTTGAGAATTTTTATTATTAAACTCCCATGTATATATGTTATCATCATTATTTATTTTATCTGCATTATTATAAATAACTTTGTATGGAGTTTTTACATTTACTGAAAAATTATTAAATTCGCATGTAAGGCCTTTACTTGTTGCAAAAGTAATAGCATTTGAATTATCTTCTGACTCTGCTATGTTATAGTATTCAAAACAATTTCTGATTGCTGATGATTTTGTATGTTCTGATAATGGAAAGTTTCCTGTGACTATAACTTGTCTTTTTGTGTCATCTGCTCTTGAATTATAATAATCTATTCCAGATTCTTTTTCTCCAGTTGTAGAATATGGATTTTTTAAATTTGCATCATAATATAATGGTGTAGGATATGTTGCATTTTCTTTTATTTTACTGTAATCTGAACTACTACCATATATTATATATTCTTCTTTTATATTGTTTTTATCTA
Source organism: uncultured Bacilli bacterium (assembly GCA_934101575.1). Taxonomy (GTDB): domain Bacteria; phylum Bacillota_I; class Bacilli_A; order RF39; family UBA660; genus UMGS1449. The sequence continues at coordinate 498,294 of CAKORJ010000001.1, forward strand.
TAGTAATATTAGCTGTTGCTGTGCATCCTGTCATAAGGAAAACTGCTATTACTAATAATATGATTTTTTTCAAACTATCACCTATCCTTTTGAAATGATCCAATATTGTTTTGATGCTGGTACTACAACATCTTTGAATGAATACATTTTTGATGGATTATTTTTATTTGGATCTTGAACGAATACCTCACCATCTTTATGTGATGTTAGAACTATATAATGTCCTTTGCTTGTAAATGGTTTTTTATCTGTAGATGCAATAACTAATTTTTTACCGCTATTTAAAGCTATTAGAACTTCTTCTTGTCCTTTTTTATCATTTGTTACTTGTTGTACTGTTAAACCATATTTTTTCCCTGCTGCTGCAAAGAATGAGTAAGCTGTTCCTTGTCCTTGAACTCTATGTCCATTATCGCATGAGAATTTTGCAAGTTCTACTGGATCATGTTCTTCGCCTAATAATGATGATGTAACTATGGCCATAGCAGTTGGTCCACATCCACTTGTGGCTATTGTATTACTTCCAGAACAATATGCATTTTTATAGTCATTTTGATAATATGGATAAATTTTACCTGAATAACCATCTCCGCCAACTGTACATGTTCCTCCAGTTACTCCTGTTATTTCTATTCCATCAGCATAGAAATATTTTAGAATTTCATCGAATTTTTTTCCTTCGTCTTGCATTTGTCTTGCTACATATTGACTCATTCCATGAGCATGACCTGCTCCATTTAAACCACCACTATATGCTGCTCTGCTATGTGGGGACTTTACTGTTATTTTATGTTTTTCTTTCGAAGGAACTTTTGTATATGTTACTGTACATGTTGTTCCACTACAACTTGCATCTGGACAGTCCTCGTCATGTATACAAAATGCGTCATACTGAGCTGAGAAAACTTTTCTGTTGTATAGCATTACTGAACCTGCTGTTTCTTGAGCTGCTTTTTTTGCTCTTTCATTTGCTTTTTGATATACTTGAGCTGATTGACTATTTCCAATTGATTTTGAACAGTTACTAGTTGAGTTTACTGCATAAGTTCTTGCTGCTATAGCTTGAGCTTTCATTGCTTCTATATTATCTGGATCTTGGGAATTTTTATATGAATTTTCTGCTGATACTACTCCGGCTATATAATCTTCTAAACTTATTGTACCCGTTCCACTTACTGTTATTCCATTTGGACAGTAATTTCCTGTTTCTCCTGTTGAAATAGAACTACTTGTGTCGCAACATTTTTCTTCCCCAGATGTACTACTATCATTTTGATAATCTGTAGCATCATTTGCAGCATTGGCACTGTCTCCAGCTGGCTCTCCATCCCATTTACTACCACAACTTGTTTTAAATGCTTGATAGTTCATGAAATAATCTACATAGCCATATACAAGAGTGCCATTTACTTTCATACCGAAATGTAAATGATTTCCTGTTGATCTTCCAGAGCTTGCTACATTTCCTATTAGTTGTCCTTTACCGACTTTGTCACCTTTTTTTACTTTGATTGAATTTTTTACCATGTGGTAGTAGTGAGTTTCTATTACTCCACCATGTTTTATTGCTACGAAATTTCCTCTTGATTCACCACCGCAATTGGTACTACTTGCTACGGTTTCATTATCTTTACAACCATCATTAACTTCTGTAACAACACCAGCTTGCGCTGCATATATTGGAGTTCCTCTTCCTATTGCTAAGTCGATTCCTCTATGGGTACTTCCCCACCTTGGACCTGGTTTTGATGTTATTGTATAGTTAAATTTTTTCCCTAATGGATTTTGCATTTTACATAAAAAATCTGTTTCAGAGGCTGACCCTGAATAATCTGCTCCATTATATGTACTTCCAGATGTAGTACTACCACCATCATCACTACAAATTGAAGCTATTACTCCAGCGCTTACTCCACCAAATAATGCAGCTATTACAACAAATGCTAGTAAGACTAATACTAATATTCCAGTTACAATTACTGCTACTTTTATTTTTATTGTTATAGGTAAGGCAGCAAATGACTGTTTAATTTTTGAGGTAGCCATTTGTTTTCCAGCGCTTTGTTCTTTTTCGCCACCTTTATCTGTTGAATTTTTACTTCCTAATCCTAATTTTGATTTTATTCCTTGTCCAACTCTATTAAGTGGATTTAATTTTGAACCAAGTTTTTTCTTTGTCTCTGCATCTTTGTTATTGTTTTGGTTTTTTTTGGTGTTATTTTGGTTATTTTCCTTATTATTTTGCCCATTATTTTTTTCTTTATTGTTTTCATCGTTTTTACCATTTTTATTGTTTTGGTTCTTTTTTTTGTCTCCTGGGCCACCCTTTTTTCCTATATTCTTATCTGGTTTGTTTTGACCATTCATTAATTTATTCTTAATTTTTTCGCCTACCCCTGTGGCTAGACTTTTTTTATTGGGATTTCCTACATTTCCTTTTACACCTTGAACGAGTCCTTTTCCAAAGTCTGTTACTCCATTGGCAATGCTCCCCATAGATGATTGTCCGCTTGCTCTCGGAAATTGTCCATTTCCTGCGGGTTCTTGAGGCTGAGTTTCAGAACCAACATTAATATCTTCTTGCTCATTATTTTCGTTCATTTACATCACCACATTTCTTAAGTATCTTCTATATTACTATATCATAAAAAACGACAAAAAAAAAGGAAAACTTAGTTTCCTTAAATCATTTTATACTTTCTATAAATTATATAACTTCCTCCACCAATTAGTAATAATCCTCCAACTATTGTTGAAATAGCTACTACACTTCCTGTGTTTGGAACACTGATTTTTTTAGGACTATTGTATATTTTTAAGTGGTCTAGGTCAGTATCATCTTTTTCTTTTGATTTTTCTAATTTATATAAGTTTGATTTTGCACTTATTAATTTGATATTACCATCTGTTAATACTCTGAATTTAACTTCTGTTTTTAATGTTTGATATCCTTTTGGTGCTAGTGTTTCAGTTAGAGTATAATCACCAATTGGAATTGCAAAGTCTTTTGGAGTTCCATCAGATTTATATTTTAGGAATGTTTCTCCTTTTTCATTTTTTATTTCTATTTTTGCACCTTTTATTTCTTTTTCGTTAGTAATATCAACTTTGCTTATTTTCATATCGATTGGTTTATTTGTTAGTGATATTGTTACTCTTTTTTGATATGTTTCATATTCAAATTCTTTTAATGCATCAGGTATTACTGTGTTATCACCATCTATATATTTTTGTAATAGTGCTTTATCATTTTCATCTACTTTGTTATCTTTATTAACATCCGATGCGTAGAATTGAATCTTTGTTTCTTCTATTTTTTTAGCTATAATGTCTTCGATTACTTTTATATCCTCTGCATCAATCTTTCCATCATTTGTTGGATCTCCTAAACGATATTTTTCATTTTCTATCATGATTTCGTCTTTTTCTGGAACAGCATTTGTTCCTTGTGATTTATATTTTAAAGCATCATTATCTTTATTTAATGTAAATTCATATGGCTCTTCTAAAATTTTATACCATGAATCTGCTTTTACTTCGACTAATATATAATCTCCATAAGGGATGTCTACAAATTCAGCAATTCCTCTTTCATCTGTTTTTACGTTTTTAACTACATTACCATGAATATCTACTGCTGGTTCTTTTTTAGGATTATTCTTTAATAATTGGAATTCTACTCCTGGAATTACTTTCTTTGTTTCAACATCTGTTTTAAGTATTGTTACATTACCATATGGTATGTTATAAACAGCTTGTACTACTTTTTCGTGATCTTCTAATATTTGTGCTCCTAGTGGGGTTCCAGAAGTGTTTTCTTTCCAATCAGCTGTTACTTTTACTGGAATACAATTATTTTTTGCTCCTAGTTTTTCTAATTGATCACTATCTAATGCATAACCTTCAAGAATTGGGTCTATTTCTTTTACATAATATGTTCTTGATTCACCAAGTTTTAGTGGATAGTATAAATCATTCCATTCTATTATACCATTTTTGTCAGATTTTTTTGCTGGGAGTTCTTTTCCAAGATAATTTACAGCTTTTTTACTACATGTATCATCACTAAATATTCCAAATGTTGCACCTTTCATATTTTTACCTGTATACTTATCAATTTTATGAATCTTAACTGTTCCTTTACCAATTTTTTCATATTGATATGGTGCATAACCTACTACTGTTTTATATTTAGGTACAAAATATTTTGTAGTTTGTATTCTTGTTCCTTTTCTTGTGTAAACTGTTCCGCCATCACTATATGTTCTTGACATGCTTATTGGTGTAGTAACACTGTCATCTTTTGAAGTGATTGTTAACGTATTTCCACTTTGTGTTGCTGTTACACTTGTTGGGTTAGAACCTAATTTAAATTTAGAAAATACTGCCTTTGTATCGGTCATACTTCCTGAAAAGTTTCTATTTGCCTCGCTATATTTTAGTATTGGTTTATCAGTAACTTTTTGTGCTGCTTCAACTGATGCATAGGCGAAACTAGGTATAACTTCATGATTTCTCATTTCTGTTAATAAATTGTATGCTAAGTCAACTACTGCCGATGCACTGCTTCCTGCAACTAAACTTGATATTGTTGATTTGCTAACTGAACTTTCAGATAGAATATTAAATCCACCATCAGCTTGTTGTTTTGTAGCCATCCATACAATTAACTGTGTAGCTAAAAAGTTATTGTTACATGTTGGTGTTGAAGTATTTGCTTGATATCCGTATGCTAATGCTCTTGCAACCAAGTCACTATTAACATTTGCTGCGGATGCTATATAACTAGGATTATCACTATTGTTTAAATAATGTGCACTTCTTTCAACACAATATACTAAGTGTCCACTATTAGATACATAACCAGTAAAGTGGTCTGATGGGGTATTGTTGTTTTCTTCTTTCCACTCGTTCCAAACACTATTTATTATAAAGTATTGATGTTGGATACTACCGCTTGCTGGTCTTATTACACTTTTATCGCATTGTTTAACTGAGATTTCAGCTGCATCTACCTTTCCTATCCCTATTATACTTACTAACGCCATAAGTAATAACGCCATAAATATATTTATTTTTTTTGACATTATATCACTCCTATTCATATAATCTAGACTAATTATAACTTATTATTTTTAGAATAGCAATGATTTTTTTGATTATTTTTATTTTTGTTTTTCTTTTGACAAATGGAGTATTTTGAATATTTTTATATGTTTATCATTAAAATCTTTCAAGCTGTTTGTTAATGTTTTATATATATATTCTATGTTGTTATTTTCTTTGTTTGTAAACTCATAATATATATATATTAGTTTTTCTATTTCATTATTTTTGTACAGCTCTTTTATTTCTTTTTCTAGGGTTTCTTTTATTATATTTTCTTTTCTTGTTAAATTATTTTGTTTTTCTCTTCTTTTTTCTAATATTTCATAACTAAATGTTATCATGTTTATGTTTTCTGATATTTCTAGGGTTTCTTCTTCTTCATCTAATAATAGTCTTGATACTTTTTCTACTTTGTTTTGTTTTATTAGGAGTCCTATTACTATTAACCCATCTGTTAATAAGCATATACTTCCAGCATTTTTTTCTCCATTCATTTCATACTTTGGTATTTTGTTTGTAAAGTTTGTGTCTAATAATACTTTATTTTGTGCTATGTCTTTTATTATTTTATTTGGTACTTTAAAGAGTATTACTTTTTTTACATATTTTATTTTATCTTTTTCTTCCCATTCAAAATGTTCTATTAAATTGTTATTAAAGTTTAGCAATATATCATAAATATAAGTCATATTTGATCCCTCAAAAATAGTATATACAATATTTTTAATTTTAATCTGTTTAATTTTTGACAAAAATAGTATATAATTAATTGTGGTGATTATAATGATAGAAATAATTCAATATATAGTTTTGGGAATAATACAAGGTTTTACGGAACCTATTCCTGTTTCTTCTTCTGGACATGTTATGATTTTAAACAATTTACTTAATACTAATATTGATATTGGACTTCTTGCTGTCCTTACTAATTTTGGTAGTTTAATTGCTATTATTGTTCTTTATTGGGATAGAATTAAGACTTTGTTTTTAGATTTTTTTAATTATCTTAAGAACGATGATCCTTCTTCTAAGGAAAACTTTAGGTACTGTATTTTACTTATTGTTGCTACTATTCCTGCAGGGGTTATGGGACTTGTTGTTACTAAACTTGGACTTTTTGATGTTTTAGAGAAGAATATTAAATTTATTGGAGTTACTCTTCTTATTACTGCTGGTTTCTTATTTTTAATTAGAAATATTAAAGGTAAAAAAGATAATAAACATATTACTTTAAAAGATGCTATTATTATTGGTTTGTTTCAGGTTATAGCTCTTGTTCCTGGTATTTCTAGAAGTGGTTCTACTATAGTTGGGGGTATGCTTAGAAATTTAAAACGTGATACAGCTTTTGATTTTTCTTTTTTACTTTATATTCCTATTAGTGTTGCTACTACTATGCTTGGTTTTAAAGATTTATTTTCTAGTAACTTATCTTTTATTATTATTATTTATTATTTGATTGCTACTGTTATTGCTGGATTTGTTACTTACTTTGCTACTAAGTGGTTTAGGAATGTTGTTAAGAATGGAAAACTTATTTATTTTGTAATATATTGTCTAGTTGTGGGATTACTTGTTATTTTATTTCTATAAAAGTTCTAATTTGTAGAACTTTTTTTATTTTATTTTTTTATTTTTAGAATAGAGTTATCTAGGAGATGATTTTATGACTATTGGTATCCCTAGATCACTTTTTTATTATAGGTATCAGACTCTTATTAAGGCTTTTTTTAATGAACTTGATGTTGATTATATTATATCTGATCCTACTACTAAGAAGACTTTGGAGGATGGTATTAAGCTTGCTCCTTCGGAATCTTGTATTAGTATTAAGCTTTTTTTAGGACATGTTAATAATTTAGTTTCTAAATGTGATTATGTTTTTATACCTAGAATTGCTAGTATTAGAAAAAATGAGAAGATGTGTACTAACTTTTATGCTATTTATGACTTAGTTAATAATTTGTTTGATGTTAATATACTGGATATTAATATAGATGAGGATAACTCTAAACATGAGAGGAATGCTTTTATAGAACTTGGTCTTTTTTTAGGTTTTTCTTTTAATAAAGTTTCTTCTTCTTATAAACGTGCTAAAGAAAAAGAAAAGAAGGTTCTTAATAATTTACTTCTTAAACAGACTAATATGTTAAATGGTAATAACAAGAAAGTTCTTTTAGTTGGACATCCTTATAATATTTATGATGAACTTATAGGTAAACCTATTATTAATATTTTAAAGGATAATGGTATTGATGTTATATACTCGGATATATATGATAGAAAGGATACTGATAAGGATTGTTTTATGATTTCTGATGGCGTATACTTTTCTATTAATAAAGAACTTATGGGTGCTACTTATAAATATAAAGATAATGTTGATGGTATTATTTTGGTTTCTTCTTTTCCATGTGGTCCTGATTCTATTTGTAATGAGATTATTATTAGAAAAGTTAAAGATATTCCTATAATTAATTTAATTGTAGATGAAGAGATGAGTGTTACTGGTCTTATTACTAGACTTGAGAGTTTTATAGATATAATTAATAAGGAGGATGTTTATGAATGATAGAATAATATCTTTTCCTCATTTGGGTGATTATTCTTATTTTATTAAACCTTTACTTTATAACGTTACTGGGTTTAAAGTGATGGTTGCTCCGCCTATTACTAAGAAAACTGTATCTTTAGGTAGTAAGTATTCCCCGGATTTTATATGCCTTCCTTTTAAATATAATTTGGGAAACTATATTGAAGCATTAGATAATGGTGCTAACGTTTTGTTTCAATTTGGTGGGGGTTGTAGATATGGTAATTATGGAACTTTACAAAAGACTATTTTAGAGGATTTAGGATATAATTTTTTGTTTTATGAGTTTATTAAAAATGGTAAAACTGGTTCTAATTATGTATATAGAATGTTTAAGGAAATTAATCCAGATTTATCTAGAAGTTGTTTGTTTAAGAATTTAGTTGTTATTTTTATAAAGATTATGTTATTTGATAAGTTAGACGATTATAGGAGAAGAAAGGTTTTTTGTGATAATAAGGAAGCTAAGAGACTAAAATATAAGTTTATAAATGATGTTAAGGATGAGATAAATTTATTTAAAATATTTAAGATTTGGAATAGATATTTTAAGAAGTTTAGGAAACTTAAGAAGAAGAAACCTATTTTAAAGATTGGTGTTATTGGAGAGCTTTATACTGCTATGGAACCTTTTTCTACTTATAATTTAGAGGATGTTTTAAAAGATATGGATATTAGTGTTAAAAGGTTTACTGATGTTTCTTTTTTACTGATTTATAAGAAGATTTTATGGCCTTATGTTAAGTTTAAGACTCGTGATTATTTAAAGTATAAACAGGGAGCGGATGCTAGTTTTAATGTTTATAGGACTTTGTTTTTGAGTAAAAAGAAATATAATGGTATTATTCATACTAAACCTTTTGGGTGTACTCCGGAGGTATCTGTTATTCCTATTATTGATAAGATTGCGTGTGAGAAAAAAATGCCTATTATGTATTTATCTTTTGATACTCAGTCTAGTGGTACGGGAATTAGGACTAGGCTTGAAGCTTTTATTGATATGCTTGTTATGAGAAAGGAAAATAAAAAATGAAAAAGAAAGCTTATTTGGGGATAGATATTGGTTCTATTTCTACTAAAGGTGTTATTATTGATAATGATAATAGGATTCTTGCTAAGGATTATATTTGGACTAAGGGTGATCCTATTTGTGCTGTTAAGATGCTTCTTAATAATTTAAAGAGTCAGATTTCTGATGATTTTGTTGTGGTTTCTTCTGGGACTACTGGGAGTGCTAGAAGATTAATTGGTATAATGATTGGTGCTAATGTTATTAAAAATGAGATTACTGCTCATGCTATTGGTACTTCTTCTTTTTACAAGGATGTTAGGACTATTTTTGAGATTGGTGGTCAGGATTCTAAAATTATTCTTGTTGAAAATGGTATTGTTACAGATTATGCTATGAATACTTTGTGTGCGGCGGGAACTGGGGCTTTTCTTTCTAGTCAGGCTAAGAGACTTGAGGTGGATATAAGGGATTTTGGAAAGATTGCTCTTACTTCAAAGAGTCCTACTAAGATTGCTGCTAGATGTACTGTTTTTGCTGAATCTGATTTGGTTCATAAAGCTCAAATTGGTCATAAGAAAGAAGATATTATTGCAGGGCTTTGTGAGAGTGTTGTTAATAATTATTTAAATAATGTTGCTAAGGGTAAAAAAATAAAACCCCCCATTGTGTTTCAAGGCGGTGTTAGTAAAAATATTGGAGTTGTTAAAGCTTTTGAAAAGATAACTGGCGAGGATATTATTACTGATAATAATGGTCATTTGATGGGGGCTATCGGGGTTGCTATTTTGTCTAAGTCTTGTAAGGAAGAAGAATTTGATTTTAATGTTTTGGATTTGAATTTTGAAACTAAGGGATATGAGTGTAAAAGATGTCCTAATCACTGTGAGATTATTGCTATAAAGAAAGATAAAAAAATTATTGATTCTTGGGGAAATCGTTGTGAAAGAGGTTCTCTTATTTAAAAAGAGTTTTTTAAACTCTTTATTTTACATCTATATGAATACTTGATGCCATGGTTGGTACTTTTGGGTATTCTTTTCTATATTTCCATCTTGCATAACCATTACAGTATGAGTAATACATTTTTAAACAATTATTAGCATACCAATTTATTATTTTTTTTCTGTTTGCTAATCTTTTTACTGAGTAATTGGTATAGAAATCTATGGCTTTTCCTTTTGTATGTTTAGAACCTCTTATTCCTCCGATTAGGGTATTATATTTTGTACATCTTATTCCACTTGTTATATACACTGCTCCATATTTTTTTCTTATCTCTTGAGTATATTTCAATAGATTTATATCTAATATTTCTGGGTATCCTGTACAATATCTTTCTGCACATCCACATTTAAATTCTTCTAATTTAAAGTTTTTGGTATATGTTTTTACTCTGTAAGCATTTATTAAAAGTTTTTCTGTGTTACTTCCATATATTCCATCTATATCTTTTTGCCTTTTAAAATACTTTTTTTGGAGTTTTTTATAGGCATTTTTTGTTTCTTTTCCTTCTATACTATCTATTTTTCCTTTATAAAAACCTAGTTTTTTTAGATATTGTTGTCTTTTCTTTATACTTAACATTTTATCCCTCCTAGTATATTTTATTATACTTATATATTTATAAAGATAGATTTAACCTAAAAAGACTTGAAAACTTTTTAATATTATAGTATAATTTATTTGTTGTTTGAAGCGCCCATAGCTCAATTGGATAGAGCGTTTGGCTACGGACCAAGAGGTTGAGGGTTCAAATCCTTCTGGGCGCGCCATTTTGTAAGTAAAACCATTTGTGGTTTTTTTTTGTACAAAAAAAATAGACTATTTGTCTATTTCAAAATAATTACCACTATCGAGGAAGAGTTTTCCTGTTTTTCCTTCTAGTTTTGTTACCATTTCATCATATTTGTTAAAACTTTTAAACTTTGGTAAATTTATATATACTCTATTTGAATCGTTCATATATAATATGAATCTATCTTCATCGTATTTTGTTGGGGAATACATTATTTGAGATATTTTTTTTATTAAGATATAGTCTATTTTATTTAGTTTTTCTATTAGTTCTTTATATTTTGTATCTGGAACATAGTTTATTAATGATGGTATGTTTAGATCATACTCTTCTTTGTTTTCTATTTCTTTTCCATTTGATAGAACTATTTTGTTTTGGTCTTCTCTTATAAAATATGGTTTGTATTCTTCTATATATATATTTATTTCAAATAAGATGTTTTTTGTTGTTTTTACTTCTTTTATGAAGGGGTTTTTCTTGAGTGTTTTAGTTATGTCTACTGTACTTGTTAAAAAGAAATTTGGGTTTTCTTCTAGATTTATACTATCTAATATTTCTGACTCTGGTAGATAACTATTACCGTGTACTATTATTGATTTAGCTGGAATTTTAAAGACATATGCTCCGAGCATTATTATTATAAATGTTAGTAATAGTAAGAATCCTATTATTAATATAAATATTCTAAATTTTCTTTTACCCTTTTTTTCTTTTTTCTTACTCATATTATTTCTCCCAATTGAATAATTCTTGCTCTCTATGTAAATCTATATCATATTTTTTTAATACTTCATCGTGTGCTAGATCCATTAGATGTTTTATGTCTTTGGATGTAGCATCTTTTTTATTTATTATGAAGTTTGCATGTTTACTACTGATTTCTCCTCCGCCATGGTTATATCCTTTTAAGTTACAGTCTTCTATTAGTTTTCCGGCATACATTCCTTCTGGATTTCTAAATACTGAACCTGCGGATGGGTATTCTAGTGGTTGAGATTTTACTCTTCTCATTTTTCTATCTTCTATTAAATCTATTAGATCTTTTTTGTTACTTTTTGTTAGTTTTAAATATGCTTTTAACACTATCCACTTTTTTTTCATTAGTAATGAATTTCTATAATTATAGTCTAAATCTTTTTTTTCTATTGTTCTTATATTTTGATTTTCGTCTAATACTTCTATTTTTTCTAAAACATTACTTATATCACTTAGGTATGCACCGGCATTCATATAGACTGCTCCACCTACTGTTGCAGGTATTCCACAGGCAAAGTCTAATCCAGAATAACCTAGTTTTGTTACTTTGTTTGCTAATAGTCCTAGATTATATCCTGCTTCTACTTCGATGTTTCCATCTATTATTTCTAATTTATTTAAGTTTTTTAGTTTTATAATTACTCCATTATAATCATTATCACTTGCTAGTATGTTAGAACCATTTCCAAATACTTTGAATTTTATATTATTTTCTTTTATATATAAAAGTGCTTTTTTTAGAGATTGTACATCTTTAGGATAGAATACTAACTTAGCATTTCCTCCGGTTCTATATGTTGTTAATGTCTTAAATGATACGTTTTCTTTGTAGTCTCCTAAGTTTTCTTCTTTTATATAATTTATCAAGTTTTCCATTTAATCACCTATTTAATCAATTTTTTTATTTCGTTATATATTTTTGTTGCACTATCAGATATTCCTATTTTTTTAGAGGCATCACTCATTTTGTGATATACTTTTGAGTCATTTATTATTTCATCTATTTTATTTATTAGTTCTTTACTGTCAAACTTATCTTCATATTCTATGTATGCTGCTCCTTTTTCTTCTAGATCTTTTGCATTTATCACTTGATGATTATTCGCAACATACGGACTAGGTATTAGTATTGCAGGAAGGCCTAGTGCTGTTATTTCTGCTATTATGGTTGCACCTGCTCTTGTTATTATTAGATCTGTATATTTTAATACTTCACCCATTTTTTCTATGTATGGTACTACTTTTATATTTTTTGGAAACTGATTAGTAATTACATTTTCATAGTCTTTTTTTCCTGTTACTAATAAAACTTCATAGTTTTTATTTTCTAGTTCTGGTAACATGTTTATTATTTTTTGATTTATTGTTGATGCTCCTAATGAACCCATTGTTATTAAGACTAATTTTTTTGTTATTTTTAGTTCATAGTCTTTTTTATTTCCTTTTTTTACTTTCAGTATTTCTTCACTTCTTGGATTTCCTGTTAGTACTATATTTTTATGATTAAAGTACTTTCTTGAGTTTTCCATAGATATGCATACTGTATCGGCATATTTACTAAGTCTTATATTTGCTTTTCCTGGTATGCTGTTTTGTTCATGTAATACTACTTTTATTTTTAAATCTTTAGCTGCTAGGACTACTGGTACTGTTATGTATCCTCCTACTCCTATTACTACATCTGGTTTGAATTTTTTCATTATTTTTTTACATTTTTTTATACCTGTTAGGGTATTAAAGACAAAACCACATATTTTTTTTATGCTTTTCCCTAAGCCATTCATTTTTATTCCATAGTATTCTATTCCTAAATTTGGTACTATATCTTTTTCCATTCTATCTGTTGTACCTATATATAGGATTTCTGCTTGTTTATCTTCTTCTTTTATTTTATCTATAATGCTAAGGGCAGGATATATGTGTCCTCCTGTACCTCCTGCTGAGATAATATACTTCATAAATTATCACTCCTATTTAATTATATCATTAAATTTGTATAGTATTAAGATTTTTTGTCAATTTCTTACTGAGTATTTACACCCACAATAGTCTTGTCTATATAAATTATACTTATTTGATAGGATTATGCTTTGTTTATAACCATCTTTCTTTTTAAAATCAGAATATAAATATGGCATATTAAACTCTTTTTCTAGTCTGTATCCTATTTCATTTATCATTGTACTGTTTTTATGAGGGCTTACTGATAGTGTTGTGGTGTAATAGTCATAATTGTGTTTTTTAGCATATATACAAGCTTTTTTCATGCGAAGTTCTATGCATTTTTTACAACGAAGTCCTCCCTCTTTTTCTTGTTCTAGACCTATTACTTCTTTTTGATATTCTTCTTCATTGTATTCTTCTTTGATTAGTCCTACGTGCTCACTTAACTTTTTTATTAATCTTTCTTGTTCTTTTTCTCTTTTGTTATACTCTGATTCTGGATAAATATTTGGGTTATAATAATATACATCTACAGTAAAATATTTTGTTAATAATTCTAATACTGAAGTTGAACAAGGTGCACAACAACTGTGTAATAATAATTTTGGTTTTGTTTTTAGACTTTTTAAGAATTGTTCAAATTCGTTATAAGAGTTCATATTATCGCTTCCTATTTTCTAATTTTTACTTTTTTATTACTTGTATTACTTTCTATAAATGAATCATTTTTACAATTATGATAGTCTATTTTTAATACTATTTCTTTTATTTCTCCTAGTTTAAAATCATTTATTGTGTTTAATGATAAGTTTTCTCTTTGTACTTTTTTTAGTTTTTCCTGTAGTTTTTTTGATAATTCTTTACAGAAGTTATCACTTGATAGATATAGTTTTATTTGTTGCATATTTTCTACGAACATTAAGTCTTTTTCATAGTCTTCTTCGGCTTCTTTGGCTTTTGTTGTTCCCATTAGATAATATGTTGCTGCGCCGGCTCCTACTCCTATTAAGGCTCCCATTTTGGCAGAGTTACTTAGTTCTAGACCATTTGCTACTCCTTCTTGAGTCATTAATAGCCCTGATGCTGCTGCGACTCCCAATGAAGTTATAGTTGTAGATAATGAACCTGATAAGACTTTATCTATTTCATATTCATAGAATTGTTCTAACATTAATTCATCTAAATAATTTATATTTTCTTTACTATTTTCTATTTGTTTTAGGGAATTGTCACCTAGTACTAAATTTATTTTATCTCCTACTACATGATATTCCTTTAAAAAACTTTTATTATTTTTATCTATTAGATATTTTTTCATTTAACCTGTTCCTCCCTGTTACTAGGTAAGAATATATTACTATAATTTTTGAAAAAACACAAGAAAAGAGTTAATTTGTGATAACTCTTGTCCCTTCTTTTCCTTTTAATACTTCATCTATATTTTTTATCATATTAGAATTATACACATACATTGGAACTTTGTATTTTGCTAGTTTTGCTAAAGCTTCTATATCTAATATCATCAGTGATGATGCTCCTTGTTTTAGGGACATTTCAAGTAATTGTTCATGAGTTATTTCATCTAGTTTTTTAGCATCTTTTTCTTTTGGATCTCTATCATATATTGCATCTATGTTTTTAGCCATTAATATTAAGTCGGCACTATACTCTACTGCTTTTGATACTGTTGTCATGTCTGTTGATAGATTGGGTATCCCTAGGCCTCCGCCTAATATTACTATTTTTCCTTCTTTTAGATCTCTTTCCACATCATATACATTTTGTTTTTTTATGATACCTGGTACTTCAAAGGCACTATAGCATGTGGTTGATATATTATTCTCATTAAAATAAGAATTTATAGCAATAGAATTCATTACTGTTGATAACATTCCTATTTGATCTGAGATAGCACTTTTTATTGCTAAGTCATTTCTACCTCGCCAAAAGTTTCCTCCTCCACACACTAGTATTAATTCATTGTTTTCTTTTATTTGTTTTATTTCCTTTAGTAGATTATTTAGGTTGTTACTGGAGATATTATTTTCATTTTTTAAAGCTTCTCCACTTATTTTCATTATTATTCTCATACTTCCTCCAAAAAAAATTCAAGAACTTGGTCCTGAATAAATTAAAATAAAATAGTAAAACTAAAGGATAAAAAATATTCTTTTATTTTTTGTGAATAATTTTTTGTTTCTTGATCTTTTAGTTTCATATTATTACCTCATTAAAATTATATTATTTTTATTTTGTTTTTTCAATATTTTAAATGTTATTTACTTTCATTTATTGCTAAATTATATAACTGTTTTACTTCTTTTGGGGTTAAGACTCTATATTCTTTAGAAGCTAAACCATCTAATGTAAGAAAGGCTATTCTTTCTCTTTTTAGTTTTAATACTTTATGTCCTACTTCGTTAAACATTCTTTTTACTTGATGATTTCTTCCTTCAGTTATACCTATTTCTATAATACTTGTGTCTGTCTTTTTATCGTATTTCTTGATTTTAACTCTAGATTTTCTTGTTTTTTTACCATCTATTATGACTCCTTTTTTTAAGGCCATCATTTCATTAGGTAGTAGTTTTCCATTTATTTTTGCTATGTATACTTTTTCTATTTTGTTTTTCGGACTTGTCATTAGGTTTGCAAATTCTCCGTCATTTGTTAGAATTATTAGTCCTGTTGTATCATAGTCAAGTCTTCCTACTGGAAATACTCTTAAATCTGTATCAATTAAAGAAGTTATTATTTTTCTATGTTTATCATCTTCGGTTGTACATACTACTTCTCTTGGTTTATTTAATAAGAAATATACTTTATTTTCTTTTTCTAGTAAAACTTCATCTATGTGTATCTCATCTTTTGATTCTACTTTATATCCTAATTCTGTTACTGTTTTTCCGTTTACTTTTACTCTTCCTTCTTTTATTAACTCTTCAGCTTTTCTTCTTGATGTATATCCAGAAGAGGCTATTCGTTTTTGTAATCTTTCCATAAAATCACCTGGATAAATTATAGACTATTTTCTTTAATTAAGCAAGTGTTTGAAGAATGATTTTATCTTATCCGCTAATGAAACTTTTTCTTGTTTTAGATATAGTTTTTCTCTATGAATTATATCATCTTTTAAATATATTAATATCTCTCCTACTTGGTCTTCTTTTTTGCCGTTATATACTATCTTTTTGGATATATTTTCTTTTTCGTTTTTTGTTAGTGGATAAGAAAATGAGTTTCCTATATAAGGTTTTCCTTTTAGATTGGTTTTTAGTTTAAGGTTATTTTTGTCTAGTAGTTTATAGTTTTTATAGTTTGAAAATATTTTATTGTATAAGTCTATATGATTTTGATAGCCATAGTCTATTTTACTTATGGAGGCTATTACTAGATTTAGGTTATTGTTTGTGGCACTTGATACTAGGATTCTTCCTGCTGTGGGGGTGTATCCTGTTTTTGCCCCGGTTATTCTATCGTCCATACTTAGTATTTTTGATCTATTTTTAAAATAATAACTTTTAGTGCTACTGGTTGCTTTATATGTTTTTGTTTTTAGAATATCTCTAAAGGCTTTATTTTTATAGCCATAACTGTATATTAGACTTAGGTCATGGACTGTTGAGATATTTTTTTCATTATCATCTAGACCAGTTGGATTATTAAAATGAGTGTTTTTTAGATTTAGCTGTTTTGACTTTTGATTCATTAACTTTACGAAGTTTGATACTGTGTTACCTGTGTGCCTTGCTATTGTCATTGCTGCGTCATTGCCACTTCTTAGGATCATTCCATATTCAAGGTCTTGCATTAATATATTTTCATTCATTTCTAGATATATATTAGAACCATCTATTGTTAGGATTTCATCTTTTACTGTTACTACATCTTCTTGATTTGAGTTTTCTAGTGCTACTATAAGAGTCATTATTTTAGTTGTAGAAGCTGGTAGTTTTTGCTCATCTTTATTTTTTTCTTCAAATATTCTTTTACTATCTATGTCCATGACTATATAATTATCAAATATATTGTTTAGAGCAGATATTTTAGTTGGAATTAATATAAGTGTTAGTGTTATTAAAAATAGTAGTTTTTTCAAATTTATCACCTATATATTTATATGAAGGATGTTTTTGTTTTATTCTTTAGAAAAAAGTATGGCAATTAACCATACTTTATAAGAGTTATTTTGTTAGGGTGTTATTATGAGACGAGAGGAAATACTAGCTACCGATGCGCCTCCGCTATAATTGGAATAAAATATACCAGAACTTGCACCATTTCGGTAATAACCTCCACGAAGAAACCAGGAATTATTATGGTTGGCAAGATTGGAGCCATCACTATACCAGCCACTCGAACTACTTTTATATACCTCTTTTATTCCATCTCCTAACTTGCTTCTTATTCTAGTGGTATTGCTTGTGCTAAAACTGTATTTATCATAATATTTGTTATTTGGATAATCTATTCCAGTATATGATGTGTAATTGCCTGAATCATAAATTATTCCTTTATATCCTGAATTTCTAGATGAACTATAACCACTCATCATTGTTGTTCCATCATTACTTACTATGTTTGCCATCGTATATTCATAGGATCCTCCGTTCACATCATATACTCCGTATATATTATGTGTTGTTGAAGCACTTGGCCCATCTCTACTTTCTCCTATTAATGTTTTACTTTCTTTTATTGTTGGACTATCTAATACTTTTATATTTTTTATATATCCTGTATCTGTTCCTTTTGTCCCTGAACTATCTTTTCTATATGTAAATGTTAATTCATATGTTCCTTTATCTAGTTTTTTTGATACATTATTATAGATTAATGCACTTTCTGTTGTTCCTAAATCTGTTCCTCCTATTTTTGTACTTGTTCCTGTATCTGATAAAGTTGTTCCATCTTTTGTTATTGTATAATATAAATAATCATAACTTGCACTTTCACTTGATACACTCCAGTCAAATGATATATATGTATTATTAGTTGGTGCTGTAAAACTAAATTTTAGATTAGTTGTTGTAGAATCTTTTCCTTGATTTGAACTTTTATATAAACCATCTGAAGAAGTCCACGGATATGTTGTATCATTTGTTACTGTTGCTGCTATTGCAGTTCCCCCAGTCATTGTTGTTGTATTTTTTTTAGTTTCATTATATTTATATGTTCCTTCTGCAGAACTTGATGTGCTTGAGGTTCCTCCACTTCTTCCTGTATAATAACTAGAACTATTATTTACATTTACTTCTTTACATGTACCATCTGTACATGTTCCATATTTTGAGTGTGATAGGTACGCTACTGCTCCCCATTCACTATTCTTTATCATATGTGTATCGGTAGTTGTGTTTAAACCATACTGATTACCACTATTTTTCATATTCATTATATTTGTTTCAAATGTACTTACACTTTGTTCTCTTACACTACTTAAATTTGGTTTTGTTGTTATATTACTTACTGTTCCTGTAAGTTCAAACTTTCCTATCCAGAATCCCTTTATTTCTTCATTTCCAAATGTAAATGCTGGATGGGTATATGTTTTATTATTACATGTATCATCAGTACATGTTGCATTAGTACTTTTTAATTTACATGTTTCTGAGGCTGCTCCATCTGTTCCACTTATTGAATCTTGACATGTTATTTCTCCAGTTGTTCCTGTACCATTTTCCCATGTTATGTCTATTTGTTGCGGATTGCTAGTCTTTGTTCCATCTGCATTATAATTCCATACTTTATATTTATATCTTGGTATCCAAACCTCCATTGTTAATATATCATCCATTGGTATTTCTGTTCCTACACTTGCTGATAAGTATTTACTTCTATTAGTGCTACTTACTGTTACACTATTTGCCCATATTTTCTTATCATAATTATACCATCTATATTTTTCATTTGAATTTTTTTTGTCAGCTTTCTTCCATGTTTCTGTATTTTCATCATAATATACTGGTATCATTCCTTCGTCTAGTTCTGGTTCATTTGCTCCACTTGTGTCTACATTATTTGCTTTCACTATTAATTCTATTGTTTTAGTTCCTAATTCAGTGTCTGAAAATATTGCATATGATGAGTTTATTTTATATGATATGCATCCTACTGTTAATAGGAATACTATACATAATATTGATAACTTTATTTTATTAAACTCTTTTATATTTTTATTTAAGAGTATATATATTGACTCCCTCGTTTGTTTCATATGATCACCTTAGTATTTTATAGATTAATTATACTATACTTATTTTGTTTTTGGAATAGTGTTTTTTTGTATTTATAAAAAAAATAGCTAAGATTTTTATTTCTTAACTATTTGTCTCTTATTTCACAGTTAAATTTTGTTGTTACTTTTGTTATTATATTTCTGAATACTTTGTCTACTTCTTCTTCTGTTAGGGTTTTGTTATAATCATTGAATGTTAGACTGTATGCTATTGACTTTTTGTTTTTATTTATTTTTTCTCCTTGGTACAAATCGAATACTTCTATATTTGTTAATATTTTTGTTCCTTGTTTTTTGATTTCTTTTTCTACATCACTATTCATTATATTTTTATCTAGAATAAATGCTACATCTTTTGTTATGTCTGGGTACTTTGATGCTTCTTGGTACTTTAATGTTTTTGCTTTTTTATTATATAGCTTTGTTAATGATAGTTCTGCTAGGTATATTTCATCTTTGTTTATTGATGGATGGATTCTTCCTATTACTCCTACTTCATCTCTATCTATCATTATTTTTGCGCTTATTCCTGGATGCATATCTTCTATTTTTTCTTCTATTAGATAATGTCTATTTTCAAATCCTAGATAATCTAATAAGTTTTCTATTATTCCTTTTAGATGATAGAAATCACATTTTTCTGTTGTATGCCATTTGTTTGTTATATAGTTTCCTTTTGTTAATATTGCTATTTTTGTTTCTTCATTATATTCTTTGTCGTATGTTTTTGCTATTTCATAGATGTTTATATCTTTTACATTTCTTTTTTTGTTATAACTATATACATTTAGAAGTGATGGTAGTATTGTTGTTCTTATTACTGACTTATCTATACTCATTGGATTTGGTAATACTACTTTTGCTTTGTGTTCATAATTAAACATTTTTGACATTTCTGGACTTGTTAATGTATATGTTTTTGTTTCGTTTAATCCAAGTGTTCTTAGTCTTTTTGATATTTGTTTTCTTAGGGCTATATCTTTTAGATACATTCCTCTTTTTGTTTCTACTCTTGGAAGTGTTGATTTTAAGTTTTCATATCCATATAATCTTCCTATTTCTTCGGCTATGTCATTTACATTTGGATCTATATCTAATCTTCTATATGGTATTGTCACTAGGAAATTATCATTTTCTTTTTTATATGGAAACATTAATCTATTTAGTTCTGTTTCTATGTCTTGATCTGTTAATTCTAATCCTAATAAGGTACTTACTTCTTTTGTTTTGAAGGTTACTTGTTTTTTGGTTTTATCTATTTTGTCATATTTTATTGTTCCAGATAGGACTTTTGCATTTGCATATTTTTCTAATAAATAGCATGCTCTTTCTATGGCTTTGTCTGTGTATTCAAATGATAGTCCTTTTCCATATCTTATTGAGGCTTCACTTCTTAGATTCA
Organism: uncultured Bacilli bacterium; assembly: GCA_934101575.1. GTDB lineage: Bacteria > Bacillota_I > Bacilli_A > RF39 > UBA660 > UMGS1449. The sequence goes on from CAKORJ010000001.1 coordinate 519,143, forward strand.
ATTTACTTGATGTATATCTTATGCTTACTGGATCAAATATTGCACTTTCTATTAAAATATTTTTTGTGTTTTGGTCTACTTCAGTGTTTTCTCCGCCCATTACTCCGGCTATTGCTACTGGTTTTTTGGTATCTGTTATTACTATATCATTTGTTGTTAGTGTTCTTTTTTGTCCATCTAATGTTGTTATTTCTTCATTTTGTTTTGCGTCTCTTACTAGGATGTTATTTCCTAATTTGTCTTTATCAAAGAAATGAAGTGGTTGTCCATATTCTAACATTACATAATTTGATATATCTACGACATTGTTTATTGGTCTCATTCCTGCGGATATTAGTCTTCTTTTTATAAAGTCTGGGGAATCTTTTACTGTTATATCTTTGACCATTTTTGCTGTATAATATGGACATTTATCTGTTTGTACTTCTATATTTATTTCATCTTTTACATTTTCTTTTAGTTCTTTGTGTTTATCTTCTGGAAGTGTTACTTTTTTATTTAGAATACTTGCTATTTCATAAGCAAAACCTATGTGATAATAACAATCATTATTTCTATGTTTATGAATATCTAATTCGTATAGAGTGTCTTCTGTTCCTAGGTATATATTGGCATCTGTTCCTGGTTTTAGATCTGTTTTTAATACTTCTATTCCTTTGTCATAGTTTTCTTTTGTTTTTTCTTCTAGGCCTAGTTCAAATAGTGCACATATCATTCCATTTGATTCTTGTCCTCTTATTATTCCTTTTTTTATTTCTATATTTCCTGGCAAGATACATCCTGGTAGTGCTACTAGGACTTTTATTCCTTCTTTTACATTTGATGCTCCACATACTATTTGTACTGTTTTTTCTCCTATGTTTACTTTACATATATTTAAATGATCACTATCTGGGTGTTTTGTGCACTTTTCTATTTGCCCTATTACTAGGTTTTCTATACGATTATCTATTATTTTTTCTATGTTTACTCCGGCTTTAGTTATTTTTTCTGCTAATTTATGTAGGTCCTCATCTTTTATATCTACGTAATCTTTTACCCAATCTAAGCTCATCATATTAGTTATCCCTCCTGTCGAATTGTTTTTCTTCTCTTAGGTCTGTTTGATAAAATGCTCTTATATCATTGATGTCATATTTTAACATTGCTAGACGTTCTGCGCCAAAACCAAAGGCAAATCCTGACCACTTTTTTGGATCGTATCCACAATTTCTAAGTACATTGGGATGAACCATTCCTGCTCCACTTACTGTTATCCAGCCTGTGTTTTTACATAAACTACACCCTTTTCCTTTACAGTTAAAGCATGATATATCTGTTTCTACGGATGGTTCTGTAAACTGATAATAACTTGGTCTAAATCTTGTTTTACAGTCTTCGCCAAATAGTCTTTTTGCTATTACATCAAACGTTCCTTTTAAGTCTGATAATCTTATGTCTTTATCTATCAATAATCCTTCTATTTGCATGAATTGATGAGAATGTGTTGCATCGTCATCGTCTCTTCTATAGGTTTTCCCAGGGCATATAACTCTTACTGGTTTGTTTCCTCCGGCTTCTAACATTGTTCTTACTTGAACTGGAGAGGTTTGGCTTCTTAATAATATTTTTTCATCTTCTATATAGAATGTATCTTGGGCATCTCTTGCTGGATGTCCTTTTGGAATATTTAACATTTCAAAATTGTATTTATCTTCTTCTATTTCTGGTCCATCTACTACATCATATCCCATGGACATAAATACTTCTTCTACTTCTTCTATTATTTTTTCTAAGATATTTGGTGCTCCTACTTCTATTTTTGTTCCTGGAAGTGTTACATCTATTTTTTCACTTGCTAGTTTTTCTTCTAGTTCTTTTTGTTCTAATTTTGTTTTTATTTCTTCATATTTGTCATTAAACATATTTTTTAATTCATTTATTTTTTTACCATATTCTTTTTTTTCTTCATTTGGTATTTCTTTCATTTTTGAATATAGTTCTGTTATTATACCTTTTTTTCCTATGTATTTTATTTTTAAATCATTTAATGTTTTTATATCTTGTACATTTTCTAAATCTTGTTGTATATCTTTTTTTATATTTTCCATAACTTCCTCCTTAAAAATAAAAAGATGGTTACCAAAGGACGATTTAATCGTGGTACCACCTTATTTTATAGTTTAACTATCTCTTTCCTTTAACGCAGGTTTACGATTTTAACTAGAGAGTGAATTCATAAGAATTTATTTTTGAAGTTTTCACCAACCACTTCTTCTCTTTAAAATAAATATTTTCTTATTACTATGTTCTCATCTTGGTTAACTGTTATTATTTTATCACAACTTAATTACTTGTTAAAGTATTTTTTTATTTTTTATGTCTTTTTCTTCTATATTCTAAGTATTCTTCATTTGATAATTTTTCATCTTTTTTATATAGAGGTTCTTCTTCATAGTCACCATTATATAATTGTTCTGGGTTCTTTATTATTTGCTTTGTTATTTTATTTTCTTCCTCATAATGATTTTCGTATATTTCTTTTGCTGCTTCACTTAGAAGCATATTTTTTATTCCTAATTTTGAATCGTTAATTGCCATTTTTACTAGCCATTTTAATTTAGCTAGTGCGGCTAAACTTAAGTTTGTTTCTTTTTGTATTTGTCCTTCTTGATAACCTAGCTCATATAAGCCTATTAATTCTTCGTTTTCTAAGCTATATGCATAACAACACTCATCAAAATAACCATCCATATATCCAAATGTGTAAACTTGTTCTTCTGTGTTTTCTGTTAATTCATCATCGTACATAAAGATATCTATCATCTCACTATTGGCACATCTTACTTTATAGTAGTTTCTTTTATAAATATCTTTATATTTTTTACTTATTTTTCTAGGTGCTATGTTGTTTTCTCCATCATACTGAGCTAATTTCATGATTAATTCTGTCTTTTCTATTTGAAGTGTCTCTTTTGTTTCTTTTAATCTATCATTGGTTCCTGTGGTATATCCTCTTTCATAATTTGCATTGTTATCCTCTGTATACTCAAAATTTCCTATATATATTTCTTCATCAAAGTATCCATCTAGGTAACCAAATGCTTTACAATTTCTGGCTATTGCTTGTTTTGATTTTTCTTTTATTTCTGTTTTGTATATAAAATTTTGTAATGGATTTTTGTTTTTTGTACTCATATTTTTCCACGCCTTTCTTTAGTGAATTATTATAGGTTTTATCTTTTGTTTTGTCAATTGTTTATTTTAAGACTTTTTGTTTTGATGGTTTGCCCTTTAATCTTGTTTTTGTTTTATATGTTGGCATTATTGAAATTATATTTTTTGTATTTAGTGGGGTTATTACCATTACTTTATTACTTGGTTTATTATCTGTATCATATACAGTTTCATCTATTTCTACTATATATAAATCTTCGGCGGATATAGTGTCATAATAGTTGTCTTCGGTTAATTTTTCTTTTACTTGTTTTAGGATACTTTCTATGTTTTTGCTGCCTTTGAAAAACTTTCTTGATATATTTTTTGTTTTTTCTTCATCAAAATCTTCTAATTGCGATACATAGTAAACACTTTTATCCAATTCTTCACCATCTTTATATTTTAGATATGTTAATATTCTTCGGTAGTTTTTAAAATCTGTTGTTTCTTTTAGATCACTTAAGCTTATTTTACTTATTATTTTTTTTGCTGCGTCTATGTTTTCTTCTTTTAAAAATATATCTGTTAGTGTTAATAATGACTTTATTTCATATCTTGTGTTTATACAGTGTAATAGTTCTTCTTTTGATTCTTCTTTATTTCCTGACTGTTTTAAAAGAATTGCTAGTCTATAGTTTATTGCAGGGTTTTCTTCTATTTCTTTGGCTTGTTGATATGTTTGGTATGCTTCGTCATATTTTTTCATCATTTCACATACCATTCCTTTTTCGAGGTATGCTATTGTGCTTTTTTTACTTTTTACTGCTTTGTCTATATATTTTTTTGCTTCGTTTAGGTGACCTTGTTCTCTTTCGCACTTACTTAATTCCGTTAAAGCACATATATTATTTGGTTCTATTTTGATTCCTCTTATTAAATATTCTTTGGCTTTTTCTATATTTCCTGATTTTAATTCTAATATTCCTATTTTTATTAGTGTTCTTAAATCATATCTTTTTAGGTTTAATACTTTTTGATAATACATACGTGCTTTATCTATATCTTGGTTTTCTTCGGCTAAAAGACCTAATTCATAGAGCGCTCCTTTATCTTGTTTTAAATCTGCTAAATCTAAAAGATGATATTTTGCTTGCAATTGATCCCCACTTTTTTTATAAGCCTTTGCCATTTCTAGTTTTGATTTTGTTGATAATGGATCTTGAAATAATGATTCCTTAAAATGTTTTATTGCTTGTTCATAGTTTTTATCATATGTTTCTAACTTTCCTATTTCATAACTTATTTGTGATGGGTCATATACGTCTTTCATAAGTTCTAGCAATTCTTTTACTCTTTCTCTATTAGATGGATATGTTCCTATTATTTTTAAAATATTGTACATTATTTCATAGTTTTCTTCATGTTTTTTTAGCATTTGTGATAGTAGTTTTAGTTTTTTGATTCTATCTTTTTCTTTTAGTATTTCGTATAAGTTTTTTCTATCTTCTTTTGTCATGTCATATTTTCCCCCTTTTTTAGATTAGTTGTTATTATACTATGTGAATCTATAAAAAGCAAATAAAAAAATATTTATATTTTAGCTTTATAAATATCTTATATTATATATTTTACTTTAGTACTTTGTTTAGTAATTTTTCTTTTTTTACTCCATTTAAGTAATCTTTTACTGGTACTTGTTTTTTTCCTGGTACTTGTATCTTTGTTATTGCTATTTCTTTATCTTTACAACATACATATATTTTATCTTTATCTATTTCTGATATTGTTCCTGGTTCTTTTTTTGCTTCTTTATCTGTTTTTTCTGAAAGTAATATTTTAATTCTATTGTTTTCTAATAATGCATATGTTCCAGGGGTGCTTGATAATGCTCTTATTTTATTATGTACTATTTCTTGACTGTTATTAAAATCTATGTGTTCATCTTCTTTCTTTATTACTGGTGCTAGTGTTTTTTTGTTATGATCTTGTTTTATTCTTGGGGCTGTTTGGTTAAATATATCTGGTAATGTTTGTTTTAAGAGTTTTGCTCCTAGTTTACTCATTTTTTCGCTTATTATGTCATATGTATCATTTTCTTTTATTTCTAGTGTTTCTTCGGTTATTATATCACCACTATCCATGCCTTTATCTGTATACATTATAGTGATGCCTGTTTCTTTTTCTCCGTTCATTATGGCGTGCTGAATTGGTGCTCCTCCTCTATATTTTGGAAGTAGTGATCCGTGAACATTTACTGTATTGTATTTTGGAGCATATATTAATTTTTCTGGGATAATTTGTCCATAGGCACATGTTATTATTATATCTGGATTTAAATCTATTATGTCTTGATACTCTTCTCTTAATTTTTTTGGTGATAATACTTTTATGTTATGTTCTAAAGCATACTCTTTTACTTTGCAAGGTGTTAATACTTTTTTTCTACCTACTTCTTTATCTGGTTGAGTTACTACACCAATTACATCTGTATTTTCTATTAACATTTCTAAAACTGGGATACTATAACTTGGAGTTCCCATAAATACTACTTTTTTGTCTTTCATAAATTTCCTTTCTACCTAGATGATTTACCTTTTTTTACTTGTGATTCGTATTCAAGTTGACTTTCTATGATAAATCTTCTTCTTTCTTCAGTTTCTTGTTCTAATAATTCTAGTTTTTTTGATATTGTTTTTAATTCTTCCTCTTCCATATATTCTTTATATTTTGTATATATAAGATCTCTTAATCTTTGTATTTCTGTTATGGCTAACATATATGGAGTATCATCATCACCATCATCATCTTCATATATAATTTTAAGCATTTTTAATATTCTTTCATAATGCTTGTTACATTTTTTATCTATTAATTTTTTTATTAAACCGGGATTTATTATTACCATTTCATTTACATTTATCATGTTTTCAAACTCTATATTGTGTTTTGGTTTTACTTTAAATCCTTTTCTTTTGTCATATTCCATATATATTACTGCATCTGTTTTAGCATCTTTTTTTACTACAAATTTTCTTGATACGGACATATTATCACCTTACTTTTCTTTACTTTGTTTTTCTTTTGTTAATCTGATTTGTTCTTGTTTTCTATATTCTTCTATTTTCTTATGATTGCCACTTAGTAATACTTCTGGTACTTTCATGCCTTTAAAGTCTCTTGGTTTGGTGTATACCGGATAATCAAGCAAATCTTTACTAAATGATTCACTTTCTAAAGACTCTTTACTTATTACACCATCTATTAATCTTATTACGGCATCACTTATCATCATTGCAGGTAATTCTCCGCCAGTTAAAATAAAATCTCCTATTGAAATTTCTTCATCTACTAACAGTTTTATTCTATCATCAAAGCCTTCATAGTGTCCACATATTATGATTATGTGTTTTTTTTGCGATAATTGTTCTGCTTTTTTTTGATTAAATGTTGTCCCGGTTGGGGTTAATAATATTATATGTGAATCTTTTGTTTTTAAATGTTCTAGAGCATCATATATTGGTTGTATTTGTAAAACCATGCCCGCTCCTCCGCCAAATGGTGTGTCATCTACTTTGCCATGAGGATCTGTTGTGTAATCTCTAAAGTTTATTATGTTTATTTTTATTTTTTTCTTTTCTATTGCTCTTTTTATTATTGATTCTGTTAGAAATCCATTAAACATTTCTGGAAATAGTGTTAATATATCAATCTTCATTTAATAATCCCTCCACGTTTTTTAATATTATTCTGTCTTCTTTTATTACTTTTTCTATAAAGTTATCATTTAATGGAACTAAGACTTCTTCTTTGCCTTGTATTTCTAAAACATAATTTTTGTTTCCACAGTCTATTATATCTTTTACTTTACCTATGTTTTTTTCTTTATAATAACAATTTAAATTTATATAATCTTCAAATACGTATTCATTTTCTTTTAGATTTAGGTCTTCTTTGTTTATATATATCTTTTTATTTCTTAGGTTTTCTACTAGATTTATATCTTCTAGATTTTTAAATGTTAATAATATATATTTGTTATGTTTCCTTTGTTTTTTTAGTTTTACGTGGTGTTTTTCTTCACCAATATAAAAATTAAAATCTTCTTTTAGAATGTTATCTTTGTACTTAAAATCTGTTGTTAATTTTAATTCTCCTTTTAGTCCATGTGTACTATGTAGTTTCCCTATATAGATATATTTCATATAAAAACACCTCGAATCAATATTTATTATACATTAATTTTTTGTTTTTTTAAAGAAAAAAAGACCTTATGGTCTTATGAATACTTTCTTTTTAATAGTATTGTTGATCCTACTATTATGCAAAGTGGAACTAAGTACATTGCATAATCACTTATTCCTGTATTTGGATTTGATTCTGATCGTACTGTTGTTTCATCTTCATCTGTTGTTTGTGATGTTGTTACTGTTTTATCTGAATCTAGGAATGCTATTTCTCCTAATGTTGTTGAACTTGTTGATTCTAAAATCATTCTATCTATATATACTTTTGATGTGTCTCCATCTTTAACTGCTGCTACTGCTAAAACATATCCGTTATGTTTTCCAGATTCATATGTTAATCCACTTAATGTTATTTCATTATCACTTGATAATGTCCATTTTTCTAGATCTGCGGCTTTTACTGTTCCTATTTTGCTTTGAAATTGTGATTCATAGTCTCCAACACTTGATGCTGCTTTTGAATATTGATCTGTACTTGAATCAGTATTATCTATTGTATATCTTGCTTTTACATAATCACTAAATTGTGTTTGATCTAGTGCTACGTATTTATAATAAAATTTATATTTATTTGCTGTATCTACTTGTACTATTTCTTTATCGCTACCGCCTATTGTTTTAGATATTGTAGCTACACTTGATAAACCTTGTTCATCGGCATTAACAGAACCTATAAAGCTTAATCCAATTACAAATACAGTTATTATTGATAGTATCTTTTTCATATTATCACTCCTTATAATAATAATATAACTTTAATTTTTAGTTGTGTAAATGTTTTTTGAAATAAGTTTACGTTCCTATTGTAAACTAGTGTCTAGTGGCAATTTTATTATTACTTTTGTATATTTATTTTCTTCTGATTTATAGATTAATTCTCCATTGTGTTGACTTATTATTTCTTTTGATAAGGCTACACCTATACCACAACCTTTTTGTTTTGATGAGTAGAATAAATCCCCTATTTTTTCTAGATTTTCTTTTGAAATGCCACATCCATTATCTTTTATTTCTATTGTTACTGTTTTTTTGTTTTGTTTTATACTTATTTTAATTAATCCTTGTGTTTTTATTGCTTCACTACTATTTTTTAATATGTTGATAAGTACTTGTTTTAATCTTTTGTAGTCTCCATTTATATATATTTCATCTACTGATTTGTATTCTATTTTTATATTTTTTGTTTTAAATATTGGCATTAGGCTATCTATAGTATCATTTATTAAATAGTCTATATCCATTATATCTTTTTTTATACTTATTTTTGTGTACTGACTAAAGTTATCCATTATATCTAAAGCTCTATCTATTTCACTTAGAATTATTTCATTATATTTTTGGGATTTTTCTTTATTATCATAGTCTATCATTGATAGATATCCTTTACAGACTGCTATTGGGTTTTTTACTTCATGTGTTATTTTAAATAATGAATTTTTTAGATTTTTTTCTTTTTCTAGTTCTTTTAGGGTTTGATTTAATGATATAGTCTCCTCTATTTTACTTATTATATTTATTACTAATATTCCTATTAAATAGAATACTGTTAATGATATGATTATTTTTATTATTGTTTCTATATTTTGATTATTTGATATGTAGTACTCTTCTATGGTCATTACTATTCCTTTTATACAGGTAAATGTTAGTATTATTGTTTCTTGTTTTTTTATTTTTATTGTTAATACTACAAATATTAATATATAAAATAAATACTCTAGGACTGTTATTATTGTGTTTTCTCCCATACTACAGTTAAATATTATTAGTATTAGTGATATTACTATTGTTGTGTGTTTTCTGTTATATAATATTGATATTATAATAGGCATGTTTACTAATAGGACATCATAAGGCATTTCTTTATTATAGTACTTTATTAATAAAAATAAACTTGTGATGCTTGCTATATCTATTAGGGTATCTTTTTTTAACTTTCCTATATTTTTATAATAAGCTTTTAATATTGTTACTGCTAAAACTGGAAATATTATTAATATTACATCTAAAATTATTGTATCAAAAAATGACATATTATCACCTGTTTATATAATATAGGAAATAAATGTCATATTTTGTCGAATTTTGTCTTATATTATTTTATTTCGTCGATATATTTTTTTAATTGTTTTGAGTTTGGACCTAGTATTATTTTTAACTGATTGTCTAATTCTACTATTCCTTTTGCTCCTAGATTTATTATTGCATCTTTATTTACTTTTTCTATATCTTGTAATGTTACAATAAATCTTGATAAGTTTACTTCTGTATCTATTATGTTATCTTTTCCTCCTAGATACTCTACTAATTTATTCATATCTAGTTTTACATCTTTTTTGTTTATTTTTAGTATTGCTAATAATACTATAACAAATACTACAATAATTATAAAATATTCATAAGTCATAAAATCACCTATAGTAATTATACAATAAAACTGTCAAAAATAAAACATTTTTTCATACTATTTAGTAAATAGGTATTAGTAGTGTTTTTGTTATGTCATTATGAATATCTTATATTAGAAAGAAAAAAGGGGCGTGATATATATGAATAATAGCTCATGTTGTATTAATGACATTTTAGAAGTTATAAATGTTTTGCAGAATCAAGCTGAAAAAATTGATGATATTCCTAGTTCTTGTGATAGACCTTTTTTAGGAGGGGTTAATAGTTCTAATACTTTTGTTTATAATACTAGACCTGTTACTTTGTATACTTCTAATAATACATTATTTAGTGCACCTTATAGTTTAAATGGTGTTGATGGTACTTCTAATGTATTTAGGGTTGAAAAAGTTACTGATAGTACTGCTACTTTGATGGTTCTTGCTAATAATCCTGATGATACTAGTGTTTTTCCATATGTGAAGACTGATTCATACATAATTGTAAACAGTAATTGTGTTTGTGCTATTAGATGTTTGGCTGATACATTTGTTGATTGTGTATAGAAAGGAGGTTAGTCTATGTGTTCAAATGATAATAACTGCGATGGTTTAAGAGATACTTTATGTACTATTATAAATCTTCAAAAACAAGGACAATGTATAGATGATGGAATTAAATCTTGTGATAGACCTTATTTAGGGCTTAATAATAATACTGCATATAATACTAGGCCTATAACATTCTACACTTGTCCTAATAACACATTATGGTCTATGCCATATACACTTAATGGTACTGATGGTGTTTCTAATGTTTTTAGAGTTGAGACTGCTAATGATTGTTGCTGTACTTGTAGGGTTTTAGCTCCTTCTGATGATGCTACTAATCCTTATCAAGCTACTGATTCATTCTTTACTATTAATCTTAACTGTGTTGGAGCTATTAGATGTCTTAATGATACGTATGTTTCTTGTATTTAAAAAACTTCAAAAAGAAGTTTTTTATTTTTGATAAATCTTAATTATGTCATTTATATTTATTGAATCATTATCTAGTGTTATTAACCTGTTTCCTATTTTGCCTGCTATTCTTGTTTCATACTTTTTGTCTTTTGTTACGATTACTACGTCTTTGTCAAAGATATAGGTTCCACTCTTTGATAATTTATTTATAAAATCTATTGGGGATTCATTTATTGATTCTTCTTTTCTTTCTATATCTAATCTATCATCTAAAAATGAATAATAAGCTTTTGTGTTATTGTTTATGTTTCCTATATTTGGTTTATATATCTCTGGTTTTTTCATAAGTCCTCCTTTATTATTATATTTTATGTTTTGAGGAGTAAAAAATTCTAAAAAAGATATAATAATACTATGAAAACAAATAAATCTTTTATATACGTATTATTAATTTTTTTTGTTATAAGTATTAATTCTATTTATAGTTTTTCTTCTTTTTTGACTTATGATACTTATAGTTTTATTATTAGACAGGCTTGTTTTTATCTTGTTGGGATTATTTTTATTTTCATTTGTATTAAGATTGGTCCTAATAGGATTCTTAAATATTCTTTTTTTATATATTTATTTAATGTTTTAATACTTGTTTTAGTTCTTTTTATTGGGAAGGAGGTTAATGGTACTAAAGCATGGTTTAATGTTCCTTTTATTGGAACTTTTCAACCTAGTGAGTTTATGAAAATTGGTATTATTTTGTTACTTGCTAAGGTTATTAGTAAACAAAAGATTAATTGTTTTAAGGATGAACTTGTTCTAGTCGTTAAGGCTTTTGTTATTTTATTAATTCCTTCTTTTATTACTTTTTTAGAACCTGATACTGGGGCTGTACTTATATATATTGTTATTACTTTTGTTATGTTATTTACTTCTAAGATTAGAATAAGATGGTTTTTGATTCTTTTTGGAATTGTTTGTGTGTTAGGATTTGGTTTGTTTTATATTTATATTTTTAATACTGATTTATTTATTAAGATTTTTGGTAATAGCATGTTTTATCGTTTTGATAGGATATTTGATTGGAGTAAGTCTTCGGGAATGCAACTTGAAAATTCTGTTATTTCTATAGGTTCTAGTGGTTTATTTGGGCATGGTATTAGTAATATTTTGTTATATTTTCCGGAAGGTCATACTGATTTTATATTTGCTTCTTTTGCTTCTATATATGGTCTTACTGGGATGATGATTCTTGTTTGTTCTATTGTTTGGTTTGATATTTTACTTATCAGAACTAAGACTAAGAATTTAGAATATAAGTATATTATTTCTGGGATGTGTGCGGCACTTTTTTATCAACAGATTCAGAATATTTCTATGACTATTGGACTTATGCCTATTACAGGGATTACTTTGCCTTTTATTTCTTATGGTGGTAGTAGTTTAATATCTTATATGATTCTTTTAGGAATTGTACTTAGTATTAGAAAAGAAGAAGGTAATAATTGATGCTTTTATAGAAAAAGATATAAGAAGTTTTAATGATTTCTTATATCTTTTTTTATTCTATATTAAACTTTTGTTTATCATAATTGTAATTATGAGTTATTTCTTCTTCTGTTAGTGCTTTTCCATATAATTTCATTTGATTTATTTTTACATTTGAATAACTTGATGTTTGATATCTTCCTATTGTTAAGGGATTATTCGAATGAGAAAACGCGCTTGATGTGTTTGTTCTTCTATTTTTTAATACACCATTTATGTATATACTTTCTACGTTATCTTTATAAGTTGCTACTACATTATAAGTCTTTTTTAACTGTATTGTTCCGCCGGATAGATATGGAAAATCTGAAGTTGATTGTCTTGTTCCGAATACTACTGTATTATCAGCATTTAATTCTATTGTGTAACCGAACCATTTAACAAATAGTACACTTCTTGAATTTTTTACTATAGATTGTTTTGAAAATGTTAAGTCTATTGTGAATTCTGTTGGGGCAAGTGTTTGAGAATATGGTATTGTTGCATAATCATCTACCCCATCTAATAATAGATAGTTTTTATACCAACTTGATCCCGTTACTGTAGCATTTCCACTTTTACCACTTAAATCTTTCCATGTTGATGTTGAGGATAAATGATTTTCTCCTGAATTTGAGAATCCATCTAACCAAAGGTTTAGATTATCCTGAACATATCCATTTATGTTGTTATCGTATGCTGTTATTCTTCTTCCATTTGATGTTTGTACTGTGTCTTCTTCTGTTATTGCTGTAAAGTTTTTATTGTCACTTGATACATATGTTTTTGTGTTATGATATACTCTACTATCTCCAAAATAATTCCATACTGCTACTTCATCTAAGTCATATGTCTCTTCTAAATCTACTGTTATGCATTGATTAGTGGATGAACTTGATGGCATTGAGTAGTTTCCGTATGTTATATCTCCGTCTGTTATTTGTGAATATGCTCTGGTTGTATCATTATATTGAGAAGTTGTTCCTGTTACGGTCTTTCCTTTTGCTATGTTTACTCCATCTTTTATTGCCTGTAATTCTATCCAATGATTATCATTATTACTACTATTATAGCCACTACAGTCTTTTATATATCTCACATTATTTAATTTAGTATTTACTTTTTTGGGTTTACGTCCTATGTAAATGATTTTTGCATAACCATCTTTTTTAGTTTGATCTTCTTTTATTTTTCCGTTTAGGAAATATTTATTACTATAATGCATTGTTGCGTTTGTATGAGTTATTGTTGTGGAATTTTTTACTGAATTCACTCCGGCATAGCCACTTATATATGAGGATCCTCCACAGGAATAGGTTTCTGAAGTCCCTCCGCCATAGTAGCCTCCACCTCCGCCTGGACCGTATTTTGAGCTTACTATTGCTCCTACCCCAAATCCAGAATCTGTTCCGCTTGTTCCTGTTCCACCAGCTGTTTGTGAACCGCCTGTACATGTATAACTTCTATCACTTCTTGTATAATAGCCTTGACTTCCGTATAGATATCCGCCTGCTCCACCGTTATAACTGTATCCAGAACTTGCTGTTCCCATATAGTTACTTGATCCTGCTCCGCCTCCGGCTACCATTATTCTTGAAATCAATGATTTTGTATCATTCCATGTTCCACCTACTAATCTAACATCTGTTGCTCCTCCGCCTGAACCATAGTATGTGTTTCCTCCAGTATACTGAAGACTTTTTCCACCACCATTATAGCCACCGTTTTCTCCACAACATGTTTTTGAGGAACTACAAACGCACCTTTTTCCAGCACCACCTACATAAATATATAATTTTTCTCCTTCTTTTAGATTTATATAGCCTGATGTTATTGATCCTTTTCCACCTTCGTATAATTCATTATCTTCTTGGTAAGATGCTCCTCCTTGAGCCCCTCCTAATTCTACATAATAATATCCATCTCTTAAAACTGTATACTCTTGAGCATTTCCAGTATAGGTAAATGTTTTAGGCTCTCCTTCTCTATCCATACTTTCTGGTCTTTGTTCTGCTTCTATTTTTAGTTTTAAGAAGGCTTTATAATCCTCAAGTTTTGATATCTCTTCTTCTTTAGACTTATCAAGCCATATTCTTAATTTATAGTTTATTATTTCACTTGCATATATTACATCACTGTCAATTATATTTTTTATTTTTTCCAAGGACATTGGTCCATATTCTTCACCATTTATTTCAAGTCCTACTTTTATGTATTTTGTATCAAGTACTTTTCCTGTATAGGTACTTGGTACTTCATTTATTAATTTTAAATCATATTTAGCTGGGGATGATCCAATATTTTTTAGATTGAAATCATATGTTTCCTCTTGTAACAAGCCTTCTTCATCACCCATAATAGATATTTTTTTATTGATTGTTTCGTAGTTTTCGGTTAGTTTTAATTTTACACTTCCTGTTTTTATTACTTGTTCATTACTATCGCTATTAACTTCCTTTAAAATAGCATAACTAGTACCACAAAAAAGAGATACTATTCCAAAAAGAGCAATAAAAAGACTTATTATATATTTTTTGTTCTTAATGACCCCCCCCCCCCGAGAAAACATTTGTTCGTTTCACTTTGATCACTCCTTAGTATTATTTATACATTTATTTTATAACAAATTTGTTATTTATTCAAGGAATAATTCACCTTTATTTTTCTAGATATGTTAATAATTTTTTTTAAATAGTTTTGTCTTCGACTTTGTTTATAACAAAACAGCTTTTGCCTAAATCTTTAAAGGATGCTCCTGAGTGATATAATATTTTTTTATCTATTATTATAAATATATCATATAGATTATCTTTTTTATTATTGTTAGTTTATTATACTGAGTTTGATATTTTCTTATTAGTTCTTCGTTTGTATTTTTTTTGTGTAAAGTGTTATTTGGTTTTTTTGTTTTTGTTAGGATATCTAATAGTTTTTTCTCTGCATAGTTATCTATTATGATTATTTCTTGTTTTGATTATATTATTCGTTTGTTATCTCCTTTTTTGTTTGTAACTATACTATATACTAATTGATTTTTATTGTAAAACTGGGAATTTTGTGTTTTGTATTAAAAAAAGATATAAGAATTTTTAATATTTTCTTATATCTTTTTTTGTTTTTGATGTGTTTATTTGTTTTGAAATGTTATAAAGTAATAAATTTGTTTTTATTCTAAATTAAATCTTTGTTTATCGTAGTTGTAGTTGTGTGTTATTTCTTCTTTTGTTAGTTCACCACTAAAGATTTGGAATAGTTTTATATTACCTTTAAAGTATGTTCCACTTGGCCTTTTTCCTATATATGATTTTGATTCTGTCCAACTCCAATATTCTGTTGAAGATAGTTTTGGTATTTCTTTGTTATTTACATATATTGTTTTATCAGTTAAACTTCTAAATATTACATCTACTTTGTAATATTTATCTAAAGTTATTGTTCCTGCGTCATACATATTTGTTGCGCTTACTAATGATGTGATAAATTTGTTATTTTGATATAGTCCTATTGCGGCATTATTTAAGTTATGTCCAAATATTATTTGACTGTCTGTACTATTAGTTTTATATATGAATGAATATGTCATTGGAAATGTATATTCTTTGTTTGTAAATGCTACATAGTCGTTGGTTCCATCGAAGGATAGACTATCATTTATCCAAGTTGCTCCGGATACTGTTGCTGTATAACCAGAAGAATTTGTAGATAGATTTTTCCAAGTTGTGGTTGTATTATTTCTTGTTGTTCCTGTATTTGCTAGTCCATCTAACCACATTGTCATTTTATTTCTTGCTGAATAACCATTTATGTTATCTATATAGGCATTTACTCTTATTCCATTTGATGTTTGTATGACATTTTCATCAACTATTTCTGTGAAATTTGTATTATCACTTGATACGGAAGTTATTGTATTGTGATATACTCTTGTATCTCCAAAGTAGTTCCATACTGCTACTTCATCTAAATCATAGGTGTTTTCTAAATCAACTGTTATGCATTGATTACTATTGTCTTCGGATGTAGTTGTTGCAACATAATTTGAATTATCAATGTCCCCAGTTGTTAGAATTAGAAAATTACTAGTATCTGTATGTTGTGGGGTAAATGTTCCTGTTACTGTTTTTCCTTTGGCTATGTTTACTCCGTCTTTTATAGCCTCTATTTCTATCCAATGCTTACCTGGATTAGCACTATTGCTTGTACTACAATCTTTTATATATCTAACGTTATTAAGTTTTGTGTTTTTTCTTTGAGGTTTGTTATGAGCATAAGTTATTTTGGCATATCCGTTTCCAGAGTTTTGTCCTTCTATCATTTGTCCACCTACAAAATATTTACTGCTGTAGTGGATTGTTTGATTTGTATGAGTGATTGTTGTTGATTCTTTTACCGAATTTACTCCGGCATAACCTGATATATATGATGAGCCTCCGGCTCCTCCACCATTTCTTCCACTTGCTCCAGAGCCACCATAGTATCCACCACCTCCAGCACCAGAGCCATGAGAATAATCAGAATCGTATCCACCGTTTCCTCCTTTTGCTAGCTGTCCTTTTGTTCCTAAAACAACATATTGCGATTGATAACTATCGGCCTCTCGTTTCCCTGAGCCTATTGGACCACTTGTTTTTTGTTGGCCGCCATGACCACCACCTAAAAAGTTTTCTGATAGATCTCCTCCGTCGGTTCCATATAAGGTCCCTCCGTCTCCTCCGGTTACATAATCATTAAATATTGCTCCGCCTCCGCCTCCTCCTGCTACCATTATTCTTGATATTAGCGAAGACATATCATCCCAAGAACCGCTTGTTAATCTTACATCTGTTGCACCACCACCTGTTCCTGCTTGATGATTAGCAGAACCTCCACCATTAAATCCTCCTGATGTGTATTCTACATTTGATGAGGCTGTTGTTCCTTTTCCTCCAACATAAAAATAAAGTTTTTCTCCTTTTTTTAGTTTTATGTAACCACTTGTTTTTGCTCCTAATCCAGCATATGCTTTTGAAGCTCCTCCTGATGCTCCTTCTAATTCTATATAGTAATAACCATCTTTTGGAATTGTATATTCTTGTGGTTTTCCAGTATAATTAAATGTTTTTTCATATTCAAATAGGGGTTCTATTTCTATTGTTTTTGTTCCTGTTATTTCATCTGAAAATAATGCATAAGAATTAGTTATTTTATATGATATAAATCCTACACTAAAAAGAAATATTATTATAAATAAAGATAAAACTACCGTATTTAATTCTCTTATATCTTTATTTAATAGATTATAAAAATACCCCCCCCCCCGAACGAATGTTCACTGTCTTGATTTTGTTCTTTCTTCATACTTTTACGTCCTCCTTAGTATTTTATATATTAATAATACATTAAAAATACTACTTTTTCAAGCAGTATTATTTTTTATACTTTAGTTTCTATTTTTGATACTTTATCTATTTCTTTTACTGCACTTACATATAGAATTATTATAAATCCTAGAAATACTATTAGATACCATATATTTTCTTTCATTAAGAAAAAGTTATATACTGTATGTAATAGTGTTGGAACTAATATACTTAGAGTCATATATAATTTATATTTTGTTTTGTCTTTTTTTTCTACAGTTTTTGCAAGGCCTAGATAATAACCCATGAATACTCCAAATGCTACGTGTCCTGGGACTGAGAATATTGCTCTATATATTCCTAAAGTTATACCTCCTTGAAGTACATATAGGGCATTTTCTATTGCTGCAAAGCCTAGTGCTACGAAAGTTGAATACACTATTATGTCATAGAACTGGTCAAAGTCTTTATGATGATATCCTATTGTTCTTATCATTACCCATTTACTAAGTTCTTCGACTAAGGCTATTTCTAGGAATATTAAAATGAATAGTTTAAAAAAGCCAAAGTTTTGATAATTGTCTGAAAGGTATAAATCTGGGATTATAAGTGCTGTTAAGATATTTATTATTACTACTATGAATGATGATATTAATCCAGATACAAATAGGATTAATAAAAGTGATTTTGGTTCTTTTACTGTGTCTTTATTATATATATATAGTCCTAGTAATATTACTGGTATCATTGATATTGTTATTAGTAAGAATTTCATATTATCACCAATATCATTTTATCATATTATTTTAGAAAATTAAAAAAAGATTAACTTTTTTTGTTAATCTTTACATTTCTATATATGTTGTTTTTCTTTTAGTGTTACATTTTTTGCTTGGTAACCTTTATTTGTTTCAATTAGATCAAATTCTACTAGTTGATCTTGTGAAAGTGTTTTGTATCCGTCTCTATTTATTGCTGAATAATGAACAAATATATCTTCCATCTCTCCATTATCTAGAAATCCATATCCTTTCGCGTCGTTGAACCATTTGACTTTTTTTATCATAGTTTTTACCTCTCTTTCTTTTTTATACTGCTATTAAAATATAGCACATAATGATGTCTTTTTTTGTCAAAAAATGCTTAAGGATTAGTTTTTTAGGATTTTTCGCTTTATTGTAGTTGTTCGTTTGTTGTTTTTGTTTGTATGGCGGGATTTTTATTTGTTTTTAGCATAATAAAAAACCCTTAAAAATAGGGTTATATTCTCTTCATGGTGGCTCCAGTTGGAATCGAACCAACGACACCAGGATTTTCAGTCCTGTGCTCTACCGACTGAGCTATGAAGCCAAAAATAATTGGCGGTTCCGACGGGACTTGAACCCGCGATCTCCTGCGTGACAGGCAGGCGTGATAACCACTACACCACGGAACCATGGTTGCGGAGGAAGGATTTGAACCTACGACCTTCGGGTTATGAGCCCGACGAGCTGACCAGACTGCTCCACTCCGCGATATAAAAATTTTTCATGGCGGAGGAAAAGGGATTCGAACCCCTGCGCCGCTCGCACGACCTCCCGGTTTTCAAGACCGGTCCCTTCAACCAGACTTGGGTATTCCTCCGTATAAATAACTAATAAAAATAAATGGTGCCTAAGGCCGGACTTGAACCGGCACGAGGTTTGATCCTCGCAGGATTTTAAGTCCTGTGCGTCTACCAATTTCGCCACTCAGGCAATAATAAATGGTGTCCCGCAGGCGACTCGAACGCCTGACCCTTTGATTAAAAGTCAAATGCTCTACCTACTGAGCTAGCGGGACATTAATAGTGGCTGCCTCGGCTAGATTCGAACTAGCGCATGTCAGAGTCAAAGTCTGATGCCTTACCACTTGGCTACGAGGCAATTCTGTGGTGGAGCGAGATGGATTTGAACCATCGAACCCGAAGGAACAGATTTACAGTCTGCCGCGTTTGACCACTTCGCTACCGCTCCATATGGTGCCGAAAATAGGACTTGAACCCACAACCTACTGATTCATACTACTATAGTTTTCACTACCACAATGTGTTTGTAGTCTGGACTTTCTCTTAACCATATCCTAAGACTTAGGTTCGTCGTATAAAGTCTCTACACTCGGTATTACTACCTAGCTCGGGATTGCCATACAAAGAATACTTTTTTCTACTTTTCCTACCATTTTTATTAGCTCCTTTATAAGTTGCTGTCAAAGAATGGCAATTTGGGCATAGTAGAATGAGATTTGATTCTGAATTGTTAAGATAATTACCATCAATATGTTCAATTTCTAATGGACTAATATTAGTATATGGATTAACCATATTCCAGCCGCATTTTGAACACTTTTTGTCATACTTTTCTAATAAATATCTCCTAATATAATTAGAAACCTGATACTTACCTTTCATTCCATTTACTCTTCCGTTTTTCCAATTATCAATATACTGAATATATTCATAATCTTTTTGACAAGCAATGGAACAAAACTTTTTGTTTCTGACTAATGGCTTGTTACAATTTAAACAATTCATAATCCTCCATGCTATAGGTTTCCCCGAATTAGCGACGTCCACCTTAAATGTTTCCAAATAAGGGTGCAAGATGATTTTGTATTTACTAATACATCCTACAAGTCAGTTGCTCTACCAATTGAGCTATTTCGGCAAAAAAATGGTGGGCGATGAGAGACTCGAACTCCCGACCCCTTGCTTGTAAGGCAAGTGCTCTAACCAACTGAGCTAATCGCCCGTCAAAACATATTAACTGCTGACGCTTATAAATATAATATATTCTAGAGTTTTTGTCAATACAATTTCTTTTTTTTTTAACTTTTTTTGTTTTTTTCTTCCTCTATTTCTTCTATTTTTTCATTTATCCAATTATCTAAATTATCTTTTAATATATCAAACCCACTTCCTACTTCTTGTATTCTTACTCTTTTTGGTCTTGATATTCTATAATCTATATCTTTTATACTAAGCTTAACATGACATGAATCATCGTCTACATCTACTACTTTTACTTTTATTGTATCTCCTAGATTGACATAATTATTAACATCTTTTACAAAGCCATGGGATATTTCTGATATGTGAATTAATCCACTATAATAATCATCTAAGTTAACAAATACTCCATAGTTTTCTATACCTGTTACACTTCCTTCGATGATACTTCCTTTTTTATATTTTGACATTGGTATCACTTCCTTTTTAATTATAACCTATTTTTCTACATTTTCAAAGTTTTTTCTCTCTTTACAAAATAGAAAATAGTTTATATAATTGTATTGGTGATTTTTATGAAGGAAAAAGTTATAGAAGCAATAGATGATTTAAGACCTTTTTTAATGAATGATGGTGGTAATATCGAATTTGTTAAAATTGAAGATGATATTGTCTATGTTAGATTACAAGGTGCTTGTATGGGATGTCCTATGCGAGAAGTTACTTTGAAAGATGGAATTGAAAAAACTATTTTGGAAAAGGTTCCAGAAGTGAAAGAAGTTAGATTAGTTAATGAAGACTAATCTATTTTTTTATCCAATTTATATATGGAATGTTGTAGTCCCAATATTTTTTAAATATATATTTTATTAGATTTAAGACGTTGTAATGTTTTTTTACTATAACATTTATTTCTTCTTCTTTTGTTTTTCCTTCTATTATATTTTCGTATAAATCAAAATAATATGATGGAAATAATAGTCTTGAAATTAGTAATACTATTCCTTCTTGATTTGTATATTTTAGTATTGTATCTATCATATTTTCTGTATAATTATTATTTATTACATATGTTTTTAGATACTCACCTATATCTCTTTCTTTATAATCTATTACGAAGTTAATTGGATTTAGATATTCTAATAGGTCCATATCGTTTTCTATTCTTATATGGGCTACATATTTTTTATTTTTATTTGATATTGTATCATTATAATAACTTATAGCATTTTCCCATATTCCTATAAAATAATCTATAGATGAATCTATTTCTTTGTGTTTGTTTTTTATTTGTGAGAATTGGTATATTATATAGTCTATTTTTTTTGACCAGTTTTGGTTCCAATTTGATTTATCTATTGTTTTATATTTGTTTTGATTCTGAATAAAATTAAAACTTAGTATATCTTCATATGTTATTTTTTTATTTTTTATATTTGGTATTTTCATTAATACATAGTAATTGTTTTCATATAAGAATATTAGTTCATTTGTTTTATTTGGTATTATTTCATACCCTATTAGACCTTTGGATAAGAGTTCTATGTTTAATTCATATATTTCATTTATTTCTGATATATCTCTGTTATATTTATAGATTACATAATTGTTTTGTTGATATGTAAAATAGTAGTTGTTGTTTATTCTTTTTATTTCTTGAATATTTATATTATAAAAAAATAAAATAGCATTGTTCATAATATTACCTCAATAAATAATATGAATTTTGCTATTTTTTTATTATTAAATTTTATAGTCGTCTTCTAAGGAGAATTCTACGTTTTCTTCGATCCATTCTTTTCTTGGTTCTACTTTATCTCCCATTAGGACACTTACTCTTTTTTCTGCTAGGGAAGCATCATCTATGTTTACTTTTATTAATGATCTTGAAAGTGGGTTCATTGTTGTTTCCCAAAGTTGATCATAATTCATTTCCCCTAATCCTTTGTATCTTTGTATTTCACATTTTTTGCCTTCGGTTAGTTCTTTTAGTTCTTCGTTGTCATAGGCATATGATACATTTTTTCCGGATGTTACTTTATAAAGTGGTGGCATGGCAATATATAGTTTTCCTAGTTCTATTAATGGTCTCATAAATCTATAGAAGAATGTTAGTAATAAAACTTGGATGTGTGCTCCATCATCATCTGCATCGGTCATGATTATTACTTTGTCGTACTGAATGTCACTTGGTACGAAGTCTGAACCTGACCCGGCACCTATTGTATGTATCATGGTATTTATTTCTTCGTTTTTTAATATGTCTTCCATTTTTGCTTTTTCTGTGTTTAATACTTTTCCTCTTAGAGGAAGTATTGCTTGGAATTTTCTATCTCTACCTTGTTTTGCTGAACCACCTGCTGAATCTCCTTCGACTAGGAATAATTCATTTTTTGATTTATCTTTTCCTCCGGCTGGAACGAATTTTCCCGAAAGGTTTTTTTCTTTGGAATTTTTACTTTTTCCTTTTCTTATTTCTTCTCTTGCTTTTCTTGCTGCTTCTCTTGCTTGTTTACTTTTTAGTGATTTTTCTATAATTTCTGTGGCTATTTTTTTATTTTCTTCTAGGAAAAATAATAGTTTTTCTGTTGTTACTGCTTCTACTGCTGTTCTTGCGGCAGGAGATCCTAATTTTGATTTTGTTTGTCCTTCAAATTGTAGTTTATCTTCTGGTATTTTTAGGGAGATTACTGCTGTTAATCCTTCTCTTACGTCACTTCCATCAAAGCCCTTTTCTTTATTCTTAAAATAGTTATTGTTTTTTGCATAGTCATTGAATACTTTTGTTAGGGCTGTTTTGAATCCTACTTCATGCGTTCCTCCGTCGGTAGTTTTTACATTATTTACAAATGATACTATGTTTTCGTTATATGAATCTGTATATTGGAACGCTATATCTACTTCTATATTATTTTTTATTCCTTCAAATGTATATACGTTATGAAGTGTTTTTTTGTTTTCATTTATCATTTCTACAAATGATGATAAGCCATCTTCATAACAGAATTTTTCGTCTTTTTTATCTTCTATGTCTTGAAGCTCTACTGTTAGACCTTTTAAAAGAAAAGCACTTTCTTGCATTCTTTCTCTTATTGTTGTGTATGAAAAACTTGCTCCTTTAAATATTTCATAATCTGGCATGAATCTTACTGTTGTTCCATGTTTGTTTGTTGTTCCTATTTTTTTTAGTGGTACTGCTACTCTACCACCATTTTCAAATTTTATATAGTATTCGTATCCATCTCTTTTTATTGTAACTTCACACCATTTTGAAAGAGCATTTACAACTGATGCACCTACTCCGTGTAATCCTCCGGATACTTTGTAGCCGCTTGTTTCGAATTTTCCTCCGGCGTGTAATACTGTAAATATTACTTCTGGAGTACTTTTTCCACTTGAATGCATTCCTACTGGAAGGCCACGACCTCTATCTTCTACACTTACGCTTCCATCTTCATGAATAATAATTTTTATATAATCTCCAAAGCCATTTATTACTTCGTCTATGGAGTTATCTACTATTTCCCAAACTAGATGGTGAAGTCCTCTTTTATCTGTTGAACCTATGTACATACCAGGTCTTTTTCTTACTGCATCTAGTCCTTCTAATATTTTTATACTACTTTCATCGTATTTTAATGCCATTACTATCATCTCCATTAACATTATAGCAGATATTTTTTGAATTTTGAAATAAGATTGTAAATATTTACATATTTCCCGACAAAAAAAGCGATTTGATTATCGCTTATTTCCTTTAATACTTAGGTTTATATCTTTCTCATACTTATGATATTCTTTTAAATAATGATCTAGTAGTCTTAGTTTTAACATTATTTTTTCGTTGTTTTTTATCATTTTATCTGTGCTTATTGAATCTGGTAATAGTTGTCTTGAGTCTATTAATTCATATGAAACTATTTTTCCATCTTCATTTACTTCAAATGTTTTTACTAATTCTAATTTGTTTTGACCATTTTCTTCTCTTCTTTTATTTACTCTTTCTTGTTCTTTTAAAGCTCTTTCTGTTCCCATGCTACCTGGATTTGGCAAGAAGTTCCATGCTGAGTCTTTGTTGAATGCTGCAAATACTTTTGTTGAACCTTGGATCATTGCTGTATCATTTGGAGTAGTTCTTCCGGCATATGTTGCATCCATTCCTTTTTCATGAGTTGTATATGTTGAGCCCATTATTCCTTTCATTGTTTTTATTCCATGTGTATAGGCATCACTTATGTTATGAACATTGTCATTATGGAATACTCCTTTTAATTTTAATAAGTCATCACTTGATGCTAGGACTCCAGCATGTCCTGAGAACCCTCCAAGTATTACTGCTTTAGGATCATTTACTTTTCCTAAACTAGCATTTGGTGTTCCTGTTACTAGCTTTATTTTATCTGTTGGAACTATTAAATGTGTTTCTTTTAGATTTAATGGTTCTAATACATATCTTTTTAATAAATCTTCATATTTTTCTCCGGATACTTTTTCCATCATTTCTTTTAGAAGCATTACTCCCATATCGTTGTAGTTATATTCTCCTGTTTGCACTACATTCATGTTATATAGAAGATCTATAGCTTCTTCTTTGTTATTTTTATCATCTATTCTTCCATCTGTTCTAAATGTTGTTGTGAATGTTGTTACATCTCCGACTGTTAAATCTCCGACATTTTTAAATCTTGGATCTAAGTCTTTTATTTTACTATCATAATCGAAATAACCGTCTCTTATCATATTATATGCAGTACATAGTGTGTAAAACTTTGAAGATGATGCTATATCGAATAAGGCATTTTCTGGCATTGGTTCTCCTAGAAAATTGATATTTCCTCCATATAGTTTTACATTTATATTGTTCATATTAAATCCTGCTGTATACCCAGGAGATGGATACTTTCTTCTCATTATATCAAGATCTTCTATTGCATCACGCATTATGTTTCCTATTAATTCTTCTATTGTTGCATCTTTATTTTGAGTTATTTCTTCTACTCCTTCATCTAATATTGTTTCTATTTCTTCTCTAGTTGCATGTGTTCCTCTTTCTAATAATTCTTGACAAACTTCTTCTTTTATTTTTTGTAGTGATTTTTCCATTTTTATTTCCCCCTTATTTTAATTTCTCTACTAATTTGTCTAATTCCATTCCTCTGGATGCTTTTACTAGAATTGTGTCTTCTGGTTTTAAAATTTGCTTTATTTTATCATAAAATTCTTCTTTTGTCAAAAAATAATATGCTTTTATACCTTTTTTTACTGCTTCTTCATATGTATATTTTGATTCTTTTCCTATAGATATTAATAGATCACATGTTATATCTTTTCCTAGTTTCCTGTGTATTTCTTCACTATAGCCTCCTAGTTCTAGAATATCTCCTAGAATTGCTACTTTTCTTGTTTTATAGTTATTAAGTACTGATATTGCACTCATTACTGAGTCATAGTTTGCATTATATGTATCATTTATTATTGTGTATTTGTCTGTTTTTACTAATTCTAATCTATTTTTAGTCATTTCTATGTTTAACAAACCTTCTTCTATTTGTTCTTTTGTTAAACCTAAATCTATTCCTAACATTATTGCTATTAAGGCATTACCTATATTATGTTTAGCTGGACTTGCTATTTTAAACTTGTATTCTTTGTCTTTGTATACACATGTGAATGAACTTGTTTCTTCTATTTTGTAGTCTTTGCAGTAAATGTCATTGTTTTCTTCAAAGCCATATGTTAATAACTTATAATCGTGTTGTTTGTTTTTTAATGTTTTTAGATATTTATCATCACCATTTACTATTAGTGTATCTTTAGAGGTTAAACTATTTGCTATTTCCATTTTTGAATAGAAGATTCCTTCTTGATTTTTAAAGTTCATTATATGACTCATTCCTATATTTGTTATTATTGCTATGTTTGGATGAACTATATTGGTTAAATAATTTAAATCTCCTTTTTTATCCATGGCCATTTCTATTACTGCTATTTGTGTTTTTTTATTTATATTTAATAGTGTTTTAGGAAGTCCTATTTCATTATTTTGGTTTCCTTGAGTTTTCAATGTGTTATACTTTTGGCTTAATACTGAACTTATTATGTCTTTTGTTGAAGTTTTTCCTACGCTTCCGGTTATTCCTATTGTTGTTAGATTAAACTTTTCTTTGTAACCTTTTGCTATGTGACCTAATGCTATTTTTGTATCTTTTACTTTTATTAGATTTATATTTTCTTTGTTAAACTCATGATTTTCATCACATAAGAAGTTCCTACATCCTAAATTATAGGCACTTTCCATAAATGTGTGTCCATCAAATTTTTCTCCTATTATGGGGATAAATAATGTGTCTTGATCTACTTCTCTACTATCTATTGAAATTTTTGTTATATCTTGGTTTTTTGTTTCTTGTATTTTTATTCCTTTTGTAAAGGATATTATTTCTTGTATTTTTAATTTTTCCATCTATTGATCCTTTCTTTTACTTAATTCATCTTGAGCTATTTTCATATCTGTTTTATATGGTTTGTAATCATTTCCTATTATAATGAAATCTTCATCACCTTTTCCTAAAATTGCTAACACATCGTTTTCTGTTAGATTTTTTACTGCGGTTCTTATTGCTGTTTCTCTGTCTTCAATTATTTCATAGTTGTTATGATATTTTTTTATATGCTCTGCTATGTCATTGCAAATATCTATTGCTTTATGATTTCCTGGGTCGTCTTCAGTTAGATAAACATAGTCTGCATATTTTCCTGCTAGGTTACCCATTCCTTTTTTTCTTGTAGCCCCTTTATCTCCGGTTGCACCGAATACTACTTTTATTTTTTTATCTGGGTAATCTTTTTTTAGTGTTTCATATACTTTTTCAGTGCTTAATTCATTATGGGCATAATCTATTATTATAGGAAATTTGTCATTATCAATTATATTCATTCTGCCGGGAATTATTGTCTCTTCTAATCCTTTTTGGATATCTTGTTTTGTTACTTTTAGAATTTTGCTTATTACTATAGCACATGTTGCATTTTCAATATTGAATCTTCCTGGGATATTTATATGATAATTTTCTGTTTTATCTTCGTGTTCTACGCCAAATGTTAGATTTTTGTCTTTTGTAATATTTTTAATTTGATAGTCACAGTCATTTGTGTAGCCATATGTTATTATATTTTTATCTTTTATACTATTATATATAGTGCTATAATGATCAGTTTGTTTAAACAATATAATTGTTTGACATTTTTTAAGAAACTCTATTTTACAGTTTAAGTACTCTTCGAAGTTTTTATGTTCAAGCGGAGAAATGTGATCTTCTCCTATGTTGAGAAATGCTCCTAGATTGAATGTCATACCATAATCTCTTTTGTGATATTCAGCTTGACTTGATACTTCCATTGTTACATATTTAATATGTTGTTCTTGCATTTCATGCAAATACTTGTGAAGTTCTAAACTTTCAGGAGTAGTCAAATGAGTTGGGCCACTTGTTTTACCTGTGTAAAAATAATGCGTTGCGAATATTCCTGGTTTATAGTGTAAGTGATTTTTTAATATGTTATGTAAGAAATAGTTAGTTGTGGTTTTTCCTTTTGTTCCTGTTAATCCTATTTTATATAGATTATCTGGATAGAAAAGATTTGCTATTACTGCTAGGGATATTCTTTCATCTTTTACTATTATTTTAGGGATGTCTACATTATAATCTTTATTGCTTATGTATGCTGTTGCACCTTTATTAATTGCTTCTAGTAGATACTCTTTTTTAAAACTTGTTCCTTTACAAATAAATAGTGTTTTATCTTTTACTTCTTTTGAGTTATATGTTATGTATGAAAAACTTATATCTTTACTATCATATTCTATTAGTTGATTTTCTTCTTTTAATTTATTTATTATTTGTTTATAATTCATTTTCATCAATCCTTTTTTTATTTCTAGGATGTGTTTTTAGATACACATCTTTTAATCTATCATTTGTTACATGAGTATATACTTGAGTTGCTCTTAGGGATTCATGTCCTAATAGTTCTTGAACACTTAATAGATCACATCCTTCGTTTAACATATGTGTTGCAAAAGTATGTCTTAACATATGAGGAGATATTTTTGTTTCTATGCTTGTTTTTGCTATTATTTTATTTAATATATATCTTATTCCTCTGGATGTTAACCTTTCTTTATGATTATTTATTAATAGATACTCATTTTTATCTGTTCTTTGTTTTAAATATAAGTCTAATATTTCTCTTGTATATTCGCCAAAGTATACTATTCTTTCTTTATTTCCTTTTCCTAGAATTTTTATTTTGTTTTCATAGAGGTTTATGTCTTTTATTTTCATATATTCTAGTTCTCCGACTCTTATTCCTGTTGCGTATAGTATTTCTAATATTAATCTGTCTCTTAGTCCATAAAAGGTTGTTGTATCACAGATATTAAACATTTCTTCTAGTTCATTATAATATAGAAATTTTGGTAATAGTTTGTCTTTTTTGGGACCTTTTGTTAGAGAAAAGGGATTATATTTTATGTAATTATTTCTTGCTAAGTATTTATAAAAGTTTCTTAATGAGCTTATCTTTCTTGAGATTGTATTTTTTGATAGTTTTAAACTATCCATGTAATTAAAGAATTGTCTTATGTCTTTGTACTCTACTTCTAGAAAGTTATAGCTATTTTTATCTAGAAATTTCTTAAAGAATTCTATGTCTTCTTCATAGCCTTCTATTGTGTTTATTGAGTAGTTCTTTTGGATTTTTAAATATTCTAGATATTTTTCTATATAAGTATCCATTGGTATCACCAATACTAGTTTATCACAATTTTATCTCTATATCAAAAGTGCATAATAAAATAGACACATATTTACAGTGTCTATTCGTCTTTATATAAGTTTAACATTTTTTTATGAATATCTGGTTCTATTATATTGATTGCTGCTATTGCAGTTTCTAATGATTTTTTATAATTTCCTTTAAAGAAAAACTTACTTGCCATATCTAAACCATTTTCTATATCTTTATCTATTGGTTTATATCTATTTCCATATATTATTGTCATTTCACTTAGTTTAGCTGTTTTTATCATTTCATTTGTGGTGCTATATAGTTTTAATGATAAGTCTCTGGCTGTATCTACTCTTATATTTAATGTTTTTATTGTTATTGGAGTTTTATCTAGTTCTTTTATTATTTCATATATAGCGTCATTTGCTTCACTTAATTCTACAAAATAATTATTTGATATTATTGGAAGTGGATTTTTTCTTATTTTTAATCTACATTTTTTTAATAGTTCAGTTATTTCTTCTAGTTGTTCACGGGCTCTCATCTCATCTTCATGCATACTTCCTAATGATTTTAGACATAAATTTAAGTTTTCTTCAATTGTTCCAAAATTGTTTGATAGTTTAGCTATTCTATCTTTTAATTTTGAATACGGAGATTTTTTATTTTTTAGGTCTCCGATTATTGTATTGAACTCATTATTGGCTTTATATAAATCTTTATTTACTGCTTCTAGGTCTTTCAAATCCTCTTCATTTAAGTCATACATGTTTTTTATATCGTCTAATTGATCATATATGTCCGTTACTACTCTATTTACTTTTTCTAGTTTTATTTTAAATGCTTTAGCAGTTTCATCGAATACTTTTTTAGATCTTTTTTCTATTTCAAAATCATTTAATAGATTGTCTAAGTAATCTAAAAATGTTTTTAATTCAAACATACTGTCTTCTAGATTTAATATTTTTATTCTTGTTTTTATGTCGTTTAATTTTTTTTCTATTTGTAGTATATTGTATGGTACTTTCATGTAGTCTAATGGATAATCTCTGGCTGTTAGTCTGTCATATGTATCATTAACTTCTTTTATTCTGTTTGGCAATATTTTGTCAGTAAGTAGTATTAAATCTGGCATTTCTTCTATTACTACACCCATGTGGGCAATCATTTCATCTATTACTTTTACTATTCCTACGACTTCGTCGTACTCATTGTTTTCCATGACTTCTTCAAAATCAGAGAATTTTTTTTCTATATTTTCAAATTGAAGTTCAATGTTTGTTACTATGTCTCCATATGCAGATTTATTGTTATTTAGTGTTCTTTCTAATTCTCTAAATCTTGATTTTAATTTTGTTACAATAGCTCTATTTCTTTCTTCACTCATTGTAACTTCTCTTATTTCGTCTAATAAATTATCTGTACTTACTCTTAATTTATATATTTCCATTTCTAGATTTATAACTTTTTCTTTAGCTTCGTTATAGTCTCTATTTTCGATTAAATTATCTACATCTAATAATTTATCTGTTATTTCACTATATCTTTCATTTTTAATTATGTCATATCTTTTTTGCCATTCATTATATTTGTCTTCTAGTTGATCATTTTTTACTATTACTTTGATTTTATCTAGTTCTGTCATAACGGGAGTGGCTACTATTAGGTTTCTTTGTCTTTCTAACTCTTCTAGTTTTTCTCTTAAAGTCTTATATTTTTTTTGTTTATACACTATGAAAAATACTGCGACGAGTATTAGAGATATTATAATAATTGATGATAAATATAACATTTTTATATCCATATAATCACCTACTATGTTAATTTTAACACAATTTATGTTCTTTAGAAATAGAAATAGTAAAAATAGTTTGTTTTTATGAAAAGAATTTACGTTTTAGTGTTGTAAAGTTGTTGTAAAAAGTAGTTTTATATAAAAAAGAAGAAGTCTTATTTGGCTTCTTCTGTTACTCTTGTTTCGCGTATTACTGTTACTTTGATAGTACCTGGATACTGCATTGTGTTTTCTATTTTTTCTTTTATTTCTCTTGCTATTTTATGACTTGTTTTATCATCTATTTCTTCTGGTTTTACAAGTACTCTTAGTTCTCTTCCGGCTTGAAGAGCATAACTTTTATCTACGCCTTTTATTTCTTTTGATATTCCTTCTAGTTGTTCTAATCTTTTTATATAGTTTTCTAATGAATCATTACGTGCGCCTGGGCGTGATGCTGATAACGAATCTGCTATTTGAACTAGATTAGATATTATACTTGTTGCTTCATGATCTCCATGATGTGATGCTATAGCGTTTATAACTACTTCATTTTCTTTGTGTTTCTTTGCTATATTCACTCCTATTTCTACATGGCTTCCTTCTACTTCATGATCTATCGCTTTACCTATATCATGAAGCAATCCTGCTCTTTTTGCTAGTGTTACATTTTCTCCTAGCTCTGAGGCCATTATTCCTGTTAGGTGTGCTACTTCAAGGGAATGACTTAAAGCATTTTGTCCATAACTGGTTCTAAAATGTAATTTACCTATTGTTTCTATAAGCTCATTATCTACTTTAGTAATTCCTAATTCAAATAAGGCATTGTTACCATATTCAATTATTTTTTCTTTCATGTCTCGTACTGTTTTGTCATAAACTTCTTCTATTCTAGTTGGATGGATTCTACCATCTTTTATAAGGGTTTCAATAGTTATTTTTGCTATTTCTCTTCTTAATGGATCAAACGAAGATATTACAATTGCTTCTGGAGTATCGTCTATTATAAGATCTACCCCTGTTATTGCTTCAATTGTTCTTATATTTCTTCCTTCTCTTCCTATTATTCTTCCTTTCATTTCGTTGTTTGGAAGTTCAATTGTTGATACTGTTTGTTCATTACTTACTTCGGAAGAATATCTTTGCATTGAATTAACTAATAAATCTTTGGCGCTTTTATCTGCTGTTAATTTTGCTTCATCTTCTCTTTCTTTGATATAATTAGCTATTTCAATATTCATGTCCTCTTCGACTTTTTTCATTATAAGTTCTCTTGCTTTATTTTTTTCAAGACCACTTATTTTTGAAAGCATGTCTATTTGTTCTTGTTTTAACTTTTCCATTTCAACTTGATCATTTTGAATTTTTTTAAGTTTATCTTGTAATTTTTCTTCACGATCATCTAAAAGTTGTTCTCTTTTTTGGTAATTTTCATCTCTCTTATCCATATTTTTTTCTCTTTGGATAAGTCTTTCTTCTGATTCTTTTATCTCTGATTTTTTTTCTTTTATTTCTTTATCTAAATCTAATTTTAGTTTATGTGCTTCTTCTTTTGCTTCGAAAAGCATATCTCTTTTAACTTTTTCAGATTCTTTTTGGGCTTTTTCTGATAAAGTTCTTATTTTTGATTCAGCGTTATTAACTCTAAAATGATTTATTAAAAAAGTAAAACCAATTCCTAGGAATAATCCAATTATGACCAGTAAAATGGAGAAAACTGTACTATCCATATTTACCTCCATTTCTTTTATGTTAAATTTTGTTTAACACTATCTTTATTTTAAAGTCAATTTATGAAAAAGTCAATAATAAGAAAACTACCAAAATGGTAGTTTAATTTATTTTTATGTGTTGTTGGTCGTATTTATAGTTGTGTAATACTTCTTCGGATGTTAATGCTTTTGTGTAAACTTTAGCACTATAAGTATTCATGTTTATTGCGCTTGTTGTACCACTTCCACTATAAATTTGTGCTTTATTTATACCTAGGTTTCCTATGTTCGAGGTATATTCATAAGATCCTCCTATTGAGGTTGACTCTTTTACTTTTATTCCGTTTATGTATGATGTTAATTTATTGTTTGTTACGTCATTTACCATTGTAAAGTTTATTATTTTAGTTGGTGCTGTGTGTTCATTAAAGTCAGCCCCTGCTAGCCCTGAAGTTGTTCTTATGCCGGCATAGACTTTCATTTGATTTGCTTTACTGTTTTGCCAGAATATTGCTTGACCACTATAGTATGCTCCTCCTATAAGGACTCCTGTGTTACCGTATGTGGTATTAGTGTATGGGACACTGTTTGCCATCATTGTTATTGATAATGTACTATTTGTTGTAGGAGTTAGTACTGATGAAAGTGGCATGCTTGATGTTACTGTTGTACTTGGAAGTAATAAATTATTTGTTTTCCATGTTCCAGATGATATTGTTCCATTGTATCCTGTTCCGCTTAAATCTTTCCAAGAGGATAATACTGTTAAATGATTACTTCCTGAGTTTGCATAACCATCATACCAAAGTTTTAGATTTTCTTGGACATAACCGTTTATGTTTTCTGTATAAGCATTTATTCTTCGACCATTTGAATCTTGAATATTTGCTTCATCTATTACTTGAGTAAATGTTTTATTATCACTTGATACGGATGTTACTGAATCATAATATGTTCTTACATCTCCAAAATAGTTCCATACTGCTATTTCATCTAAATCATATGTCTCTTCTAAATCTATTGTTACACACTGATTATTTGTGTATGAACTGGCATTGGCCCAACTAGAATAAGTTATATCTCCATCTGTTATTCTTGAATATGGGTGTGTACTACTTTCTGCGGTTGTTCCTGTTGCTGTTTTGCCTTTTGCTACGTTTACTCCGTCTTTTATGGCTTGTATTTCAAGCCAATGATTTTGATTATTAGCAGTATTATAACTAATACAATCTTTTATATATCTGACATTGTTTAATTTTGTTGTTCTTTTTTTAGGTTTTGTATCTACATATGTGATTTTTGCATAACCATCTCCGGTATTTTCTCCTTCTAGCATTTTTCCTCCGACAAAGTATTTGCCACTATAATGAATTGTTTGATTAGTATGAGTTATAGTAGTACTTTCCTTAACAGAATTTACTCCGGCATATCCACTTATGTAGGAAGACCCTCCGGATGCTGACCATGTTCCGTTTGAAAGTCCAGATGATCCTGATGCTCCATAATATCCTGATCCTCCGCCTGAACCACTTCCTGTTGTAGCACTTGCGTTTGATGCTCCTCCAGCCCCACCTTTTCCAAATGATCCAGCTTCGCCATTTGATTGGGCACCACTATATTTTGTTGGCGCTGCTCCTCCACTTGTTTGTGTTCCTGGATTACTTAAGTATTGTTGGTAAGTGGAAAATATGGTTTTCGTTCCATATAATGTACCACCATATCCTAATGTATAACCACTACCGCTATCTCCTTCTGCACCGCCTCCGGCTACCATTATTCTACTTATAAGAGATTCTGTGTTATCCCAAGATCCTCCTTTTAATCTTATATCTGTAGCACTTCCACCTGTTCCACCACAAATTCCACTTTTTGCAGGTTTTGCTACTCCTCCACCATTAAATTCATACCCACTTGTTCTACAATTTGTATCTGGTCTTGTGCCTTTTCCTCCGACGTAAATATATATCTTTTCTCCGGCTTTTAAGTATATATAACCACTTGTTTTAGCTCCTCCACTATCATATCCTCCGGTTGTTTGTTCATATCCTGCACCACCACCTAGTTCTACATAATAGTAACCATTTCTTGGAACTGTATACTCTTGTGGTTCTCCTGTATAATTGAAAGTTTTTGCACTATCTTTTGTTTCCATGCTTTCTGGTCTTTGTTCTGCTTCTATTCTTAGTTTTAAAAATGCCTTATAATCCTCAAGTTTTGATATCTCTTCTTCTTTTGATTTATCTAACCATATTCTAAGTTTATAATTTAAAACTTCGTTTTTATATATGATATCACTATCAATTATATTCTTTACTTTTTCTAAGGACATTGGTCCATATTCTTCACCATTTATTTCAAGTCCTACTTTTATATATTTTGTGTCTAATACTTTTCCTGTATAAGTACTTGGTACTTCATTTAGTAACTTTAAATCGTATTTTGCTGGGTAGCTACCGGTGTTTTCTATTTTAAATTCATAGATATCTTCTTGTAACAAGCCTTCTTCATCACCCATAATAGATATTTTTTTATTGATTGTTTCGTAGTTTTCGGTTAGTTTTAACTCTATGCTTCCTGTTTTTATTATTTGTTCATTTGTATCTTGATTATTTCCTTTTAATAGAGCAAATGATGTTCCGGTTATTAAAGATAAGATTCCTATTAGGACTATACTTAGACTTATTATATATTTCTTTTTATTTATTTCTTTTTTTATCTTAATCATCTCTTTTGCTCCTTTTTATTATACATAAATATTTTATAATAAAAATTATAGTTTTTCAAGAAGAAAAGACAAGATAAAACTTATCCTGTCTAGAGAAATCAATCATATGTCACACTTTTGTTATAAAAATACCATTTTATATATTTACATAATTGAGCTTATATTCTTCTACTATTTGATTTGAGCTTTAAAAATCTAGAACTTTCCTATAAGATAAAAAAAGCAGCAAATATTATTTGCTAACTTTACAGTATTCTGCTCTTACTTTTTTTTCTAGTTCATCACATAGTTTTTTATTTTCTCTTAGCAAGGCTTTTACATTTTCTTTTCCTTGACCTATTTTTTCTCCGTTATATGAATACCATGCCCCGCTTTTATCTACTATACCCGCTTCTACTGCAAGGTCTATTATTTCACTTTCTTTTGATATTCCTAGTCCATACATTATTTCTACTACTGCTGTTTTAAATGGTGGGGCTACTTTATTTTTTACTACTTTTATTACTGTTTTATTTCCTATTACACTGTCACTTGTTTTTAATTGTTCTCCTCTTCTTACATCTAGTCTTATTGAAGAATAAAACTTAAGTGCTCTTCCTCCTGGTGTTGTTTCTGGATTTCCAAACATTACACCAACTTTTTCACGAAGTTGATTTATGAATATACATGTAGTTTTTGTTTTATTTACTGTTCCTGATAGTTTTCTTAGGGCTTGTGACATTAGTCTAGCTTGAAGTCCTACGTGTGAATCTCCCATTTCTCCTTCTATTTCTGCTTTTGGTACTAAGGCTGCTACTGAATCTATTACCACTATATCTACTGCTTCGCTTCTTACTAGTGCTTCACAAATTTCTAATGCTTGTTCCCCTGTATCTGGTTGTGATATTAAAAGTTCATCTATATTCACTCCAAGTCTTTTAGCATAAACTGGGTCTAAGGCATGTTCTGCATCTATAAATGCTGCTCTTCCTCCTTTTTTTTGCACTTCTGCTATCGCATGTAATGCTACTGTTGTTTTACCACTTGATTCTGGTCCAAATATTTCTATTATTCTCCCTTTTGGAAAGCCATTTACACCTAATGCTAAATCTAAGGCTAACGAACCACTTGAAGTAGTTTCAACTTCCATATTATTATTTTCCCCTAATTTCATTATTGATCCTTTTCCAAATTGTTTTTCAATATCTGCTAAGACTTGATCTAAAGTTTTATCACTTTTTGTTTCTTTTTTTGCCATGTGTAATCCTCCCTATCTGTATCCATCATACAACAAGTTTTAGGACTTGTCAATAGTTTTTGCAAACATTTGTTTGTTTTAAATTTAACTTGTTTTCCTTTATAAAATATAAAAAATCCCCTTAGTGAAAACTAATTTTTCGGGGGATTTTTTTAGTTGAAATTTATTTTTTTGGGTCAAATTCTGAGTATAATAATTTTTTATTAAGATTGTAATACTCTATCATCGAAACTAGAGACATCAAAGTTCCAAAATATAAGAAGAATTTAGATACTTGAAATCCTAATAATTCGAATGGTAAATTATAGAAAAATGTTAAGATGATTCCTATCATAAGACTTGCTGTTTTTATCTTACCACTCATTTTTGCAGCTTGTACTACTCCTTTTTCTGCTACATTCATTCTTATTGCATCTACTACTATATCTCTTACTATGATTACTACTGGTACTATTGCTGGAATAAATCCTTGTGATGCAAATATTATAAGTACTGAATTAACTAGAACTTTATCTGCTATGGCATCTGAGAATTTTCCAAAGTTTGTTACTTGTTTTTTCTTTCTTGCTATATACCCATCTAAGTAATCAGTAAATGAAGCTATTATGAATATTAAACCACACAGAATATATCTTACATCTATTAAAATACTGTGATATAAGAATGTTTTAAACTCAAAACCAATTCTATAAAATGGAAATAATAATAATATTATAATTAAAAGAGCTAGTATTAATCTTAAAAATGTTAATTTTGTTGGTACATTAAACTTCATAAGTTCCTCCTATAAATATATTTTTTTTAGTAATATGTAAAATACTACTAATATTACAACAACAATAGTTAAGATAATAACTAAAGTTAAACTCTTTTTGTTTTCAAATTCTATTGTATATGGAGTTCTAACTTTTTTTTCATTTTTCTTTTTTTCTTGTTCTTGTTTTAGTCTTTCTTTGATATCTTCGATACTTATTTTTGACGTTTTTTCAAATAGAAAGTCATCTAGTTCTCCTAATAGTTTCTCATCATCTAATCCTAGATATTTAGCATATGCTTTTACCATATCTTTTAGTTCTAGTATATCTTTAAATACTTTATGATTACCATTTTCTAGGCTTTCTATTAGTAGTGTGTCTTTGTTTAAATCATTTGCTACTTCTTCTATCGTTATTCCTATTTCTTCTCTTTTTTCTTTAAACTCTTCGCCTATTTCTTTCATAAAACACCTTCTTGTAATAAAAAAAATAACATTTAATAAGCCATGTTCTGTACCTATTTCTAGGTGGCAAACATTTATCTATCTTTCGATCCTTGACTAAAGTTCATTTTCCTTGTCAAAGCTCCCCTACCATAATTTGGGTTTCTCACTTGTGGGGTTTACCACGTTCCACTCATATTATTTCTAATATGCATCGTCACTATGGCACTTTTATATCTAATCAAACCATATTTAAAACTTAGGTTTTTTCGAAGCCGTAGGATTACTCCTCCTAAGGTTATTTTTTTCCTTAGCACAAACACTAAAAGCATCTCAGCTTTTGTGAGCATGGACTTTCCTCTACAACTAGTTGCAGCGTTTGCCTAAAATGTTCTTTTTTTTATATTTTATTATTCATTTTTTCCAAAAATAACTTTTTCTAGATTAGAAATTCTTTTTAGAAGATCTACGTTGTTAACAACTTGATTATTTCCTGTTGAGGCTTTGGCTATTTCAGCATTTACACTTGCATCTCTAAGTTCTTTTTTTAATCTTATTACTTCTTCTGTTAACCTGTCTTTTTCCATTTCTTGTTTCTTTATTATATCTATAAATGTTCCATAATCTGCTATTATTAAATCAAGAAATTGATCTACCTCTTTTAGTCTATAACCTCTTGTGTCTATTTTGAATTCTTTTTCTAGAATATCTTCTTGGGTTAAATTAAGATTTCCTGGGTTCACTATACTCCACCAACCTTTACTACATATATTTTAAGAAAAAAAATGGTTTTTGTCAATCACTATTATTCTTTAGAAAATAGGTTGTTGTTTTTAGTTTTATATATTTTGTCTCTTTTATCATATTATTAAAAATATAAGTTAAATCATCTCTATTCATTTTATCACCTTTTACATTATATTATAAAACTGTAAATCTTGTCTTATATTCGACAAAAATATATAAAAAATGATAGAAAAAATTATATAATTATAGTATAATCTTAATATGGTGATGTAGTTTGATAAAATATCCTAATAAGATTAGTAAAATGAGTAGTTTTAAAAACTATGCTAACAGAGGGATGACTTTAGAATCAGAGATTAATGACTCTAATAGATATTATTTAGAAAATGATATTGCTGTAGTTTATAAAAAGCCTACTCCTATAAAGGTAGTAAAACAGGTTAATGAAAAGATAATTAATGCTTATTTTGAGAAACCTTCTACTACTGATTATAATGGTCTATATAAAGGAAAATATATCGATTTTGAGGCTAAGGAAACTAAAGGGGTATCTTTTCCTCTTAAAAATATTCATCCTCACCAGATAAGACATTTAGAAAACATAGAGCGTCATGGAGGTATTTGTTTTTTAATTGTGAGATTTGTTAATGTTAATGAGACTTATCTTTTATTTGAAAAGGATTTTGATTATTTTATTAAGAATAATACTAGAAAGTCTATTCCTATTGATTATTTTAAAGAAAAAGGATATTTAATTAAAGATAAGTTGAGGCCTATGGTTGATTACATTGAAATTATTGATAAATATGGAGGTATATTATGAAACTTAAAAAGATTAAATTAAAGAAAAAACCTAGTGTTAATGAAAGTAATATTAAGCCTAAACAGACTTCTAAGCTTATGATGGGATTCATAATTGTTACTGCTTTACTGTTCTTAGTAGTCGGATTTTTAGTATTTGGTGTTTGGGTTGCTATTCCTTTTACTATTTTGTATTTACTTATGTTATGGCTGGTTAGAACTATTGATCGGTATCCTGTTGGAAGCAGAAAAAGGAAAAAAGCTAAAAATGCTTTTATGATTATACTTCTTATTGGTATTGTTGGTATTTTAGCTTTTATTGTTTTCTTTATAATTATTATTATTTCTTCTCCTTCGTTTGATGTTGATAAACTAGAGAGAAATGAAACAACTATAATATATGATAGTAATAATGAGACCATTGCTACTCTTGGTAATGAAAAGAGAGAAAAACTCGAGTATGATGAACTTCCTAATGTTTTAGTAGATGCTATTGTTGCTACTGAAGATTCTAGATTCTTTCAACATAATGGTTTAGATGCTCCTAGATTTGCAAAAGCTGTTTTGGGGCAACTTGCTGGAGCTAGTGATGCTGGTGGTGGTTCTACTCTTACAATGCAAGTTGCTAAGAATAACTTTACTTCTCGTGAAGCTAGTGGTATTCAAGGTATTATAAGAAAGTTTACTGATATTTATTTATCTGTATTTAAAATTGAAAGGGCTTTTACTAAACAAGAAATTATTGAGTACTATGTTAATGAACCTTTCTTAGGAAGTAATTCTTATGGGGTTGAGCAAGCTGCACAAACTTATTTTGGTAAACATGCTAAACAACTTAATTTAGCTGAGGCTTCTTTGATAGCTGGACTTTTCCAAGCTCCTGGTGCATATGATCCTTTCTCTGATTCTGATGCTGCTACTCAAAGAAGATCTACTGTTCTTTCTTTAATGGTTAGACATGGTTATATTACTGAAGAAGAAAAAAATATTGCTGAATCTATGAAGGTTAAAGACTTACTTGTTGATTCTAAATCTTCTAATACTAGTATTTATCAAGGTTATATAGATTTAGCTGTTGAAGAAATTGTTAATAAAACTGGTATGGACCCTTATGTAGTTCCAATGCAAATATATACTAATATGGATACTAAGAAACAAGAGGCTTTAAATAAAGTATTTGATGGAAAAACTTATACATGGGTTAATAAAACAGTTCAAGGTAGTGCTGTTGCTGTTGATAGTGCTACTGGCAAAATTATAGCTGTTGGTGCTGGTAGAAATAGAGTTGGTGAAAGAACATTTAATTATGCTACTGATATTTCTAGACAAATAGGTTCTACTGCTAAACCACTATTTGATTATGGTCCTGCCATTGAATATAAAAACTACTCTACTGCTCATATATTTAATGATAAACCTATTACTTATACTGGTACTACTCAAAAGATTGTTAACTATGATGGTAGATATTTAGGTAATATTTCTTTAAGATATGCTTTATCTGATTCTAGAAATGTTCCTGCTGTTGAAGCTTATCAATCTGTTGATAATGAAAAAGTTAAGAAATTTGTAACTAGTCTTGGTATAAAACCTGAAATTGATTCTTCTGGTTATATGCATGAGGCACATGCTCTTGGAGCATTTAATGGGGCTTCTCCTTTACAACTTGCTGGTGCATATGCAGCATTTAGTAATGGCGGTACTTATTATGAACCATATTCTGTTAATAAAGTTATATTAAGAGATTCTGATGAAAAGATTGATTTTAAATCAGATGGAGAAAAAGTAATGAGTGAAGCTACTGCTTATATGGTAACAGATGTATTAAGAGATGTTCCTGGAAGAAATAATATGCCTACTCTTACTTCTGATCAATTTGCTATGAAAACTGGTACTACAAACTATGATAAAGAAACAATAAGTAGATTTGGTTATTCTTCTGAAGCTGTTCCAGATGGATGGCTTGTTGGTTACACTCCTGATATTAGTTTGGCAATGTGGACTGGATATGTTGAAAATAAACAAGGTGTTTATCTTACAATGTCTCAAATGTATTCTCATAAGAATAATTTATATGCTGCATGTGCTAAAGCAATATTTAATAATAATGGTTCTAAATGGACTAAACCTTCTACTGTAGTTAGAGCAAAAGTTGTTAAAGGTACTGAAGAACTTGCTAGTTCTACTACTCCTAGTAGTATGGTAACTACTGAATTATTCAAACGTGGTTATACTCCTAAGAAAACATCTAATAAATATAATGTTTTACCTAATCCTTCTGGACTGACAGTTGAATACTCTGGTGGTAAAGTTTATATTTCATGGGCTGCTGCTAAGAAACCTGATGATAGTGATGACAGTTTAGGAGCATTTGGATATAATGTTTACTTAAATGGACAACTTTTAGGATTTACTACTAGCATTTCATATACTTATTCTGGAGCTAATCCATTTGGTACTTATACAGTTAAAACTACTTATAAAAATTCTAGTTCTAATATGAGTTCTGGAGTTAGTAAGAGTCTTAGTCAAAACATAGATATTAAGAGTAATGTTGAAGGTACAGTTAATCTTAATGTTGGAGGTCCTTCATTCTCTC
This sequence comes from uncultured Bacilli bacterium, assembly GCA_934101575.1. Lineage (GTDB taxonomy): Bacteria > Bacillota_I > Bacilli_A > RF39 > UBA660 > UMGS1449. Next base: position 561,067 of record CAKORJ010000001.1, read on the forward strand.
CTTCTACTAGACCATTTACAGTTTATGAAAATGGTGTAGATGTTACATCTTCTGCATCTATTACTACTACTATTACTGATTCAAAAGGCGCTGTTGTTTCTTCTATTAGTACAGCAGAAGCTAATACATATACAATTACTTATATAGTTAAATATGATGGTAAGACTAGTAAAGCTCAAACAATTGTTAATGTTTTAGGAAATGACTCTGGTGATAAAGATAGCGAATAAGCTATCTTTTTTCTTGAATTCTTATTTCATATATTATATAATATTACTATCATAGAGGAGGCTTTACTTATGGATGAAAACAATTCATTTGATGACTTAAAAAGAAAAAAAATTAGTGGTAGGAAACTTGTTTTAAATATTATAACCATCATCACCCTACTTGCTTCTTGTTGTTTGATTGGTTCTGTGTATATGATAAGTGGTGTTGAAAATACTTTAAGATATATTGGTATGGGTGTTATTTTTGTTATTAATATATTACTTATACTTTTATGTAGAAAGCTTTTTAATAAGAGAAAAAAATCTAGTGTGATTATTAGTATTATTATTAGTGTTATTATGATTGCTTCTCAGTTATTTATTGGGTACTTTATATTTAAGACTTATAGCTCTCTTAATAATATGAATAAGAGTAAGATTACTTATACTACTGTTATTGCTACTAAGAGTGATTCTAAGATTAATACTGTTAGTGATTTAAAAAATAAGAAAGTTGGTATTGTAGTTGATAAGACTTCTATTGATGGATATGTTATTGGTCTTGAAGTTATAGATGAACAAGGTTTGGATAAGAATAGTAATGTTATTGAATATAATGATTTTTCTAATTTAGTCAAAGATTTATATGCTAAAAAGATTGATGCTATGATTATTGGTAAGAATTATCCTAGTATGTTTAAGGCTACTAGTAGTTATAAGAATATTGAAAGTGATACTAAGATTATTTATGAAAAGTCTAAGACTTTATCTAAAGATGAAATTGCTAAGCATACTGGTGAAGAAATGGTTAATTTTAATACTTCGGATAAGATTGATAAACCATTTACTATGCTTGTGATGGGAATTGATTCTACAGCGGAAACTTTAGCTAAGAATGCTACTGGTAATGGTGATGCTCTTATGCTTGTTACTTTTAATCCTAAGACTTTAAATGCTACTATATTTAGTATTCCTAGAGATACTTATGTACCTATTGCTTGTTTTGATAATCAAAAAGAAAATAAAATTACTCATGCAGCTTGGAATGGTGAAAGTTGTATGATTAAGACTATTGAAAATTTTACTGGTATTAATATAGATTATTATGTAAAGATTAATTTTAAAGGTGTTATTAAGTTAGTTGAGGCTCTTGATGGTATTGATGTAGATGTTCCTCTTGACTTCTGTGAATCTAATTCTAAAAGGTCTACTAAAACTAAAAATTTAGTTTGTCTTAAGAAAGGTAAACATACTTTAAATGGTGAAGAGGCATTAGCTCTTGCAAGACATAGAAAAACTCTTTTAACCGGGGATCTTCAAAGGGGTGTTAATCAACAACTTGTTGTTCAAGGTATTTTAAATAAATTAAAGAGTGTTAAGAGTGCTAATCAAATGCTTACTATTCTTGATACTGTTAGTAAAAGTATGGATACTAATTTTACTACTAAACAAATATTATCTTTCTATGATATTGCTAAACAACTATTTATGACTAGTACTACTGATAATTTAATAAATATGCAACAACTTTATTTACAGGGTTCTAGTCAAATGATTTATGATGAGGGAATGGGACTTGTTTTATATGATTATATTCCTAATCAAGAGAGTTTGAAACTTGTTGTTAGTACTATGAAACAGAATTTAGGTCTTGAAGATGTTAAAAATGTTAAGAAAATGAGTTTTAGTATAAAGAAACCTTTTAAACTTACTACTATTGGTAATGAAGTTAACAGTGCTACTAAGACTTATACCCTACTTCCTAATTTTGTTGGTAATAGTGAAAGTTATGCTAGAAGTTGGCTTGCTAGTAATGGTCTTTCTGCTAGTGTTAGTACTAAGGAAGTTAGTTCAGGATATTATGATGGTCAAGTTATTTCACAAAGTTATCCTTCTAATAAAAGAACCGATTTGATATCGGGTTCAGTTGGATTAACTGTTGCTAAAGTTATAAAAACTACTACTCCTAGTACTAGTTCTAGTAATAATAATTCAAGTTCTAATAGTAATTCTTCTAATAAGAATACTGATAAATCTAGTAGTTCTAATAGTAATAATACAAATAAAGATAACAATAATAAAAGTGATAGTAGCAGTAGTGGATCAGATAACAAAGATACTACTCTTCCACCAGAAATTATAGATTAAAAAATATATTATAAAGAGAATAATTGATTCTCTTTTTTATTTAGTTTAAGGTATAATAAAAAAGTCTTATTTAAGACTTCTTACTTTGTGATATATCTTTTGTATTAAGTTTTTTTTTGGTTTTGGATCATTATTATCACTAGTTGCTTGTGTTTGTGATAATTCTTGTGTTATCTCTTCTTTTAGTTTTTCTGGTATATAATTTATTGCACGTGCATCTTTTTCTAAGGCTGCTAATGCTATTTCTTTATCTATTATCTCTTCTGGTATGTATTGTATAGTCATTAGCCAAAATTCATGTTTAATTGCTGCTTTAGCTATTTCCTTATCTATTATTTCTTTAGGAATGAATTCTAATGCATCTCCATATCTTTGTACTGCTGTTAAAGCTACTTCTTTGTCTATTAGCTCTTTTGGAGCATATTTTATAGCAAATCCCCTATTTTTAACTGCAATTAATACTATGTCTTTATTTATTAGATTTTTTGGAACGTATTCTAGTGCTCTTCCATCTTCCTTAAGTGCTGCTATAATTATGTCTTGATCCATTAATTTTCTTGGTACATATTTTAATGTAAGTCCATATCTTTCTACTGCTGTTAGAGCTATTTCTTTATCCATTATCTCTTTTGGTACATATTTTATGGCTTCTGATTCTTTTTTAATTGCTTCTAATGCTAATTGTTTAGTTATTAGTTCTTTTGGTACATATTCTAAGGCGGTACCACGTTGTTTAATTGTTGCAAATAATATATCTTTATCTATTAGTTCTTTGGGAATAAATTTTATTGTTTCCATATATGATTCTATTGCTGTTAGAGCTATATCTTTGTTTATTAGTTTTTTTGGAAAAAATTCTATTGCACCTTTATTTTGATTTAGTGCTTCAAGAGCTATTTCTTTATCTATTAACTCTTCTGGTACATATTCTAATGCTCGGCCACTTTTCTTTACTGCTATTAAGGCCATTTCTTTATCTATTATTTCTTTTGAAACGCACTTTAAAAACCAGCTTCTTTCTCTTACTAAATTCATTGCTAATTCTTTGTCTTCTATTGCTCCTTCTGCTAGATAACTAATTCCAGGGCTTCCTATTTTATTGAAGAATAGTATTAATTTTTTATCCTTAAGATTTGGTGTTGTTCTTTTTAATTTATTCTCTTTCATTTCTGTTAATCTTGGATCTCTTTGCCATCCCATCGGCCATACGGGGTCATCAATTTCATATATAAATTTTATATCTTCTTGTGTTAATTGTTTATTACTTTCATACTTTGTATATACGTATGTTATCATTTGGGCATCTTTTACTCTTCTTTTATAATGTCCTGCATCTTTAAAGTTTTCTAACTTTTTAGCAATTACATCTTCAAAATGTGGTTCTATATTTTGATCATTGGCTACTCCTCTTATTTCTGCTATTTTATTTTTGCCTTCCATTCTTATTGCAAGTCTTGGAATTGTAGCTTTACCTTCTTCGTCATAAGTATAGTATACATAAAAGTCTCCGTCTTTAACTTGCTTTTTACAAGTTTCTTCCCCGGCTGTACACCATCCTGTATTTTTACCTTGAAGTGATTTATATAATTCTTGGTAATTATCTCCTTGTTCATACTTTATCCATTTTCCTTTTGTTTCTTCGCCAAAGTTGTTTTCTCTTTTATCTTTTAACTGAATTGTGTAAAGTTTGAAGAAATTACCATTCTTTACTAATTGTTCTAGTTGTTTGTCATCTATTTCTTCTTTATTTATTTCTTTTATTACTAAATCTATTGATTTAGAAAGTACTTCTCTATCAAGTTCTGGGAATGGTGCAATTGTTGTTTTGCTTCTTTTGTTATAAATTCCTTTATTTGTATCATAATTTCCTATAGTTAACATTCCTTGAAATGCCCAATATTTCGCCCAGGTTGGATAAAACTTAGCATCTTCACTTGTAAAGTAGTCAATCCATTCATCTAGAGATTTCCTTTGGTCTTCTATTATTAAGTTTTTTTGTTCTTCTTTTTGGAATTCAGTCATATGAATACCATATTGATCGAACTGTACTTTATCTAAATAATTTATGTAACTTTCTGGAATATCTTCTTCTTTTATTACATATTTATCATAATAAAAATCTTTTAAAACATTTATTCCTGTATCTGTCTTATGATTTATTGCCTTTTCATGTACTCTTTCAAGTCTATCAATATATTTCTTTACTGCCTCATATTTATTATCACTTTTTGTACTTGAATGTTTTACACTTTCTTCGTTATATAATTCTTTATATAGTTTTAATAAAAACTTTTCTCCTTCATAGTTCATATAACATACCTTCTTTTATTTATCTATATATTAATTTTATAATAAAAAAAAGCTTGTAACAAGCTTTTTAAATACTTTTTATTGTAAATACTATTTTCTTGCTCTTCTACTTCCACTTTCGCTTTGATTACTATTAGCATTTACATAATCTATATAGTTTTGATGTTTTTGATAGTGGAATGGGCTTAGGTATATCCTATCTCCTTCGACTATCATTCCATGATCTTGGGCATAAACATCGGTTGGTTTTTCTTTTTTTGTTAAATCTAGCTTTTTTATTGTTTTTTGACTTTCTGGACTTCCTTGCCACTTATCATATTTGTTAAAATAATCTAGTTGTTCTTCTAAACTTTTAGTCTCTACTTCCCATGGTAATTCCATTTCATAATAATTTGGATTTTCACATTCTTGATAGCAACCACAGTAATTTAACAAAAATTCATCTTCTGTTACATAGGCCTTATTGTGTGGTACATCTTGCATTTTAAATTTTTGTGCTAATTCTAACAATTTTTGTTGTCCTTCTTTTCCAACACAGTTTACTCCAAAGTTTATACACCCTTTATGATATGAAAATTTTGTTATTCCTTCGCCTGATAAGTTTTTATATATTTGTTTATTTTCTTCGGAAAGTGATTTTTCTTCTATTTCTATCCAACATTCTCCCTCATTTAAATGATCACTAACCATGAATGTATAAATATTTTTATTCCATAATTCTTCACATGCTGGTAAACATTCCTGAATAATATATCTTGTTGGGTTGTTTTCTACTATTTCTTGTGATTCTCTACTTACTTCATTATAATCATCATTTTCTGGCAAAAATCCTTTTTGTTCTAGTTCGATTGCCCATTCACTTTTTTTATTTTGTCCCATGTTATTTAACCTTTCATTATTTTTATATAATTATATTTCTAAGATAACTGTAATGATCATAGGAACTGATCCTGTTTCTTCATTAAAGTAAGCACTTAGTCTTTCTCTTATTTTTACTTTTATTCCTGTGAAGTCTACTTTCTTTCCTTTTATACATTCTTCTATTACTTCTTTTGATATTGCTTCTGTTTTTTCTACTATGTCTAAATTATCTTTTACATAGATGAAACCTCTTGTTAGTATTTGAGGATCTGCTATTATTTTTTTTGTTTTTCTATCTATTGTAGCACTTACTATTACTATACCATTTTTTGATAATAGCTCTCTATCTTTTAATACTAAATTCCCTATATCATCTGAACTATTTCCATCTATTAATATTTCGTCAGCATTTATGTGTTCTGGTTTATCTACTAGTTTTCCATTTACAAAATTTACAACATCACCGTTTTGTTTTAATAAAACTTTATCTTTGTCTAGTCCGGCTTGTTCTGCTACGGCAGCATTCATATATTGATAACGATATTCTCCTTTTATTGGAAAGTAGTATTTTGGATTCATTAAATTAATCATTTGCATTAAGTCTTCACTTGATGGATGATGTAATACATGATTTTTAAATGGTAATGTCACTACATCTACATCTAATCTTGATAAATCATCCATTATTTTTGCTACTTTCTTTTCATTTCCTGGATAGATTGGTTCTGCTATAAATACTGTATCTCCTTCTTTTAAAGTTATGTATTTGTCATATCTGCTTATTATTTTTTCTAGGGATGCAAATGATTTTTCTTTATCATCTGCAGTTAGTATTACTACATCTTTATCATTTATATTAGATAAATCTCCGATCATGTTTTCATCATAATGTAAATAGTTAAACTCTTTTGCATAGTTTACTAATCTTTGAAGTTTTCTTCCCATTAGAACTATTTTTCTTTTTGTTCTTGCTACACTATCGAATATTTCTTGAATACGATATACATGTTCTGGGAAGATGCTTATTATTACTCTTTCATCTGTTTGATTTAGTAAATCCCAGACTTCTTTAGAAATTCTATGTTTTGGACTTGTATGGCCTTCTCTATATGCATAACTTGATTCGGCAAGTAGACATAACACCCCTTGTTTTCCTACATAGGCTAATTTTCCTATATCTGTTTTGTATGCTCCTAACATTGTTGAATCGAATACAAAGTCTGTGGCATATACTATTGCTCCATCATTTGTATATAAAACAAATGCTACTGTTTCTGGTATTGAATGTGTAACAGTTATTGGAAAAATTGAGAAGTTTGCTATATCTAGTTTTGAATGAGGTCTTATTTCTTTTAAATTTGTTGCTTCTATATTGTATTTTTCTAATTCCATTTTTAAGACTGTCATTGTAAACTTTGTTGCATATACTGGAACATCGGGTAATTCTTTCATTATATCTGGCATTGCTCCAATGTTTCCATCATGGGCATGTGTTAAAAATATACCTTTTATTTTCTTTTTATTTTCTATTAAATAATCAAATTTTGGGATTATATAGTCTACTCCTAACATGTTTGCTGTTGGATATTTTAATCCCGCATCAAAAACAAATATGTTGTCATCTACATTTACAACATACATGTTCTTACCGTTTTCGTTAAGCCCTCCAAGGGCAAAAATTTTTATTTTACTCATATTATCTCCTTTCATAATTTTACTACATAGTAAGCAACATATAGATTATATCATACTTTTATAAAAATTACAAAGGTTTGCTGTTGCTGTCCCACTCTTCGTGTTTTAATCCATTGAAAAATTTTATTATTTGTTTTTCGCAAAGCTTCATTTGTTTATCTAATTCCTCTTGTGTCATGACTTTGTATTCGTTTGTTAACTGTTTGTAGAACTCTCCTTTTTTAGCTTTATCTATATCAAGGTTTGCATTTTCTATATATTTTTTTATTAATTCTTTATCATATTTTGCGTCTTCAGTGTTTTTTATATTTTTTACACAGTCTGTGCTTTTAATTTTTTTTACTTTATTGTGTTCAACTAGATATTTATCATATACATAAAAGTCTCTATGTTTTTCATATCTTATTTTTTCTATTGGCATTAGTACTTGTTCATCATGAAATTTTATTCCTATTAAATGGGTGTTTTCGTCATATATATAATAATTTTGAAATACATAACTGTTAAAATATCTATCTGTTAAGAGATGAATTAAATAACCTACCATTACTGGATTTTTTAAATCTTTTTTATATTTTAATAAGAACTTATATGGATTGGCTGTTCCTTCTATTCCTTCTTCACCATTTTTGAAGTGGCTTGCTCTATGTCTTTTATCTATTGTTAAATCTGGAAGAACACTTCCTATCATTACCATATCTTCGTCTAATTTTAAATATTTATTTACTTCATTTGCTATTGACATATGCATTTTATGAGTGGGCATTTTATCTTCCTCCTAATTAATTATAGTTTAACAAATTTGTATGAAAAAATCTATATTATTTGTTTTATTTACGTTTTAACGCAATCTAAATGCATTTTTTATATTTTTGTTTACTCGAAATTTAATTTGCTATATACTTTATTTACTTTACGTATTTGGGAGGATTTATGGTGAATTTTATAATTTATGAAAAACAAGCAGACTTTAGAGAAGAGTACGAAATAGCAATTTTAAACTTTTTAGGATGTAGAGAAGAAAAATTTAAGATGTTTGATTATGATAACTTTGTTGGAGATAAACATGATAGAAATATATATATAATTAGTTCAGAAGATGATTGTGAACTTTTAAGAATTGCTAGTGATATTAGAAAAGATGACTGGTTTAGTCAAATAATTTTTGTAGGTTCTTTTAAAAATACAGATGTTAGTTTTTATAAGAATAAACTTTTGATACTTGACTATATTGAAAAAGATGATAAAGTTTCTGATAATCTTAAGAGTGCTTTTTTTACTTCTTATGGTATTCTTAGTAAAGATAAGACTTTGAGTTTTACTTTAAGTGCTGAAATATATAGAATTCCTTATAATGATATTTTATATATTGAAAAAAGCAACAATCAAAATTTTTGTGTTATTCATACTGAGAATAATGAATATAATATAAAAGATACAATTAATAATTTAGAAGAGATACTTGATCCGGCTTTCTTTATGAAAACTCATAGGAGTTGTATTGTTAATCTTAGTGCTATTAGGTGTTATAACTGTTCTGAAAATACTATTTATTTTGAGGATAAAAGTACTGATATGATCTCTAGAGAAAAGAGAAATATTTTAAAGTTTAGGTTGATTGATGAAAAGATTTCATATTAAAAACTTCCTTTGTGGAAGTTTTTTTGTTAGATTAATTTTTCTACGTCTTTCATATCTATGCCATGTTCTCTTATATATTTGTGGTGTTTATCTAATTGTTTGTTACAGTATTCTGTTATATTTTTTTTGTCTTCTTTTGGTAGTTTTAGATATTTTAATGCATTTAACACTAAGTGATATCTATCTAATTCATTTTGTACTCTCATATCAAATGGTGTTGTTATAGTTCCTTCTTCTTTATAGCCATGTACGTGTAAGTTTTTATTTTTTCTTTTATATGTTAATAGATGTATTAATGTTGGATATCCATGAAATGCAAATATTATTGGTTTGTTTTTGGTAAATAATTTATTATATTCTTCATCTGTTAGTCCATGAGGATGTTCTATATTTGATTGTAGTTTCATTAGATCTATTACATTTATTACTCTTGTTTTTATATGTAAGAATTTATCTATTATATGTTTTGCAGCGACTATTTCTGTTGTTGGTGTGTCCCCACTTGATGCTAATACTAAGTCTGGTTCTTCACATTTATCACTTATGAATTCTAATTCGCCTATTCCTTTTTTACAGTGTTCTATGGCTTTGTCCATTGGTAACCATTGGAACCTTTGGTGTTTAGATGCTACTATGACGTTTATATAGTTTTTTGTTTTTATACAATGATCGAACGTTGATAGTAAGGTGTTGGCATCTATTGGCAGATATATTCTTGATATAGAGGCTTTTTTTGTTACTACATGATTTAAGAAGCCTGGATCTTGATGAGTAAATCCATTATGATCTTGTTGCCAGATATGCGATGTTAATATGTAATTCAATGAAGATATAGGGGCACGCCATGGTAAGTCTTTTGTTATTTTTAGCCATTTTGCGTGTTGACTTGTCATTGAATCTATTATTCTTATAAAGGCTTCATAGGAATGCATTAGTCCATGTCTTCCTGTTAAGAGATATCCTTCTAACATTCCTTCGCATACGTGTTCTGAGAGAATTGAATCTATTACTGTTCCATTTTTATCTAAGAATTCATCTGTTTTTAATATTTTACTATTCCATTTTCTATTTGTTATTTCAAATACATGATTAAGTCTATTTGATAAGGCTTCATCTGGGCCAAATACTTTAAAGTTATTACTGTTTAATTTTATTAAGTCTCTTATGTATCCTCCTAGAATGGTCATATCACTTTCTCTTGTTTTTCCTGGTTTTACTTCTATTTGATAGTTTTTAAAATCTGGACAATTTAGTTCTTCTAGAAGAAGTCCTCCATTAGCATGTTTATTAATACTCATTCTTTTTTCATATCTTGGTAAAGTATCTTTTAATTTTTGTTTTAGTTGTCCATCTTCATCAAATAGTTTATCTGGTTTATATGATAAAAGCCATTGTTCTAATTGTTTTAGGTCTTTTTCTGTTTCTATTGTTATTGGTACTTGATGAGATCTAAAGGATCCTTCTATTTGCTTGCCGTGGAATTTTTTAGGGCCTCCCCAGCCTTTTGGGCTTCGCAAAACTATTAATGGGAAGTTTGGTTTGGCTCCTTTTTTTATTTTTTCTATGTCTTTTAAGACTTTTTCTAAAGTTAGAGCCATTTTTTCATGCATTTTTTTAGGGTTGTCTCCGGATACAATGTATGGTTTATATCCATATCCTGTAAATAGACTTATTATTTCTTTATCTTCCATTCTTCCTAGGATTGTAGGATTTGATATTTTATAACCATTTAAATGAATTATTGGTAGGACTGTTCCATCTTTTTTGGGATTTATTAATTTATTTATATTCCAAGATGCTGATAGTGGTCCTGTTTCTGCTTCGCCATCTCCTATTACACATGCTACTATTAAGTCTCTGTTATCTAGTACAGCACCATATGAATGGGATAAGCTATAACCTAGTTCTCCGCCTTCATTTATTGAGCCTGGTACATCTGGGGCTACATGAGAAGAGACCCCTCCTGGGAAGCTAAATCTACGGCATAGTTTTGTCATTCCTTCTTCGTCTTCAGTTATTTCTTTATATATTTTTGAATATACTCCTTCTAAATAAGAGTTTGCTATCATAGCTTGGCCTCCATGACCTGGTCCAGATACATACATCATATTTAAATCATATTTTTTAATTATTCTGTTTAGGTGAGCATAGATAAAGTTTTGACCAGGTGCTGTTCCCCAATGACCTATTATTTTTGGTTTTATATCTTTCATTGTTAATGGCTTTTTTAATAAAACATTGTCCCATAAGTATAATTGACATGCAGATAAATAATTAGTAGCCATCCAATAGTAATTTAAGTTTTGTAATTCATTTTCAGTAAGTGCTCTTCCCATTTTATTCCTCCTTATTATATATGATAATTATATCTTATATTTAGTTTTTTAACAATATTGTTTTTAAGAAAAGAAAAATCTTATAAAATTACTTATTTGTAATTTTATAAGACTGTTATTTTTTTATCATGTTTATGTGGTTATTATGAGGCGAGAGGACTTGTCAGAACCAGCATTACCATTGCTGCAATTTGAGTAAAACGCCCCGGCATTTGCACCATTGCTATAGCCACAACTATGTAGGAACCAAGGGTAAGTCGAGTCCGCAAGGTAGGAGTAATCGCTATACCATCCAGCTAAACCTTTGTACACTTCTTTGATTCCATCACCCAATTTGCTTCTTGTTAATTCATAACTTGTACCATAACTATATTTATCATAGTATTTATTATTTGGATATGCTACTCCTGTATATGATGTATAATTACCAGAGTCATATACTTTTCCTGTGTATCCAGAATTAGATGAAGTTTTATATCCACTCATCATTGTTGTTCCATCATTACTTACAATATTTGCCATTGTATATTCATCTGCTCCTCCACTCATATCATATACTCCATATATATTATGCGTTGTTGAGGCAACTTTACTCATATCTTTTGTTGTACTTTTTGTATTAGTATTATAATCAAGTAAATATCCATCATATGTGTAAAACCCATAAGTATTATATTGTGTTGTTGATGTCTGATCTGTATATACTGTATTTATTGCTGTTTTTCCTCCTGGTGCTCCTCCACTTCTTCCTGTATAATAACTAGAACTATTGTTTATATTAACTTCACTACAAGTACCATCTGTACATGTTCCATATTTAGAGTGTGATAAGTAGGCTACTGCTCCCCATTCACTATTCTTTATCATATGAGTATCTGTATTCGTACTAAATCCATAGCTATTACCACTATTTTTCATGCTTATTATATTTGTTTCAAAACTACTTACTTTTTGATTTCTTAAACTACTTAAATTTGGTTTTGTTGTAATACTGCTTATTGTTCCTGTTAGTTCAAATTTACCTACCCAGAATCCTTTTATTTCTTCGTTACCAAATGTAAATGCTGGATGTGTATATGTTTTATTATTACAAGTACTATCTGTACAAGTTTCATTTGTTTCTTTTAATTTACATGTTTCTGAAGGGTCCCCTTTTGTTCCACTTATTGCATCTTCACATATTATTTCTCCGGTTTTATCTGTACTGCTTTCCCATGTTATTTCTATTTCTTGCTCATTACTAGTTTTTGTACCATTCTCATTATAATTCCATACTTTATATTTATATCTTGGTATCCAAACCTCCATTGTAAGTATATCATCCATTGGTATTTCTGTCCCTACACTTGCTGATTGATATTTGCTTCTATTAGTAGAGCTAACTGTTACACTATTCGCCCATTTCTTTTCACAATAATCATACCAATTATTACTTTTATTAGTACTATCTGCTTTTTTCCATGTTTCTGTATTTTCATCATAATATACTGGTATCATAGCACTATCAAGTACTGGTGCATTTGGTTTGTTTTGATTACATGTATCTACTGTAGCTTCTATTGTTTTTGTTCCTATTATTTTGTCTGTGAATAGTGCAAATGATGAGTTTATTTTATATGATATGAATCCTACTGCTATGAGGAATACTATACATATAATTGATAACTTTACTTTATTAAAATCTTTTATATTTTTGTTTAAGAGTCTATAGATCGCCTCCCCCTTCAGGCGAATATTTGTCCGTTTCACTTTTGATCACTCCTTGGTATTTTACATATTAATAATACATTAAAAAAATTACTTTTTCAAGTAATTTAGTTTATTTCTTTTATAAGATCTTGACTTATAGAATATAAATATGTTTTTGCTTTTTTATGTGTCTTTGCTTCTATGTAATCTTTATAACCTTTTAATTGTTTTTTGTAGTTTTGATCACTTATATCTGATAACTTATAATCTATTATGTCTATATTATTTTCATGTTCTAACATTAAGTCTATTATTCCATGATATGTACTACTTTCTTGTTCATAGAAGAATTCATGTTCTTTTATTATCTTTGCTTGTTTTATATTTTGAAAAAGATCATGTTTTAATAGTTTTTTTATGTGGTGGTTCTCTGATATTAAGAAATCTTCTGTTTCAAATAGATAATGAATATATGTACCATATTGCATGTTTTCTAATTCTTCTTTTGTTTTTAATTTAGTATTTATTTTTGAGAATTTACTTTCTGTTATAGGATTATTTGGTATTTCTATACTTTTATGTTTTACTTTTTCTACTTTGTCTGTTAGATTTTTTAAATTTTTTGATTTGAATAGATTATAGTCTTTGGATAGGTTCATTTCTTCTTGATCTATATTTTTTATATTTATATCAAACTCATCTTTTACTGTATTTATTATATCTAAGAATGATTTATATTTTAATCTTGTATCACTGTTTACTAATTGTTCGTCATTATATATATCTTCGTTTAATGGACTTACAAATATCATTTTTTCTTTAGCTCTTGTTACTGCGACGTATAATAATCTTATTTTTTCTGATATTTCTTCTTGCATGTATTCTTTTTTCATTAGATTTTGGGTAAATAATGTGCCTACTCCTTCTTTGTAATATGGTGTCATTATTCCATATTTGTTATCATACTTAAATTTTTCTGTAATATCCCTTATATTAAATGTTTTGTATAGTCCGGAGTAATAACATACTGGGAACTCTAAACCTTTTGATTTATGGATATTCATTATTTTTACTGAGACGTTATCTTTAGTATTTGTTTTATATTTTATTTCTTCATCACTTTCTATCATTTCTGTTAAATATTTTGCAAAGTCATATGGTGTGTATTTTAAATCTTCTAATGATGAGGATATTTGCATTAAATTTGCTATTCTTATTAATGTTTTATCTATATCGTGATATGTAAGGCTTTTTTTATAAAAGTCAAAGTCTTTTATTATTCTTGTTAAGAATTCATGACATGAGATATTATCTAAATCTTGTGCTATTTCTTTTGCTTTTTTATATAGCTCTGTTTCTTTAAATGTATTATTTTTAAATGTTTCTATTATTGTACTATCGGATTCATTATATAAGAAACTTCTTTTTATTGATGTGTAAAAATATTTGAATTCTTTATCTTGTTTATTCTGTTTTATTTTTATGATTAAATTTGCTACGTTTTTGATTATGAATATGTCATATGATGTTGTTAATTTTTCATCTTGTAAGGCTAATAAAGGTATTTTTTCGTATTCAAATATTTTTTTGTACAGATCAAATTCTGACCCTCGGTCCATGATAATGCAGAAGTCTTTGGGTGTTACCTGTCTTAGTATTCCTGTTTCTTTATCTATTACCATGTAATTGTTATTTATTTTATTTTTTATATCTTGTGCTATTATAAATGCTTCTATTTCGTTTTTATTATAATCTTTTATATCTTGGGGATTATAATTATATATTTCTAAGTTATTATTTATTTCTTTTTTGTTTTGTTTTTCGTACATTAGATTACCAAATATCATTTGATGGGTCTTTTTATAGTCTGCTCCTCCTAGGAAGTTGTCCATTATTTTATTAAACATTTTATTTATATCTTCTAATACTTCACTTCTTGATCTAAAGTTTTTTAATAAATCTATTTTTATTCCTTTTTCTCCTTTGCTGTAGGTATTATATTTGTTTTTAAAGATTGTTGGATTAGCGTTTCTAAATCTATATATTGATTGTTTTATGTCTCCGACCATGTATACATTATTATTTTCTATTTGATTTATAAATATTTCTTGGAGGTCATTTGTATCTTGATATTCATCGACCATTATTTCATTATAATAATACTTTATTTCATCTCTTACTTCTTTGTTTTCTTTTACTATGTTTATGGCCATTTTTGATATATCTATGAATTCATATGATGAGTTTTCTTGTTTATAACTGTTTATTTTTTGATCTAGTTTTTCTATTATATCTATTATTACTTTTGCATATGTTTTTGTGCTTAAATATGTTTCTTTTAGTTCTTGTTCTGATCTATATTTTGTTAGGTTTTTTAGATCTTTTAGAAGTTCATTTATTTTTTCTCTTTCTTCTTTTGTATTTTTTACTATTCTTGGTAGTTTTACTTCTATGTTTTTCTTTATTTCATCATATGTTTTAGAATTTATTAGTTTTGATAGAGCTTCTATATATTCATTTGCTTTTTTATCTTCTTCTTTTGTTAGGATTTCCTCATATAGATTTTTTATTTTTTGATGGATTTCTTTTATTTCTTTTAGATACTCTTGTATTATATTATTTATATATGTTTCATTATAGAAGTCTTCTATATAACTTTTTAGATATTCTTGTTTGTTATATTTTTGTTCTAGACTATTGTTGATATTTAGTATTTGTTTTTTGATATCTTTATCGTCTTTTAAACAGAAATCATTTATTAGTTTTAGGAAGTCTTTGTTTTCTTCGTTGTATAAGTCTTCAAATATTTGATCTAGTTCTTCTTGTTTTTTTATATTTATTATTGATGATGAGACTATTCCTATGTTTTTTGATATGTTTAAGAGATAATGATATTTTTTTACTATTGATAAGGCATAGCTATCAAATGTTGTTATGTAGGCACTATCGAGGTAATCTAGTTGTTTTGAGAGGCTTTCTTCTTTTTTGATTGCTTTTCTTATTCTATCTTTCATTTCTCCGGCTGCTTCGTTTGTGAATGTTAAGACTAGGAGTCTATTTACGTCTATTCCATCTTTTAGTTTTCTTATTACTCTGGCTGTTAATACTGCGGTTTTTCCTGAACCAGCGCCAGCGGATACTATTATGTTTTTTCCTTCTTTATCTATTGCTTCTTGTTGTTCTTTTGTCCAATTAGGCATTTTCAATCCCCCTTAAATAAGATAGATCTTTATCTTCTTTTATTAGTATTTCGTCTTTTGTTTCTTTGAAACATATATCACTATAAGAACAGAACTTACATCCTAAATTTGCTTTTTCTGTTCTCTTTGGTGATATGTTAAAGTTACATTCTGTTATTTCTTTTATTGCTTCATTTATTTTTTGATCTGTTATGTCTATTAGTGTATTTATTTCTTCACTGTTTAATATTTTTGCGAATCTGTTAAAATGTCCATCTTTTGTTAGTTTCATTGATTTTATAAATTTACTTTCTTTATATGTTTTATCAAATTTATGTAATACTTCTTCATCATTATTTGAGTATCCATATAAAAGGAGGCTTTCTTTTTTTTGTTCTTCTAAGGTCTTTTTTTCGTCTATTTGATATGGTCCTGATAATATTCTTTGGAGATAGAATCCTGCAAATTCTATGTTTTCTAGTTTTTTGCTTTTTTCTGCTAAGTACAGATATACTGGTAATTGCATAGATAATCCATAAGGAACAAATCCTAAGTTTATGTCTGTTTGTCCTGTTTTATAATCTATTATTGCTACGACTGTTTTATTATTTTCTTTTTTATACATTACTTTATCTATAAAGCCTTTAAATGTTACTGTTATGTCTCCTTTTTTTACTACTTCGACTCTTTCTTCAAATAACATATCTGTTAATTCAGTGTTTTCTAAATGATTTAGTATTGTTTTATGAATAAAGAATAATTCTTTTGATAGTTTGTTTATGAAGAATCTTTCTTTTTTTGATAGGTTTCTTTCGTTTGTATTAATGAATTTTGTTATTAAATCATTTATATTTTCTTTGTCTTTTAATGATTTTTCTAATACATAATGGAACATACTTCCTATATAAGCTTCAAATTTTTCTTCATATATATCTAGTTTTAAAATATGGGATAAATAGTATCTAAATGGGCATTTATAGAAGGAATCCATACTTGAATATGATAGATTGAATTTATTATCTAGATATTCTTTTAAGATGTTTTTATCTACTTTTTTATATTTATTATCATATGTATTGTATTCTATATCATTATAGCTGTTATATAACAATTTTAAGTTTTTGTCTATTTCTCCGGTTTTAGAATATTTATCTAAGTATTTTGTTAAGTTTATTTTATCAGAAACAGTGCTATAACTTGTAGTGTAATCTATTTCTTTTTTTTCTACTTCTAGTTTTAAATCACTTATTAGGTTTGAGGGATAATAAGTATTTGTTATAGATGTATTTTTATATGTTATTATTAAGTTCTTTATACTTTCTATGGCTTTTATTGTATCTTGTTTTTCTCTTTTATTCTTTTCTAGTGTTGTATCTAATATTAGGTTTTCTTTAATACTATCTGTTATAAAATCTTCATCTTTATGTATTTTTGGTATTTTATTTTGATTAAATGAGGGCATAAATACATAAGTACTTTCTGATATATAATCTTCTAGGTAATCTATTATTTCTATTTCATTTTGATAAGTATCTTTTTTTAGATAAGTGTTTTTAAAATCATATGTTATCATTTCTTTTACTATTTTTTGATCAGAAAAATCTATATATTTATTTACTATTTTTGTTATCTGGTCTAGTATTTTGTTATTTTTGTACTTTTCTGTTAATTTGTTTATTATTTCTTCTATAGATCCTGTTTCATTTAAGTAATCCTTGGCTATTTGTGTTGAAATTAGTTTACTATCTTTTAGGGATACTCTTAGATTATACATTTCAAATACTCTAGTTAATGTATCATAATAGTCTCCGTCTATATTAGTTAGTTTTATGTCTTTTATACTTATATTTTGTTCTAATAATTTTATAATGCTTCTAGCTATAAATTCTACTTCTTCTTCTAGGGTGTTAAATTCATAAACTTTGTGTTTATAGTTTTGTTTTGGTTTTTCTATTATTTCTACTTCAGTATATTTTTTTAGACTTTCTATTAGATTCTTTTCTAATTTTGAAAAACTACTATATCTATAAAATATTATTTTTTTATTTTGTATGTATTTTATAAATAAATCATCTTTTATTAAAAGGTTGTTACTTTCTAAATCTTGTTTTAGTTTTGATAATGTATTTAGTTTATCACTTTTATATTCTTTGCTTTCTACATAGTACATGTTTTTTAAATAGATTCCTGCTATTTCTCTATTTAAATTATAATTTTTCATTAAATAATATATTGCTTTTTCATCATATGTAAAATAATATTTTTTTATTAGTTCTTGTTTATCTAAAAAGTTAATTTTTAATAATCTATTTTCTTTATTTAACTTTTTTAATATATTTATTTTATTACTATAATTTGTAATTATTAGTGTATTATCTTTTAAAAATGTTTCCATAAATCATACTCCTTATAGATATTATATCATTTTGTTTTTAAGAAAAAAAGAATTTAAGCTTCTTTGCTTGAATTCTTTTTGGTTTCTTTTGTTTTATTTTCTGTTGTTTGTTTTTCTTTATTTTTGTATGGAATTCCTTCTTTTTTAGTATCTTTTTTAGGTTTTTGGGAGTTTATTTTTAGAGTTCCTGTGAAACTATTACTATCAACTTGTTTTCCGTTATAGGTTATTGTTATTTTATATGTATGAGTTTTTCCTGCTTGGATTGCTACGGAATTAAAGATTTTAGAATCTGCGGCGGGAACTTGAGATTTTCCTAAGGATGCGGCTCTATCTCCTTCACCTTTTATTGTATATAATAATTTGTTTTGTTCTGTGAATGTATTTGATACTTTTAACCAAGATAGACTATATGTTTTTAAGTCTTTAGTTGGATTAGTAACAGTTATTTCTTTTTCTGTGGTGTAAGATCCAGATGGGTTTTTAATTGTTATTTGATCTCCATCTTTATAAGTTATTTTTAAAGAGTTTACTTCAGTACTAGTATCTTTAGTACAGAAATAGATTCCTAATGCTATAGCAATAATTAATACTATAGTAATAATTATTAATAATATTTTATGTTTTTTAATAAAATTCATTTTAATCATTTCCTTTCTTTTTATATTTTAACTGGCTAGTGTGAATGATTTGCCATAATTAGGAGAAGCATATGTACTTGAGGAAGAACCATACCATTTATATGTTTCATTTGTTAGAGAACCTGTTGTTTTTGGTATAGTTACTGACCAGGTTGTAGCTTTAGAGCCTGCTGAATCAAACATATAACTCATATTTGTTACACTTGATGTATTCCAGTTTGATAAGTTTAAATTAAAGGTTGTGGAATTATAGCCTGCAGAATAAAACATATACTCCATATTTGTTACACTTGATACATCCCAGTTTGACAAATCTCCTATACTCCAGGTTGTGACTTTAAAGCCTGCTGAATGGAACATATGACTCATACTTACTACACTTGATGTGTTCCAGTTGGATATATCTCCTATATTCCAGGTTGTGGCACTATTGCCTGCATAATAAAACATTTCGCTCATACTTACTACACTTGATGTGTTCCAGGTTGACAAATCTCCTATACTCCAGGTTGTGGCATTAGAGCCTGCTTTAAAAAACATCCTACTCATATCCGTAACATTTGATGTATTCCAGTTGGATATATTTCCTATATTCCAGGTTGTGGCACTATTGCCTGCATAATAAAACATATACTCCATATTTGTTACACTTGATACATCCCATTTTGACAAATCTCCTATACTCCAGGTTGTGGCATTAGAGCCTGCAGAATTAAACATTCCATACATATTTGTTACACTTGATGTATTCCAGTTTGATAAGTTTAAATTAAAGGTTGTGGAATTATAGCCTGCTTCACCAAACATATACCTCATATTTATTACGTTTGATACATCCCATTTTGATATGTCTCCTATTGTCCAGGTTGTGGCATCAGAGCCTGCATAATAAAACATCTCACTCATATCTGTTACACTTGAGGTATTCCAATTTGATAAGTCTCCTATACTCCAGGTTGTGGTATTATTACCTGCAAAACCAAACATATAACTCATATTTGTTACACTTGATGTATTCCAGTTTGATAAACCTCCTATACTCCAGGTTGTGGCATTAGAGCCTGCAGAATAAAACATTCTATACATATTTGTTACTTTTGATGCATCTAAATTTGTAAAATCTCCTTTTTCCATATTAGTTAAATTGGAAAACCAATCTGCTGTTGATATAGGAGTTATTTTCCGTCCTATTTCTACACTTTTTATTGAATATCGCTCATTTTCCCATAATTGTGTATTAGACATAACATATGAATTACTTTCACTCATAGCTTCATATTCATATGTTATTGCTCCATGTTTTTCTATATTACTATCTCTATTACCTAATGTTTCATTTATTATTAGTGTTCCATCTGTATATAAAGTTGTTACTGAATCTACAAATTTAACTGTACATGTTGTGTCATTTGTTACATTGCTTATTGTTAATATATTATTGTTTATTGTTCCATTTTGATTATTTGTGCAAGTTACTTTACCTATTGTATCTGATTTGGTTGGCACTAAATTAAATGTTCCATTTTTATTGTATTCAATTTGTTTCGTTGCATCTCCATTTATTGTTCCGTTTTGTACTATAACATTCACATTATATTTATTTGTTTCCCATATTGCATATAAGTCTATTTGATCTTGTTCTTTTACTGTTTTTTCTAAATTTGTTAAATCACTTTCATCTTGATATTTTATATTTGTTTCATTTTTATTTGTATTCCAACCTTTAAATGTGTAATGCTTTTTTATCCAATTATTTTTCTTTAATTTATTATTTTGCCCTACTGTGAATGTTGAGGTTTTTATTCCGTTATTGTCATTTGATATTAGTTTTATATTTTTTATATAGGCTTTGTTTACTGCTGTAGTAGTTTCTAGTTTTTTTGTTATTGGAGAATTTTCATCATCTTCTTGATAAGCAGCTGGTGCTCCGCTATTTGGATTATCAGTATAGGCAAATTCTATATAACGAGTTTCTTTTGGCAATGTTATTACTATTGGATTATATTCCCCCTCAATTAACTCATTATGATTGATGGTTACAGAATCTAAATATTTAAACCCTTCTCCTGCTATAGTGATTTCTAATATTCCATATGTCATAGCACAATCAAATTCTAGCTGTTTTTCCTCAGATAAACTAATTTCTTTATACATCATTGATTTTATATATTCGTTTGCTAGTGATTTTGTATTTGATGTTTTTGAATATGATTGAGGTTCCCCTGATGAGGATGGTATATCTGAACTTTCATATACACCATTATTTAGTTGCCATTTATAAGGATTTTCACCATCCCCTGGATAATAATCTACATCGATTGTTACATCTTCTTCTGTTCTTATTTCTTTGGTATTTGGATGATACTTAACTGTATATGTATTTGGATTCCATACTGCATATAATGTTTTGTTTTGATCGTTTTGATTTTGTGTTAGATTGGTTGCTGTATTTTGATCTTGGTACTCTACTTCTCCATTATTTGTTGTTGACCAACCTTTGAATGTGTATCCTCCTCTGGTAAAGGTATTTTTTCTTAAATTATTTGTTGTATTTTGATTGTATATGCTTGCTGCCATTTGTCCTTCTCCACCATTTGGACTATAAGTTATAATATAACTTCCTTCGTTTTCTGTTGATCCTACTCCTATTTTGAATTTATATTGTTGTTTAGTGTTTTCATCCCATTCTTTTACTTGAACATCTTGATCTATCCATACTCTTATTCTGTACTTATCTACTTGTGTATTATTTGTTTCGCTATGAATATTTACATCTTCATATAGGTTATAATTATCTAACTCACTTATTTTTAATGGTCCTAATATTTTGTTATTATCTGTATCTGTTAAATATATTTTTATTTGATCATCTGTTAGACTTGTGTATCCTGTATCTGTTTGTAGTTTTTCTATACTTAGTTTGTACCCTAGTTTCATATTAGAGCTTGATTTTGTTTCTACGGCAAAGTCAAATACATTACCTGTTCCTTCTTGAACCATTCCTTGTTCATCTGATATAGGTAATTGATTTTCTAAAGTTATTATTTCTTTGTTTGATTCTAATAGTTTTATTGATACATCTGTAGTACTTATGGTGTTATCTTTTCCTATAAATGAATAATCAAAATATGCATAACTTGCTCCGACCAAAACTAATAACGCTACTAAAAGCATGGTTAGTCTTGGTAGCTTTGATTTATTTTTTATTTCCATATCTATGTACTCCTTTTAGTATATATAAGAATATTTTACTATTATTTTGTTTTTTTTACAATAGAAAAAGAAGATTTTTTGTCTTCTCTATGTTTTAATACTACTACTTTATTTTTTTAATAGTTTTTTTAGTGTTACTAATTTATAATAGCTATATGGTTTATAAATTTTATTTATTTTACCTATATATTCTTCTATTCCTTGTTTTTTACAGAATCCTGTTTTAAATCTATATAATCCATTACTTTTTTCCATATAAACTATTCCACCAAAGTTATACACTTTGCACTTTTCTTTTAATCCCCATTTTATCATTTCCATCTGCATTTTATAATTTGGCATTAGATTTCTATGATTATTTGAACTTGCTCCATACACATAATATAGTTCATTTCCATAACAAGTTGCTATTGCCGCGGATAATGGCTCTTTATTATACTCTACTATGTATATTCTTAACTGATGTTTATCATAGGCTTCTAACATTCTTTCAAAATATTCATAAGGACGAAATCCTATTTTATCTCTTTCTGTTGTTATTTTATATATGTCATAGAATATTTTTAAATCTTTTTTATTGTGAGAATATCTTACTTTTAGTCCGTGTCTATCTGCTAGTTTTATGTTATATCTTGTTTTTTGAGAAAATTCTTTTAGTAAGTCTTCTTCTGTTTTCCCTTCTAGATAAAGTTTAGCCTCAAACTTTGGATTTATCATATCTTTAGGATCAGAATTTCTTTTTTGAGTTTTGTAACCATTTTTTCTTAAAACCTTTTTTAGGTTCTCATCGTTTTTTATACATGGATCACATGTAAACATATATGCATTATATTTTTTAGCAATTTTATCTACCTCAGACATTAATTCATTTAATGTTTTTATATCATAAATATCACATACTGGTCCTCTTGGAGAGTATAAAAAAGATACTTTTGTACCCGGAACTTTTTGTATTAATATTAGCATTCCTGCATATATTCTATTATTTTTTTCTAAGTACACGCACTCTTTATCCCAATTATTTTTTACGATACTCCAGTTCAAATTTTGAGTAAAACTTACTAAATTATTGTTTTCTAAAAATTTATTATATTTTTTCACTTCGTTTTTGTTATTGAAATCAAGTATTGCCATATTATTACTCCTAACCTACATTAGGTATTATATCATTTATTAGTTTTATTTCAAGACATTTGTAGCTATTTTGTTTATTAATTCATCATAGCTTATTCCACTTGCTTTGGCCTCTTGTGGTAATAGGCTTATGTTTGTTAACCCTGGTAATGAATTAGCTTCTAAAAAATAGATTTTATTTTGTTGTGTTAGAATGAAGTCTACTCTTGAATAGTAATCTAGTTTCAGACATTTGTGGATTTTTAAAGCAGTTTGGCAAAGGTCATTTTTAATTTTATCTGGTATATCTGCCGGACATATTTCTGTGGTGTTACCTGTTTGATATTTATTTTCATAATCATAGAACCCTGTTTTCGGTATTATTTCTATTGGTTCTAGGGCTTTGTTATTTAGGATTCCTACTGAGAATTCTCTTCCTTTTATTAGGTCTTCTACTATTACTTTGTTTTCATATTCTTTGGCATAGTTTATTGCTTTGTCTAATTGATTTTTTTCTGTTACTAGGGATACTCCAACACTTGATCCTTCACTTATTGGTTTTATTACACATGGTAAGGTTATTTCTTCTTTTTTGATGTCTTTTATGTTTAATACTTTCCATTTTGGTGTTAGGATATTATTTTCTTTTACTAGTATTTTAGCTAATTCTTTGTTCATTGATAGTAAACTTCCTTCATAGTTTGTCCCTGTATGTTTTATGCCGTATATATCAAATAATGCTTGTATTTTACCATTTTCTCCGTCTGCTCCATGTAAGGCTATAAAGACTAAGTCTGCTTCTTTACAGAGTTCTAGCACTCCTTTTCCTATTAGTTCTGTTTGTTTTTTTATTTTTATTTTATTTAAATCTGGCTCATGTTTTGGTATTTTATAAGTATATATATTCTTATCATCTTTGGTTTTGTATTCTGGTTTTATATCTTTGTTATTTATTCCTAAATATAAATCTAATAACATAACAGTGTGTCCACTTTTTATTAGTGAGTTTGCTACTAGGGTTCCTGTTTTTAGTGATACATCTCGTTCTGTTGATAAACCTCCGGCTAGGACTATTATTTTCATTTTATTTCCTCCTTTGTTTTATTATATGCTTTTATATTATATCATTTTTTTCATAATAAAAACACTCTTTGAAGAGTGCTTTTGATTTATATTAACTATTTGTTAGAATAACCACTTAATTGTGACATTCCTCTTTCAACTAAACGTTTTGTGATTTCTCCTCCTACAGAACCGTTTGCTCTTGAAGTTGCATCTGGTCCTAGGTTAACACCAAATTCTCTAGCTATTTCGTATTTCATACCATCGATAGCTTGTTTAGCTCCAGGAACAACTAGTTTTTTATTGTTGCTGTTTCCTTGATTCATTATTTTCACCTCCTATACATTTATAGAATGTGAAAATATTGTCATTTCATACATTATTTATATTGGTAATTTATACCTGTATAGTCTTTTATTTTTTAAAGTATGTTTTCAAATTCATTTTTGTCTTCTATTTTTATTATTTTTGTATTTTCTATTGTTTCTTTTATTAATTCTTCATAATTTATTTTTTGTTCATATTCTACACATTTATCTTGTTTAGGATTAATTACTGGATGTTTTGGTACAAATATTGTACAACAATCTTCATATGGTAAAATACTTGTTTCATAAGTGTTTATTTTTTTTGCTATATCTATTATTTCTAATTTATCAAAACATGCGACTGGTCTTATAACTGGTATTTTTACTACTTCATTAATAGCATTCATGCTTGTTAATGTTTGGGACGCTACTTGCCCTATTGATTCCCCATTTATTAAAATTAAATCTTTGTGTTTTCTTGCTATTTGTTCGCTTATTCTGTACATCATTCTTCTTAATATTGTTATTATGTAGGTACTGTCTATTTTTTGATAAATTTCTTCTTGAAGTTTAGTAATTGGTACTATATATAAATTAAAACTTGAAGAATATTTTAATAGTTCTTTTGCTAGGTTTATTACTTTTTCTCTAGCATTTAAACTTGTATGAGGAATTGCTTCAAAATAAATTGCTTCTATTTTTACTCCTCTTTTTAATGAGAGATATCCGGCGACTGGAGAATCTATTCCTCCGGATAGCATTAATAAGCCTTTTCCTGCTACTCCGACTGGGTATCCTCCTAGTCCTTTTATTTCGTTAAAATATATATATG
The DNA here is from genome assembly GCA_934101575.1 of uncultured Bacilli bacterium. Taxonomy (GTDB): domain Bacteria; phylum Bacillota_I; class Bacilli_A; order RF39; family UBA660; genus UMGS1449. Next base: position 586,699 of record CAKORJ010000001.1, read on the forward strand.
TTTCGTCTTTGTTAATTTCTATATTTATATATATATCTGGATTATGTACGTCTACTTTTATATCTTTTATATTTTTTAAAATAGAAGTTGCTATGACTTTATTAAACTCCATGCTTGATATAGGAAAAGATTTATCTCTTCTTTTAGATACTACTTTGAAAGTTTTAAAATTTGTTTTTTGTAGGTTTTCTAGTGTTACCGTACATATATCTTCTTTATTAGTATTTGCTTTATGAGCGATATTAAACGCATGAATTCCAAATGTATTTTTTAGGACTTTTATTATTTCTTTTTGATATTTGTCTTCAAATGTTATATACATTCTTGAACGATCTTTTATTATTTTGGCATCATATTTTTTTATTTTTTCATTTATATTTTTTGATAATATATTTATAAATTCTTTTCTGTTATCTTTTTTGGTTGTTAATTCTCCATATTTTATTAATATAATACTTTCCATAATGCATACCTCTTTTTATTAAAAAATAAGCTTAAAAGCTTATTTTTCGTTTTCTTTCATTAATAGTTCTAATACTTTTTTAACTTCTAATTCGTACTTTAACATTTCTTTTTCACCATACATGTTTAAGAATTCTTCTTTTGAAACGTTATATTGTTTTGATAATTTTTCTAATTCTTCATCTGTTTCTTTATCTGTTACTTTTATTTTTTCTAGGTCTTTTACTGTTTCTAGAATTATTCTATATAGTACATGTTTTTGTGCTTCTTCTTTCATTTGTTCTTTTAGTTTTTCTTCATTTGATTTTGTCATTTCATAGAATACTTCTAAAGATAAACCTTGCATTCTTATTTGTTCTTCGAAGTTTTTAAGCATATGGGCTAATTCATCTTCTATTAGTTCTTCTGGAATATCTACTTTTGTATTTTCTGCTACTTTTGCTAATATTTCTTCGACAAAAGCATTTTCTGCATCTCTTTCTTTAGATACTTTTATATTTTCTTTTATTTCTTCTCTTAGTTTTTCTTCAGAATCTATTCCTTCTAAACCTAAATCTTCGAAGAAGTCTTCATCTAATTCTCTTGCTTTCTTTTCTTTTATTTCATGTACTTTTACTTTAAATGTTACTTCTTGTCCTTTTAAGTCTTCTTGATGATAATCTTCTGGGAATGTTACTTTTATTTCTTTTTCTTCGCCTTTTTTCATTTTGATTACTTGGTCTTCAAATCCTGGAATGAATGTGTTTGATCCTATTTCTAATGAATAGTTTTCTCCTTTTCCTCCGTCAAATGGTTTTCCATCTTTGAATCCTTCGAAGTCTATTACTGCGACATTTCCAAGTTCTACTTCTCCGTCTTCTTTTATAACAAGTTCTGTAAATCTTTCTACTACATGTCCTAATTCATGATCTATTTCTTCTTCTGTTACTTCTACTTCTGGTCTTTTGATATTAAGTCCTTTGTATTTTTTTATTTCTACTTTTGGCATAGTAGTGATTGTGAATTTTAGTTCTACTCCATCTTCACTTATACTATTTATTTCTACTTTTGGATCTATTATTGGTTTATAATTTGCCATTACTTTATCGTAGGCATTTGGTAATATTATATCTAATGCATCCATGTATAAGCTTTCTTTTCCTACTTTTTTAAAGTATACATCTTTTGGTACTTTTCCTTTTCTAAAACCATCCATTTTTAATTCTGGTTTTTTCTTTTCAAATGCTTTATCTATTGCATTTTGGAATTCTTTTTTTTCTATTTTTACTATTTCTTCAAAAACGTTATCTTTTTTCATATATATCTCTCCTTCTCAGGGTTTATTATATAATATTTTTTGTTTTTATACAAGGGTAATTTTTATATTTGTTGCTTATGTTAGATTAAAAAAAACAATACAAAAAGTGTATTATTTCTTCTTTATTAAGTACTTTATTAAATAAACTAAGAACATTATAAATACTATTACTAGGAGCCATGATAATATATCACATATTACTCCATTTGTATATTTTGTTATTATACTAAATAGTGATGATGGGATATATTTATTTATGAATGGATTAATATTTATTACTGGTATATTATCTCCTATATAATGGATTAATCTAAAGAATATTTCTAGTATTCCTATTAGATATGTTACGAATTTTATGTCTTTGTAGAGTACTACTACTCCGACTATTAATATTATTATTATTACTAAGTCCATATTTCCTCCTTATAAATATTTATCTATGAAGACTGCTACTCCATTTTTATCATTTGTGTCTGTTATGTAGTCTGCTTTTTCTTTTAGTTCTTGACAGGCATTTCCCATGGCTACTTTTATTCCACTTTCTTTAAACATATCTATATCATTATAGTAATCTCCAAAACAGATGCTTTCTTCTTTTTTTATATTTAAATAATCTAATAATATTTTTATACCATGTCCTTTTGATACATCTTTATTATTTATATCTAGACTATATCTATCTGATATTGTTGTATCTAAGAAACTATTTGAGTAATGATTTATTGATAAGTCTAAATCTTGTATAAAGCTTTTTGCACTTAAGATCTGTTCTATATCATTACTTATAAATATTATTTGGGTTACTTGTTGGTCTTTTAGCTCTTTTTTATTTGTTATTAGTATTCCATTTTCTTTATCTTTTCCTATTAGATATTTGTTTATAAATTTCCCTTCTAGGGTTTTTATCATTACTCCTATTTGTTTTTTATTACAATAGTCCCATATTTTATTTACTTTGTTTTTTGATATTTCACTTGTGTATATTTTTTCATTTGTTTTATAATTATATATTTCTGAACCATTTGAGGATATTATTATATTTGAGGCCAGGGCTTTTCTTGATTTATCTATTGTATGAAGGATGTCTCTTCCTGATACTAGTACTACATATATATTTTTATCTACTAATCTTTTTACCATTTTTCTTGTTTTCATTGTTACTCTTTTTCTTTTATTTACCAGAGTTCCATCTATATCTATAAATACTATTTTTATGTTTTTTAGATTTTTCATACTACATTACTCCTAGTGTCAATTATATCATATTTTTTTTATTTAAGAAAAAAAACTCTATATTTTTTTAGAGTTTTACATTATTTATAAAAGAAGTTCATGAATATTAAGAATCCAAATAATAATATAGTTATTATTATTCCATTTATTCTATCTTGTTTATCAGTTCTTGTTATGAAGCCTGTAGCCATGGCTGTAGTTAATCCTCCGACTAATCCTCCTATATGGGCATAGTTATCTACTCCTGTTATGGCAAAGCCAAATGCTAGGTTTATTAATATAATTGGTAATATTTCTTTTATTAGGGTATTTCCTAGATATACTCTATAGTTAAATCCAAAGTATAGAAGTGCTCCTAGTATACCAAATATTGCTCCACTTGCTCCGACTGATACTGCACCTTGATTTAATAATATTGAAAGTAAGCTTCCTGATAAGCCACTTAGTATATATATTGTTAGGAATTTTGTTTTTCCAAAGAATCCTTCGGCTTGAGATCCTAATAGATATAATGCATACATATTAAATGCTATGTGTAAGAAGTTTGCATGCATAAACATTGATGTAAATAGTCTGTAATATTGATGGTTTTCTGTTACTAATGGTCCATAGTTTGCAAATAAGTTTATTAATGCATCTTGCATGTTGAAAATAATTCCTAATAAGAATATTAGTATATTTATTGCAATTAATGTATATGTTACTACTGGAGTTTTGGGTTTGAATAGTTCATCTACTCTTTTGGCTTCTTCCATATTTTTTTTATTTATATCCTCGGTTATTTTCAAGAATAAATTCATTCCTTTCTCAGTGAATTTTAGTTTTTTATCTATATTGGGAAAGTATTTATAAAGAAAGTCATATTTTTTGATGTCTTTTATGTTGTTTATTGAAACAAAGTCTATATCTTTTTCTTTGTTTAAACTCACGTTGTCTCCTAGATCTATAAATATACTTAATACTGGCATATTTATATTTAGAGTTTTTCTTTTTATATTTTTTACTATTTTTCTTGTTTTGAATGTATCGAATTCTAGTTGTTCATTGTTATGAATGTATCCGGATACTATTCTTACTATTTTGTACTCACTGTGCATATTTTCTAACCATATTTCATTTTGTGCTCCATGGAGTACAACTGGACTATAATTTTGTTCTGTTATAAAGTAATGGAGTAGTTTCATTGTTATGACATCTTTTTTATTTAGTTCTTCCACTATTTCACCTTCTTTACTACTTTTTTAAGAAAAAGAACTATTTCTAGTTCTTATGCTATTCCTATTATTTTTATTTCGTAATTACCATTTGGGCTTTCTACAGAAACAACGTCTCCTTTTTTATGGCCTAATAGGGCTCTTGCTATTGGAGATTCATTTGATATTTTGCTTTCAAATGGGTCTGCTTCTTGACTACCTACTATTTTATATTCATCTATATCATCTTCGTCATCTACGTAAGATATTTTAACTGTGTTCCCTAAGCCTACTACATCTGTAGATACTTCTTCAATTATTTCAACATTTTCTACTATTGCTTCTAGTTTTTTTATTCTTGCTTCTATTTCTGCTTGTTCATTTCTTGCAGCATCATAATCGGCATTTTCAGAAAGATCTCCTAGAGCTCTAGCTTCTTTTATTGCTATTATATTTTCTGGTCTTTTTGTATTAATTAAATATTCTAATTCTTCTTTTATTTCATCATATCCTTCTTGAGTTAAAAATATTTTTTTTCTCTCAGACATGTTTATCACCTCACAAATTAAACTATTTAAAAGGATACTATTTTTTTTATGTTTTGTCAAGGTCTTGACTAAAATTTAACTCTTATCATTGAGTTTTTTGGATATTTATTATTTGTTTTTATTTTTATTATTTGTTTTGGATGTCTAGCGCAGTCTATTTCGTTTAAATCTTCATCATATATGTTCTTAAATACTATGTTATGTTCTTTTCCATCTGGTGTGAATACTACGGCTTCATCTTCTTTTTTAAAGTAGTTTCTTTGTTCTAATACTAATATATGTTCTTTGTTGTCATAGTCTATTACTACTGCTAAGAAGTCTTGATTTGATGCTTCGTCTCTTCCATTATAGTACTGATCGTTTTCATCTGTTGTTCCTTTAAAGTACTGAGATGTTGACTCTCTATTTGCTACTCTTGTTAGTATTTTATTATTTTTTTCTAGTAACTCTTTAGTGAAGCTATTATTATAATATGCATCTATTAGTTTTCGATAACAACTTATTACTGTTGCAACGTAATAACTACTTCTCATTCTACCTTCTATTTTTAATGATTTTACTCCTATTTCTATTAACTCTGGAATGTGATTACTCAAGTTTAGATCTTTGGTTGCAATAGAATATTTTGTTTTTCTTTCTTTATCTAAGTCAAATATGAATCTACATACTTGGGCACATCCTCCTCTATTTGAGTCTCTATTTGTGAAATAGTTTGATAGGACACATCTTCCTGAATAACATGTACACATTGCACCGTGAAGGAAGACTTCTATTTCGGCATTTGTTTCTTTTATTATTTCTTCTATTTGTTTTTTATTTGTTTCTCTTGCTAAGACTACTCTTTCTACTCCTTGTTCTAACCAGTATTTTACACTTTCTTTGTTTGTTGTTGAGTTTTGAGTACTTATATGAATATTTAAGTTTATATTTTCTTGTTTTACTATATCTATTATTAAGGGATCACTTACTATTATTGCATCTATATTACATTTTTCTAGTTCTTTTAAGTACTCTGTTAAGCCTTCTAAATCTTCATTATGAAATATTATATTTACTGTTACATATAACTTTTTATTTAATTTATGAGCGTATTCTGAAGCTTTTTTTATGCCTTCTAAGGAGAAGTTATTAGCATTTGCCCTAAGGCTGTAATTTTGTCCTCCTATGTAACAAGCATCTGCACCATATAAATATGCTATTTTTAATTTTTCTAAATCTCCGGCTGGAGCTAATAATTCTATCATTTTCTTTTCACCTTATATATTGTTTTTTTATCTAGAAATAATGTACTTGTATTATTTATTATATTTTTTATTTGCTTTTCTCTTTCTAATAGTTCTTGATCTGTTTCATTTTTATTTAATGCTTCTTCATAGATTTTTGCTACTTTGTTAAATTTTTCTTCATCTAATAAGATATCATTTAATATTATGTATTTTATTCCAGCTTGTTTTAATCTATTTAAGTATTTTATCCCATTTAGTACTTCTTTTGTATATATTTTTGTACATGTTTTATTTTCTATTATAGGATAACTATTTTCTTTTTCTATCATTTTGTGTACTTTTTCTTGATTTTTTTCTTTTGTATGATTAAAGTAATTTGTTATTAGTTTTCTTTTTGATATAGCCATTAGTTGATATCCAAATGCATTTATATATAGATCAATTTTTGTATTTTTTGCTAACTGTTCTATTTCTTCTATTGTTATTTCCCCGGATATTACTGCACCTTTTATATTTTGTTTTTCATAGAAGTTACATGTTTTATAGTTTGTTACTAAAAAGTTTTGGTTCCATATTAATGGTGTTTTTAGATTTAGTCTTTTTGATATATGGAGTACTGCTAAATCATAGAATAGTATTCCTTTAATATTTAGTTTATCTATTTCTTTCAATGATTCTTCTAGTTTTGGTAAGTCTTCATTAAACATGTTTTTATCTAGAGCTAGATATATTTCTTTATCTTTATATTTATTTAGTTCTTCTAATGATATTTCATTTTCATATGTTGATAAGTCTTTTAAACCAAAAAGAAGAGTTTTTGCTCCCTTATAGTTTTTTGTATTATATATAATTTTCATTATTTTAACCTTCTTTCGGTAACAGATATTCCATCTCCTAATTCATAGAATTTTGTTTTATATTTTATATTGTTATTTAAGAATTCTATATAGCTTCTTATTTTTTTGACTAGTCCTCTTATATTTCTACTGGTTATGTCTTTTAAATCTTTTTTTACATATCCATGAAAGCTTAAATTATCTGTTATGATTGCTCCGGTTATTTCTAAATTGTTTTCAAATTTATTGAAGAATTCTTTGTTTTTACTTTTTGCTGCGTCTATTATTATTAGATCGAATTTTTCTTTTAGTTTTACTTCTAAGGCATCGTTATAAATTAATGTTATTCTATCTTCTAGGTTCATTTTTTTTACGTTTTTTAGAGCTTTTATATATCTGTCTTTATCTTTTTCTATTGTTGTTACTGTTACTAGTGGTGAAGATAAGGCCATCATTATTGATGAGTATCCTACGGCTGTTCCTATTTCAAGAATTTTTTTTACTCTGTTATCTGCGATATAATCTGTTATAAAATCTATTGTTTCATCTTGCATTATTGGTATGTTTTCATCTAATGCTTCTTGTTTTATTTCTTCTAAATCTTTATAAATTTCTTTTACCATTCAAACCACAATCCCTTATTTTTTAGTTCTAATATTACTTTATTATGTGTTTCATAATCTTTTGTTAAGTAAACTTTTCCATTTTTGTCTGTGACGAAATAATAGTATTCGTGTTTACTTGGGTTTATTGCTGCGTCTATTGCTCCTAGTGAAGGATTACATATTGGTCCTACTGGGAGTTTTCCTGCTAGACTTGTACTTCTTGTATTATATGGATTTGCTTCATCGTACTCTGATTGATAAAGTTCTCCGTTCATTTCTTTTTTTGCTCCATAGTAACTTGTTGGGTCGCTTCCTAAATTCATTTTTGCTTTTAGTCTGTTATAGAATAGTCCAGCTATATCTTTTCTACTGTCTTGTTTTACTTCTAGTTCTACAATTGAAGCCATTGTTAATATTTGATGAGTAGTATAACCACTTTTTTCTATTTGTTTTTGATATTTACTTAGTTTTTTATCCATGTGAGTAATCATTTCATTAAATATTTCTTTAGTACTTACATTTTTTGAATTAAAATTATATGAATCTGGGAATAAGTAACCTTCTAATTTATAATATATGTTTTTGTTTTTTATATCTTTTGTTATGAACCAGTATTTTTTTATTAATTCATTTATATATGTTTCATCATTTGATAAGTTTATTACATCTTCATAGGAGTTATTTGTATTTTTTGCTATTTCTTTTGCTATTTGTCTTATGTTTTGTCCTTCTTTAAATGTTAGTGTTATCTCATCTTTATTTACTCCGCCTTTTTTTAGTTTTGATACTATTTCTCCTAGTGTCATGTTGCTATTTAAATCATATTTTGCGGCATATATTTGTTTTGCATCTTTTACTACGACATATGCTAGAAACACTTTTTCATTTTTTATTAGTCCTTCTTTTTTTAAATTTTGTCCTATTTGACTAAGTGATTCGCCTTCTTTTACTATGAAGTCTACTTCTTTTCCTTTTAGGGATACAGGACTTAGAAAATATATTACTAGTACTATTCCTATTAGACAAATACCTAGTATTATACTTAAAAATATATTTGCTTTTTTATATTTATTTTTATGCTTGCTCTTCATTATTCTTTCCACTTTCATCTATTGTTCTTAATGTTGTCTCTATTACTTTCCAAACTTTTTCTGAAGTAATGCTTTGTAGTTTCGTATAACCGTTTTCTTCTTGTATTTCAGAACCATATACTATGTTACTTCCATTTTCATCTTTTTCATAAGCAGTATAAGCCCTATATCTTTTTTGTGTTTCTTGATCGTCAAATTCCAGTAACTTATAAAATACTTTGCTTTCACCTTTTTCATTAAAGATTATAAATGAATTTTCACTTAACTCTTGAACATTATTTTTTATTTGTTCATCTATCATCTTTTTTATTTCTTCACTCATACTATCACTTTTCCTTTCTGTCCAAGTAAGCTTTTAGTATTACTACGGCAGATAAGCCATCTATTACTTTTTTTCTTTTTTTTCTTGATAAATCTGCGTCTATTAGGACACTTTCTGCCATTCTTGTTGATAGCCTTTCATCTTGTAAAATTATTTCTTTATCTATTTGCTTTTCTAACTTTTGTTTGAACTCTTTTGTTTCTTTTGTTCTAAAGCCTTCGGAGTTATCCATGTTTTTTGGATATCCTAATACTAATTTATCTATATTTTCTTTGTTTATTATTTCTATTAATTCTTTTATTAGATTTTCTTCATTTTCATATCTGATATTTTTGTAGAATGTTGCAATTGTTCCTGTTCTATCTGATATTGCAAGTCCTAGTGATTTTTTTCCTAAATCTAATCCTAAATATCTCATTTTACATCCTTTAAGTAGTATTTAAGAAGTGCTTCTAATATTTTTTCTCTTTCTAATTTTTGAATTTTTTTTCTTGAATCTTTATAGCTTGATATATATCCTAAATCGCCACTCATTAGGTATCCTACTATTTGATTAATTCCATTGTATCCTTTTTCATTTAGAGCATTGTTTACGTGGGATAATGTTTCTGTTATCATGTAATTTTCTAATTCGTCTACTCTAAATATCATTGTATTTTCCATAATTCACCTCATTTTTTTCATATTTATTTTATCATTTTTAGTAATAATAAGCAAGTAATGTTTTGAAAGTAATAAAAAAAGGAGAACTTTTTATAGTTTTCTTGTTCTACCTTTTTCTACTGTATATTGTGGAAGTGAGTCTTCATAGTATGCCCCAACTAAATATTTTCCGTCTATTACTGGCTCATGTAACATTTTTGATTTTGTACTTGAATATAAAGTCGCTTCTGTATAAGTGTTTTTCTTGTTTACAGTTATGTTTTCTTCTGGGATTCCTCTATTTGTTATCATGTTTATTATTGCTTGTTCTTGATCTATGTTACTACATATTAATCCTATAGATAAGTTTATTAGTTTTTGGATAGTATTTTGTCCTTGATAGAAAGTAAACCTCTTTTTTATGCAACCTTTCCATAATTCAGGATTATTTTTTATTGCTTTTGGTTTTAGTATTATTCTATTGCTTTCTTGTTTTAAATTAGAACTTATGTATACTTTTATGTCATCTAGACTTGAACCTGCTTCTTTTTTTAAAGCATTTATCATGTGTAATGGAATTCTATCTCCTATTTGTCTTAATCCACAATGTGCTAATGCTGTTATTCCTTTTTTTTGATCTTCCATTATTACTACTGGATCATCTGAGACAGGATAACCTATTGTTATTCCTGGATTATCTTTTTTTAATAATACTATATCTCCGGGTGTTTTTACTTTTTTAAGATTTTTATCTTTTTGATATATTTTTTCGTCTGCAATGAAGTACTCACCTGGTCTGTACTTTATACCATTATCATATGGTACAACTAGTTTTTCTCCATCAAAGCCGTATTCTTTTCCTACTTTTCGCATGTTTTCTTCATATTTTTCTTTTGTTTCTTTAATTGCTTTTTCTTTTGAAGAAAAGTCCATTTGATCAAAGTCTTTTACTGCATCTTGTAGATAGTATTTAAATGACATTTGTCCATCTATTATTCCTGTTTCTATTATTGATACTTTTTTCCTCTTTTCCATATTTATTGCCCCCTTCATTTAATCGTACAGATTATACCACTTTTCAGTAAAAAAAGCAAGGCTTTTCACTTACTTTTCACTTATTTTTGGTTTTTTGTAATTTGCGTTTTGATTCTATTAATTTGTTCTAATCTAACTTTTACATTTTTTTCATTACCTGATTGACTAGGAAAATAAAATTTTTGATTAAGCAGGCTATCTGGTAAACATTTCATGTCTGTCATTTTGTATTTATAATCTTGTGAATATTCATATCCTTTTCCATAGCCCATTTCTTCATCTAACTTAGTTACAGCATTTTTTAATCTATTAGGAACTTTTACATGAGGAGTTTTTTTTGCTACTTCTTTTGCTTTTTCATATGCTGTGTAAAGTGAATTTGATTTTGGAGATGTTGCTAGGTACACTACTGCCTGGGCTAAATTAACATTGCATTCTGGAGAACCTATATATTTACAAGCATCAAAGACTGCTACTGCTTGAACTAGTGCATTTGAATTTGCAAGACCTATGTCTTCGGAAGCAAATCTAATGAGCCTCCTGGCAATATAGAGTGGGTCTTCTCCGGTTTCAAACATTCGTGCTAAATAATATAAGGATGCGTCTACATCACTATTTCTTAATGATTTATGTAAAGCACTTATTAAATTATAGTGTTCTTCTCCATTTTTATCATAGAGGAATGTTGTTTCGCTCATTATTGTTTCTAATAATTGTTTTGTTATTTTTGTTTTGGTTTTGGGCAAGCATTTGATCGTGTTTTCTAATGTATTCAGTAGGCTTCTAGCATCTCCATTTGAAGAGTTTACTATTATATCACTTGCTTCTTTTTCTATTTTTATATTTGGATAATAGTCTTTTAAGGCTTTGTTTAATATATCTTTTAAATTATCATTTGATAGTCCATGTAATACATAAACTTTACTTCTTGAAAGAAGTGCTGAATTAATTTCAAATGATGGGTTTTCTGTCGTAGCTCCAATTAGAATAATATCTCCATTTTCAACATAAGGAAGTAATGTATCTTGTTGTTGTTTATTGAATCTGTGAATTTCATCTATAAATAATATAGTATTTTTCTTGTTAGACTTATTCATTTTGGCAAGTGCTGCTATTTGTTTTATATCTTTTACTCCACTTTCTACTGCACTTAGTTGATGAAAGCTAGATGAAGTTGTGTTGGCTATTATTTTGGCAAGTGTTGTTTTTCCTGTTCCTGGAGGACCATAAAAGATTATAGAGGAAATGTTGTCGTTTTCTATTGTTTTTCTAAGAAGAGAATTTTTACCAACTATGTCTTCTTGTCCAACAAAATCTTCTAATTTCTGGGGTCTTGCCTTTTCTGCTAATGGCTTTAAATTAGTATTTTCATTATAATCAAACAAGTTCATAGATAATCCTCCTTTTGGGTTTATTATAGCAATTATAACCATTAAATACAACAAATTAAAAAAGACCTAATATTTTAGCAAGGTCTTTGTTTGATTATTGTTTTCTTGTTTTTTGTTTACGTGTTTCTTTTTGATATTCTTCTCTGGTTTTTATACTACGAACTTTTTTTCTTAACTGTTTTTGATATTCTTCTATATTTTTGAAGTCTATGGTTTCTTCATCTGTTTCACTTAGGACTTCTGATAAGGTAAATACTGTGTTTTGATCGCTTATATATCCTATGTTATATTTTTTATCTTGGTGTTTTATATAAAATCTTTTTATTAAAAATGTGTTTCCTTCACTTATTATTGGTTCTATTTGATTTTTTTCGGCATAGGCTTCGGTCAATCTATAAAAATATTCTAAATTTTTCACATTTCTTATATCTTCTTGTGTTGCTCCTTCTGTGTTGTATTTATAGAAATCACTTCCAAAACCTGCTTTATCATTTAGAAATTTTTGTACCCAATTCATATACTCTTCATTTATTAGTTCTTTGTTATTGCTCATATTTTCCCCCTTTAATATGAAATAAAAAACCCCTTAGGGGTTTACTTTTATATTTGGTGACCAGTACGGGATTTGAACCCGTGAATGCTGCCGTGAAAGGGCAGTGTGTTCAACCGCTTCACCAACTGGCCATTTAAAAATGGCGCCTCAACTAGGACTCGAACCTAGGACCCCTTGATTAACAGTCAAGTGCTCTAACCGACTGAGCTATTGAGGCATAAAATGGTGGGCCTGAATGGACTTGAACCATCGACCTCACGCTTATCAGGCGTGCGCTCTAACCAGCTGAGCTACAAGCCCATTTGCTCTCTCTTCACTAAGCAATATAAATGTTACTATATATTTTTAGTTTTGGCAAGTATTTTTAGAAAATTTTTTTTATTTTTTTGTTTTTAACTAAATTTTGCTCCAGAATTTGCATTTATTTCTATATCACTTGTTCTTCCTTCTTTGTATAAATAATACCCTGCCGCGGCTACCATTGTTGCATTATCTGTACAATATTTTATGCTAGGATAAGAAAATTTAAAACCATTTTCTTCTTTTAGTTTATTAAATTCTTCTCTTATTCCAGTATTTGCTGCGACTCCTCCGGCTAATATTAGGTTTTTAACATTATATTTTTTCATTGCTTTTATTGTTTTTGTTGTTAGTGATTCTACTACTATTTTTTGAAATGATGCTGCTAGATCTTCTTTTTTTAATGGTTCATTTTTTTGATCTAGATTATGTACTAAGTTTATTACTGCACTTTTTAGACCACTGAAACTAAAATTAAAGCTATCGTCATTTAGTGGAAGAGGCAATTCATAACTTGCTATTCCTTGATGTGCTAGTTTATCTATAACAGGTCCTCCTGGATATGGAACATTTATTACTCTTCCTACTTTGTCATAACATTCTCCAACGGCATCATCTAGTGTTTGTCCTACTACTTTATAATCAAAGTGATCTTTCATATATAACAATTCTGTGTGTCCTCCGCTTATTATTAGAGCCATAAGTGGAAATTTTAGTTCTTGTTCTATGCTATTTGCATATATATGGCTTCTTATGTGATGAACTGGTACTAATGGTTTGTCATAGATATATGCAAGAGTTTTTGCGGCTTCTAGCCCTACTAGAAGTGATCCTACAAGTCCTGGTCCGTGGGTTACTGCTATCGCTGATATATCTTTCATTTCAAGTTTTGAATCTTTTAGACATTTATCTATTACAAACACTATATCTTTCACATGATTTCTACTCGCTATTTCTGGTACTACTCCGCCATATAGTGTATGTATATCTATTTGACTTAATATTACTGTATTTATCTCTTCTGTTCCATTTTTTACTATAGAGCATGATGTTTCATCACAACTTGATTCTATTCCTAATATATATGTATCTTTCATTTTTTCACTTCTTTCTTTCCATTAGAACTCCATCTATTCCATTATAATATCCTTTTCTTATAGCTTGTTTTTTGAAGTTAAACTTTTTATATAAATTTATTGCTATTTCATTTGTTATTTTTACTTCTAGTGTTATATCTTTGTTTTCTTTTATTAGATTTTCTAACAGCTTTGTTCCTATTTTATTATTTCTATAATTTTTATCTACTTCTATGTTATTTATTTCTATTCTGTCATATATATCACTATAGTATATATATCCTTTTACTATATTTTCTTCTATATATATTTTTATTATTGCAAATGGATTATTATTTAATTCATGTTTTATTGTTTCTTTTTTTATAAATGAGTCTTCTAATAGATATATATTACTATTTGTTATCTTTATTATCATTTAATTTTTCCTCGGCTTCTGTCTTTTTTAAATAGTTTGGTACAAATGACATTGGATTTTCTTTTGTTTTTGTTCCATACTTATAGAATCTATTTAGATCTGGTTTATATTTTTTTACTTCAAATTCAAATGTATTATTTGATATGTATGTTGTTTTTTTATTTAGTTCTTTTACTTTTTCTTGTAGTTCTTCCAATTTTATATACTTTTCTTCCATTATTATATTATAATCTTTGTCATATATCTTGGCATATACATATCCTCTTCTGGCATCTATTAACGGAACTATTATGTCATTTTGCTTAGAAGTTGCCATTACATCTAGACTTGATGTGCTATATAAATTTTTATCTAAAAAGTATGCCATTGTTTTTGCTATTGTTACTCCGACTCTTAGTCCTGTAAATGAGCCTGGCCCTTTTACACATATTATTTCATCTATGTCATTTGGTGTTAGATTTTCTTCATCTAATAGACTTTTTATTAGATATAAGGTTTCTTTTGATAGATCTTTATCTAACTGTTTATATATTTCTTTTGTTATTTTGTTATTCTTTGCTAATCCTATATTTAGAAAGTTTGAGGAAGTATTTAAAAAAAGACTTATCATAGTACTGCCTCACATAAGTCTTCATATTTTTTACCATATGGCTTAATAATTAACATTCTTTTATTTTCTCCTAGTATTTTGAAAGAAATTTCTAATCTTTCATTTGGTAGTTCATCTTTTATCATATCTGACCATTCTATGATTGATACTCCTTTTTTTACAAAATACTCTGGAAAATCTATTTGGACATTTGCTTCATCTATTCTGTAAACGTCCATATGAAACAATGGCATTTCTCCGCCATAATATTCTTTTACTATATTAAATGTTGGCGAAGTTATGGTATCTGTTATTCCTAAAGCGTTTGCAAATCCTTTAGTGAATACTGTTTTTCCACTTCCTAAATCTCCTTTTAAACATATTACCATGTTTGGAAATTTTTCACTTTCTAAATTTTCTGCTAATTCGATAGTTTCTCGCTCATCTAGCGATGTTATTTTATATTCCACTTATATCACCAAAATCATTTTATCATAAAGAAAAGATGTTATTCAACACCTTTTTTATTTTTTTACTTTTACTTTGTAAATAACTTCTTCATTTTTTTCATTTGTTATTGTGGAGATTCCTGATAGGATTAATACTATTCCTAGAAAAATCCCTGCTCCTACAACTGGTATTATTGGTAAGGCAAACGCTATTACCCCTAGTATTATTCTGGTTATTGGTCCTATTAGAGATCTTGTGTCTTTTGTTACTTTAGTTGTAAATATTAGACTTGTTAGTCCGGATATAAATAACCAAATTCCTAGCACTACTGGTACTACTTTCACTGCGGCATCTGTGTTATTTACTAATATTATACCAAATATTAGTCCTAGAATTGATCCTCCTATTGTATATGATGCATATGGATTTTTACTAGCTATTGCTGTTATTATTCCTACACTTGCGTATACTATTAAGATTACTCCTGCTATTAGTACTATTGTTGCAAATGTATCTTTTGGACTTATTAGAAACACTACTCCAAATAGTATTAATAGTATTCCAAATATGTATGTCCATGTCTTTTTACTCATAATATCCTCCTTTAATAGTCTAAGTATTCATCTTCTTCCCATACTTTGTTTTTATAAGAAGAGTTGTATACTTTATAATCATATTTCTTGCCTTTTTCTTTTATAAACACTGTATATACTTTTATTGTACTGTTTTTAGATAGTGGAATAACTGTTTCTCCTTTTTCTTTGTAGACTATTTCACATGAGAAAACGTATTTATTTCCTTTGCTTTCCACAAATGTACAATTTTTGGATACTAATTCGTCTATATTTTCTATTTCTTTTCGTTTTTCTCCTAGTGTTTTGTCATTAAACCAAGCATCTATGGCCATTTCACCATATTTTGGATTTTGGTATGGATCGAAGGAGCATCCTGTTAAAATAATTGTCATTACTATTGTTAATAAAAAAAGCCTTATTTTCATATGATTACCTCGTGTTAATGATAACATATTTTATCTTCTTTTACAAGACTACTCTAGGACATCTGTTGCTTTATGGCTTGTTTGTTCATATAGATTTAAATTGTTTTGTTTGTCTAATGTTGCTAAAAATATATCCTGTGCTTTTTTGTTTTGTTTTTTTAATTCTTTTTCCAGCCAAGTTTTTGTTTTATCATATTTTTTTAAGTTTTCTTCCATTATGTTACCATCTATAATTACATTGGCTAGTAAACATGCTTTTTCTTTTTTGATTTTCATATCTTTATTTGTTACTGGGTTGTATTCGCTTTTGGGCATGATACTTATTTTTCCACTTGCTTCCATTACTGCATAGGCTATTTCATTTATGTCGAAATATCCTTGTTCTCGTGCTTGTTCTAAGAAATCATTTATATCGAATTTTACTTTTTTTAAGCCTTCTTTTAGAAATTTTCCATCTTCTATTAGGATTGTTGGCACTCCAGAAAAAAATCTTCTTAAAAAAATACTTTTCATGGTTCCTATTGATATTATGTAAGCAATTACTCCGAATAGTACTACTGCTAGGGTACCGTGTAAAATATTTGAATCTAAGTTTATTGTCATTTCTGCGGCAAAGTTACCTATTGATATTCCTATTACATAATCAAATAGACTTAGCTGAGAAACTTGTTTTTTACCTAACATTTTTGTTATTAAAAATAATGTTACTAAGGAAAGTATAGCTCTTCCTGTTACGTTTAATATTTCTCCTAACATATTTATCACCATACTTATTGTGGATTTTTATATTTTTTTTATTCAAAAAGAAAAGGACTTTTTGTCCTTATTCTATGTTTGTTATTTGAAATTGATAGCCATCACTTATGTTTCCAGCTGTATCTTTTGCAAAGGCATAATATGTTCCGTTATATGTTGCTGTATATGATACTACTGGGCTTAGTGCTGTTTGGATAGTAGTCCATTTACATGTGTTTGAACTGTCTACTGTAGTTACACACCATCTTTGTACTAGGCTTGTTGAGTCTTGCATGGCTATTTTTACAACATCTTGTTTAGTTGCTGTTGTATCTATACCTGCGACTGTTTGTATTTTTGGTTTTGTTGCATCTAGTTTTGATATGTATTTTACTGTGCTACTACAAACATTATTTTTACAAGCTTTTACATAATATGTTGCTTTTTCATCTTGTTTGATTGTTACTCTTGAACCTTTATTATTCATTTGACTTTCAGTTTTTCCGTAATAATATGATACTCCATTTTCTGATCCTGTGAAGTTCAATACATATGCTCTGTTATGCCACTGGTTAGTGTCTATGTTGTCGCTTGCTGTTATCATCGGAGGTCTCATCTTTGCTACTTTTACTCTTACTGTCTTAGAAATATTGTTGTTTGCTGTTACTGTTACATCTGCTGTTCCTTCTTTTTTAGCTAAGACTACTCCATTTCCTGTTATGCTAACTACACTTTCATCTGAGCTTTTCCATGATACTTTTTTATTTTTGGCATTGTCTGGTGTTAAGGTTACTAGTATTTTTTCTGTTTCTCCCTGAGTCATATTTAGTTCGTTTTTATTTAAAGTTATTTCTGTTACTTCTGTCCCTTCGGAAGAAACTTCTTTTGCTACTACTACTTTTATTTCTTTATACATAGTTGTGTTTAGTGGATGAACAGTTATTGTTACTTCACCTGGCTTTAAGGCTGTTATTAGTCCTCCATCACTTATTGTTGCAACTGTATCATCGGTAGTAGTGAAATACATACTAGTAGAGGTTGAATTTATTGGATTGTATCCTATTTTTATTCTTATATTTTCTCCTGGTGTTAATTGAACTTTTTCTGGAGTAACTGTAAATGATTTCATTTCTATATGTTCTTTTGTTATTGCTACATTTACTGAGATACTTCTTGCTCCTTTTTTAATGGTTAAAATAGCATTTCCTGCTTTTACTCCCATTATTCTTCCGGCATCGTTTACTGTCATGATACTTTCATCACTTGATTCATATATTATATCTTTAGAGCATTCTCCTTCGCCAAAGTCTATTTTTAAGTCATATGCTGTTCCTTCTACTACAGAGATGTTTTCATTTAACAACAGATCATTATTAAATGCAGGACATACTATTATTTGTTTTTTTTCTTTTGCCATATTTTTTCCGTTTAATGTTGAAACTATTTCTATTGTTGATTTGCCTTCTTGAATTGGCACTAGTGTGTTTACTGTTTCTTTTCCTTTTACCTCTTCATTTAATACTGTTAAGACTTTTGGGTTTTTTGATGTAAATTTTGTTACTGTTTGGTCTAAATCTTTTTTACCATTTGCTATTACTGAAACTGCTCCTGTTTCTCCCATATATACTACTTTTGGAACTATTATATTTGTATAATATGAAGCTCTATCTTTTGAAATGTATGCAAATATCACTAATAATGTTACTAGTATTAATAATAAAATTCCTGCTATTACTATTACAACTTGTTTATTGATTGAACTTAGAAAATCTTTTACTCTTTCTTCTGGTGTTAAATCTGATTTATCTTCAAAAACAACATTTGAATTATCTATATAATTTAAATCTTTATTAACTCCAATGTTACTGAAATCAGAATTTTCTCCATAATCTTGACGATATAAATCTGTTGGTGTTGTTTTTTTTGGTTCTTGTTTTACTGTTTCTTCGGAGTTTTTATCAAGATTATCTTCGGAAATAGATTCATCATCTGCGTAGTAATCTGGTTCTTCAATATTGAAATCACCTTTAGCCATGATATCACCCCTATTCTATATAAATGATATACTAATTTTGGTTAAAAAGCAATAAAAATTTTGTTTTTAGATAAAACATGTAATGTTATTGTAGATTTTCTATTTCTTTCACTGATAATCCTGTGCATTCTGATACTAGTTTTATATCTAGCTTTTTATTTAACATGTTTTTAGCAGTTTCTAATGCTTTAGTGTGTTTTCCCTCTTTTAATGTTTCTTTTCTTACTTCTTTTATAGCTTTTTCTTTAGCTTCTTTCATTGCTTCCTTAATTCCTTGTTCATATCCTTCCTTAATTGCTTCGTTCTTTAAAGTATTTATTACCATTTCATTATCTTTTTCTGGTGATATTACATTTACAAATTCTGTATCATTATTTAATTCTTCTACATTATCCATATACTTTTTCATAAACTTATATCCTTTCTCTTTATACAAAACATTTAAATCTTTCATATTTAATCCAAGCATCAAGAAATGACTATAGTTTAATGCCTTGTTTCTATCACCATGATACCATATATTTAGTAATAAATCCATATTTATTTCTCTTATTAACATTCTATCACAGTACTTTATTCCTTTCTCTGATTGTACATAATATTCTGTTAGTATTTCCCCCTTTATTCCTTTTCCCCATGTTATATTAAGTAAGATATGAAGTGGTACATTATCATATGAATCTCCTCTTGATACACTATTTGAAAACACACTTGATAAATATGCTAGATTTCTTATTGGAAGACTTGTATAAAAACCATTATTAATCTCTACTATTATATTCCCTATATCTGTTTTTACATTTATATCTAAAGTCTTACTTTTTATAGAAAACTCTTTTTTAGGTAATTCATTTGGAATTATTTTATATGACTTTATTTCTCTTTCTAAAGCATATTTTAAAAAATATTTAAATACTTCTTCATCTCTAGCCACGGCATTTTTAAATACCGCGTCATATCTTGCATCATAGAATGGTTTCGCCATCAAGATTAACACCTCCATATGCATTATATATAAGAATAAATTCCATGTAAAATGACCATTTTTATCTTTTAACACAAAAAATGTATAAGAAAACAAAATATTCTCTTATACATTTTCCACTTTTATATTAGATTACTCTATTTAATTATTACAAAGTATTAAACTTTTATTTGTTAATCAACTAATTTTACACTTACTAGTTTTGACACTCCGGACTCTTGCATTGTTATTCCGTAAAGAGTATTTGCATATTCCATTGTTTTCTTTTTGTGTGTTATTATTATTAACTGTGTTTTACCATTATATTTTTTTAGATAATTTCCAAATCTATCAACATTTGCTTCATCTAGTGCTGCTTCTACTTCGTCAAATAAACAGAATGGAATACTTTTTATATTTAGAATTGCAAATAAGATACTAATTGCAGTCAGAGTTTTCTCCCCACCGGATAAGAGATTGATACTTGATAGTTTTTTCCCTGGTGGTGTTACATTTATATTTATTCCTGTTTCTAATAGATTTTTACTATCTGTTAGTTCTAGTTTGGCTTCTCCTCCGCCAAATAGGGATTTAAATACTTTATCAAATTCTATTTGTACTTGTTTAAATGACTTTAAGAATTCATCTTTCATTACTTCATCTAATTCACTTATTATTTCTAATAGTTTTTCTGATGCTTCTTTTAAATCATTATTTTGTTTTTTCATGAATTCATATCGTGTGTTTATTCTATCATATTCTTCTATTGATGCTACATTTACTACTCCTATATTTTTTATTACTCTTTTGTATTCATTTACATTTTTTCTTGCTATTTCTTCATCTATTTCTAAGATATAGTTTTCTTTTGCTTTTTCGAATGTCATTTGATATGTTTCACTTAATATACTTAGTAAATTATCCATTTTGACACTGCTTTTGGTATTTGATATTTCATATTCTTTTAAGTTGTTTTCTAATGTTCTTACTGCAGTGTTATTTAATCTAAATGATGCTTCTAGTTCATCTATTTTTGTTTCTAGTTTTTCTTTATTATTTATTTCTTGTTTCGTAGTTTTTTCTGTTTCTTGTTTTTTGGACATTACTTTGTAATATTTTTCCATTAGTTGTTGTTCTTGATCTTTTAAGGTATTGTTTACTATTCCTCCTAGATTGTTTAATTCATTTGTTATTTTGTTTAGTTCTTCTATGCTTTGTTTTAAGATTTCTTCTTTTGTCCTTAGTTCTTCTTCTTCTATTACTTTTTGTTTTTCTATTTGGAATATTTTGTTTTGCAATTCTTTTTCTTCTAGTAATTTTTCTTGATATTTTTTATTTAATTCTTCTGTAGAGTTAGTTATTGTTTTTATTTTTGCTTCTAGTTTTTGTAATTCATATCTTTCACTTATTATATTATTTGTTTTTACTTTTCCTCCAGTTATGGATCCTCCGACGTTTATTGATTCTCCGGATAATGTTATTATTCTGTACCGGTTATTTATTTTTTTACTTATTATGTTAGCATTATCTATATTTTCTACTAATATTGTTGTTCCTAACTGATGTTTTATTATGTTTTGGTATGTTTGATTGTATGTTACTATGTTATCTATGGTATCTATATAGCCTTGTTCTTTTGTTAAGATGTTTTTTGTTGTTTCATCTATATGTCTTGGTTTTATTACACTTAACGGATAAAATGTTACTCTTCCTAGATTGTTTTCTTTTAAGAAGTTTATAGCACTTTTTGCATTTTCTGGGGTATCTACTATTATATAATCTTTTGCTCCGCCTAGGGCTATTGTTAATGCTATTAAGTATTTATCTTCTGTTTTTATCAGATTTGATATTGTGTTATGTATTCCTTTTAATTTTGGATTTGATAATACTTTTTTTACATTTGGAGAGGTGTTTCCTCCTTGTTCTATATAGTCTGTTAGATATTTTATTTTATAATTTATCTCTGTTTCTTGTTTGGTGTTTTGAGATATGTTTTCTTCTATTTTTCTTTTTTCTTTTGTTATAGTTTCTAGTGCTTTTTGTATAGAGTTTTTTTCATTTATTGTATTGGTTTTTAAACTTGTTAACTGTTTAATATCATTTGTTTGAGAGGTTATTTCATTTTTTAGAAGAAGACTTTTTTCTTTTAAATTTGTTATATTTTCATGTACTTTTAAGTCATTGCTTTCGTATTTACTTCTTTCACTTAAGATGTTTTTTTCTCCGTTTAGTCTTTCTAGTTCTTTGGTTAATTCAATATATTCTTTGTTTAAACTTGCTATTTTTTCATTTGTTTTTATTAGTTCTTGTTTATAGTTTTCTAGGTCTATATCTTTGGATGTTGAGGCACCCATTAACTTAGCTATTTCGTTTTGAGTTTCTTCTATTTTTGTTTCGTTTTCGTGAAATTTATTGTTTAGATTTTCTAGATCATGAACTATTAAGGCTATTTCTACATCACTTAACTTTTCTTGATAATCTAGATATTTGATTGCAGCGGATCTTTGAGCTTTTAGTGGTTCTATTCTTTCTGTTAGTTCGATTATTATATCTTCAATTCTTGTCATGTTTTCTTTTGTTTTATCTAGTTTTCTTAGAGCTTCTTCTTTTCTTTTTTTATATTTTAATACTCCGGCGGCTTCTTCAAAGATTGCTCTTCTTTCATATGGAGTGCTGTTTATGATATTTGCTACTTCTCCTTGGGATATTATATTGAAGGCATATTTACCTATTCCACTATCTAGAAATAGGTCATTTATGTCTTTTAATCTACATTTTTCGCCATTTAGAAAGTATTCGTTTTCTCCACTTCTATATACTTTTCTTGTGATTTCTATTTCTGTATATGGTACTTTTAGGTATGAATCTGTATTATCGAATACTAGTGTTACTGAGGCTAAGTTTAACGATTTTCTGCTTTTTGAACCGGAAAATATTACATCTGACATATTGTTTGAGCCTCTTAGAGTTTTTACTGATTGCTCTCCCATGACCCATTTTACTGCATCTACTATATTACTTTTACCACTTCCATTAGGTCCTACTATACATGTTATATTATCATTTAAGTTTAAGTTTATTTTATCTGCAAAGGATTTAAATCCTGAAGCTTTTATTTCTTTTAAATACATAAATTCCACATCCTATATGTTCTATAGGTAAATTATATCAAATTTTAATAAAAATAAAAAGAATTAACTTTAAAATTGGTTAATTCTATGTGTTATTTTGTTTTTGCAAAGTTTTATTTATATATTTTATTTCTTGTTTTAATTTGATTTTTGTTATTAAGTGTTTTAACTTTAACTGTTTATATATATCTTGTAACTTATTTTTATTATAATTTAAATATTCTATATAAATAAGATCTTTTGATGGGGTTCCATATTTTAATTCATATTTTTTATACTTTTTTGTTCCTTTTTTAAACTTTATTACTTGATAGTACTTATTTTTATCTTTTATGATTAGTTCTTTTTCTGGGACAAATCCTAATGTTTTTAAGTTTTCTCTTAAATATTTATAATCGTTATTAGAGGATATTATTATTTGTTTTATTTCTTTTAATATTTCTTTTTTTTGTTTTAAAATATCTACTATAGTTGTGGAACCTAGTCCAGATAGTATTATTGTGTCTATACCTTTTTGATATGATTCTAGACCATTTGCTTGTTTTAGTATTATTTTATCTTCTAAATTATATTTTTTTATATTTTGTTTAGCATTTTCTAATGGACCTTTGTTTATATCACTTGCTATTGCTTTTATATTTTTATTTTTTGTTGTTACGTATATATCTAGTAAAGCATGATCACATCCAACATCTAATATAAAAGAGTTATCTTCGATTAAATCTCCGATAGCTCTTAATCTTTTTGATATATTCATTAGTCTGTTAGGAAGTCTTTTAATTTTTTACTTCTTGATGGATGTCTCATTTTTCTAAGAGCTTTGGCTTCTATTTGTCTTATTCTTTCTCTTGTTACTCCGAATATTTGTCCTACTTCTTCTAGAGTTCTACATTGTCCATCATCTAAACCAAATCTTAATTTTAATACTTTTTCTTCTCTTTCTGTAAGAGTATCTAATACACTTCCTAGTTCTTCTTTTAGTAGTTCTGCGGTTGCATATTCTTCTGGGGACATCATTCTTTCATCTGGTACGAAGTCTCCTAAATGTGAGTCGTCTTCTTCGCCTATTGGTGTTTCTAATGATACTGGTTCTTGTGATATTTTCATTACTTCTCTTACTTTTTCTTCGGTTATTCCTAGTTTTTCTGCTAGTTCTTTATCACTTGGTTCTCTATTTAATTCTTGGGTTAATTGTCTTTGAATTCTTGCAAGTTTATTTATAGTTTCTACCATATGAACAGGTACTCTTATTGTTCTTGCTTGGTCTGCTATTGCTCTGGTTATTGCTTGTCTTATCCACCATGTTGCATATGTTGAAAATTTATATCCTTTGCTTGGATTAAATTTTTCTACAGCTTTCATAAGTCCTATGTTTCCTTCTTGGATTAAATCTAGAAAGGCCATTCCTCTTCCGACATATCTTTTGGCTATTGATACGACTAAACGTAAGTTTGATTCAGCAAGTATTCTTTTTGCGTCTTCATTTCCTTCTTCTACTTGAAGGGCATATTCATATTCTTCTTCACTTGTTAATAAGTTTATTCTACCTATTTCTTTTAAGTACATTCTTACTGGATCGTTTATTTTTATATCTTTGTTTGGTGAATCATTTATTATTATTCCTGCATCGTCATCATCATCGTCCTCTGGTTCATCATTTGTTTCATTCGATACTATTTCTATGCCATTTTGAACGAACATATTGTATAGTTCATCTAGTGAGTCACTATCTGGTTCTAGGCCTTTTAAATGTTCAGCCATTTCTTCAAATGTTACTTTATTATCGTT
This sequence comes from uncultured Bacilli bacterium, assembly GCA_934101575.1. Taxonomy (GTDB): domain Bacteria; phylum Bacillota_I; class Bacilli_A; order RF39; family UBA660; genus UMGS1449. Next base: position 611,619 of record CAKORJ010000001.1, read on the forward strand.
TTTTTTACCTAGTTCTAATAATTCTTGTTTTCTTTCTTCGAAGGATTTGATTTCGTTTATCATTAAAATTCACTCCCTATTTTTACGAGTCTTATCTTTTCTAAAAGTTTTGCTTTTTTGACAGGATCGATTTCTTCTTTTATTAAACTTTTTAACCTATTTATTTCTTGGTTCTTATTATAATCTTTTATTACTGTCATATAATCATCAAATGCTTCTAGATTAGCCTCGTCATCCCCTGCATATTTTAGGACTTCTTTTGTTTCATTTAATAGACTTTCTTTGTCTGTTAAACTTGTTATGAAGTCTGCTAAAACTAAAGATCCATGCATTTTATAAGTATAGATAATTTCATTTGCTAAATATCTTGCTTCTTTATATGGAAGATAGTTTAGTTTTTTTTCATATATTTTTGTTTTTTCATAGCTGTTTAACATTATATAAAGAATATCATATGTTGCTTTTTGATATTTATCTAATTTCTTTTTTGGTGCCGGATTTGTTTTTAACGCTTCAATTTTACTATACTTTTCGATTTTTTTCAAGCTATTTTTTAAAATATTTATATCTATGTCAAATTCTAGGGATAGTTTTTTTAACAATAGTTCTTGTTTTATTTCGTCGTCTTCTTGTCTTATCTCTTTTAGTACTTGGTTTATATAGTTTGATTTTTCTTCTAAATTAGATAAATCTAGGCCATCTCTCATATGATATAGTTTGTATTCGCTATAAGGCACTGCATTTTCATAAAGGGCTTTAAAGCCTTCTTTTCCGTATTTTAATATGTATTCATCGGGATCTTTGTTTTCTGTTAAGGATATTACTTTTATGTTGCAACCGGCTTCTGTTAATTCTTCTCCTACTTTTAGGGTTGCTTTTTTTCCGGCACTATCTCCATCTAAACATATATATATATCGTGTGATAGTCTTTTTAATAAGTTTATTTGTTGTTTTGTTAGAGCTGTTCCCATTAGTGCTATGGCATTTTTAATTCCTACAGAATATAATCTTATTACATCCATGAATCCTTCGGTTATTATTACATTTTTTTTCTCTCTTACATATGCTTTTGCTCTGTAATAATTATAAAGAAGTTCTCCTTTTTTGAATATTGGTGTTTCTTTTGTATTTATATATTTGCTTGTATCTTGAGTGTTATATATTCTTCCTGAGAATCCTACTGGTTTATTATTGGTGTCAAATAATGGGAACATTATTCTATTTACATATAAATCATTATATCCATTTCCTAGACCATATTGTTCTAGTTCTATGGTGCTATAGTCTTTTTTGGTTAAAATATTTGTTAAAGAGTTTTTATCTAATGATAAACCTATTTTAAACTCTTTTATTAAGTCTTTTGATATTTTTCTATTTTCTAGATATTCTATGGCATTTTTCCCTAATGAACTGTTTATATTGTTTTGATACAGTTTTAACGCCAAGTCATACATTTTATAATATTTATCGTATTTAGTTGTAGTGTTTTTTACATTTCCTCCTTGGAAACTTATTCCTGCTTTTTTAGCTAAGACTGATAGTGCTTCTTTAAAGTCTACATGTTCATAATCCATTATGAAGGTTATTACATTACCACTTGCTCCACATGAAAAACATTTATATATTTGTTTATCTTTTGAAACACTCATGCTGGGATTGGTATCATCATGAAAGGGACATACTCCAAAATAGTTTTTTCCTTTTTTAGCAAGGGGCAAATAACTAGAGATAACATCTACTATATCGTTTGCTTTTCTTATTTCATTTATTTGATTATCCATAGTACACCTCCTTGAAACTAATATATATTATACTACAAATTTTAATATAAAAAAAGGCAATAATTTTAATAGTTAGTAGTATTTTATTTGGATAACTTTTCTAAAAATAATGACAAATTGTAAAATATAGTGTATAATTAATGAGGTTGATTCTTTTATAAAAATTTAATTGAAAGGAGATTATAATGTTTAAGAAAGGCAAAACTTATGTCTTTGCTTTAGGTGGACTTGGAGAAGTCGGTAAAAATATGTATGTTTTAATGCATAATGATGAAATTGTAATAATAGATGCTGGGGTTATATTTCCAGAAGAGGAATTAAGAGGAATTGACTATGTTCTTCCTGATTTTGAGTTTTTAAAGAATAACGAGAGAAAGATTAAGACTCTTATTATTACTCATGGCCATGAGGATCATATTGGTGCTATACCTTTTCTTCTTCAAAATGTTAATATTCCTAGTATTTATGCTCCTAATCAAGCATATGCTCTTATTAAAAAGAAACTTGCTGATAGGAATATAAATTATAAAGGACTTAGACCATATGAAAGCAATGACAAATTAAAATATAAAAATTTCGAAATATCATTTTTTAGAACAACCCATTCTGTACCAGATTCACATGGTATATGTGTTAAGACTCCGAATGGTACAGTAGTGGAAACTGGAGACTTTAAGTTTGATTTGACTCCTATTGGTCCAGTTACTGATTTTACTAGAATTAGTGAAATTTCTAAAGACGGAGTTACTCTTTTAATGAGTGAAAGTACTAATGTTTTAGATGAAGGTTTTTCTATGTCGGAATCTAAAGTTGATGAAGCTTTGAATGAGGTTTTTTCGAAACATCAAAACAATAGACTTATTATTGCAACCTTTGCTTCTAATATATATAGATTAAAACATATCATTGAAACGTGTAAAAAATACAATAGAAAAGTTTGTATCTTTGGTAGAAGTATGGAGAATAATATAAATATTTCTATGGAGGGTGGATATATTGATGCTAAGGATGTATTAATTACTCCGGAGGTTGCCAATAACATGAAACCTGGAGAAGTTGCTCTTTTATGTACTGGTACTCAAGGAGAACCTTTGGCTGCACTTTCTAGGATTGCTGATGGAACTCATAAACAAATTAAACTTAGTCCTGCAGATATAGTAATATTTTCTTCTAGTGCTATTCCTGGTAATGGTAGAGCTATTGCTAATACTATTAATAAACTTTATTTAAAGGGTGTTAAGGTTTATACTAGTTCTACTGATAGAGAAATACATGCTTCTGGGCATGCTATGAGTGAGGAATTAAAACTAATGATTAGATTAATGAATCCTAAATACTTAATGCCTATTCATGGAGAATATAGAATGCTTAAAAAACATGCTCATCTTGCTAAAGAATGTGGTATTAATAAGAATAATATATTTGTTCTTGATAATGGTGATGTTCTTGAGATGGATAAAGGTAAAGTTAGAAAAATAGGAAATTTTGATGTTACTGAGACATTTGTTGATGGTAATAGAATTGGAGATATTTCGGGAGCAGTACTTAATGATAGAAAAATTATGGCTAGTGAAGGAATTCTTGTTGTTATTATTAATTTAAATATGGAAGAGAGAAAATTACTTGCTAAGCCTATGGTTACTACAAGAGGATTTATTCTTATTAATGAAAATGAAGAACTCATTAAGAAGATAGAAAGAATTTCTGAAAAGACAATACTTAAAAAATTGGAAGATAAGAAGGTTACATTTACTGATATTAAATCAGAAGTAACAAAAGAACTTAATAATTTTATAAAAGAAGAAACTGGTAGAAAACCTATAGTTCTTCCAATTATTCTTAACATTAAAAAATAATTACTTTTTTGGTAATTATTTTTTTAATTTTATGGATATTGCTGAGCATCATATAAGTAATTATGTTTCACTTCTTCAGCTGTTAAAGCTTTGGCATAAACTTTGGCATTGTATATTCCTATATTAAGAGAGCTAGCTGGAGAACTACTACTATATATTTGAGCTTTATTTAATCCAAAGTTACCCATTTCAGAAGTGTTTTGATACGATCCTGTTACTGATTTCGTTTCGTTTACCTTAACCCCATCTATATAATTTATAACCTTACCATTAGTAGAATCATTAACATATGTTAAATTAATTCTTTTTGCAATACTATTATAAGTGTCAAATTTATTATCATCTTCAATCAATTCAGATGCAGTTCTGGTACCTCCGACAATATAATAACTTTTTGCACTGGTACTTCTCCAATAAATAGCCATTCCACTGTAACGCGCTGCTCCTATTAACACCCCTGTATTTCCATAAGTAGTATTTGTATATGGAGGATAATTTGTAAGAAAAAATGTTATTGAAAGAGTTCTGTCTGAAGTTGGTGGTAGTAATGTTGCTGCTGAAATAGTTGATACAACTGAATCAGTAGTTTGTAAATTAGTATCTGCCCAGACTGCTTTTGAGCTATAATTTGTTATTGTTCCATCATAACCTGACCCACTTAAATCTTTCCATGTTGATGTTGTATATGATTTAGCGGTTCCAGTATTATTATAACCGTCATACCATAATTTTAAATTATCTTGTATGTAACCATTATAGTAATCTGTGTAAGCATTTACCCTTTTTCCTGTTGATGTTTGATAATTTATATCATTTATAAGAGTTGTAAAATTAGTATTATCACTAGATACATAAGTCTTATTGTCATAAAAAACCCAGCTATTACTATGAGGATTATTATCATGCATTATCATTATTTCATCTAGGTCATATGTCTTACCTAAATCTACTGTTACACAAGTATTACCTGGATTTTGAGTACCAGTTGCTGCATATGTATCTATTTTCCCATCCAATACATTTGAATACTCATACCCAGTGGCTGCACTTACACTACCAGTAATTGTTTTACCTTTAGCTATATTTACTCCATCTTTTATGGCCTGCATTTCTGCCCAATAGTTTCTATTCATAGAGCTTGAATTTATATTATGACAATCTTTTATATAACGAACATTATTAAGCTTAATGTTTTTCCTTTTAGGCTTAGTATCAACATATGATATTTTGGCATATCCATTATTTTCATTTCTCCCACTAAGCATCTTTCCACCAACAAAGTATTTACCACTATAATGAATTGTTTGGTTATTATGAGTGATTGTGGTACTTTCTTTCACTGAATTTACTCCGGCATAACCACTTATATATGAGGAACCACCGCCTGCTGAGGTATGTTGTCCAGAACCACCACCATAGTAGCCTCCGCCTCCTCCAGAGTGATTATTAGTTCCTCCTCTTCCAAAGTAACCAGAGTTTATTGTTGCATAACTGGAACTGCATTTTATTGAATAACCTCCATATGTTTGAGTTCCAGATTCACCATATTTGTAACATGTATTGGTCATTTTTTGGGCCACTTCTCCATAAAGGGTCCCACCATTGCCTCCATCTCCAGAATAATCAGGATATGAAGTGTGGGAATCTGCTCCGCCACCTCCGCCTGCTACCATTATTCTTGAAATTAGGCTTTCTTTATCATCGGTATTTACTTGCTTTCCAAATTCTGTTTCTTTATATTCGCCATCAACATCACTATTAAATACTGTATTTTGTTTTGTTTTAGTACTATCTAACAATACTATTTTATTCTTTTTGTAAGTTCTTGAATCTCCATAGTAATGCCATACAAAGACTTCTCCTATTTCATATTCTGCTCCTAAATCCATTTCTATATATGCATCTGTTACACCTTTTACTTCTACATAATTAGCTGTTGCTATATTTCCATCTGTAAGTGCTGCTGTACTTGTTGCGTTTCCGGAATACGTTAAACTTGTACCATTGTGTGTTATTGCTTTTCCTTTTGATAAGATTTTATGAGATTTATCATATACTTCTAGCTCTAGCCAGTGATTTCCTGTATTTTTATCTGAACCGCTTATATAACTTCGTACATATCTATATTTTTGGGTTGAGGCTTTTTTTAATCTTACATCTGTTGCTCCTCCGCCTCCTCCGGCGTTACTGTTACTTGCATAAAAATTTCCTATACTTCCGCCGTTGTAGCCTTTTCCATTATCTGTTACTTTATCTGTTGTGGTACCTGAATGACTTGAACCTTTTCCTCCAACATAAAAATATAATTTTTCATTTGCTTTTAAATACGTATAACCACTTGTAAATCCTCCATATCCTTCACTTAGATAAGATGAATATTGAGCTGATCCTCCGCCAGCGCCAGCCATTTCTATGTAGTAATATCCATCTCTTGGAACTGTATATTCTTGAACATCACCGGTATAATTAAATGTTTTTGCATTTACTCCAATGTCCATACTTTCTGGTCTTTGTTCTGCCTCTATTTTTAGTTTCAAGAAGGCTTTATAATCCTCAAGTTTTGATATTTCTTCTTCTTTTGATTTATCTAGCCATATTCTAAGTTTATAATTAATTATTTCATTTTTATAAATAATATCACTATCAATTATATTTTTTACTTTTTCCAAGGACATTGGTCCATATTCTTCACCATTTATTTCAAGTCCTACTTTTATATATTTTGTATCAAGTACTTTTCCTGTATAGGTGCTTGGTATTTCATTTATTAATTTTAAATCATATTTAGCTGGGGATGATCCAATATTTTTTATATTGAAATCATATGTTTTCTCTTGTAACAAGCCTTCTTCATCACCCATAATAGATATTTTTTTATTGATTGTTTCGTAGTTTTCGGTTAGTTTTAGTTCTATACTTCCTGTTTTTATTATTTGTTCATTTGGATCTTGTTGATTTCCTTTTAATAGAGCATAACTAGTACCACCAAAGAGAGATACTATTCCAAAAAGAGCAATAAAAAGACTTATTATATATTTTTTGTTATAATTTACCCCACCGCTAGAGAAAACATTTATTCGTTTCATTAGAACCACTCCTTAGTATTTTATATATTAATAATACATTAAAAGAACTACTTTTTCAAGTAGTCTTTGGTTAATCTATATTAAATCTTTGTTTATCATATAAATAATTATGCTGTATTTCTTCTTTTGTTAAGGCTTTGTTATAAACTCTTATGGAATAGATTTCGCCTTGAAAATAATTAGCAGTTGACATACCTCCAATATATATCCCAGGATTTGGTTTCCGAGCATCAAAATCATAAATAGCTTCTCTCATTAAAGTATTTTTATTATATAGCTTATAATTTCTATCATTTCTTACGTTAGTCATTAAAAAATATTTACCTATATCATCTTTAGTTATATCTACTCTAGTTGTATTATAATGTGCTGAACCATCTCCAGTATCATAACCTATTTGATTCGCACTACTTATCCATAAACTTCCATATTGTGCTACCGAGGTGCCAGTATCAATTGTATTAAATATTGATTGATAACTTGAGGCTACCTTTCTTGGTTTTAACAGTACTTCAATTGTATGTTCTTTTGATATATTATATACTGCCCCACTTGTTTTATATGCATAATCATTTGTACCATCAAACGATAAATAATTGTTATACCATGTTGCTCCACTTATTGTTACATTATTTCCTGTTCCACTTAAATCTTTCCAGGTTGTTGTTGTATTATTTCTTGTTGTTCCTGTATTTGCATATCCATCATACCAAAGTACTAAATTATCTTGGGCATAACCATTATAAGTATCATTATAAGCATTTATTCTATGACCATTACTTGTCTCAATACTAGCTTCAGTTATTACTTCTTTCCATGTACTATTATCATTTGATACATATGTTATGTTATCATAATAAACTCTTTGGTCTCCAAAATAGTTCCATACTGCTATTTCATCTAAATCATATTCTTTTCCTAAGTCTACTGTTATGCACTGATTAGTTGTGTTAGAAGAGGGTCTAGCCCAATTACTGATAGTTATATCTCCATCTGTTATTCTACTATAAGGATAAGAGTTATCTTGACTTGTTGTCCCTATTACCGATTTTCCTTTTGCTATATTTATTCCATCTTTTATTGCCTGTAATTCTAACCAATGATTATTAATACCATAACTACTATTACTAATACAATTCTTTATATATCTTACGTTGTTTAGTTTTGTTGTTTTTCTTCTTGGCTTTTCTCCTACATAGGTTATTTTGGCATATCCATTTCCTTCATTTTGTCCTTCAAGCATTTTTCCTTCGATAAAGTATTTACCGCTATAGTGAAGTGTATTATTTGTGTGAGTTATTGCAGTTGAGTTTGTTACAGAGTTTGCTCCGGCATAGCCACTTATATATGATGAACCACTACATGAATATACTTCAGAAGTTCCTCCACCATAGTAACCTCCTCCACCACCTGGTCCATATAAAGTTCCTGGATATGCTCCTTGTCCAAAACCGCTACCTGCACTATAACTGCCTGTGCCACCACTTATTTGATTTCCTCCAGTACATGACTGAGTTCTATCAGATCTTGTATAATATCCTATTTTACCATATAAATAACTTCCGTCTCCTCCAATATAATTATATCCTGAAGAAGATATACCCATATAGTTACTTGCTCCGCCTCCTCCAGCTGCTACCATTATTCTTGATATTAAAGATGATGTTGTATTCCAAGAACCCGAGACAACTCTTACATCTGTTGCTCCTCCACCGGAGCCATAGTATGTATTTCCTCCTGTATATTGTAAAGTATATCCTCCTCCATTATAGCCACCATTTGACCCGCAACAATTCTTGGCTGAGCTACATACACATCTTTTACCTTGTCCCCCGACATAAAAGTAAAGCTTTTCTCCTGCTTTTAACTCTATATATCCACTTGTTTTAGAACCTTTTCCTCCAGAATATGTTGCATTATATTCTGCATATGAACTTCCTCCTTGAGCTCCAGCCATTTCTATATAATAATATCCATCTTTTTGTACTGTATACTCTTCTGGTTTTCCTATATAACTAAAATTCTTATCGTAATTTGACTTGGCCTCTACTGTTATTGTCTCATCTCCGGTTAATTCATCTTGAAAGAGTGCATAAGATGAGCTTGCTTTATATGATATTAAACCTACTGATAAGAGAAATGTTATACATATAATTGATAGTTTTATTTTATTAAACTCTTTTATATTCTTGTTTAAGAGCCTATAGAATACCCGCCCCCCATAGCGAATATTTGTTCGTTTCATTTGTAATCACTCCTTAGTATTTTACATATTAATAATACATTAAAAGAACTACTTTTTCAAGTAGTCTTTGGTTAATCTATATTAAATCTTTGTTTATCATATAAATAATTATGCTGTATTTCTTCTTTTGTTAAGGCTTTGTTATATATTCTTACTGAGTATATGTTACCTTTAAAGTTTCTTCCTGAATCTATACCTGTTCCACTTGGATTTGCTGCTATTGCCATTGGTGTGCTGTTTCCTGGAGTTCCTATACTTCCTGATATGGCATAAGAATCATATAATGTTCCATCTGTATATAAGTTGATATTTTTCCCATCATAGTTAGTTGCAGCGGATTGTATTTTATTTAGAATGAAATCTTTTTTTATTGTACGATATGCGGATGATATATAGAAATCACTCATTAACTTTGAATCTGATACTGTTAAACCATATCCACCACCTTCAAAGTTTGCTACAATACCTTCTTCTGGTCCAGTTGTGTAGTTATCTTTTTTATAGACCACCTCAATAGTTGGATTTTCATAGTTCATTTGTGATAGTTGTACCCAATCGTCTGATCCATCAAAATATAAATAGTTGTTATACCAAACTGGACTTCCTTTTATTGTTCCTTTATATGTATTCGTATTTGCTAAATCTTTCCATGTTGTAGCGTTATGGGTTCTTGTTGTTCCTGTGTTTGAGTAGCCATCAAACCACGATATTAGACCTGTTCTTCCGATGTAACCATTTATATGATCTATGTATGCATTATATCTTGCACCATTACTGGACTCTAACCATACTTCATTTTTAGATAAGTTGGTCCAATTGCTATTATCACTTGATACTTGAAAGTTATTTGATATGTATTTTCTTGGATCCTCAAAATAGTTCCATAGTGCTACTTCATCTAGATCATATGTGCCTCCTAGGTCTACTGTTACACATTGATTAGAGGATGCTGAGGATGGTTCTGCATAAACTGAATATGTTATGTCTCCATCTGTTATTCTACTATATGGCATAGTGCTGTTTTCTGTTGTTGAACCTATTACTGTTTTTCCTTTGGCTATATTTATTCCATCTTTTATAGCCTGGATTTCTCCCCAGTGGTTGTTATTATTTCTTGTATTATAACTTATACAGTCTTTTATATATCTTACATTGTTTAAATTAGCATTTTTTCTTTTAGGTTTATCTCCTATATATTTTATTTTTGCATAACCATTACCTTTGTTTTGCCCTTCTATCATTTCTGCTCCTATGAAGTATTTACCACTATAATGGATTGTTTGGTTGGTATGAGTTATAGTTGTACTTTCTTTGACTGAGTTTGCTCCGGCATATCCACTTATATATGAGGATCCTCCTGCTCCGGGTTGCCATACTCCTGATGCTCCGCCATAGTAGCCTCCACCTCCGCCACTATAACTGTTTCCTCCCGTTGCTCCTACTCCGAATGTCCCTGTGTAACTATCTACATATGAGGTTGCAGTCCAAGCATTTAATCCCTTTCCTCCACTTATTTGGGTTCCTCCGGTTGGATTTAGTGAAGAATATCCAGAATAAGATTTATAAATAGGAGTATTTCCATATAGAGTTCCTCCAGTTCCTCCATATATTAATGCTGCATCACTTGATGATACGTATTCACTATATGAACCTCCGCCACCTCCTGCTACCATTATTCTTGAGATTAATGATTTTGTATCATTCCATGTTCCACCTACTAATCTAACATCTGTTGCTCCTCCTCCGCTTGCTGCGGTTTGCATATAACTTGCTATTGAAACATAACCATTTCCTCCACCGTTATATCCTCCTTGATATGTTGCTATTACAGCTGGAGTTCCTGATGTACCTTTTCCTCCTACGTAGAAGTATAATTTTTCTCCGGCTTTTAAATATATATATCCACTTGTTTTTGCTCCAGTTCCTCCGGGATAGTCTGTTGGAACTGTTCCTCCTTGAGCCCCGGCCATTTCTATATAGTAATATCCATCTCTTGGTACAGTATATTCTTGAACATTACCGGTATAATTAAATGTTTTTGCATCTACTCCAGAATCCATACTTTCTGGTCTTTGTGTTGCTTCTATTTTTAGTTTTAGAAATGCTTTGTAATCCTCAAGTTTAGATATCTCTTCTTCTTTTGATTTATCTAACCATATTCTAAGTTTATAATTTAAAACTTCTTTTTTATAGATTATATCGCTATCTATTATATTCTTTACTTTTTCTAAGGACATCGGACCATATTCTGTACCATTTATTTCTAGTCCTATTTTTATATATTTTGTGTCCAATACTTTTCCTGTATATGTATTTGGTACTTCATTTATTAATTTCAAATCATATTTTGCTGGAGCATCTCCAATATTCTTAATATTAAAATTATATGTTTCCTCTTGTAATAAGCCTTCTTCATCATCCATAATAGATATTCTTTTATTGATTGTTTCGTAGTTTTCGGTTAGTTTTAACTCTATGCTTCCTGTTTTTATTATTTGTTCATTACTATCACTATTAGTTCCTTTTAACACTGCATAACTAGTACCTCCTAAAAGAGATACTATTCCTATTAAAGCTATAAAAAGACTTATTATATATTTTTTGTTATAAATTGACCCCCCCCCCGAACGAATGTTTACTATCTTGATTTTGTTCTTTCTTCATACTTTTACGTCCTCCTTAGTATTTTACATATTAATAATACATTAAAAAAACTACTTTTTCAAGTAGCCATTTATTTTATGTATATTTTTGTTCCTATTGGTATGTAATTATATACATATCTTGCTTTTTTATATGGCATATTTACACATCCATGTGAACCATTGTATTTATATATTGGTCCACCAAAACTACTTCGCCATGTTGCATCATGAAGTCCTATTTGATTTCTTCTATCTATTAGTATCCAGTAATTGACAAAACTTTTATAATCTTTTCCTACTAGGTACACACTTCTTGCTTTTCCTAAAATCTTATATGTTTTTTTAGGGGTATCATACTTTTTTTTGTGCCCTGTTACTACATTTGATGTTAATTTTAATTTTCCATTTTTATAATACCATAGTTTTTGTCGTTTTATTGATACTACTATATATGTTTTATTTGCTCTTTTTGTGAATTTGGCTGTATATGAAAATGATGTTGTTTTATTTATTACTAGATGAGTCTTTTTACTTATTCTTTTTTTACCTTGATACCAACCTGCAAATTTATATCCACTTTTTGTTATTGCTCTTAGGTCATGAACATATCTATTTTTGCTTTTATTTTCATATCTTAAAGATACTGTTCCACCAGATGTTGTTTTTATTATTGCTTTTTTTCTAGCTGGACCAAAATTATATTCTGCATAGGTTACAGGATTTCCTTTAGCGGATAATAGTGATAGATTACTACTTCCTGTTACAATAATTCTATTTAAACTGTTGTTGGTTACATATAATGATTTTAATTTTGGTGAATTAACTATTTTTAGATTTGTTATTTTATTTTTTGCTATTTCCACTTGTCTTAGTTCTTGAAAATAACTTAGATCTAGTGTGCCGGCTAATCCTTTATTTTCTGGCCAATGTAATAATACAGACCTTCCATAACCATCTCCTATTGATTCTGTTCTAGAATGAAACCATGTTGAAGGATTATTTTTGTTATATGATGAGTTTATTCTTTTACCATTAGATTTTTTATTATATGTTCTATTTAAGAATGTTGTTATTTTATTTATTTCATTACTATTTGTTATATAGGCAATACTTTTTAATCCTGGGTAATGGTTAAACATTATATGTGTTTCTGATAGGGTTTCTATACTTGGATTTAGATATTTATGTTTATTTGTTTCTTGTAGGCCTTCATCTACTATTTTATATTCATTGGTATCTTCTATATATTCTTTATAACAGTCTGCGGATGGATCTATTACTATCCAGTTATTGTTTATAAATACTTCTACAAATGTTTGATTTATATATTTTGACCATATTTGATAATTTATATCTATGTTTTCATTATAAAAACCTCCGACTGTTCTTGCTGGTATTCCTTGAGTTCTTGCGAGCGCTACTAACATTGAGGCGTATCCATTACTTCTTGCTCTTATTTTTCCTGTATCTTTATATTCATATGTTAATAAATAGTATGGATTATCATAGATGTTTCCGAAGTTTTTTAATGTTGATAATCTGTTTGGGTATTCATAGTAATAGTAATTATCTACTATCCAATCATGAAACTTTGTTATTTTACTTTCATTTGTTATGTTATTATTTCCTTCTAGAATTGTATTTGCTAACTCTTCTATTTTTGATTGTTGATAGCTTGTTAATCCTTTATAATTTGTTTCTTTTAAATCTGTTAATCTCTTATCCATGTATCTTTTTCTATCTGTACTATTTAAACTATTTGAAGAGTTTATCATTGTTTTATTTTGATTTATTCTGGTATCTATATTTTCATAATTTGAATAGGCATGGACATTATTTGGTGCTATAGTTATTAACAAAAAAAGGGTGAAAAATATTCCTACTATCGTTTTTTTCTTCATTGTTTCACTCCTTTATTATATTTACTCTATCTTTATAATATATCAGGCATCTTTCTTTGTCAATAAGTTAATTTTTTTTATGTCTTTTTTATTTTACATAAAAAGAGTAGACTATTTTTCTACTCTTTCTACATCTAGATATACTTCTATATCGTTTATATTATACTTATTAGTTAAATCTTCTTTTTTGATTATTTTTAGAGCTAATGTTTCTTTTTTGATGTATTCTCCGAACTCTTTTAGAACTTCTTCAAAATAGTTATTTGAATTATAATATAACTTTATTCTATTTTCTATATCAAAGTCTTTTTCTTTTCTTAGATTTTGGACTTTTGATACTATTTCTCTGGCTATTCCTTCTTTTATTAGATCTTCTGTTAGAGTTGTGTTTAGGATTATGAAATTACTGTTTTCCATGGCAACTTTCATTCCTTTTTTTGATTTTATTTTTATGTCTAATAGATTTTCTGTTATTTCTAAGTCTTCAAACTTTAATGATTCTTTATTTACTGCTTTTTCTATGTCTTCTTCGGATAAGTTATTTAAGTAGTTTGTGAAGTCTTTTATTTTTGATCCTAGAATCTTTCCTGCTTCTTTAAAGTTTGGTTTTACTTGGAAATCCATGTATTTTGTTAAGTCTTGTTCAAATACTATTTCTTTTACATTTAGTTCTTCTTTTATTAGATCTTCTAATCCTTTTAATATTTCTTTGTTTTTACCATCTAAGATTACTTCGGAGATTGGTTGTCTTACTTTTATTTTTTCTTCTTCTCTTACATTTCTTCCTAATGATATTAAGTCTCTTACTAGATCCATTCTTGTTTCTATTTCACTTTTTATTAACTTTTCATTATATGATGGGAATGTTGCTAGATGTACTGATTCTTCGCCGGTTAGATTTTGATATATTTCTTCAGAGATGAATGGTGTTATTGGGGCTATTAGTTTTGATAATCCTTTTAGGACTTCATATGTTGTATGGTATACGGCTTTTTTTGAATTATTTAACTCTGATCCCCAGAATCTTTTTCTATTTCTTCTTATATACCAGTTTGATAGGTCTTCTGATACGAATGTTGTTAGTTCTTTTACTACTTTGTTTAAGTCATATTCTTCAAAATAGTTAGTTACATTTTTTACTAATTTATTGTATTTTGATAGTAACCATTTATCTATTTCTTCTAGATCTTCATATGATATTTCATAATTTCTTGGATCTATTTTATCTATGTTGGCATATAAAGCAAAGAAAGAATATGTGTTTTTAAGTGGATTAAAGAATTTTGAATGTACTTCTTTTAAACCATTCATATCGAATTTTAATGGTGTCCATACTGGTGAGGTATATGGAAGGTAGAATCTTACTGTATCTGCGCCATATTTTTTCATTGTTGTGAATGGTTCAACTATATTTCCTCTTGATTTACTCATTTTTTTGCCTTCAGCATCTAGTAATAGATCGTTTACTAATACATTTTTATATGGAGATATTCCTTTTAAGAATACTGATATTACTAGTAGTGTGTAGAACCATCCTCTTGTTTGGTCTATTCCTTCGGCTATAAAGTCTGCAGGGTATTGTGTTTCCCATAAGTCTTTGTTTTCGAATGGGTAATGATATTGAGCAAATGGCATTGATCCTGAGTCAAACCAACAATCTATTACATCTGTTACTCTTGTCATTTCTTTTCCACAAGAGCATTTTAAATGAATATTGTCTACATATGGTCTGTGAAGATCTATATCTTCTTTTACTGGTTCTACTGCTTTTTCTATTAATTCTTTTCTTGAACCTATCATTTCCATGTGGCCACATTCACATCTCCATAGTGGTAGTGGAGTCCCCCAATATCTATTTCTTGATATTGCCCAGTCGTTTAAGTTTTCTAGCCAGTTCCCAAATCTTTTTTCTCCGACATATGATGGGTGCCAGTTTACTGTTTTGTTGGCTTTTATTATTTTATCTTTTAGTTTTGTTACTTCTAGATAAAAACTTGGTTTTGAATAATATATTAATGGTGTTTGACATCTCCAGCAATGTGGATAGTTATGTTTTATTTTTTGTTTTTTGAATAGTTTATCTTCTTTTTTTAGATATTTTATGACTTCTAGATCTGCTTCGAAAACATTTTGTCCTTTCCATAGACCTTCTGTGTAACAACCATCTTCTCCCACTGGGTTTAAATATGGTAAGTTGTATTTCTTTCCTACTTTTGAATCGTCTTCACCAAAGGCTGGGGCTAAATGAACTACTCCTGTTCCATCTTCCATTGTTACGTATTCATCGCATGTTACATAGAAGGCTTTTTTATCTACTTTTAGACTTGGTATTAATTGTTCATATTCTGTACCTTCTAGATCTTTTCCTTTATACCTTTCTAATATTTTTACGTCTTCGCCTAGAACTTTTGATACTAATTTTTCTGCTAGGATGAATTTATATCCCATTGATTCTACTTTTACATAGTTTTCATTTGGATTTACACATAATGCTACATTTGCTATTAGAGTCCATGGTGTAGTGGTCCATACTAGGAAATACGCATCTTCATCTTTCTTTTTCATTGTAACTATTACTGTGTCTACACTTACTTCTTTGTAACCTTGTGCTACTTCGTGAGAAGCAAGTCCTGTTCCACATCTTGGACAATATGGGACTATTTTATGACCTTCATAGAATAATCCTTCTTCAAAGAATTTTTTTAATATCCACCATTCTGTTTCTATATAATTATTGTCATATGTTACGTATGGATGCTCTAAATCTATAAATTGTCCCATTTTTACTGTTAAGTCTGAGAATGCTTTTTCATTTTTCCAAACACTTTCTTTACATTTCTTATTGAATTTTTCTATTCCGTACTTTTCGATGTCTGTTTTATTTTTGAATCCTAGTTCTTTTTCTACGGCTAATTCAACTGGAAGTCCATGAGTGTCCCAGCCTACTTTTCTTAATACTTTTTTACCTTGCATTGTGTGATATTTACAGATTGAGTCTTTTATGAACTTTGCTACCATATGATGTAGTCCTGGGAAACCATTTGCTGTTGCAGGACCATCATAGAAAACATAGTAATCTTTTCCTTTGTCTATACTTTTTTGTAATATGTTTTCTTCTTTCCAATATTTTGTAAATGATTCTTCTACTTTGCTTATTTCTTCTTTTTTTAGTTCTTTAAACATGTTTTTCCTCCTTACAATATAAAAAGATGCTACCAAAGGACGAGTTATACTCGTGGTACCACCTTATTTTACTATATTAGTCTTATTTGCTATAACGCGCATACCGTTTTTATTTTTATAAAACACATCGGAAGTGATCTAAAATATACTATTCTTGTTAGCTTACACCAATCCTAACTCGCTTTTAGACTTCATATATTTCCGTCTTCTTCATTTGATTTCTTATTTATAATAGCACATTCTTTGTTTGTTGTAAATATTATAAAATTGATTTTTTTATATCTTAGTTAAAGTTATGGGTTTATTACGATACGAGTTGAATGGCTGTTATAGTCGTACCCCAAATCATAGTTAGAGGTAAACACACCAGCACGTGAGTCATCATAATTATGGCCACCACGTAGAGGCCAAGGCATACTGGAGTTGGCAAAGTTAGATTTATCTTTATACCAGTCATAATCACTTGTGTTATAAACTTCTCTTTTTCTATATTTTTATTATAAATTGCACCCACCTATAGGTCAAGAAAAACTAGGCAGGGTAAACATAAAGTAGATAACTGAAGTGGGGTAAGCAAACAACTAAAATAATTAATCAGACAATAGTATTCTATGCATTTATTTTTCTAACTCTTTTATTACATTTCCTAATTTATCATTTATTACTAGTGTCGCTATATTATCATAGTTTGTTTTATCATTATTTATTATTACTAGATATTTACCTTTAAAGAAGTTTATAAAACTACTTGCTGGATATACTGTTAGACTTGTTCCTGCGACTATTAACATTTCTGCCTTTGATATACTTTTTATTGTGTTTTCTATCACTTCATCATTTAATGGTTCTTCATAAAGAATTACATCTGGTTTTATTATTCCTCCACAAGTGCATTTAGGTACTTTACTTTTTTTAAATATATCCTCGGCTGGATAACTTTTATTACAGTTCATGCAATGATTTTTATAAATTGTTCCGTGTAGTTCTAATATGTTTTTACTTCCTGCTTTCATATGCAATCCATCTATATTTTGAGTTATTATTGCTTTTAATTTGTTTTCTTTTTCTAACTTTGTTAAGTATTTATGACATATATTTGGTTCTATATCCAAACAATTTAGTTTGTCTATATAAAACTTATAGAACTCTTCTGGGTTATTCATAAAGAATGTATGACTTAATATTTGTTCTGGGGGATATTTATATTTCATGTTATATAGTCCATCTTTACTTCTAAAATCTTTTATACCACTTTCTGTTGAGACTCCTGCTCCGCCGAAGAATACTATGTTGTTACTTTCTTTTATCATTTCTTTTAATGTTTCTATTTTATTCATTTTGTCTCCTTTTCAATAAAAAATGCACAATATTTTGGATATTTTGTGCATTGTTATAATATTTCTATTTCATCTATTATTTCCATTTGTTCTATTAAGGCATTCTTTACTTTTCTTTTATATAACTTTAAACTTTGATTTAGATGTTCTCTGTCATTATTTATTTTTTTTGTTTTTAAAAGGGCATCATTTACTATTGTACTGGCATTTTCTTTTGCTTCTTTTATGATTAGATCTGCTTCATATTTGGCATTACTTTTTATTTCATTTGCAGTATTCTCTACTTGTGTTTGGATATATTTATATGAATCTTCTAGTTTTTTCAATCTTTCATTTTCTTGTTTCAGTCTTTCTATTTCTTCTTTTTGTGTTTTTATTGTTAGTATATTATCCTCTGTTTTTTTAATTACATAATCTACAAATTCATTTACTTCTTGTTTATTGTATCCACCTGTTACGTTTGTGAAGTTGTCCATGATTTCACCCTCTTAATTTATATTACCAGTTAAATTCATCCTCTTCTTCTTTTTTTGGTTGTTTTGCTTTTTGATTTGGTTTTTCATCTCCGGATATTTTTCCTTCGACATTTACATTATTTGGTGTACATAAGAATATACCATTTCCAAGTTTTTGAAGGTCTCCGCCTATGGCATATACAGATCCACTCAAGAAATCTACTATTCTTTTTGCTATTTCTGGTGTTACTCTTTTTAGATTAACTACTACTGTGTTTCTTGATTTTAAGTAGTCTGATATTGTTTGAGCTTCTGAAAAGGCTCTTGGTTCTAATAATATCATTTTATTTCCAGGGTTATTGCTATTGCTATTTATTTGTTTAAATGTATCTTTATAATATTCATTACTATCTGAAGTTATTTGATTTACTTCTGAACCATCTTCTCCTATAAATTTTTTTATTTTTTCAAATGCCATTTTTTATTCCTCCTTTAGTTATCCTTGTTTGATTGATTTTATTTTATAGTGATCTATCTCTTGCAACATTTTTTCATCTATTAAAGACAGTGCCTTAAATTCATATGTTTTTCCTTTTTTTACTTCTTTTAGCCCTCCGACTGCTGTGCCTAATAGATTATTTTTTTTATCATATAAATCAAATGTTATTACTGTGAATTTCTTGTTTTGATCTGCAGTTATGTTTCCTTTTATATAATAGGCTTTATTGCCTCCTTTAAAACCTTCGACTGTATAAGAACTGTCATAGTTTTCTATTTTTCCTGTATGACCACTTGCTATTGTATAGTCTTCATATACTATTTTTCCATCTGTTTGTTTTATGAACATGAAATAGATAGTTATTAATATTGCTATTAAAGCTAGTACTACTAGTATAATCATTACTGGTTTTTTGCTTAGAAGCTTTTTTATTTTTTCAGTAAATTTCTTCATTTAATCACCTCATATTAGAACACAATAAAAAGCACGATATTCTATATAACTATAGTTTATCACACTTTTTTTTCTTCTTCAACAAAAATATTATGTTTATATGTAAAGTTACTCTTGTTCTTTTTTTCTTAATGCATATTTCTTTTTTTCTTCCATCATGTATTCTGTTACTTTTGTTTCTATTTCATCAAGACTTCTTTTACTTAAATTACTAACGAACACTTCTTCTTTTACTGTATCTATTATTACTTTTCCCCATACTAGTCCTGATACTACTGTTAAGTCATTAAACATATCTGGTGTTATGGAATATAAGAAGTATCCAAATAGTAATCTGTCATTTGCAATTAATAATCTTTTATTGGTTATTACAAAGACTGCTGTTGAAATTATGTCATAAAATACATTATTTCTTTGTCCTACAAAGACGTATTTTACTTCTTCTTCCGGATTAAGATGTTCTTCTATTATTTTGCAATGTTTTTTTAATCTCCAGGCAACTGTTGAGGGATATCTTTTTTTGAATGCTTTTGCCTCTTGGTAAACACTATTCACTATTATATCACCTTATTTTCTTTTAAGAATTTATTAAGTTCATCTGTTGGTACATATCCACTAAGTTCTTTTACTCTTTTTCCATCTTTATATAGTAAGTTAAGTGGAGTTCCCCATTCGTTTTCTGACATATATTTGTCTGTCTTGGCTAATCTGTTATATTCATTTTCTGAAAGTGATGCTATATCTATATAATATATTGCATAATTATAGTCTTTTAATGATTCTTTTATTGATTCTTTAAATTGTGTACAGTAACCACATTGTTCACTTCCTATGAACATAAAGTTATATCCGTCTTCTTTTATTATTTTTTCATAGTCATCTATAGATACTGTTATATAACTGTTATATATTCCATTTTCTGCTAAATATTTTTTGAATTTATAACTTTGTACATCTCCAGTATACTTATATTTCACTTTTCCATCTTCATATTTGTAGAATGTTCCTTCTTTTAACTTTTCTGTTTTTGTACTATCTGAATCAAGTATTCCTATTTCTATGTCTGAGTCATCTGCTATTTGTTTTAGTGTTTCTTGATTTTCTTTCTTACCGTAGTATACATATCCGCCTTTTTCTACTATCTTTGTATAATCTTCATAAGATATTATATCTGCGGATTTTTTTCCTGTTACAAGGAACGAGAATACAAAGACTGCTACTACTATTAAGATTGCTATTATTATTTTTATATATTTATTCATAATTTTCCTCCTTTAAATATTTATATGTATATTTTAGCACAGTTTTTTTGCTTTAGTAAATGTTTTAAATGCTTTTTTGTTGAAAAATGGTGTTTTTTGTGTTATTATACTCTAACGGAAAGATGGTGATATTGTGCAATGTGATTTTCTAGATTGGTCTGGGGGAATATTTGGAAGCTATTACTGCTCAAAAGATAACAAAAGCGTTGATAAATCCACAGTAAATACTTATTGTGATAATTCTATGAGATATAGAGACTGTCCTATTTATAAAAAAAGTAGTAATTCTTCATGTTATCTTACTACTTGCATGTGTAATATTCTTGGTTTTGATGATAATTGCAAGACTTTAGATAGTCTTAGGTCTTTTAGAGAAAACTATATGAGAAAAAATGAAGATTGTTTACCTCTTTTAGAGGATTATGATGTTGTGGGACCTATTATTTGCGATAGGATAATGAAGGATGAAAATAAGACTAGGACTGCTCATGTTATGTTAATAGAGTATATTACTCCGGCTATTAATTCTATTAATAACTCTGATTATGATTTAGCTATTTCTTATTATAAGAATATGACTACTGATTTGATGGATTATTATGGTATTGATAAGAGTATTCTTTCTTTTGATAATAATAATAATAATACTAAAAATAAATCTAGAGTAAGAAAAATGAAACCTTGTGAATTATAGGTTTCATTTTTTATTGGAACTCTTCTAGTATTTCTATAAATTCTTTTGGTGGTTCTACTTCAAATGATAATAGTTCTTTTGTTACAGGATGTGTGAACTTTATACTTTTTGAATGCAACATTTGACCAAAGTTATTTATTATTTTTCTTCTTCCATATACTGGATCATTTACTACTGGATGGCCTATATATTCCATGTGTACTCTTATTTGATGAGTTCTTCCAGTATCTAGTTTACATTCTATTAATGTTGCTTCTTTATAACGTTTTAGTGTTTTGAAGTGTGTTATGGAGTCTTTGGAATTTATGTCTGTGACTGTGTACTTTTGTCTATTATTTATATCTCTTCCTATTGGAGCATCTATTGTTCCTTTTTCATGTTTTACTATACCCCATACAAGTGCTAGATATTTTCTTTCTACTTGTTTTTCTTTTATCATGTTTGATAATTGTTCATGAACTTTATCATTTTTTGCTACGACCATTAGACCACTTGTATCTTTATCTAATCTATGAACTATTCCTGGTCTTATTGTTTTTTCTTTTGATATGGTATTAAAATGATACATTAAACCATTTACTAAGGTGTGTGAATAGTTTCCTACGGCTGGATGCACGACTACTCCACTTTTTTTATTTATTATTGCTAGGTATTCATCTTCATAAACAATATCTAAATCCATTTTTTCTGGAATTACATCTATTACTTCTTCTTCTAATGGCTCTATTTCTATTATGTCTTTTTCTTTTACTTTGTAACTTGCTTGAACTGGTTTATTATTTACTAATATTTTTCCTTCTTTTATTCCTTTTGCTATTTTGCTTCTTGAATAATCTGTTTCTTCTGTTATATATGAATCTATTCTTATATTATTTTTTGTTACTTCTAGTTTCATTTTTTTCACCTCTTATATAATCGATTAATAGTAATAGGACCCCTATACATATAAATGTATCTGCTATATTAAATATTGGAAACATATAACCAAATATGTTAAAGCTTAGAAAATCTATTACTTTATTGTAGACTATTCTATCAAATAAGTTTCCTAGTATTCCTCCGACTAATAGACTTATACTTATTGTTCCTAAGTTTGTTTTTATGTCTTTTAGTACTGATTTATGTATATATATTAGTGCTACTATTGCTATTAGTATTAATACTATTTGATAACCTGTAAATGAAGAAAATGCTGCGCCTTCATTAGTTACTTTATTTAAGTAAAAGAAGTTTTTTATTACTGTGATTGGTAATATATTTTCTATTTTTAATATTATTAATTTTGAGATTAAATCTATTAAAAAAAAGATAAGGCTTAATACATAAACTTTTTTCTTCATAAAATCACCTTTTTTATTATATCATATCTGTTATTTATTATCTATATTTTTACTAGTATTACATCTTCGCCTATTCTTTCTATTTTGTCCCAACTTATTTCTGTTTCTTGATTGTTACTTTTTAGTTTGAAGAATTTTTTATTTTCTTCTAGAACTAGTGATATTAGTTTTCCGCTTTGATCTAGTTTTACATCTATTATGTTGCCTATCTTTTTTCCATCTAAGTTTACTATGTCTTTATATTGGAGTTCTGATAATCGCATATATACCTCACCTATTTAATTTTATTACAATTAAAAAGAAACATAACTTAATGTTCCTTCTTAAATACAAATAGTTTACTAAATACATAATTTAAGACTACTATTATGAATTGTACTATTATTTTTGATACTTTATCATTTATATTAAGTGGTGCAGTTAATATCCACATTGTTACCATATCTATTATTAGAGTTGTTAACCTTGATAAATAGAATTTTATCATTTCTTTTATTTTTTTTGTTCCTGTTGTTTTTGATTCGAATACATATTTTTTGTTGGTTATAAATGCAAATAGTACTGCAAAGATCCATGATATTATATTTGATATTTGTATATCTAACTGAGTATCTTTTGTAAAGATTAGTATCCTTACTAGATAAAATGATATTAGACTTACTACTGTTGTTAAGCCTCCTATTATTAGATAATTTATTATTTCTTTATATTTTTTGTACATTTTTTTTAGTTTGTTTATCATTTGTTAATTCTTCCTTTATTATATATATAGGTCTTTTCTTTGTTTCCATATACATTTTACTTATGTACTCTCCTATTATTCCTAGGGAGAATAGTTGTATTCCTCCAATTAATAGAATACATGTTACTATTGTGGGATAGCCTGGTATACTTATTTCAAAGAATATTTTTTGGATTATTATTATAAATAGATATACTACTGATAGGAATGATAGTATAAATCCTAAGAATGTTGCAAATTTTAATGGTTTTGTTGAGAATGATACTATTCCTGATAACCCATATCTCATTAGTTTATATGGTTTCCATTTTGATGAACCTGTTGCTCTTTGTTTTGGTGTGTATGGAAGGTAACATGTGTTAAATCCTACCCATGAGAATATTCCTTTTGTGAATCTACAATATTCTTCTAAAGAAAGCATTGCTTCTTTTACGTTGTTTCTGAACATTCTGAAGTCACTTGCTCCTTGTTTTAGTTCTACTTCTGATACTTTGTTCATAACATCATAAAATAATGCTTTTAGTTTTGTCATTGTTTTGCTTTCTATTCTATCGTTTTGATAATAGCAAACACAGTCACAGTTTGTATCTTTATCTAATGTTTCTGCCATTTTTAATGTTAAAGATGGTGGTTGTTGCATATCTGCATCTATTAATACGGTATAATCTCCAGTTGCTTTTGTTAATCCAGCATATATAACAGACTCTTTTCCAAAGTTTCTAGAAAATGATACTATTTTTGTATCAAATTCCTTGTTTTTAACTATTTCTTTTAAGTGTTCTAAAGTACTATCAGTAGAACCATCATCTATAAATATTAGTTCTATTTTGTAATCTTTACTATTTTTATATGTTTTTACTACGTCTTCAAAGAATAGTTCTACATTTCCTTCTTCATTGTAACATGGTACTATCATTGATATTTTTTTCATCTTTTTTTACTCCTTTACTTATTACTGCTGTGAGTAAGAATGAAATTATTCCTGCTAGGGATACTATTTTTCCTATTTTTTGCCATGGTGCTATATATTCTATTTTTATATCATGGTTTCCTTTTTCTATTTTGAAACCAACAAATGATGTGTTTGTTTTTTCATAAGATGTCTTTTTCCCATCTATATATATATTATAACCCTCATCGTAAGGTACTGCAAGATTAAAGTAACTGCTTTCTTTTGTTACATTTATTGTTCCTTTTATTATATCTCCCTTTGTTTCATTTTTATTTATTTTGAACTCATCATGTGTTTGTTTTATGTTTTTAATTTCGTTATAATTTAGTTCATATGTTTCTATATTTGATATTATATATTTTCCTTTTTCTATTTCTATATTTAAATCTTTAGCTGGGGATAATATATATGTGAAAGTATAATTATTGTTATGATATTTCCATCCTTTACAAGTTAATTTATTTTCTACTTCGTTTATTTTTATAGCTGTATCTCCGATTTTACAGTTTTCTGTGTATTCCATTTTAAACTTTATTATTAATAAATTATTTGGATTATAGTTTTCTCTTGTTAACTTGTATGTTTTCTTTTCTTTTAAATTTAATATATATTTACTATTTTGTATTTCGGCATTTGCAGGATTATATATTGTGTTATTATTCTTTTTTATTTTTGTATTATAGTTAGTATTTATGTTTTTATCTATTACTATATTGTTTAATAATGCTTCTATATTATAGGGATAACTTAGTTTATTAAAGTCTTTTAAGCTCATTAAATTATTACTTGCATATCCTAATGTAAATACATCATCATTTGTATACATTTTTATATCTTTGCTTTTACTCATTTTTTTATAGCCTATTGGGGCTTTTTCTGTTGTTAAATAGTATTTATTTCCAAACATTATATTAAATATTGGATTAGATATATCTGTAAATATGGCATCATTTCTATTAGGGTTTTCTGTTTCAGATATATACCAGTAATAGTTTTTATAGTTTTTATTTGTTAAAGATGAATACATTGTTGTTTTGTACTCAGATATATCTCTTATGTTGTTAGAATTAAATAGTTCTTTGGTGGTATCTACTGTTCTATATATATTGTCATCTTTTTTTGTTTCGTTTGTTATTAAGTTTGTTATGTTTTTGTTATATTGATTATTTTCTATTTCTTTACTTGCTAATTCATCTTTTATATTTACTACTATAGAAGTTGTTAAACTTGTAATTATTAGAATTATTATTAGAGGCAATTTATTTTGTTTTTTATATAATATTAATATTCCTATTATTGTTATGATTAGATCTATTATGTATAGTTTGTATATTTTGAAACTTAAAGAGCCTATTATACTTATTATGATTGTTGTTATTAGTAAGACTTTTATATTTGTTTTTTTAGAAGCGATATCTTGTATTAACTTTATTATTAATAATATTGCTAGAGGTATAAAAGGAATAAACACTTTAGCATTTAGATACATGAAACCATTTAGTATGTATTCTATTACTGGAAATATCATTATTAGAGCAAATACCATTCCTAAAAGCTTATAGTGTTTTTCTTTGGAGATTATACTGTTTATAATAGCTAAGATTATTATACTAGTAAGGCCCATGGAATAACTATTATATACAAATGGAGATAAGGATATATTTGGGATTAATAGTTCTTTTAGAGATATTAGGTTCGTTGTATTAAATCTACTATTTAGAATTGCTTTAAGTGTTGGAAGTAGTAATACTCCGGATATTAGAATTGGTACTATAAATAACCAAGCTAATTTTAAGTGTTTTATTATGAAGTCTTTTGTTTTTACTTGTTTGTTTTCTTTTAGATAATTAAATACTGCATATATAAATAAAACTATAAGAGCTGGAATACTAAAGAAATAACTTGTTGTTATTATAAATAAGATGCTTAGTATTAACATTATTATTTTATTTTCTTTTAGATATTTATCTATAGATATTAACCCCATTATTAAGAAAGGCATATAGTTTACAAACATTATGTGTCTATGACTATGTAATGTTATTGGGGATGCCATGGTGAATAAAAATACTGAAATGAATCTTATTTTTTTATCTTCTGTTTTTGTAGAGACCCAATAATATAATAAGATTATATCTAGTATTATTACTAGAATTGATGCTATTTCTAGATAACTTGACATGTTTATAAATGGTAATAAATATGATATTAGTATTATTGGATTAAATAGTCCATAATAGGAAAAATTATATATATTTTGTCCCATGCCTAGATTGAGAGCAAAAGACGGGAAGAAATCTTTTGTTTCATAAAATAATGTTCTAAAGTATTCTGGTATTAGATAGTGCTGATTAGCATAATCCATGGTTGAACCATAGAATACATTTCCTTTGGATAATATTAATATATATATAACAAAAAAAGAGGCTATTGCTATAAATATACTTAAGTAATCAAACTTATTATATTTTTTCATAATATCACCTCTTTAAATCAGTATAATATTACTATTTTTTAAATAATTTGTCAAACTGTTAATAATATTATTTTTATATTAATAATACATTAAAAGAATCACTTTTTCAAGAGATTCTTTTTGCTTTTGCTCTTTTTGATAAATGAAATATTAAATAGAATATTCCTCCTAGTACTACAAATATATAGAAACTTATTCCTCTTAATAAGATCATACTTGATGTTGCTAGGGTTGCTCCATATATGAATTTATTTATTTTTAATAACAGGCTTTCACTTATTCCTACTCCGCCTGGCAAGGGTACAAAATCACTTGCTAGGGTTATACATACTTGAAATGCTATTAGTTCTAGACATGATATTTTATCCAATCCAAATGATAGATATATAAAATAGCTTATTGATAAAATACTTAATCTTTGGAGAATCATATATATTAGTCCTTCTAGGAGTATTAATGGTTTTTGTTTTGTTATGCTTGCACATTTTTTATAGTCTTTTAGAGCATCTTCAAATTTTTTTATTAGTGCTTCTTTGTTTCTTATTATATGTATTTTATTACCAAACGATATTAGTCCTTTTATCATTTTTGGTAATGTTTTTTTTGAATATATCATTGCTATGAATAAAATTATTACTAATATATTTGTTATTGTTCCTAGGACTATTAAATAATTAAATAATGTGTTTATATTAAATATACTTTTTAGGTATATTGGTACTAATACTAGTGCTATTAGGATTAGTGCTATTTTATATAGAATTGTGTTTAGGAGCACTACTATTCCACTTGTTCTTACCATTATTCCATCTTTATTCATTTCATACATTTGGACTGGTTGTCCTCCTGTACTACTTGGGGTTATTGCTGAGAAATATATTTCAGTCATTACATATCCAAATGAATGGAACCATGTTACTTTTTTATTAAAGTGTTTTAACATTCTTTTTAAGAATAGTGCTCCAAAGAAGGTAAAAAGAAATACACATATGAAAGAGATTACTATATAGAATATGTTACAGTTTTGTAAAGATGCTTCAAATTCTTTTAGCGAGTAATCTTTTAATACAAAATAATATGTTCCTATTATTAATAATAGGAATAATGTTATAAATAGTGTGTATTTCTTTTTTGATTTCATTTGATCACCACTATAAGAATAACATGTTTTTGATAAAAGTTAAAGTTCTTTTCTTACTCTCTGTAGGGCTGTTTTTTCTAATCTTGATATTTGTGCTTGACTTATTCCTATTTCTTCGGCTATTTCCATTTGGGTTTTTCCTATTATGAATCTTTGATCTATTATGAATTTTTCTCTTTCTGTTAGTTTTGATATTGCTTTGTTTACTGCTAGTTTTATGTCTAGATCTTCGTTTGTTTTTTTATCTCCGATTTGATCAAATAAATAAATTGTGTCTCCGCCATCATTATATATTGGTTCAAATAGACTTACTGGTGGTCTTAGTGCTTCTAGGGCATGGGCTATATCTTTTTCTTCTATTTCTAATATTTGAGCTAATTCTTTATCTGTTGGTTCTATTCCATTTTTTACTGTTAGTTCATCTTTTAGTTTTAACACTTTATATGCTATATCTTTTATACTTCTGGATACTCTTATGCTTGAGTTGTCTCTTAGATATCTTCTTACTTCTCCTAGAACCATGGGCACACAGTATGTTGAGAATTTTACTCCATATGATAGATCGAAGTTATCTATTGCTTTTAGGAGTCCTACACATCCAACTTGAAATAGATCGTCCATGTTTTCTTCTTTTTTACTGAATTTTTTTAATATTGATAGAACTAGTTTTAGATTACCATTTACTAGGATATCTCTGGCTAAGGGGTCTCCTTCTTTTAGTTTTTTAAATTGTTCTTCCATTTCTTCTTGGGTTATTACTTTTATTTCACTTGTATTTATTCCTGTTATTTCTACTTTATGTTTGGCCATTTTAAAACTCCTTTCATATCTTTATTGATACGAAAAGAGTTTTTTTATTCATGTTTTGTGTTTAATATGTTTTTTATGTTTAAACTTGCACTATATAGATCTTTTTTTGATATATCTTTATATTCTTGGTTTAGAATTTCTATTGCTTCTTTTATTGATATATTTTCTTTTATTACTTTGTCTATTATTAGTGCTTCTTTAGAGATTTGTTCTTCCTGTTTTTTGGTGTTGTGTGTTATTTCTATTATTAGAGTGTATTCTCCATTTGAACTTTTTTCATCTTGTTTTAGTTCTTCTAATATTTTTGTTATGTTTCCATAATAGTTTTTTTCATGTATTTTTGTTAGTTCTTTAAAAAGGCTTACTGTTATGTTTTCTAGGTTTTTTTCTAAATATTCTAGTGTTTTTATTATTCTTTTTGGTGATTCATAGAAGATATGTGTTTTTATATTTGTTTCTTTTAGGTTTGTTATTAGTTTTGTTTTTTCTTTTGTATCTCTTGGAAAGAATCCTTGAAATGTAAATTTATCTGTTTCTAGGCCACTTGCTGAGAGTGCCGTTATGGCTGCGGATATTCCTCCTACTGGGATTACTTTGATGTTATTTTTTCTTGCTTCTTTTACTAAGATATGACCTGGATCTGATATGCATGGTGTTCCTGCATCTGATATTAATGCTATGTTATTATTTTCTTTTAATTTGTTTATTATGTTTTCTTTTGTTTCTTGTTCATTATATTTGTGATATGAAACTAATTTGTTTTTTATATCAAAATGATTTAATAATTTCATACTTGTCCTTGTGTCTTCACAAAGGATTATATCTGCTTTTTTTAGGGTATCTATTGCTCTTTTTGTTATATCATTTAGGTTTCCTATTGGTGTTGATACAATGTATAATGTTCCCATTTACTCACCTTTTTCTTTATTTTTTTCTTTTTCTTCTATTTCTTTTTTTAGATTATCTAATATATTTAGTGCTTCGATTGGAGTTATTTCTAGAGGATTTATACTTTTTATTTTTTCTTCTATTATATTATCTTCTTTTCTGTCAAAGTCTAAGAATAAGCTTGTTTGGGTATATACTTGTTTTTTGGTTTCTTTACTTTCATAGACATTTAATATTTCTCTGGCTCTTTTTATTATTTCGTTTGGTAAATTTACTAAGGAGGCTACATGGATACCATAACTTTTGTCTACGGCGCCTTTTTTTACTTTATGCAGGAATATTATTTTGTCATTTTCTTCTTTGGCACTTACATGAACATTTTTTAAATTTCTTAGATTTTGTTCTAGTGATGTTAATTCATGATAATGAGTTGAGAATAGTGTTTTTGCTTTTATATGATCATGTATATATTCAAGTATTGCTTGGGCTAAACTCATTCCATCATAGGTTGCTGTTCCTCTTCCTAGTTCATCAAATAGAATTAGACTATTTTCTGTTGCATTTTCTACGGCATTATTTGCTTCTTTCATTTCTACCATGAATGTTGACTCTCCACTTACTAAGTCATCACTTGCTCCTATTCTTGTGAATATATTATCAAATATTGGTAGAGTTGCTTTTTTTGCTGGGACAAATGATCCTATTTGATTTAATATTACTATTATGGCTAGCATTCTCATATATGTTGATTTACCACTCATATTTGGTCCAGTTATTAGAAGAATATTTGTTTTTTCATCCATTATTACGTCGTTAGTTATATAGTCTTTTTTTGATACTATTTCTACGACTGGATGTCTTCCATCTTTTATATTTATATTTCTTTTATCAGTTATTTCTGGTTTTACGAAGTTGTTTTGTTCTGCTACTACGGTTAGGGATAATATCACATCTAATTCACTTAAGATACTTGCTATTTCTTGTATTTTTGGTACATATTCTTTTACTTTGTCTTTTATTTTTATAAATATTTCATATTCTAAAGCTGTTATTTTTTCTTCAGCATTTAGAATTAAGTTTTCTTTTTCTTTTAGTTTTGGTGTTATGAATCTTTCACAGTTTGCTAGGGTTTGTTTTCTTTCATAACCAAATTCTTCTTTTACTTGTTTGGCATTTCCTTTACTTATTTCTATGTAATATCCAAATACTTTGTTGTATCCTACTTTTAGATTTTTTATTCCTGTTTTTTCTCTTTCTTCTTGTTCTAGATTTAGAATAAAATCTTTTCCTCCACTTGATAGGCTTCTTAGATTATCTAGTTCTTCATTAAATCCTTCTTTTATTATGTTTCCTTCTTTTATTGTTATTGGTACTTCTTCTTTTATACCTTTTTCTAAGAGATTATATAGTTCTTCTAATGGGGTAAATGTTTTATCATAGTTTATACTTTCTAATATTTTTTTTATTTCTGGTAATACTTTTATTGAATTTTTTAACTGTAATAAATCTCTGGCATTTACGTTTCCATATGTTACTCTTCCTGATAATCTTTCTAGATCATATACATTGTTTAGAAGTTCTCTTAGTTCTTCTTTATAGATAAATTCTACTAAGAATGTAGATATTTGATTTTGTCTTCTTAGTATTTCTTTTTTACTTATTAGAGGGTTTTCTATATATTCTTTTAATAGTCTAGATCCCATGGCTGTTTTTGTTTTATCTAATAACCATAATAATGAATATGTTCTTTCTTTTAATCTTAGTGTTTCTACTAGTTCTAAGTTTCTTTTTGTGTGTATATCTAGATTTAGTGTATCATTTTTCTTTTTTACTAGTGCTGGTTTTAAATGTGATAAATCTCCCTTTTTTGTTTCTTCTAAATAGTATAGAAGATGTTTTATAGAAGTTATCATTCTAAGATCATTTATTTCTTTGTATATATAAGAATAGTTTTCTGAAAGACCATTGCTGATGGTTACTAGTATATTATAATTATCTCTTAAAGCACTTATTATTTCTCTATTTATTTTGGAATTTACTATTACTTCTTTTAACTCTAATCTTATTATTTCATTTATTAGTTTATCATTTTTATAATCTATTAGTTCTACTATGAATGTTCCTGTTGTTATATCTGTGTAACTAAGAGCATAACAGTGTTCGAAGTCATAGACACTTCCTATATAATTATTTGTTTTTTCATCTAATGAAGATGATTCCATTAGTGTTCCTTTTGTTACTACTTGAGTTACTCCTCGTTCTACTACTCCTTTTTTATCTGGAGGAGTTAATTGTTCACATATTGCTACTTTATAGCCTTTTTCTATTAGTTTTTCTAGGTACCCTTCGTATGCATGAAATGGAATTCCACACATTGGAACTTTTTCTTCTAGTCCACAGTTTCTACCTGTTAGAGTCAGTTCTAGTTCTCTGGATGCTAAAATGGCATCTTCAAAAAACATTTCATAAAAGTCTCCTAGTCTAAAGAAGACAATTGTATCTTCATATTTATCTTTTATTTGCATATATTGCATCATCATTGGAGATAGTTTGTTTCTATCTATGTCATTTCTTTTCATTTACAACACCTTGTTTTATTATACTAAATTTTTTGTTTTTTTTCTATTTATTTCTTTTATTTTGTTACTTAATTGGTACTTTGAATAAAAAAAACATCTTTTTTGATGTTTAATTTATTTTTTCTATTTTTTCTTTTCCACCCATATATGGTCTTAGGGCTTTAGGAATGGTTATACTACCATCTTTATTATAGTTATTTTCTATGAAGGCTATTAAGGCTCTTGTTGAAGCTAGTACTGTGTTATTTAGAGTGTGTGGATAATAATTTTCTTTTTCTCCTTTTACTCTTATTCCTAGTCTTCTTGCTTGAGCATCTCCTAGTGTTGAACATGATCCTACTTCAAAGTATTTTTGTTGTCTTGGCGACCATGCTTCTACATCGCATGATTTTACTTTTAGGTCTGCTAGGTCTCCGGAGCAACATTCTAGTGTTCTTACTGGTATATTTAGGTTTCTAAATATTTCTACTGTGTAACTCCACATTTTATTATACCAATTCATACTTTCTTCTGGGTTACATATTACTATCATTTCTTGTTTTTCAAATTGGTGTACTCTATAGATTCCTCTTTCTTCTATTCCGTGTGCTCCAACTTCTTTTCTAAAGCATGGTGAATATGAAGTCATTGTTATTGGGAGAGTGTCTTTTTTTAGTATTTGATCTTTGAATTTCCCTATCATTGAGTGTTCACTTGTTCCTATTAAATAAAGATCTTCTCCTTCTATTTTGTACATCATAGCATCCATTTCTTCAAATGACATAACTCCTGTGACTACATCACTTCTTATCATAAATGGTGGTATGCAATATGTGAAGTTTTTATCTATCATGTAGTCTCTTGCATAGTTAAGCATTGCTGTTACTAGTCTTGCTGCATCTCCCATTAAGTAATAGAAACCATTTCCACTTGTTCTACCACTTGCATCTTTATCTAGACCATTTATACTTGCTAAGATATCTGCATGATATGGGATTTCATAGTTTGGAACTTTTGGTTCTCCAAATTTTTCTATTTCAACATTTTCATTATCATCTTTTCCTACTGGGACACTACTATCTATGATGTTTGGTATTTTCATCATCATGTCTTTTATACTTTTGTTTATTTCTTCTTCTTCTTTTTCTTTTTCTTCTATTATTTCATTTATTTTTGATACTTCTTCTTTTATTTTTTTTGCTTCGTCTATTTGTTGATTTCTCATTAAGTTTCCTATTTCATTACTTTTATCTTTTCTTTCTTTACGAAGCTTATCTCCTTCTAGTTTTAGTTTTCTTGTTTTTTCATCTAGATTATATATTTCATCTACCAGAGGAAGCTTTTCATCTTGAAATTTCTTTCTAATATTTTCTTTTACTAATTCTTTATTTTCTCTTATTAATTTTATGTCTATCATATAAATCTCTCCTTATTTTTGTTTGATGTCTTGTAACTCAAATCTATATTTTTGTTTTACTTCTGGGTATTTGTTTTTATCTACTTCACTTAGAAACATCTCTTTTGGCCTTGCATATAGTTTATTTTCTCCATATAGGCTTCTATATATCACTAGTTCTTCTCTTGTCTCCGAGTGTATTGCTACGTCTTCGACTAAATAATAGTTGCCTTTAAAGTGTTTATAAATTCCTTTTATTTTTAGTTTATTCATGTTTTCCTCCTTTTTTACAAAAAAAGAATGGTAAGGAGTCTTAAAGACGGTACCATCCTTTGTTTTTCTTATTTTATAACGGTTTTTGCCGGGAATTATTAGTTCCTCTCGGGAGTAGATTCATAAAATGCTTATGTTAGTTTACACCAGACACTAACTCTCTTTGATAAACTTATTTTATTACTTTTCTCCTTCACTGAATTAATTATATTTTAGCAGGTTTTTATTTTTTTGTCTATGTTTAATTATTATTTTGTACATCTGAGCAACTTCTTAGTTGTCATCCTTTTTGGTGATGAACTATATGATGCTGCTAATATAGGTTTTTATTCAGAAATCTTTTTCTTTTTATAAACTATTAACTTTTTTTATTAAATACTAATTTCTTCTTGATTTTCCTATTATTTCTATATCTTTAGTAAGACATTTTATTCTTTCTATTATTCTTCTTGCTTTTACTTTTTCTGTTTTGTTTTGAGATACTGCTAAATGAGATTCTAATTCTTCAATTGTTAAATTTGATGTAAAAAATGTTGTTAAGTTCTCATTCATTCTATGTTGAAGAAGTGTTCCTAATATTTCATCTCTTCCCCAGGCTGTTACGTTTTCTGCGCCTATATCATCTATTAATAGATATGGTATATTTTTTATATACTCATACTTTTCACTGAAGGAAACTTCATTTTCTTCTTGTTTTTGGAATGATGATTTTAGGGTTCTAAGAAATTCTGGAAAATAAACTATTGCACTTTTTTCTTCTCTTTTTGCTAATTCATTGAAGAGTGCTGCTATGAGATAGGTTTTTCCACATCCGAAGTTTCCATGAAGATACATACCTTTTTGTGGTTCTTTTTTATAGTTTTTTAAGAAGTTTAAGATATATTTTATAGCTTCGGATCTTGATACATCATCTGTAAATATATCCTTTATTTTTGCTTCTTGTAAGTTTTTAGGCATATCAAATAAATTTAAGTTTTCTTTATATTTATTTGTTTCTAAATCTTTTTGTTTAAATCTACAGGCTTTATAAGTAAAAGTTATATCTTCGCCATCTACCTCTGGAAGATTACAATATCCTTTTAGTTCATTTTTACAAAAACTTAATCCTTTACAAGTCATACAGTTTTCAAATTCTAATGCAGAGTTTTCTATACTTGATGTATGTTTATATAATTTATCTTGTTTTATATCTAGTTTATCTACTATTTCTTTAAACGATGGTTTATTTAAATTATTTAGATATATTTGTTTTAAGTTGTTTTCTTTTTTTTCTAGTAAGCTGTCCACTTTTTTCACTTTGATCACCTATAAAAAGTATATCATGTATAAAAAAAAATAGCTATTTAAATTAGAGCTATTTTTGAGGAAAATTTTCCATCTGTGGTTTGTTTTGTGTTATCTAACCATATTTTTATTTTATATATAGATGATTCTTCTTTTTTTAATGTTTGTTTTGATAGTTTTCCTTCTTTTCCTAAGTTTTCTTCTTTTATTTTTTTGTTATCTTTTATTATTTCATATTTTATGTTTTCATTTGGTATTGTATTATTTTGATCTGTTATTAATGTTATAGTAAATGTTTTTGTATCATTTCCATAATTTGTTACTTTTATTGTGTAATCGTTTGTTTTATCTTCTATTTTTAGTTGTTCTACTTTTAGACTTGTTGCTATATTATTTGTTAGTTTATTTGAATATTCATAAGTTTCTACTAGATTATTTCTTAAGAATGTTGCAAGTGTTAAAAAAAGTATTATTATAATTATTCTTGTTATTCTAAACTTTGTGTCTTTATTCATAATATGCCCCCTTTTAATGGTTTCATATTATAACATATTTTTTGTATTTTGTAAATGCTAGTATTAAAAAAGAACTATAATTCTTTATAGTCCTGTATTATTTGTTATTTTTGATCCATACTTATCAAATTGTGGTAGTTCTCCTGGCTTTGGATCTCGCAATTCTTGATCTTTTGAATTGTTATAAACTCTAAATACGGTAGTATAATTACTTTTACAATATCTAAACTCTGTATATAAAATACCATATTTTTTAGTATTAAACTGATTACGTTGTACTCCAGTAAAACAATTTGCTCCCATGGTTACTAAGTCAAAATCTAAATCTAGTGCGTTTAGTATTTCTCCTATTGAACCAAAATATGATGTCATTTGAATATCTACTTTTATAGGAAGATTGTCATGTTTTACTTTATTGTTATGAACTATTACTACTGTTGCTGAGATGATTGCAATTAAAACTATGCCTATAATAAATAAGATCTTTTTATTTTTGAGAATTCTTTTAATATCTTTTTTTTCACATTTATCACAAAGATCTTTTCCTTCTGAAATTTCACAACCACACTTTTTACACTTAACCTCTGACATACTTTAATTTCACTCCTTCCATTATAATAATAACAAAAAGCAACATAATATGCAATACGTTTTGCAATGCTTACTTTCTATATTTTTTGTAATACCATTGATGTAGGAGGTAGTTAATATGGCTTTTCAAATACGTGATAATAAAGTTGAAACCGAAAATAAAACTATTAGATTTCCTGTTACATTAATTAATAAAATTGAGGATGAGTTAAAGGAAAAGAATGTATCATTTTCTAAGTTTGTAATTCAAGCATGTGAATATGCTTTAGATAATATGGAAACAACAAAAAAAAGAGGAAAAAACTAAATTGTTAGTTATCTCTCTTTTTTTATTTATCCAGTTTTTTGTTTTGTTATATAATAATTGCGTCAATATTTTACATATAATTTTACATTTTATACTCTTCTTTTTTACATATTGTTTTTTATTTATGATTTTTATTTCTTTGTGATTTTATAAATCTTTTAATTATTGTTTTTTGTGGTATACTTTTAAGTAGAGGTGTTAATATGAAATATATAAGTATATTTTTAGGAAAGATTGTTGCATATTTATGCACTATGGTAGGACGCGGTAGTTCTTTTCCTGGAACTTTTGCTGAGAAGATTGATAAAAATATTTTGAAAAAGTTTTCCCTACCAGATAAGATTATTGTTGTAACTGGTTCTAGTGGAAAAGGGTCTACTACTAGGATTATTGCTAATGTTTTTAGGGATTGTGGTTATACTGTAGCGCATAACAAAGAAGGTGGAAACCAAACTTGTGGTGTTATTACTACTTTTCTTAAGAATTGTAAATTAAACGGTAAAGTTAAAACTGATGTTGTTGTTTTAGAAATGGATGAGAGATATATAAAACATGTTCTTCCTATTATTAAACCTAGTGATGTTGTTATTACTAATGTTACTAGAGATCAACCTCCTAGACAAAGGCATCCGGATTTTATAATTAGCGAAATTGATAAAGGGCTTAATGAGAATATGCATTTGTTTTTGAATGCTGATGACCCTATTTTACAAAGATTTGTCTCTGATGAGAAAAATAAAATCACTTATTACGGTATAGATAGACTTGATACTTCTTATAAAAAGAATTTATTCAATAGTTTAAACTGTGCTCGTTGTGCTACCTGTAATAGTTTGCTTTCTTATGACTATTATCATATCGAGGATATTGGATTTTATAAGTGTTCTAATACTAAGTGTGGTTTTAAAAGACATGTTTCTAAGTATACTATTACTGGATATAAAGATGGTGTTATTACTATAGATAATAAGAATAGAATTACTCTTAATAATGATATGTTATATAACTTTTATAATACTTTAGCTGCTTATTCTGTTCTTTGTGATTATGGTCTGGATAAGAAAAAAGTTTGTGGGTCTATATCTTCTCTTAATCGTGATAAGAAAATATATAGTAATTATACTGTTAATGGTCGTGACGTTTTTGTTCTTAATAACAAGTGTGAGAATGCTTCGACTTATAATCAATCTATACTTTATACTTATAATAGTGATAAAGAAAAAACCATTGTTATTGGATGGGAAGAGATCTCCAGAAGATATTTATGGGATGAGCTTTCTTGGCTTTATGATATTGAATTTGAACTGTTTACTAAACAAAATATATCTTCTTTTATAGTATGTGGGCCTCAAAGATATGATATTGCTGTTAGACTTAAATACGCTGGAATACCTTGTGATAAGATTATGATTCATAATAATTTATATGATGCTAAGGATGATATTAGGAATTCTTCTGGGGATATATATGGAATACTTAATTTTGATTATGTTAATGATTTTAATAGAGTTATGGAGGAGCTTAAATGAAAGTAAATATTTTATGCTTATATTATGATATTATGAATTTATATGGTGATACTGGTAATGTTAAGGTTTTAAAGTATCATTTAGATGAACAAGGAATTGATTATAATATTGATTATAAGTCTATTGATGATAAGTTAATTTTTAAAAATTATGATCTTGTTATGATTGGAGCTGGTACTGAAAGAAATAGATTTATTTGTTTAGATCATTTGATGAAATATAAAAAAGATATAAAGAAGTATGTTGAAGATGGTAAGTTCTTTATATCTACTGGTAATTCTATTTCTATGTTTGGTAACAAATTGTATGATAAAGACGGTATAGGTTTATTTGATTACACCGTTAGTGAAAGTGATAAGAGAATATCTAAAGAAGTTATTTTAGACAATGATATGTGCAAACCTATATATGGATTTTTTAATCATCAAGATGTTATTTCTAATCATGATAACTATTTATTTAGAGATGAGGGTATTCATTATAAGAATTTTTATGGTACTTTTACATTAGGCCCTATTCTTTCTAGGAATCCTGAGTTTCTTGAATATTTTTTTAAAAAGTTTATTTCTTCTTTAGACGATAAGTTTAAATTTAAAGATATGGATCTTTCTTTGAATAGGAAAGCTTATGAAGAATTTATTGAATTTAAAAAGACTAAGGTTTTTAATAGTCATAAAGCCTAGTCTTTTTTTAATTTATTTGGTATTTTCTTTTTTATGTTTTCAAATGTTGTTTGTATTTTGGGGAATGCTTTTATTAATCTACGATGGAATACTGATTTTTGAGATATTATATTTTTTATATATTTGTTTATATCTTCTGTTCTGTCTTCCATTGTTACTTTTTTCACTGTTTTTTTGAAGTTGTTTACTATTCCAAATGATGTTGCAATATCTATTAATAGTATTATTCCTATGATGAGTGCTGTTATTTGTAGTACATCTGTTGGTACTTGTTCTAATAGTCCTTGGAAGAAGGGATTTATTACATATACTAATAAACATGCTATTAATCCGAATGGTATCATTGTTTCTAGGCATATTCTTCCGTTTATGTTATATTTGTTATTTGAATAGTCCCACCATCTTGCTTTGAATAGTTTTTCCATTATGTAACTTGTAAAATATTCTAGGACACTGCAGATTGCTATTGCTAATATGAATAGTGCGACTGGATGAGTTGCATATTTTGAAAGAAAGAATACTACTGCTACTGCTCCTACTCCATATATTGGACATATTGGGCCTATTAAGAATCCTCTATTTGATAGGACTTTGTCTGTTATTAGGGTATATATTGTTTCTAATATCCAACCTATCATTGCATAAATTATGAAAAGTAAAAAATATATACTTAAATTTGTTATCATACTACTTCACCTGTTTTAATTATATAAATAATATAGTTTTATAGCAAGAGCTTTTTTTTGTTTTTGGACACTTTTTTTGTTTTGTTTCAGTTTATAAAAGTTATTTTTGCATATCCTGAGCTTGGGTAACCTTTTTGTAAGTCAAAGCTTCCTCCTTTTGGGTTTGGAATTTGCATTTGTTCTTCTTTTTTTGTTGTCCATGAGTAGCTATTTCCATCTATCATTACTGTGTTTATGAATTTTTTGTTACTATAATGGACTGAGCAATTATTATCTGTTGTTCCTGTTGTACATCCTGTTTTTGGTGTTATGTCTGTACTTGAGTTTATTGCTACGCATCCTGTGTGGCCACTTATATATGATGAGCCACCTGATGAAGCTCTTGCTGAGCATTTTGCTTCGGCTGGTTGCCATGATCTTGAATAACTACCACCTCCGCCATAGTAGCCTCCACCTCCACCGGTTGATCCATAGTTTGATGAGGTTACTTCGCCATTTCCTCCTATTCCAAATGATCCAGCTGTACTCCCTTGACTTCCGTATCCAGCTTTTTCTTGGGTTGCTCCATAAGCAAAATATGTACATGTTGCAGTGTTACAATTTGAATTATCTAGTTTGGTAGTTTCTGATGTTAGTCCTCCGCCATTTGAATCTGTTCCTGCTCCGGCGGCAACCATTATTCTACTTGCTAGTGAGGTGCTATTATTCCATGCTCCACTTGTTAATCTTACGTCTGTTGCTCCTCCTCCTGGATAGTTTTGATAATATTGTGATCCACTTGAACCATAACTTCCTTTGCTTGAGGAACCTCCACCATTATATGTTGCGGAAGTGTTTGTTCTCATTCCCATTTCTCCAACATAGAAATATAATTTGTCATTTTCTTCTAAATTTATTTTTCCACTTGTGTATGAACCATATTGGTAGGTTGCAACGTTTGAGTTATTTACATATTTTACACTTGCTCCCCATAGTTCTACTTTATATTTTCCGGTTTTTGGAGCTGTGTACTCTTCTGGTTTGTTTGTATATAAGTACTCTTCCGTATCTTCTATTAATGATATTCTAGCATGTCCATCTCCGTTTTGTCCTATTCCTTCACTATAAAACTCTTCTTCGCTACTTGAACTTGGCATTTTTTGAATTCCACCTTTGGCATTGCTCCAG
Organism: uncultured Bacilli bacterium; assembly: GCA_934101575.1. Lineage (GTDB taxonomy): Bacteria > Bacillota_I > Bacilli_A > RF39 > UBA660 > UMGS1449. The sequence continues at coordinate 652,354 of CAKORJ010000001.1, forward strand.
GTATGTCCTGCTCCATCTATCATTACTGTGTTTGTGAATTTTTTGTTACTATAATGAATTGAGCAATTATTATCCGTTGTTCCTGTTGAACATCCTGATTTTGGTGTTATATCTTTGTTTGATGTTACTGCTACACAACCTGTATGACCACTTATGTATGATGATCCTCCACCAGATCCTGGTCCTGAACCTCCTCCATAGTAACCTCCTCCACCTGGGTTATAGTATGTTGTTGAATTTGTTCCTCCATAGCCAAATGATCCTGCTGTACCGTTTGTTCCTTTTGCACCTCCGGCTGTTTGATTACTTGAGTATATTGGATGAGATGAGTGACTAACTGCATATGATGTTAATCCTCCGGCATGGCCACCTGTTGCAGCACTTGAGTCCGAATAAGATCCTCCTGCTCCACCTGCTACCATTATTCTACTTGCTAAATCTTGATTTAAATAAGTGTTTGCCATTGATTTACCACTGCTGGATTCTTTATATGTTCCACTTTCTGCACTTGTGTATATAGTATCTTTTTCTTTTTTTCCTTCTGTTAATAGTTCTGTTTTTTGATCGTAATATATTCTGCTATCTCCAAAGTAATGCCACACTTCTACTTTACTTATTTCATATTCTGCGCCTAGGTCTACTTCTACATAAGGATTTACTCCATTAAGTCCAAAATATTTTGAAGTTGTTGTATCTCCATCTGTTACTAAGCTTATTGTTGTTCCAGATGTTCCGTAGTGAGGGCCTTCTCCGCTATATGTTACTGATTTTCCTTTAGATATTACATTTCCTGAAATGTCATATACTTTTATTTCTACCCAGTGACTTGCTGAGTTGGCATTTGAACCATTTATCGTATTTCTTACATATCTATATTTTTTACTTGGCTTGGTATTTTCATCATAGACTCTTACATCTGTTGCTCCGCCACTACCTTGTTTATCTCCTTGTTTACTACAACAGTTAAATGTTTTTTTCATTCCTCCGACATTAAAATATAACTTTTCTCCGGCTTTTAGATTTATTTCACCAGATGTGTATCCTCCATAAGATGGATTTGATGTTGTATAACTATTAAATGAATTATCTCCGCTTGCTCCCCATAATTCTATTTTGTATTTGCCATCTCTTGGTACTATATATTCTTCTGTTTTACCAGTATAGTTTAAGTTTTTTACTACTCCTGAATCCATACTTTCTGGTCTTTGGCTTGCATACGCTTTTATCTTTAAAAAGGCTTTATTTCCTTCTATTTTACTCATTTCTGATTCTTTTGATTTATCTAGCCATATTCTAAGTTTATAATTTATTGTTTCATTTTTATATATAATATCACTATCTATTATATTTTTTACTTTTTCCAAGGATATTGGTCCATATTCTTCGCCATTTATTTCTAGTCCTACTTTTATGTACTTTGTATCTAATACACTACCAGTATAATTGTTTGGCACTTCGTTTACTAATTTCAAATCGTATTTTGCTGGAACACTTCCTGTATTTGTAACTTTAAATTCATAGGTTTCATCTTGCAACAGGCCATCTTCATCACCCATAATAGATATACTTTTGTTGATGCTTTTGTAGTTTTCGGTTAGTTTTAGTTCTAGTTGTCCTGTTTTTATTATTTGTTCATTTTGGTCTGTTTGATTTCCTTTTAATAGAGCAAATGATGTTCCTGTTAGTAAAGATAAGATTCCTATTAGGACTATGGTTAAGCTTATTATATATTTTTTATTTTTAATGAACATCTTTTCAGAGAAAGCATTTGTTTGTGATGATTCTATTTTTTTGTGACAGTTGTTAGATTTGGTATTTGTTTTTTTGTTTCTTATTCTTTTAATCATAACTGTCTTCCTTTCTTTAGCTATTTTACATTTTTAATAATACATTAAAAGTACTACTTTTTCAAGTAGTACTTATTGTTTAATTAAAACTCACAGTTTCCTGGTGTTCTTGGAAATGGTATTACATCTCTTATGTTGTCTACTCCGGTTAAATATATAAGTAGTCTTTCAAATCCCATTCCGAATCCTGAATGGATACATGTTCCATATTTTCTTAAGTTTATATACCATTCTAATCCTTCTTCTTTGATATTTAATTCTTTCATTCTTTCTATTAATTTTGTATAGTCTTCTTCTCTTTGGGATCCTCCCATTAGTTCTCCTGCTCCTGGGACTTCTAGGTCTACTGCGGCTACTGTTTTACCATCTTTGTTTTGTTTCATATAAAATGCTTTTATGTCTTTTGGCCAATCTGTTATGAATACTGGTCCATTAAAGTATTCTGTTATATACTTTTCATGCTCTTTTGCGATATCTTGACCATATTCAGGAGTAAATTCAAATTTTTGTTTTGATTCTTTTAGAATTTTTATTACTTCTTCATGAGTTATTCTTGTGAATTTACTGTTTACTAGTTTTTTTAATTTTTCTATTAGTCCTTTTTCTATGAATTTATCTAGGAATTCCATTTCATCTTTAGCATGTTCTAGGATATATTTTACTATGTATTTTAACATATCTTCTTCTATGTTCATAAGTTCTTCTAGATCACAGAATGCTATTTCTGGTTCTATCATCCAAAATTCACTTGCATGTGTTTTGGTATTTGAGTTCTCTGCTCTAAATGTTGGGCCAAATGTATATGTTTTTTTGAATGCTGTTGCAAATGTTTCTGCTTCTAGTTGTCCTGTTACTGTTAACCCTACTTTTTTTCCATAGAAGTCTTTTGTGTAATCTATGTTTTTTGGGTTTATTTTTTCTAGGTCTAATGTTGTTACTTGGAACATTTCTCCGGCACCTTCACCATCATTTGCTGTTATAAGTGGTGTATTTGCATATATATAACCTCTTTCTCCAAAGTATGTATGAATTGCTAGAGCTGCTAAGCTTCTAACTCTAAATACTGCTTGAAACAAGTTTGTTCTTGGCCTTAGGTATGCTTGTTCTCTTAAGAATTCTACAGAATGTCTTTTTGGCTGCATTGGATAATCTTCTGGGCATTCTCCTAATAAAGTTATTTCCTTTACTTTTATTTCATAAGATTGTTCTTTTCCTTCGGATGATATTACTGTTCCTGTTACTTTTATGGCACTTCCTACGTGATATTTTTGAATTTCTTCAAAGTCTTTTAACTTGTTGTCATATACTAACTGAATATGTTTAAAACATGTTCCATCTGAGAAATCTATGAAACCAAATTCTTTTTGTTTTCTGTGGTTTTTTATCCATCCTTCTATAGTTATTTCTTTTTCTTTGTATTCTTCTATTTTTTCTAATAGTTCTTTTAAATCCATTTTATTTCCTCCTTTAATAAAAAAAATCATGTAAATAAAGGGGCGCTTTTGGCGCGGTACCACTCTTTTTATCATGATTGATATCTTTTTTAATATAACGGTTTTTACCGGCTTTTCCTACTTTTGTTCAGAAAGGCTCTCCATGGTGTTATTCATATAGAACTTATTACTCTTTCTCACCTATTAGAGCTCTCTTTAAATAGTTTTCTATATTACTTCTCCATTTCTTCGAGTTAAATATTATTTTATACATATGCTTTTTATTTGTCAAGTATTAGTTTTTTGGCCAATACATTATTACTACAACTATAACTCCTATTATAGCTATTGATACTAAGATTATTTCTCTAAGTGATAATGGGAATTTCTTTTTTTGTGGTTCATAGCTTGTGTCAACTTGTTGTGGTGTGTTCATTTCAACTTGTCCTACACTTGAGATTCCACTATCTATGTTGGTTGGTCTTATACCTCTAATTGAACTATTTAAGTCTCTTGTACTACCTATCATACTTGATTTGTTATCTTCAAATGGCTTGTTTTGAGGTGTACTTATTCCACTTGTTACATTATTTATACTGCTTGATGTATTATTTTGTGTTTTTGGAGTATTATTCATTGTATTTATAGTACTGTTAATACTTGATGGTCTATTTTGGTTTTGTGTATTATTTATACCATTTATGTTACTTGCTGTGTTTATTTGATTTTGTTGTGTTTGGGGCTTATTAATTGGCTCAGGATTATTGTTTATTCCACTTATGTTATTTAATCCTTGTGGTCTTAATTCTTCTTTTGGTATACTTGTGTTTTCTTGTCTATTCATATTATTTGGAATATTTACTTGGTTTACTGGTTCTTGAGGTTTGTTTTGTGGTTGATTGATATTTATTCCATTTATGTTGGTTTGATTTTGTGGTCTTGGCACATTATTTATATTTTGTGGTTCTGGCTTATTTATGCTATTTACATTACTTGGTGTGTTTATTTGATTAGGTTGTGTTTGTGGTTTATTAATTTGTCCTGGATTATTGTTTATTGCCCCTATGTTATTTAAACCTTGTGGTCTTAATTCTTCTTTTGGTATATTTGCGTTTTCTTGTCTATTCATATTATTTGGAATATTTACTTGGTTTACTGGTTCTTGAGGTTTGTTTTGTGGTTGTTGGTTAGTATTTATTCCGTTTATGTTATTTCGATTTTGTGGCCTTGGCACATTATTTATATTTTGTGGTTCAGGTTTATTTATATTATTTACGTTACTTGGAACATTCATTGGCCCAGGATTGTTATTTGCTGGATTCATTTGATTATTTTGCATACCATTATTTATTACATTTGGATTGTTAAATGTTTGTGGCATTTGATTTGGTATATTTTGATTTTGTTCTGGTCTTGCAAAATTATTCATTACTTGTGGGTTTGGACCTGCTGTGTTTCCAAAGTTATTATTCATATTAGGCATACTATTAGGAACTTGATTTGGTATATTATTTGGTTGTGCCATGTTTACATTTGGATAATTCATATTATTTTGCGGATTTGGAGCATTATAGTTTGGTACGTTTTGATTTTGACTAAATCCTGGTATAGATATTACTTCTTTATTTTGCGGTTGTTCTTTTTGCATTGTGTAACCATTTATTCCTGAATGACCTTGTCCTGGCATTTGATTAACTTGTTGCGGAGCTTGTTCAGTTTGCATACCTTGCATTATTCCTGGTTGTTTTGGAACATTACTCATTCCTTGCATTGCTCCTCTTTCATTTTGTACATTTTGGAATCCTTGCATCATATCAGGTTTTGCTGGTGCGTTACTTTGTCCTCCTATTAATTGTTCATTTGCTCTGTTTTCCATGTAATTGTTTGGATTGTTATTTATTCCATTTGGCCCAAATGCTCCGTTCATATTGTTTGGCATATTATTATTCATAGTTCTACCTTCTCTCTAAAATTCCTATTATATTAATATTATATATAAAATTTATTTGTTTTACAATAATGTTTTTTTCTTTTTGACACTTTTTATAGGTTTGTTTACTGTTTTGTTACTTCTTTTGTTATCCATGTCATGATTACTTTTACTATATAGTTCTGTTCTTCTTTTGATAATTCTTTATTTTTTTTAATTTTATGCCATTTTTCTAGACAACTTCTACAACAGGTTGCTGTGGCATGCTGGGCTATAAATACTGGATGTCCTTTCATAGGAGTTTGTTTGCCATCATTTATTATTTCTTTAGGAGCTAACCTTTTGCTTATAAAGTCATGAGCATGTTTCTCTATTTCTCTGTAACCTTTGTTTTTTGAATAAATTATATCTTTTTCTTTTAGGTGAAAACTATTTCTAAATTTTGATTTTTTTAACTCTTCTAATTTTTGTTCTATCATTTTATTCCTTCTTACTTTAATTCAAAACTTATTTTTCCTTTTCCATCTTTTGATGTTATATGTGCTATTGCTCCATTTATAATTGTTATTCTTGGGGCAATATGCCCTATGTCAACATCTATTATTATTGGTATTTTTAAATCTTTTAAGGATTCTTTTACTGTTCCTTCAAATGTTTTATTAAATATACTTGTGTACATACAGTTTCTTCCAAATATTATTAGTTTTGTGTATTTAAAATAACCATTTTCTTTTAGTTTCCATAATAATCTTGTAACATTTTCTGCGGATAGTGAAAAGTTTTCTAAGTACCAAATTATTCCATCTTGCTTATATTTTTCTATAAATTCTTTGGTTTTATCGTATTTGGTTCCTACTATATCACTAATTACATCTAGGCATCCTCCTATTATTCTTCCTTTTGCTTTTACTTCGTTTTCTTTGGTAATTATTTTCCAATTCACTTTTTCTGTTAAGTTATATTCTTCTAATCCTGTTTCAGTTTTTCTTTTTTCTTTTTCATATTTTGAAAAACTTGTTTGAGTTATATTTTTTCCTTTTAATATATCTATATTATTTAATATGGACTTATGGGGTTTTTTCATTCCAAATGCTTTGTAATTATTACTATAAATTGTTGCTATGTCTAAGTTTGTTGTTATTGTATATGTAAGCCATGTAGGATCTGAGTATCCTTGAAACCATTTTGGGTTTTCTTTTATTACTTTATAGTTTAGAAATGGGATCATTTCCATTAAAAATTCTCCGCCAGATGCGGATAGTATTAGATCTATGTCTTTGTTTTTGAATAATTCTTCTAGTTGTTTGGCTCTTTCTTTTGGTGATGAACTGCGATTGTTTTTACTTGTTCTTACATTTTTTGTTTCTTCGACTGTGAAGCCTTCTTTTTCTAAATTTTTTATTGCATTATTTATTCTAATTATATCTGTTTCTTTAGTTATTCCATCAGATGGGGCAGTTACTCCTATTTTACTTTTATTTGTTAAAAACTTTGGGTATATCATAGTTCCTCCTTAGTATATTACTTTTCCCTCTAAATTGCATATATAACAATTTGGTAACTTTTGTTTTATATATTTTATTTTATCTTGATCTTTTTCTATTTTTCTTCCTATTAATACTCCCTCTACTAAGGTGTTTGGAATCCCAAACATTATTGCACTTTCTCTATCTGTTGTAGTTTCATTTCTGTTTAATCTTTCTTCTAAGAATTTTTCATAATACCTATAGTCTAGAAATGGTTTTAATGTTTCGTTATCTAGATTTATGTTCCAAACATCCGCTTCTTGTAACTCTTTTGCATACTTACTTGTCATATTTAAAATAAAAGCTATTTGAACTTTATCTGATACTAGACTTGGGATAAATCTTACTTCCTTAGTTTGTTCTGCAGTGTAAGACCATACTTCTTTATCATTGTTTAGTGTTTCTGTTATTTCATCAAATTTATGATATGGTGCTAATAGATATTTCTTTGTGGCAGTGGGACCTCTTCCTATGTTATATGTTATGGTATTACCACTATAAAGATTTATATATTCTTTTAATGAGCATTTTTCCTTTATTTTCCAAAATCCTACACTATTATTTATTTTATTTTCTTTTGGACTTTCTGTAAAATCTACGGAAATAAAACCATTTTCTATGACAAAGTCAAAGTTATCAATATCCCCGGGTATTCCATGTATAAAAGTTCCTTCTTCTAATATTACATCATCATTTATTTTATATTTTTCTTTGTTTATATTTTTTGTTTTTTTAAAGAATAGTTCTATTTGATTTAATATAATTTCTTTTGCTTTACCTGTAAATCTTTTATTTACATCTTCTATATATTTATCTTTTTTATTCATGTTTTTAGCTCTCCTTTTTTTATTATAAGTATATCATGTATTGACTTGTTTTGCATGATTTCTTTACTTTATGTTAAAATACTTTTAGGAGGTTTTATTGTGAAAGAATATGAAAGATTAAAGGTTATTAGTAAGATTGCTAAAAATATAGAGGATATGGAGACTTTAAACAAAGAATCAGATAAATTAAAAGAACTTGAGGAAGACTCTAAGGTTAAAGAATATATAAACACTAAGAAAAGAGTTTCTGGACTTAAAACAAAGCTTAAATATTTTAAATCTTTTGATGATATAGTTAGTTTTGAATTTGATTTTGCTTTTCATAAGAGACTTGATGAAGATATTGAGCCGTGTAGTCATGATATTTGGATTTATGATGGATCTTATTACTCTTTTCCTGATTTATTTGAAGAACATCCTAGTGAATTTAGATCTAATTCTGAAAGGTATGAACATTTTAAATATAACAAATATGTTTGTTTAGAGTGTGGAGAGACTGTTAAAGCTTCTAGTTTTGAGAAGTTTGAAGAAAATAATCTTGTTTTAAAGAATCAGGATGATAAGTCTAATTTAGGAGTTAATTTTTATAGAGACTTGTATTATGAGCTTTTATATAATAATGATGTTGAAGAATCTAAAAGACAAGTTATTAGTTATTTTAATAAGATGATGGAAAAAGGTAAAGCTAGGACATTAAAATAAACGACTGGGTGGTCGTTTTTTTGTTTTTTTTTATAAAACTTGACATTTTTTTTATAATTAATAATCTTTTTTATCTTTTCTTTCATTTTATATGTTATACTGCAAATAAGGAAGGTGATTATTGTGAACAATAAGCTTAAAGTTAAAAGAGGTAGCTCCTTAGAAGATGTTGTTTCTGTTTTACTTGATGCTAAGGCAAGGGGTGAATCAGTTTACTGTGAGTTCGAAGGACATAAACTGCATTCTGATAACATTACTATGGACTCAGCATTTTTAGAAGTTACCGGATTAGATAAAGAGGATTATGATCGTGAACAAAGCAAGATAAAAAGAGCAAAAGAAAATATCCCAGTTTGGATTAAAGAAGGAGAAGCATTAATATTCCCGGAAAGGCATAAAAAATGGAAGGAATGTGTAAAGGCTAGAGCTGCGGATATATATCATGGACAAGATTTAGATATGGCTTTAGATATAATGAAAGCTTTAGATGATGGTGCTAGCATTGAAGAAGCGCAAGATATATTTAATCATCAAAGTCATTCTTCTGTCACTGATTCTTTTGTTAGAAATATGATATTTAGTTTTTCTAGTAGAGGTCCTGAATTTTGGGAAGCTACTGCTTATGGAGAAATATCTCCAGAGAATAGAGAACTATTAGAAGCAAAAAAACAAGAAAATGAAGAACTTATGAATTCAAAAAAATCTAGAAAAGGAAGAAGATAAAAGCTTAATACTATTTGCTTTTTAGGAGTAGTAGTTATTGAGCTTTTTTTATATATAAAATTATAGTTATACTTTTTTATAAAAAAACTCAGTTATATTTCAGACTGAATTTATTTTGTTATCTAGTTAATTTAGGTTGTTCGTTTGTATATACTTTTTGTATATGTCTATCGCTTTTGCTTAGGGCAATATAAGAATTTGCATCTTTTAGGTATCCTTCTTCCATTACTTCAAGAGCCATGTCATATGGCATTTCAACATACTTTATAAACTCTCCTTTATCAAGTTGTTGTTCATTTAATTTTTTGCATCCTAAGGCTAAATATATTTCAACTTTTTGTCTAATGCTACCTGGATCTTGATAATGATTACCAAGGTATATTATTTGTTCCGGAACATATCCTGTCTCTTCGGATAATTCTCTTTTTCCTGCTTCTAGACCATTTTCATTCAATTCCCAGTATCCAGCTGGAAACTCTATTAAAGATCCTTCTTCAGACAAGGCAATTGGTTGAACTACAAAAACTACATTTCCTTCATCTGTTATTGGCACAACAACACTTGCTTTCTTTTTATCTAAATATTCTCTTGTTTGAATTGAGCCATCTGGAAATTTAAATGATTGAGATTTTATTTTATAAAAATTGCCACCATCTTGTACATCAGAATATGGTGTTACTTTACAATACTCAAGTAAAGCATCAAGTTCTTCTTTTGAATTTATTTTCATACAAATTCCTCCTTTTTAAGTATTATATCATATATTTTTATATTGAATAAAAAGATTCGAAGGCATTGTATATGTAAGTGGTATTCTTTAATTTTGAATATAATAAAGAAAAGGACTCTTATAATAAAAATTATTCGTTAATACTTATTTTTCTTGTTTTAAAATTTTTGAATATTCTTTATTATTTTGATTGTCAAGCCATTTAATATCTCTAAATTCTATATTGTATTTATCATAGATTTTTGTTACTTCTTCTAAAGTAACATTTTCAACATAACATTCGAAATATTTTGGATATAATTCACTTCTTTTAAATAATAATAATCTTCCATTTACTGTAAATAGATTTAAGATTTTATTTTCATCATTTTCTTCAACTCTTTCAAATCCAGAACGTCATCAAAAGTTCTAACTGATTTTATAGAACAAGATTCGTCTTCGCCTTTAGCTTTTAATAAATGAGTATAATACTCTTCTCTATTTGGAGTATACTTTTCACACCAATTATCTATAACTTTATCAACTCTGTCACAAGTTGTTAAACAATTTAAACAACATTCACTAGAATTTTTATAGTATCTATTAGTTTTATGCAAAAATGGATTCTCACCATCATATATTCCTTGTTGTTTTAATAATTCAAAACACTCATCTAATGAATATTGATGAAATTCATTAGTAAGTATTTCTTCTGCTTCTCTAAAAAATTTGACTAATCTGTACTTTATATTAAAATCGTCAATTTTACTTCTAGAATCTGGCCCTATGTTTTTTATAAATATAGTAAATCTTTCAAATAATGGTTTTTCTATATCTTCATCATGAAATGTTATAATAATTTTATTATTAGTTCTTTTAAACTCTAAATAATTTCTTAATTCTTCTCTAGTGTCATCATCATCTATAATTAAAGAATTAGATCTACCTAACATTCTATTTAACGCATAATATATTTTATCTTCTATATCTATCTCAAATGATAACTCGGTTATATCTAAGCATAATTCTTCATTATGTATATGAGTATTAAAAGACATATCATCCCAAATTGAAAATGTAATAGTTTTTTTTAATTCTTCATTCTCAAAAAATGCTTTTGTAATATGAACATTATTAGAACAATATCCTTGTTCTGTTACAATTCTAATAATATTCCCGTTATTTCTGATTTGTTTTTCCATTTTATCACCTAATTAATTGTATATTATATACTAATTAAATATTTTCATTAATCCATTCATCAAATTCAGTATTTATTATATTACCATAATATGAATATTTATTTAAGTCATAATCGTATTTTTTAGTAAACCATGTTGGAGCATTTGAATTATTTTCAGTTAATTTTTCTAATACTTCCATTTATTATTGTTGGAGTAGTATTACAAAAATCACATATTACTCTTAACCTAGATTCTAAAGATTCTTCAATTTCAATTTCTTCTTTAATAATATTTACCATAGACAAATCCTTTCTATGATTTTTTTGATAACAAAAAAAATCAATCATTTCTGATTGATTCATATATATAAGTTCGAATAGTTCGAACAGATTCGCCAATGGTGCCTGTGGCCGGACTCGAACCGGCACGAGCTAGGCTCACTGGATTTTGAGTCCAGCGTGTCTACCAATTTCACCACACAGGCATTTAGAACTTATAGTTGTTCTATCTCTTCTTCTTTATATTTTGAATTATATAGGTCTACTTCTTCATCGATGTTTATATCTTCTATTTTTGGTAATCTATCTTTTGAATCTAATCCAAAGTAATCTAAAAATTGGGTTGTTGTTCCATATAGAATTGGTCTTCCTAGTTTTTCACTTTTTCCTACTTCTTTAACAAAATCTTTTGCTACTAGATTTCTTATTATTTGTGCGGAACTTACTCCTCTTAACTCATCTACTTCATGACGGGTTATAGGTTCATTATAAGCTATTATCGCTAAAGTTTCAAGTGCTGATTGGGATAGATTTTTTATTTCTTCGACTTCAGATAATTTTGTATAGTATTTTTTATGTTCTTTTTTTGTTGTTAATTTAAATACTCCGCCTAGGTTTTTTATTGTTATTCCTCGTTCTTTGCTTTGGTAGTCTTTAAATAGTTCTTCTAGGTTTTCTATCACTTCTTTTTCACTTATTTCTAAAATATTTGCCATTGTTTTTACATCTATTCCTTCTTCTCCGGTTAGGAATAGTAGTCCTTCTATTACTGGTTTCATTATGACACCTCACAGTATATTTTATCAAAATTATTATTTTGGGTTATTATTAATTCTTGTTCTTTAGCCATTTCTAATATAGATAAGAATGTTGCAACTATATATGGTTTTGAAAACTCTTCAAATAGTTCATAAAACTCTACTTTTTTCCTTGTTGTTAATATTTTTTTTATCCATACTTTTCTTTCTTTTATAGATATTTCTTTTGTTGTTACTTTTGTTGTTAAGGGTTTTTCATATTTTTTTCTCTCCAAGTATTTTTTAAAGGCATTTATTAGATCTTCTAGTGTTATGTCATCACTTAAGTTTATTGTTTGATCTTTATACGGTTTCATATTTGATGGAGTTTTTGTATATACATTACTTCTTTCTTCTTCTAACTGTTTTAGGTCTTTTGTTAATTCTTTATACTTTTTATATTCTAATAATCTATTTATTAAGTCTTCTTTTGTTTCTATGAATTCTTCCTCTTCTTCTGGGGTTTCTTTTGTTGGTAATAGAGTTTTTGATTTTAAATACATGAGTTCTGAGGCTATATTTAGGTATTCGGATGCTACACTTAAATTTAGTTCTTTCATACTATTTATATAGTTTAGATATTGATCTGTTAATTTTACTATTTCTATATCCGTTATGTCCATTTCTGATTCTTTTATTAAGTGTAATAATAAATCTAATGGCCCTTCAAATTCATTTATTTTAAATTTATAATCCATATATATCACCTTTAAGACAGTATAATTATACCAGATTTTTTAGTATAAAAAAAGACTAATCTTTTGGTTTAAAGATTAGTGCTATTATAAATGAAAAAACTATTGCTGAAGTGATTCCTGTTGCGGTCATATCAAACATTCCCATGGCTAAGCCAAAAAATCCATTATCTATAGCTCTTTCTAGAGCAGCATGAATAAGACTATGTCCAAAGCTGGTTATTGGAACTAAGGCTCCTCCTCCTACTATTGTTATTATTTTATCATATATATCAAAGGTATCTAGTGCTACTCCTATTACTACAAATAAACTTGTTATATGTCCAGCTGATAATTTTGTGTTATCAATTATTAATTGAGCTATTAGGCATAAAAGTCCACAGAAAAGAAATGATAGAATATATGTCATTTTACTACCTCCATACTTACTGCATGTGCTATTCCTAATATATCTTGCTTTTGATATAAAAATATTGGAGAGAATAAAGCTCCGGTTGTTACTAGCAGTACTTTTTTTAGATTTTTCTTTTTTAACATATTATAGATATACCCGTAATTTACTAAAGCACTACATACTGGTCCTGAACCTCCGGCTGTTATCTCTTTTTGGTTATTCAAGTCATATAACATTGCTCCGCAATCATTATAATTTTCTAACTTTATGTTATAGTTTTGACTCATGTAATCTTTAAGTATTTCTTTTCCATATATTCCTAAATCTCCAGTTAAAATTAAATCATAGTAATCGGGAGTTAGATTTAAGTTTATTAAGTGTTTATATATTGTATCTGCGGCAGCCGGGGCCATTACTGCTCCCATGTTATTTGGGTCATTTTGATGCATATTTACTATTTTCCCTATTGTATAACTGCCTAGTTTTACGTCTGTTTGTTCATTTGTTAAGAATATTGCTGCTCCTCCGGTTGAGGTAAATGTAGAGGTTTTTGGTTTTGTATATCCATATTCTGTTGGATTTCTAAATTGTTTTTCTTCGGCTAAATTATGAGAACTTGTTAAACATATTGCATTTTTTATATTTTTTGATTCTATAAATTTTGATGCTATTATTATACTTTCCATAGATGTAGCACATGCTGAGAATACTCCTAGATAAGGGATATCTGTTTTTTCTATAGCATAGCTTGTTGAACATATTTGATTTAGAAGGTCTCCTCCTACTATTAGATCTATATCTTTATTTTCTTTATTTGTCTTTTTTAATATAATTTTTAGGGCATTTTTAGATAGTTTTACTTCTGATTGTTCTAATGATTTATCTATGTTGAAATTTTTATATGATTTGTCAAAGTATTTTCCTAGTGGCCCTTGTTTTTCTAGATGTCCTGATACTGTTGATGTTTCTTTTATATAAACATTTTCTATTTTTTCTGTCATAATTACCCTCCAAATAATAGGTATCTTATCATTGCAAATATGTATGCGGATACTACTCCATAGAGAATTACTGATCCTGCTAATTTAAATACATTTGAACCGAATCCATATATAGGCCCTTCTTTTTTATAATCTAATATTGCACTTTGCAAGGAATGAGCAAATCCTGTTATGGGTATTATTAATCCCATTTTCCCTTTTTCTACTAATTTATCGAATACTCCTAGTCCTGTTAATAAACATGCTAAGAATATTAGGGTTATTAACATTAATGATGAAGATAACACTTTTGAAATATGAAATACATAAGAGTATAAATCTATTAGAAAGTTTCCTAGTAGTCCTAGTAATCCACCGGTTATAAATGCTGATAATGCATTTTTTGTTTTGTTTTCTTTTGGTGTGTGTTTATACACTATTTTGTTATATTTTTTTATTTCCATAGCTTCCTCCTTTTTATATTATGGAATTTTTTTATTTGTTTATACAAAAAGAACAAGGTCTTATTTTAACCTTGTTCTTAATCTTGTTAATATTTGTTTTTCGCTTCTTGATACTTTTACTTGATTTATTCCTAATTCTTTTGATACTTCACTTTGAGTTAAACCTTGTTCATATCTTTTTTTGATTATGTCTTTTTCAAAATCATTTAGGTTTTCTATTTCTGTTTTTAAGTCTAATATCTCTTCTTGGTAACCTACTTCTGTATATCCTAGGGTACTGTATAGATTTATTTCTTCTTCATTTTCACTATCTAGTGATGAAACTAGTGCTGTGGCGGCTTTTGCTTCATTTATATGTTTTATATCTATTTCTAGAAAGAGGGATATGTCTTCATCTGTGGGCATATATCCTAGTCTTTGTGTTAAAAGTTCTCTTGCTTTTTCTATTGAAGAAGATAATTTTATCAACTCTTTGCTTACTTTTAAAACATTTGATTTTCTTATGTATTCTTTTACTTTTCCTAGTACATAGAAATATGCAAATGATGAGAATTTTGTATTTTTATCGGGGTCATAGTTTTCATATGCATCTATTAATCCTATCATTCCTACTTGATAGAGGTCATCTTTATCAAAATAATATGTGTATTTGCTTATTATGGAGTAAACTATTTTTTCATTTTCTAGCAGCATTTGTGTTTTATTTATCATATATTTATTATCTCATATGCTGTTATTTCTTCATTTACTTGATATAGATTTTCTGCTAGCATCTTATTTTGACAAAATAGTTTATTTATTCCACATATTATTAGTTTTCCATGATTACTTGATATTTGTTTATAGCTTTGTTTTATTGCTTCAAGTCCATATCTATCTATAAAACTTAGTCTTTTTAAATTTATTAGTACATATTTTATTCCATTATCCTTTATCACCATTTCTAGATCCTTTCTTAGGAGTCCTACCGTATCACCGTTTAGTATTCCTTTTAGTCTTACTAGTAGTATTCCTTGTTTAAATTCCATGTCTATATCTAACAATTTTCCTACTTCCTTTCTTTTGTTTTTTTATACTATAACAGTTAAAGAGGTATTTTTATGTCAGTTTTTGAAGGATAAGTTATTTTTTAACAAAAAAAACCTCTTCATATTTATAATTACCAATAATTATAAAATGACCTAGGTTTTTAATATTTTATTTATTCAATTCATAAAGTATGATACTGGTTGCAACGGCGACATTAAGACTTTCTACTGTATTTGTTTTTATATAGATATTGTCTGTTACCTGTTTAAGTACTTCTTTTCTTATTCCGCTTCCTTCATTGCCCATTATTATGCAAAATTTATCTTTATTTATTGTTGTTACGTCTTTTCCTTTGTTTACATCTGTTCCAAAGATAGGAATATTTAGTTTTTTTAAATTGGTTATTGCTTCTAATAGATTTTCTTTTAGGATATTTATTTTAAATATTGCTCCTTCTGTTGCTCTTATTACTTTATCGTTATATATATCACAACAATCTTCGGAGACTATTATTGTGTCTATGTCGAATGCTACGGCACTTCTTATTATTGTTCCTAAGTTTCCAGGATCACTTATTCTATCTAACATTAAATATCTTTTTCCTATATATTCTTTGCTTTCTTTTTTTGTTGCTATGGCTAATACTTTAGAAGTATTTATGCTTTTTATTTTATCCATTACTTTATCTGTTACATAATTTACAGGACAGTTTACATTAAATGATAATTGCTCATTTTCTAGTATATATACTTCTTCTAATCTATTTTCTATATATGCTTCTTTTATTAAGTTTTCTGTTTCTATTATAAATTTATTTTCTATATCTCTATATTTTTTTTGTTTTAGTTTTGTTACTTCTTTTATTTTTTTATTATCTAAGCTTGTTATTAACATATTTTCTCCTTATACATTTTTCATTTCTTTTCTTATTTGTTTATAATTTGGAATATAGACTTCTACTAAATTCCAGAAGTCTTTGGAATGGTTTGGATGTTTTAGGTGACATAGTTCGTGGTATATTACATATTCTAAATATTTTGAATCTAATTTTATTAACTCTTGGTTTAGAGTTATTGTTTTGTTGGTTATGTTACATACTCCCCATTTGCTTTTCATTTTTCTTATTTTTAGATCTGGTTTTATTTTTGATTCTTTAAATTGTTCAAAGCAGTTATTATAATATGTTTCGAATACTTCTTTGGATTTTTTTTTGTACCATGTATCTAGATTTACTTTAGTTCCTACGAAAGCTTTAGTATCACCAATATAGATGTTTTTTTCGTTTATTCTACATATGTCATAGAGATTTCCTAGATATTCTAGTTTATCTTGTTTTTTTGTTTTGATTTGTTCTTTTTGGATTATTATTTTTTTTATATAATCTATATTATTTGATATAAAACTTGTTATTACTCTTTCTGGAGTTCTTTTTGGCGCGGTTATTACTACTTTTAAATCATCTTTTATTCTTAGATACATGTTTTTGTTGTTTTTATATATTATTTCTATTGGATATGTTTTATTATTTAGTTCTAATTTCATATTTACTTCTTTTAAAATAATCTTCCTTGTTTGAATTTTCCAAAGTATTCATAGGCTTTTGGTGTTGCTATTCTTCCTCTAGATGTTCTTTTTATCATTCCTTTTTGTATTAAGAATGGTTCATACATATCTTCTATTGTTGTTGTTTCTTCGCCTATTGCTGTTGCTAATGATTCTATTCCTACTGGACCACCATTAAATTTTTCTATTATTGTGAGTAATAGTTCTTTGTCTGTTTCATCTAGTCCTATTTTGTCTATTTTTAATCTATCTAGGGCTTTTGTTGTTACTTCTAGGTTTATTATGCTTTTTCCTTCGACTAGGGCAAAGTCTCTTACTCTACGGAATAGTTTATTGGCTATTCTTGGAGTACCACGGCTTCTTGAGGCTAGTTCAAATGCTGCTTCTTCATCTATTTCTGTTTCTAATACTTTACTTGTTCTTTTTATTATTTGTGTTAATTCTTCTTCTGTATAATATTGTAGTTTATTGACTATTCCAAATCTATCTCTTAATGGTGAGGTTAAATCTCCGGCTTTTGTTGTTGCACCGACTAATGTAAATGGAGGGAGATCTATTTTTATGTTTCTTGTTGATCCTTCGTTTCCTATAATTATATCTAGAGTAAAGTCTTCCATGGCTGGATATAGTATTTCTTCTATGAATCTTGGCATTCTATGTATTTCATCTATAAATAATACATCTCCTGGTTCTAGTGAAGATAACACAGCGGCTAAATCTCCGGATTTTTCTATTGATGGCCCACTTGCTGTTTTTATATTTACTCCTAGTTCATTTGCTATTATATAGGCCATAGTTGTTTTTCCTAGCCCAGGAGGGCCATATAAAAGTACATGATCTAGAGACTCTCCTCTTATTTTTGCTGCTTCTATAAAAACTTTCATATTTTCTTTTACTTCAGATTGTCCTATGTATTCTTCGATTAATGCTGGTCTTATTGATTGTTCTATTTTTTCTTCTTCCATTTTGTCACCTACTTTGAATTTCTTATTTTTCTTACATTTTTATTCATTATATGTCTTCCTATATTTTTATACATAAACTCTTTCAAAGAATTAATGTTTTGATGATGATTGTTAAAAAAGCTATCTGGATCATTATATATTCCAAAGTCTTTATTTATTCCTTCTTTTTGAATATATGTGTTGTTTTCATTCCAATCTATTGATGGATGTTTAAAGTTTTTTGTGGCTACTCCATAACCACAGAAATCATTTTTACAGTTTCTGAATTTTTTTTGTAGTTTATTTAGATATTTTTTATCTAGGATGAATCCTTCTAACTCATACCATTTATCTTTATATAGGACTTCTACCCAGCTATGGATTACATCTTCTGGAGCTAGCTTATATACTATTCCTGTCATTGCTCCTTTTTGAAGTTTTTTATTTATTGTAAAGCCATGTATTCTACAAGGAATATTTACTGCTCTTAGAAGTGCCATAAAAAGTATTCCTTTTGTATTACACTGTCCAAATCCTTCAAGTAGTATTTTAGAGGCTGGGATATCATCACTTACATTATAGCCAAAATCTATTTCATCTCTAATAAAGTTATATATTTTTTCTATTTTCTGATAATCATTTAGAGATTTCCAGTTTCTGTTTTTTATTAATTTCTGGATATTTTCATTATTATAATCTAATAACTTTGTTTCTTTTAAGTACTTATTCATTACTACCTCATACTAACGATTCTTTTATTTTATTTAAATCTATTTTTTCTACTTTTGTTAAGTAACATTTACCACATAATGGTTCATATGTTATGTTGTCTGTTCCTTTTATTATAACTTCTTCGCCTTCTTTTACGTAGCTATCTCCGACTTTTCTTCCTACGAATCTTGCTATTTGTCCACATTTACAAAGTGTTGTTAATTCTTCTAAAACTTCGGATAATTCTAGTAGCCTCTTACTACCAGAAAAACTTTCCATTTTAAAATTATTTCTAAGTCCATAACAAATTACAGGAATATTTATTGCTTTGGATATTAAGAATAAATCCTCAACTTGTTTTGCTCCAAGGAATTGTGCTTCATCTACTAGAATTACTGATATGCCTTTTAGTTTTCCTTTTAATACTTCTAGAACATTATCTGAATATAGAAGCATTATATCTGCTTGTCTTTCTAGTCCTATTCTTGATGATATTTTTCCATTTGAGTTTTTATTTACATTTGGAGAAATTATTAATGTTTTATAACCATTTTCTTCATAATTATGGGCTGTTCTTATTAAATCAATGCTTTTTCCAGAATTCATACTTGCATATTTAAAGTGCATTTTTGCCATTTTTATCACCTATATTTTCATTATTTTCATTTATTATATTTATTAATAAATTATAGAAATACTCTATGTCGTTCATGTGATTAGTTATTGTTTCTTGATCTTCTGAAAAAGAAATCGTCTGTTTTATCACTATATCATTATTATCATAAAAAATTGATATTACTCTTGTTTCAGACAACATTTGTAATTTTTGATTTAGTTCTTCCTCTGTTAGATGTATATATTGTTTTAAACCTTTATAGTGAAACTCCAAAATGTTAGTTTTTGCATTCCAAATTTTTTGAGGATTATCACCACTAGTCAACTCTAATCTTTGAACTTCATAATTTGTTAATAAACATTTGTAATCTGGTATTATAAAATCAAATTTGTATTGATGTCTTATTGAACCTAATTCTTTAATACTTCCTTGTACTATATATTTATTATAGTTTGATTCACACATAAATTTTTTATTATATTGCTCATTAAATACTTTTTTGAATTGTTTATATTCATATACAGGTTTTAGCTCTTTAATAGTGTAAATTGCCACAATTCCTAAGCAGAATATTATAACAAAAGCAATGCCAAGTATTGCTGTTTTTTTGTCATCTGTAATTATTGAACTATCTATTCCGTTTATACCAAAAAATATCAATATTATTATGATGGGAATTGTTATGGCTATTCCTACTAATCCAACTTTAAAGTTTCTTTCGTAATCAAAGCTTCCATATAAAGATTTATATTTTTGAGGATTGTTTTTCTTAAGTTCTTTGTGAAATTTTCTATCTGTTCTTATTCCTATTGTTAGCGATACTATTAATACTATTAAACCTATAGCTCCTATTATTTGTTCTATGTATTCCAAGATTTATCACCTACTTTAATAATAATTTTAGTGCTTCTTTTACTTGTTCTTCAATTGGTTTAGTTCCATCTACTTTTGATATTATTGATTTGAAATCTTTTTCTTTGTATCCTAATCCTTTTAATACTTCTATTAATTCTTCTTTTGTATCTCCAATTAGAGAATCTGTTTTTGATAGTTTTCCTTTTAAATCTAGTATTATTTGTTTTGCTACTTTCTCTCCTATTTTAGGAAATTTTTTTAGATATAGTATATTCTCTCTTTCTACTGCATCTACTATTCCATTTATTGAGCCTGTAGCAAACATTGGCATGGCCATTTTTGGGCCTAGTCCTTTTACATTTATTAGTTTTAGGAATAATTCTTTTTCTTCAATAGTTTTAAATCCATATAGTGTGTGTTCATCTTCTCTTATGTGTTCATATAGATGGACTTTAAACTCTTTGTTTTGTTCAAATGAATATGGATTTGATACTGTTATTTCATATCCTATATTATTATTTTCTAATATTATTTGATTAGAAGTTTGATCAATTATCTTTCCTTTTATATACGCATACATTTTTATCACTCCTATGTACATTATATCATACAAACATGTGTTTGTGTATAAAATTTTATTTTTACACTTAAAAACTCATAGATTCTATGAGTTAGTTATTGTTTGATATTAGTATTCTTGTTGTAGCACCTGAAAAACCTGTTTGGTCTATCCTATGATATGTAAATATTCCAGCTAATTTTCCATTATCAAATGCACAACTTCTTCCCATCCAATAGGCACTTATATAAACTTGAGCGGTTACGTCGTCATACCAATGTGCTGTTTCTTTTGTGGCATCGCCTAGCTTTCCTCTTTTTACTGATGCTGCGTCTTTATCTGTTGTACCATAACTGTAATAATCGTGGAATTTTCTTGATGGTCCAGTTGGAATTCCTGTTGGAGCATAAAAATTCCCATCTGATTTTATCATACTTGCACTTACATATTCATAGCTTCCTCCAGACATATCGTATACTCCATATATATTTCCTGTTGTAGAAGCTATTATTCCTGCTTTATTATAAACATTACATGTTGTTGAGGCTGCTGTTCCTGGAGCTGATCCACATCCTGTTATAAGACCTGATGCTACGTATGTTGTAGAATTATATGTTCCTTTGTTGTTTATTCCTATTTCTGTACATACTCCTTTTGTACATGTACCATATTTTGTATGTGATAGGTATGCTACTGCTCCCCACTCCATGTTTCTTGCCATATATGTTGATACTGTATTATCAAATCCATATATATTGCTTGTTGCATTCATTTTTTGAATGTTGTTATAAAATGTTCCTACATCAGTATTTGATATTGGTTGTTTATTTGGTAATGTTGTTATTGCTGAAGGGCTTCCTGTTGTTTCAAATTTTCCTATCCAAAAACCTGTTTTTTCTTCACTTTCTTCGTGTGTTAGATTATCATTTTCATCTCTCCAGAAACCTGGATGAGTGTAATATTTGTCTTTACATGTATCATTTGTACAAGTTGTATTTTTACTAGTTATTTTACATGTTTCACTTGTTCCATCTCCACTTGATCCTTGTACTTTGTTTGTACAAGATATTTCTCCGGTTGTTTGTTTATCTTTTTCCCATTTTATACTTATTTCTTGTGGAGAAATTTTATTTGAACCGGCACTGTTATAGTTGAATACTTTATATTTATATCTTGGTATCCAAACCTGCATTGTTAAGATATCATTTATTGGTATTTCTGTCCCCAAACTTGCGGATAAGTATTTTTCTCTATTAGTGGATGAAACGGTCACACTATTTGCCCACATCTTTTCATCATAATTGTACCATTTATATGACTTGTCTCTATTTTCTTTATCGGCTTTTTTCTATGTTTCTGTAGTTTTATCATAATATACTGGAATCATGTTACTTGATAGTATTGGTGGGTTTGCTCCACTTGTGTCTAGGTTCATATTAGGCATTACTTCTATTGTACTTGTTCCTACTACTTCATCTTGAAAGAGTGCATAAGATGAGTTTATTTTATATGAGATGAATCCTACTGATAAGAGAAATGTTATACATATAATTGATAGTTTTATTTTATTAAACTCTTTTATATTCTTGTTTAAGAGTCTATAGAATAACCCCCCCCCCCATAGCGAATATTTGTTCGTTTCATTTGTGATCACTCCTTAGTATTTTACATATTAATAATACATTAAAAAAACTACTTTTTCAAGTAGTATTTTTGTTGTTTTTTTGAATAATTTTATTTTACATAATCATCTAAATTATCTGGTACTTTGTCATTTAATATAGTATTTATTATTTTATCTTCTTTGTCTTTTGGAACTTCTTTTCCTGTTATGGTGCTTATTTGTTTTATTACATCTCTTAGTGCTGTTTCATTTTTCATGTTATCGTCTTGTAGTTTTTCCGCTAAAGAAAGAATGGTATCTTTATCGACATTGGTCTTTTTTTCTACTTTTTTAAAAAAGTTATCTGTTAACTTCAAAATAAAACCTCCTACTATAAGATATGTAAAAGGCCTATTTTTGTTATTTATTTTTTTACTTTTTGTCTTGTTTTTGTTGCTAACTCTATCATGCTACTATAATTTTCTTTAAGTAGTTCTTCTGCTATTTGATGTGCTTGTTTTATTTCGTTTGTTCCTATTTCGTTTATTTCTTCTTCTACTTGTTTATTGTACTCTTTTGCGCTTATATCTTCTTGGGTAATTATATATATTTTTTCATATAATAATCCCATTATTTCTTCTTCTATTCCTTCTTTGTATTCTTTTCCTAACATTTGATATAGATATAATGCTTTTACGTAATTGTTTATGTTGATTAGTAAAGTTTTTTCATCTTTTATTCCTGGTACACATACTTTGAATTTTTTTAATTTATTATCTTTGATTTCTTTTTGGCAACCTATATTTTGTTTTTCTTCTTCGTTATCATAATCTATATTTGTTGTTTGTCTACTTATGTATATGAAACTTTCATCTTCGTATAGATTATTATTTTTTAAGAATTCTATAAATTTTTTATAGTATATCATTTTTATTTTTAAATACTAATTCTATAGGTGTTCCTGTGAAATCAAAGCTTTCTCTTATTTTATTTTCTAGGTATCTTTCATATGAAAAGTGTACTAATCCTTTATTGTTAACATTAAATGTAAATCTTGGGGGTTTTGTTCCAGTTTGGGCAGTGAAATATATTTTTAATCTTTTTCCTTTGTAAGAAGGGGCTGGGTTTAGTCCATATGCTTCAGTTATAACATTATTTAATATGCTTGTTTTTATTTCTTTTGTTATGTTTTCTCTTACTTGTTTTACTGCTGGCATAAGGGTATGAATTCTTTTTTTAGTTAGTGCGGATAAGAATACTATTGGCGCATATGATATAAATTTGAATTCTTCTCTTAATTCTTTTGTAAATTCTTTTAGATCTTTATCTTTTTCTTCTACTGTATCCCATTTATTTACTACTATTATTATTCCTTTTCCTTTCTCTATGGCGTATCCTGCTATATGTTTGTCGTGTTCTATTATTCCTTCTTCTCTGTTTATTACTAGTAAACATATATCTGCTCTATCTATTGCTCTCATGCTTCTTAAAAGGCTGTATTTTTCTATTGCTTCAAATACTTTTCCTTTTTTTCTCATTCCTGCGGTATCTATTAATATGTAATCTTCTTTATCATATTTAAATGGTATATCTACGGAATCTCTTGTTGTCCCAGCAACATTGCTTACTATTACTCTTTCTTCGTTTAACATTGCATTTACTAGACTACTTTTCCCAACATTTGGTCTTCCTATTACACAGATCTTTGTTTTTTCATCTTGAGCTTTTTCTTCTTTTTTAAAATCTTTTGTTATTTCTTCTAGAAGGTCTGCAATTCCTCTATTATGCTCACTACTTATAGGAATATATGTATCAAATCCTAATTCATAAAAGTCATATTGATTGTTTTCTGCTTGTTTGTTGTCTACTTTATTGATTGCTACTATTATTTCTTTTCCTGATTTTTTTAATAGTTCTTTTACTTCTAAATCATTTGATGTCATACCTTCTTTGGCATCTACTACAAATATTATTTTATCCGCTTCTAGCACTCCTATTTCTACTTGTGTTTTTATCTCATCGTTAAATAGTTCTTTTGCTATGTCTAGCCCTCCGGTATCTATTAAATTAAACTTTTTTCCTTGATAAGATACTTCGCCATAAATTCTATCTCTTGTTACTCCTGGGGTGTCTTCTATTATTGATATTTTTTTTCCTACTAGTTTGTTAAATAGTGTTGATTTTCCAACATTTGGTCTTCCTACTATACATACTGTTGGTAAGTTCATGGTATCACCTCTTTTTTCTTCTTAAGATTATAACAAAAAAAAAGAAAAAATGCTAGTTTTTTCTTAAAGTTTATCCTGTGTATTGGGATTTATCTACTGATAAGATAAATATAAATAAATGAGGTAATAGAATTAATCCTATTAAGAATAGCCCTCTTTTGTTAAATGATTTTGTTATGTTATAGCATATATTTATTCTTGATAATAATATTAGTGTTAATAAAATATATTCTATTATTGTTAAGACTGTTATGTATGTTTCATTTGTTACTGCTTCTATCTGTATTAATCCATTTATAGCCAATAAGATAAAACTTGATTTTAATCCTATTTCGAAGGCTTTTGTGGACTTTGATATCTTTGATAATGTATATATGTTATAGATTGGTACTAAGGCTTTGTATGGCTTTTCGTTTGCTTTTTGGAATATTAATGCTAGTGAAAATATATATACTATTAATATACAGAAGCTACATATTAATAGCGATATTATATCTATTGTTTCATAATCCACCATATCACTTCTTTCTTATAATAAAAAAGGAAAAAGCTTGTTTTTCCTTGTGTTATCCTTCGTATTTTGCTTCGCCAAATGCTATAATGGCATCTGTTATTAATGAGAAGAATATTGAAAGCACTCCAAATGCTGTTGATTTACCAAATAGTTTTGCTAGTTTTAATCTAATAATTATTGCATATACTACTGATGCGAATGGTACGAATAATAAAATAAAAATGTGCCACCAATCTAGTTTTACTACTTTTAGCATAATTATTAAATTATAAATTGGTATTATTGCTGCCCATCCTGGTTGTCCTGCTTTTTTGAAAATTATCCATGTTGTTATTAGTGAGAATATTGCTATTATTACTGCAGATACCCATGTTCCTGTACCAATACTTGCAAATATATCATTTGTTGCTGTAGTGCTTGAATAGTAAGTATAATCCATATCTTTTACCTCCTTATGATATTATTATACTTTATATTAGTTTTTATGTCTATTTATTTTTTGAAAAGATACTTAATAATTTTGAAAATTCAAATACTATTTCATTACATTTATTTATTGCTATTGTTTTTCCAAAAGCTTTTCCTCCGATTGTTAGTGCTGATATTATACTTGTTATTATTATTGTTGTTAATACTTTGTTTATTCCTATTATTGGAGCTAGTTTTATACTTATTGCTAGGCCACAACTACCACTTATTACTCCACATATATCTCCTATTACATCATTTAAAAATGATGATACTTTATCCTTTTGATTTATTAAATTTATGGCTTTTTTGGCGCCTTTTACTTTCTTTGTTGCCATAGAGTGAAATATTTTTTCATCTGCGGTTGCTACTGCTAGACCTATTATATCGAATATAACTCCTATTAGTATAAATATTAATACTAAAAATATAGATATTCCTATGAACGTATTTGGTATGATTAATTCACTTATTGCTGATAAGCAAAATGATATTAGAAATGATATGGTTGTTATTGTAAGTAACCATTTTGTATTTGGTTTTTTATTTTTCTTTTTATCTTGTTTTTTTGGTTCTTTTGTATATTTTTCTTTATATTTTTTTGTTTTCATTATATCTCCTTCTTATAAAAAAAGACCAAAAATGGTCTTTTTTGAAATGGTTAATTTATAGTTAACTTTACGTCTTAGGTCAAGTTGGATTTCCCTATTTCTTACTTTACCGTTACCAGTAGAGCAGTTCCCTTTTAAAAGAAACAGTAGTATGTCACCATATCTACGACTTGATTACCACTTAGTACGCACTGCAATCCTATAAATCGTCACTCTAGGGGGTTTCCCCTTTGACAAGTTTAGTTACTAATACTCTTTTGCAATTAGAGTTTCATATAGCGATGATTATATTTTGTTGGCCAATAAAACATAATTTGATCTATAATTCCCTGTAATCACTCAAGTCATGCTTTTTATAATTTATTTTTATTATAATTCTGCTCCTTATTGAAGGTCTTAGTGAATAAATGGGACGAGGTCATATGCCATTATGAGCGCCCATAAATTCTAACCTTTTAGTAATCACCCCAAACTGGGCGTATGAAGCAAGCACTAAAAGTTTCGCAGTAGCTTTTTAGTGGATTTTTAGCCCCACCTTCGTAACTTTTGTCAACTAGAATAATGTACCATTTTCTAGTGGTTTAAATTATATCATATTTTAATAAAAAAATCAAGGTTTTCTATATATTATGAGCTGACCTGGTAGTAAATAAATATTATTATTACTATAAATTATATCTGGTGATGGGGCGTTAAAGAAGTCTGATAATGTTTCTATTGTATCTCCTGTTTTAGTTATGTAAAGATTTACATCATTTTTTGGTACTAGAATAGTCTGTCCTTCATATATATATTCATCTTTTTCTAAGCCATTTACTTGTGATAATAAATCTACACTTATGTTATTTGCTTTGGCTATTTCATATAATGAATCTCCTTTTTTTACTTTATAGTAATTAAAAATATTGTAAAGTCCTGTTGGAATAGTTAGACTTTGTCCTTCTTTTAACAAATATGGTGATGTTAAATTGTTAGTCTGTATTATTTCTATTACTGGTATATTATATTTTCTTCCTATACTTTCTATTGTATCTCCTTTCTCTACTATGTATATGTCCATGTATTATACCTCCTTTTTTTAAATATATGAAAAAAAGAAGTAATAATTACTCCATATAAATAGCAAGTCTATTATCCCAATTAAAGGATAATTCTTTGTATATTAAGAGCTTTTTTATTCCTTCTTTTTGATTATATGAATATAATGTGTCATTTTCTATAAAGAATAGTGTTTCTTTTGCTAGTTTAAAGTCTTTTATTTTTTTATTAAATAGTAATACTTTTATCTTATTATTAGAATTGTAATAATAAACATTATTATCTTTTGTTACGTAATAATAAGTATCTTTTTCTTTTTCTATGAATTTTATACTTGTATTTTTTTCTAGTTTTTTGATGTAATCATTTATTGTTTTGAATTTCATTTCATTATCTCTAAAAGTATATACATCTTTTGTTTCAAATTTTAAATTATAATATAATGCTCCTTGTTTTTTATTTCCTACTTCTTCTATTTTTTTACCTTTTTTTGATATTTTGTATTGTTTTAATTCATCTTTATCAAATAAATATATTTCGTTATCTATTATTCCATTTAGATATGAATCTTTTGATATTTTTTGTTTTATATCTCTTGTTTTTACTTTGTTTGTTTTCATATCTATGACATATAACTGGTTGTAGTCATATTTTTGGTTATAGTTTGGTATTATGTAATATCTATCTATGTTTGTTCCTAGTGTATTTATGTATGTGTCGTTTTTAAATAATTTTATTGTTTCTAAGTTTTTATTTGATATGCTATAAAAACCATTATATTTGTATATTAATATGTAAGTGTTTTCATTTATGTTTTTTTGGTATGCTGATAAGGTATCTATGTTTTTTGTGCCATTACTTTGTTCTTTCCATGAAGGACTTGTTATTCCTTGCTTTTGTAAGTTTTTTATGAATGGTTTTAGTTTATCTTGATAATTTAGATATGAATATGTTTTTTTGTTGTTACTACATATTATATTTGTTTCTTCGTTTTCTTTATTTTTTGTTTGAGGATATATGCACTTTGTTTTATCTATGTTATATGTATATATTTTTTTGATTATTTTTTTTCTTTTATGAAAAGTGTTATTTATTTCAAAGGAGTACTTATAGGTTTTATTTTCTATTTTTATATAATATTTTTTATTTTTGTATATTTCATTTACTTTGTATGTTTCGTTTTTTTCTTTTATATTATAGGTAATTTCATGATGTGTTTTAAAAATAAATGCTATTAGTTCAAAGAATAATATTAATATAAATATACTTATTACTAGTTTTATGACTTTTTTCATTTTGTTACTCCTTTCTTTTTTTTATTTTACAACACTTAAGTTTATTATTTCATTTATGTTGTCGTCTATTGCTGCTTTATTTTTTGTTAGGTAACCACATTTTTCGCATTTGTATAGTATTTTGTAACTATCTTTTTTTGATTTTTCTATTCCTACTGGTTTTAATATGCCTTTACATGTTGATTTTCTATCGCCGGGGTTTATGTCAAGATGAAGTGAATATAGGCAGTTAGGACAGTGGTCTCTAGCGGTGTAGCCTAATGGTTTTACTTTGGTTTGGCAATGGAAGCAAGTAAATTTTTCATCAATCATTGTAAATTTTTTATCTTGCATGTTCGCCTCTTTTTATTAATGTTATAACTTTGTCTAGTTCTTCTTTTGTTGTTAAATGGGAAATGCTTATTCTTACTGAAGTTTCTGCTAGGTGTTTGTCATTTGTTAAAGCATATACAGATTTTGAATAGGAATTTGTGGTTGAACAGGCACTTTTTGTGGAAATATAAATTTGATCTTGTTCTAAGTAGTGTAAAAATGTTTCTGGTTTGTAATTTAAAACACTTATATTTAAAATATGGGGTATAGAACTTTTACTTTGGTTAATAATAATATTAGGAAGACTTTTTAGGTTATCTTTCAGATAACTTTGTAAGTCTTCTACTTTTTTGTAGTTTTGTTCTAGATTCTTTTGAGAGATTTCTAGGGCTTTAGTTAGTCCTTTTAGTAAGCCTAGATTGTATTTTCTTTCACCATATATTATGCTTTTTATGGGTAGATCTTTATTTTTTAACAGTAGTCCTATTCCTTTGGGACCATATATTTTGTGTGCTGAGAGGCTGATTAAGTCTATGTTTTCTAGTGGAATATTAATTTTTCCTATGCTTTGGGTCATGTCACAGTGAAAAGGAATTTTATATTTTTTTGAGAGTTTAGCTATTTTTTCTACTGGTTGTAATGTCCCTGTTTCAGAGTTTACGGATGCTACTGTTATGAGAGCTACTTCTTTGGTTAATATTTTTTCTAGGCTTTCTATATCTATTACTCCATCTTTTAATGGAGAATATATTACTTCATACCCTTTTGTTTTTAGATATTCTAGGGTTTCATTTATGGAAGAATGTTCCATTTCTGTTGTTATTATTTTGTTTTTTATGTTTGGATTATCTTGGCATATTCCTTTTAGAGCCCAGTTGTTTGATTCTGTGGAGCCGCTTGTTATGTTTACTTCTAAACTTGTATTTAATATCTTTTGGATTTTTTCTTTGTATTCTTTTAGTTCTTCTTTGTTCGCTTCTTTGAATAGATTGTTTCCTATTTCTTTTAAAACATCTTTATTTATCATTGTTGTTGCAGAATAGTCTAAATATGTCATTTATATCCCTCTTTTCTTAGTTAATTATAACACATTACTCTATTTTTTTGTAATTTGAGGAATTTTTTCACATTTTTATGAAATTTTTTTCATAAAAGGTTGACATATGCTAAGGTTCTGCAATATAATTGATATTGTCAGTTGTTAATTGATTGACTTGTTTTAGTTATTATTTTTTTGCGGATGTAGTTTAATGGTAGAACCTTAGCCTTCCAAGCTAACTACGGGAGTTCGATTCTCCTCATCCGCTCCATTAAGTAAGTAAAAGCCTTTAAAATAAGGCTTTTTTTGTTGTTATTTTTGAAAATTACTCCTTATTTTCCATACATTACACCTAAGTTGGAGTAATTTTGAAGTAATTTTTGCTAAATAAATTATGAATTGTAAGTATTATAGAACAAGAACAAAAAAGTATAAAAAATATGGTTATTGCACTAAGTATAAAAAAGAGGTATCTTTATTTTGCAAAGACTGTGAAGAAATAGAACATAAAGAATATAAACCTATAAAAAAGAAAACTACTAAACAAGCTAAAGAAGATGAGAATCGTTTTAGCTTGTTTACTAGCAATCTTAATATATGCATAGTATGTGGCAGACATAAAGAACACTTGCATGAAGTGTTTTTTGGCTCAAACAGACAGAATTCTATGAAATATGGTCTGTTATATCTGTTTGTTCTAATGTCAACGTATGATACATAATGATAGTAATTGGCAAGATATGTAGCATATAAAGTGTCACTAGGTATTTGAGGAAGCTCTCCTGATTTAGATTTTGTTTCTGTTTTTAGACATCTTCTGGTAGTGTTTATTCATATAATCAAGATAAAATTAAAAATTTATATAAAGAGATTCACTGATGTAGTGAGTTTTAATCTTCTTTTATTAGTGTTCTAGTTTTTGCTTTTTCTTTCTTTTTCTCTACGTTGAATTTTATTTCTTGTTCTAGGTTTAATAATTCTTCTCTATGATAAGCATATAAATGACTTGCTTTCTGGAATCTTCTACAACATTTTTCACAGGCATTTATCCATTTTTCTGGTTCGTAGCTTGTTTTAAAGAAACCCCAATAGAATGGTATTACTTTTTCTTTTTCTTGTTCACATATGTCGCATTTCATTTTGTTACCTCCTAGTTTTGTTTGTTATATTTTATTCTTTTTATTGGGTTCTTTGTAGTTTGTTTACTATTCTTTTTTAGTATCTACTATTTCATTATAGTACGTATTGAGTTTTTTTACTAGTATTTTTTGATTCTTCTTTTATTTTTGTTTTTGTCATAATATTTAATGGTGATTGTTTTGTGTAATTTAATTGCTCATAGAGGGCGTAATTCTTCAATATTTGGTGAAAATACTAAAGAAGGGATTTTTGATTCTTTTAATAGTTCTTATGTATCTGGTGTAGAGATTGATGTTAGAATTACTAAAGATAATAAAATTGTTGTTATTCATGATATGACTATTAATAGGACTAGTGATGGATATGGTTTTGTTAATAGGATGTCTTTTTGGAAACTTAGGAAATATAATTTTGGTACTAGTGAGAATAATTCTAAAATATGTTTACTTAAGGATGTTCTTAGAGGTGTTTCTAAGGATAAAATTGTTTTGATTGAAATAAAGTGTGAGCTTTGTGATATAGATAGATTTGTTAAATACTTTGTTAAGACTGTTAAACCTTTTATTGATAAGAATATTTATGTTATGAGTTTTAATAGTAATATTATTAGAACTATTAAAGATAAGTTTCCTTTTATTAAATGTGGTTTTTTGATTGGCTCTGTTGTTAATTCTAATCATATTGATGATGAAATGGACTTTATTGCTATTAGTAGTTATTCTATTAATAAAGTTAAGAGTTATCCTAAGCCTTTATTTGTATGGGCTATTAATAGTAAGAAGAAATATTTAGAACTTATTAATAAGATGAATAGTTCTACGTATTTTATTGTTGATTTTCCTTTTAAATATATTTAGTCAATAAAAAGAATGCTTTTGGCATTCTTTTGTTTATTCAGATTTATTTTTACTAATTACGAGTGCAATTACTCCTACTAATATCATTACTCCTAAAAGTATCCAACTTATTACCATAAATAATCCTCCTTAATTACTTTTATATTTTAAGTGTATCATGTTTTTTTGTTTTTATAAAGTAAAATAAGCTTTTTTGGTAATTGTTTACATCTTTTATTAGTTTTCTAGTTTATCTAATACTTCTTTTGTTACTTCTATTGCTTTTTCTCTTAATGCTTGTGCTGCAGATTCTATTGTTTCGTCTTTTTTCTTTTTTGCTGTTTTTATTATTTTATCTAATTCTTTTTTTATTTCTTCAGCTTTCTTTTCTGCGGATTTTTTTACTTTCTCTTTATCTAAATCTTCTAGATCTTTTTCTATTTTATCTAGTGATTTTTGAAGATTTTTTTTGATGTCTTCCATACTTGTATTTTTTATTTTTTCTGTTAATTCAGATATTTTACTTTTTAAATCTTTTCTTAAATCCTCACCTTTTTTTGGAGCGAACATCAATCCTAGTCCTGCTCCGGCGGCCATACTTATTGCGGCTGTTGCTATTGTTTTCTTTTTCATTTTATCCCTCCATTACATTTTTATTATAGCTTATTTTTTTTGTTTTATTCTGATTTATTTTCTATTTTGTTGTTTTTTAAACATTTTTTATTTTTTTGTTTATTTTAATGCGTCAAGTTTGTAAATAAATGTTGATTCATCTTTGTTGTTTGAGGCATATCCTTTGTAATTGTTACTTAATGTTATTAATTCACTAGCTATATTTTTTTTATTTTTTAGTGTTTCTGCAGTTTTTGATAATTTATTAATTCCTTGTGCGTTAAATTTTTGCATTCCATTTGCTAAAGTATTTGTTCCTTGTTTTAATGTTTTAGCTCCATTTGTTAATGTTAATGATCCATTATATAATTTATTTACTCCTGTTTCTAATTTTGTTAAACCTTGATTTAAACTATATGAACCATCATTTATTTTTGTTAAGTTTGTTTTTAGACTTGTTAACATTGTATTTATTTGTTTTGAAGTTTGTGATAATGTTTCTAGTGTTTGATCGATTGCAGCATTATTTTGTGATAAAAGATATACTAGTTCATAAGCATTTTTTATTGCTAGTAGTTGTTCATCTTCACCATTATAGTTTGCTAAATTATTTTGTTTGTAATAACTTGCTAATTGTTCATATGAAAATCCTGTTTTTTTGATTAGACTATTTATAGCATTTTGATTTTGGACTTTAAGATATGATAATTGTTGTATTTTTTCTTTTGTGTCATTGCTATTTAATGAACTTTCTGCTTTTTCTAAGGCAGTTAATACTTTTGTTAAGCCTTGATTTATTTGATATGATCCATTGTTTAGTTCATTTATTGCATTTGATACTTCTTTTATGTTTTTAGATATTTTTTCTGCGCCAGTTGATAGAGATTTTGCGCCTTTATTTAATTTATTTGCCCCACTTTGAAGTTCATTCATACTTTCTTGCAATTTTTGTGTGCTTGTGTAAAGTGTATCCATTTTATTAAATACTTTGAAGTCGTCTTTATCTATTAATTTTGGGGTTATTACCATATATATATCATTTAGTGAAAAGCTTTCTGTTTTGTAACTTATTGTTATATTATCTAGTGTTTTGAAACTGTCATAGTTAATACTATCGTAAAGTCCTGGGGATGCTAGTGCTATTAACATACTTCTTGTTCCTGTTTGTGTTACTTTACCATTTGTAACTGTTATATTTTTGTTTTGTTTACTGTCAAGAGTTGTTCCTAGGCTTACTACAAATGGTGTATATAGTGTTTGATTTACACCATTTACGTTTACATTATTTTTTTGATTGTTTTTGTAATTGAATTCTATTTTGATATTTCCTTTTTTACCTTTTATGTCTTCTGGTTTTACTTCTTTGTTATTTAGATAATATTTTATATTTACTTCGATTGGTAATTGTTTATCTGTTTTTCCTTGATAGAAAATATCTTCACCTTTGGTGTTCCAATATAATGTGTTTTTATCTTGTTTGTAAGTTTCATCACCATTTATATTTAGTATTTCTTTTAATTCTGTATCATCTTTTAGTGTTTTTTCGCCATTATAATACAAATGATTTGTTACAGTTATTTCTTGTTTTTTACCATTTGAGTCTAGTTTTGTGTATACTGATTCTGTTTTTTGTGATGCTAGTACAGTAACTGGACTTAATACTAGTGATAGTGTTAAGGCTATCCCTGTTATTTTTTTTATGTTTTTCATTTTAAACTCCCTCTTTCATATTTTTTGTAGTTTTTATAATTAATTTATCAAATATAAGTATTAAAGATGGTAAGACTAAGATGACTACTAACATACTTATTATTGCTCCTCTTGATAGGAGGTTACATATTGAACCTATCATATCTATTTTTGAGTAGATTGCTACGCCAAAGGTTGCACAGAAGAAACATAGTGCTGAGGTTATAATTGATGGAACTGTTAGACTTAGTGTCTTTTCCATGGCTTTCTTTTTGTCTTTTGTTTTTGATCTTTCTTCTATATATTTTGTTGACATTAGAATAGCATAGTCTATTGTTGCTCCTAACTGTATGGTTCCTATTACTATTGAGGCAATGAATGGAAGTGATGTTCCTGTATAGTATGATATTGCCATGTTGATAAATATTGCCATTTCTATTGCAAATACTAGGATGAATGGTAAACTTACTGATTTAAGTACGCATAACATTATTACGAATATTACTCCTATTGATAGGTAGTTTACTACTTTGAAGTCATGATCTGCTATTTCTACTAGGTCTTTTGTAAGTGCTCCTTCGCCTGCTATTATACTGTTTTCGTCATATTCTTTTACTAAGTTATCAATTTGTCCTATTTGTTCATTTAATTCATCGCTTGCTACTTCATATGTTGAATTTAGGATAATCAGTTGATAATTATCGTTTTGATATATTTTAGTTACTTCTTCTGGTAGCATATTTGAAGGAATACCAAATTCTTCAATTGTTTGTGGTGCTAGGACTAAATCTATTCCTTTTTGATTTTTTAATTTATTTACTAATTCTTTTGTTTTATATGTTGGTACATTTTTATCTAGTAATATTATTTCTGGAGATGTTATGTTAAATTCTTTTGATAGATTGCTATTTGCTATGCTACTTGGAAGATCTTGGGGTAGTGATTTATCTAGTTTGTAATATACATCGTAGTGGCTGTTTCCATAGAAGGCTGGTATGCATATTATTATGAATGTTATTAGTATTAATACATAGTGTTTAAGTGAGAATTTTTGTAATCTTTGAAATTTTGGTAATATTACCTTATGTTTTGTTTTTTCTATATATTTATCGAATACCAATAGTAGTGATGGGAATATTGTTAGGACACATATTAGTCCGAATAATACACCTTTAGCCATTACTATACCTATATCTTTACCTAGGGTTAAGTCCATGAAGCATAGTGCTAGGAAACCTGCGATTGTTGTAAGAGATGAACCTATTACAGATTTAAATGTTTCTTTTATAGCTTTTTCCATGGCTTTCTTTTTGTCTTTTTCTTTTTCTTTTGCTTGTTCATACTTATGATATAGGAATATTGAAAAGTCTGTTGTTACTCCGAGTTGTAGGACTGCCGTTATGGCTTTTGTTATGTATGATACATCATGTAAGAATATGTTTGAACCCATGTTATACATTATTGCCATTCCTATATTTAGTAGTAAGAATACTGGTGTTAGATATGAATCTGTTGCTAGTGTTAATACAATTAAGCAAAGTGCTACTGCTATTACTACGTATGCTGCTATCTCTTGGTTGGATAGATTCATTGTATCTAATACCATGGCTGTCATTCCACTTACTGTGCTTGAATCTTTGACTGTCTCGCGCATTTGTTTTACCGCACTTATTGTTTTGTCATTTGATGTTGATTCTTTGAATGTTACAACCATTATTGTTTTATCTTTGTTGGTTACTTTGTTTACTATTTCTGATGGTAACATGTCTATGGGTATAGTTTCATCTGTTATGTCTGCTATACTCATTACTTCGTTTACTCCATCGATGTCTTTTATTTTGTCTTCTAGTTTTAGTATATCGTGATTTGACATATTATCTACTGTTACGAATGAAAAGGCTCCTATACCGAATTCATCTGTTAGGATGTCTTGTCCTTTTATTGTTTCTATGTCTTTTGGTAGGTATACTAAAATATCATAGTTTACTTTGGTATTTACGTATCCTATTGTTGCAGGGATAAGTAATAGTACTGATAGTAGTACGATTAAGAAACTATGATTTGTTATAAATTTAGATACTTTCTTCATATTAAAACCTCCATCTGTAAGAAATTTTATTCTTTTTTGGAGGAATAATCACTAACAAAAATGGTGTTTTTGTATGATAATGAACATTTTAGTTTATTTGTATGTGTAATTAAACAACTTTTGTAGTTTATCTGTACTTTTGAGTTTTTTTTTAGTTATAATTGTTTTATGAATTTGAAAGGGTGATTTTATGAGAAGTAAGAAAACTGATCTTAGGATTATTAAGACTAAAAAGAGCTTGTATGAGTCTTTGCTTGATTTGATGAGGGAAAAACCTTTTGAGGAGTTAAAGGTTTCTGATATATGTGAGAATGCTTTGGTTAATAGATCTACTTTTTATTCTCATTTTGATGATAAGTATGATTTGCTTGATAGTTTGATTTGTGATTTGAAGGAAGGATTGTCTGAGGAACTTAGTAAGAATACTAATATTTCTAATTCTAAGGAGTATTATTTGGAGATGATTAAGTTACTTCTTGATCATATTGAGGATAAGAAAGATGTATATGCGATGGTTCTTATTAATAATAAGAATGGTGTTGGTATGGATATGGTTTATGATGCTTTAAATGAAGATGTTACTAAGAGAATTGAGATTGAGGGTCATAAACTTAATAGAGGTATTCCTAGCTCTATTATTGCTAAGTTTTATTTAGGAGCTGTGTTTAATTTGGGTAGAGAGTGGCTTATTAGTAATAATAAGTATTCTAAGGATGAAATTATTAGTTATTTAGAGGATTTGCTTCCAGATGTGTTGTAGCGTTTGGGAGTTTTTTTGTGTTAATGTAGCTGTCTATAAGAATTTGTAAATCTGCAATAGATTTTTTTAAACTTTTAGATGTTGAGGTTTTATCTATAAGATGCGAAGACGAATGAGATAATGGATTTTCATTTCTTAAATCGTGGGCACGTTCAATGATTTCTTTTGAATCTGCTATTTCCTCATAAAATTTTTTAATTGTATTTTTTTTGTAATAGGCTTTGTAATTTGGTTTTTTTGAGTTGTGCAATTCTTCATAATAGAATGCTAAATCTGCAGTTATTCTATCAAAAAATGTTTTATAAAATGCATATTCTGCTAGTGCGTTATTGCGTTTTTTTTCGACAAGATGCATAAAATAAAGAAAGTATGCTTTCCAATCATCATTTATAATTTTTAAGTAATTATTGTTTTTTTCATGGTTAAGTAATGGTAAGAAACTACTCTTACAGTAATGGTAATAATAATCTTTTAAGTTGTTTTCATTGTCGATCAAAATTTTAAGTAAATCAATGTGTTTGAATTCACTTTGAATTAAGTATGATATTGCTATCAATGTATCATAAGAATTCCAAAGTCCTTTCCGGTGTCGCTGAAAAAGTTGATTTAAAAGTGCTTTAATAGCGAATTTACTCTTGGTTTTCATTATCATTATGGCAATTCGTTTTGGATCTAAACTGATGAATGATACGTCTGTATTAATTAGCTCGCATATTGTTGAAATAACTTCTTCATCTTGAAATAGGCTTTCACTCTCATAAATAAAATGATTGTATACTTCATTAGGGCTTATTTCTACATCACTGCTATTGAAAAATTCATTTATAAGTGAGTTGTAATGATTAATATCAATAATGCCTTTTGTCAGTTTATTTAATAATATATTTAAAAAATCTTGAAACTTTCCTTTAAATAAATCTTCAATATTATACTGGATATTATTTAAACATTCATCATATAAAGACCTTTTTAATTCATCGTTTATTTCACTTGTAGGTTTTAAGCAACATTTCTTTGTATTTAATGATAGCCCATATTTCTTTAAAATAGAAGAATACTCATTTCTTATTTGATTATAAGCTTCATTTAGTTTTACTTCATTACAATTTGTGTTAATCATAATGTACATGTCATCAACGTACCTAATAATTTTAAATGAACTAATACACTCTATTTTATCATTGATAAAGTTATATATTTTTTCATCTATTTCATCCAGATAAACTATAGTGGCTAAAAATGAGGAAACCAAACTATTTTCTATTGTTGGAAATCTTCCACCACCACTATAAAGTAATAGTTCTTTTATCGTTTTCAATTGTGTAGGTGTAAAATTTGTTTTAGATATGTTACTTCTTTTTTCAACTCTGTCGATAAGAATGTCCACATTTATACTTGAAAAAAAATTATTTACATCTGTTTTTATAAAGTATTGATTTTCAGGAATGCAGTCATTTATTAATTTGTAAAAATTATCATAATCCCGTTTATATTTTGCACGCATGTTTTTGTAATTTCCGGCATAAAATGCATCAATATTGCAATTTCTAATTGATTGATAATGAATGGATATTTCTTTTCCTATAGCCTGTAATACTAGATATAATATTGGAGATAAAAGACTGGAATTTCTAAAGCTACCATCTCCTTTTTGTAAGAAATTATCTGATTGGTACATTACTTTTGGAAACAATACAAATGAAGCTTTTTCTATATACTTTTCAAAGAATTTTTTACTGGCGATATATTGTTCTTCCTCAAAAGAAATTTTTGTAAATGGAAACCATTGCAAATATGCTTTCTTACTATTAACAGATACATCAAAATACATTTTACAAACTTGCTGCCATGTTTTGTATGTAATACCAAACATATTCAACACCTCACTTCATCTTTTTGTTTTATTATAGCATTAAAAAAAGGAAAATAAAGTTTTTTTAGTCCTTTATTATCCTTTTACTTATTTTATATGTTGCTAGGAAGTATCCTCCATATATTAATACTATGAATATACTTGTTAGTAGGAGGCTTTTTCCTATTTTTATGTCTGCGAACATTTTTAATAGACTGTTTATTTCTGTGAGTCCTACTGCGGCATGAAATAGTGCTACTGCTAGGGGTAAGATAAATATTATTGCTATTTGAATGAATAATGCTTTGTTTATCATTTTGTTACTTGCTCCTAGTTTTTTTAATATTTTATATCTTTCTTTGTTATCACTTGATGTTGATAATTCTGTTATGGCTAGGATTGTTACGCTTGATATAGCAAATATTATTCCTAGATATAGTCCTACATATATTAGCATTACTTTTAGTCCTAGGCTTTGTGTTACCATATCTATTTTTGTTGTTATTAATAGTGTTTGGTTGTCGGTTGTTAGTCCTTTTAAGAAGTTTTGTTCTCTTTTTTCTTTGTTGTTATCTTTGTAATTACCTATTATTATTGTTTGGACTGGTTTTTGGTTTTTTAGATATTTATCATTTATTACTATTATTCCTGTATTGTTGTTACTTGATGAGTTTTCTGGTGCTAGATTTATTATTTCTTTGGTTGCGGGTTTTAGATAATTATTATTTACATTTATTTTATTTTGGTTTTTATAGAATGGTGTTAGGTATTCTATTAGTGTATCTATATTGGTTGTTTCTAGATATTCATTTTCTTTTATGTTTATTGGTTGTTCTTTTTGAATATTCATTATTTTGTTATAATCGCTTTGTTTTATAAACATTACTTTGGTATTTAGTTCTAGTATATTACCATATTTCTTTTTTAGTTTTTGTTTATCTTTTTCTGTCATCATAGTGGTTGTTGTTATGTTTTTTATGTTATATATGTCATATTTTGTGTATTCTTTTACTTCTTTTCGGAAGTCTTTGTTGTTTATTATTTGGTTTAGATCTGTATATTCATCTTCTATGTATCTGTTGTGTGAGTAAATTGTAAAGTCTTGTTTGTTATTGTTTTCTATGTCATTGTTGAAGACGTTTGTCATTGTTACTGAGCATGCTAGGATTCCTATTGTTAGTAGTAACATTAATGATATTATTGTTGTAGAGATTACACTTGTGTTTATTTGGTTGTTTATTTGTTTTAGGTTAAACATATTTAAGTCTTTGTAGTATACTTTTTTTATTTTTTTGGTTATTGTTAGTATGAATCCAGATAATGAATAGAAGAAAAGTAATGTTCCTAGACTTCCTGATATTATCATTGTTAATGTTTTTTTATCCATCATAAATAGTGTTTCTTGGAATAATAGATGATAGGCGTATGCTATTAGTGCTATTGCTAATATAAAACTTATTGTTACTGTGTATTTGTTTCTAAATTTTACTTTTTCATTTTGTTTTGTTGCTGTTAAAAGATTTATTAGTTTATATTTTGTTAGAGTTATTATGTTAAAGATCATTACTAATATGAATATTAATCCGAAGTATATTATTGTTTTATAGAGGGCTTTTTCTGAGAATATGAATGTGTAATTTGAGAGATTTACTTCGAATAGTTTTGCTGTTAGGATTGATAGTCCTTGTGATATAAATACTCCGAGAATGAGTCCTACTATTAGAGAGAAGAGTCCTATTACTATTGTTTCTATTACTAACATTGTTGATACTTTTCTTTTACTCATTCCTAGTGTTAGGTATAGTCCTATTTCTTTTTTTCTTCTTTTTATGATAAAGTTGTTTGAATATATTATTAAGAATCCTAGTATTATTGATACGAATACTGATAAATAGTTCATGATTGCTATTATGCTTTGAATTATATCTTGTTTTGTTTCTGATAGAATTAGTATTGATTTTTGTGCTTCTAGGGAGTTGAATATATAAAAGATGGAGACTGCTACTACTAGGGTGAAGAAGTAAATACTATAGTCTTTTAGACTTTTTGTTATGTTTTTTAGAGATAATTTAAATATCATTATTTAGTTCTCCTCCTAGTAGGGTTACTACTTCTATTATGCTATTAAAGAATTCTTTTCTTGTTTTATCTCCTTTTTCTATTTCATTAAATATTTTTCCATCTTTTATAAAGATTACTCTATTTGAATATGAAGCACTATAAGCATCATGTGTTACCATTAAGATTGTGGCTTTTAGTTCTTTATTTAAAGTTTCTAACTTTTCTAAAAGTTTTCTTGCTGATTTTGAATCTAATGCTCCGGTTGGTTCGTCTGCTAGAATTAATGATGGATTTGTTACTAGGGCTCTTGCTGATGCTACTCTTTGTTTTTCTCCTCCGGATAATTGATATGGATATTTATTTAATATTTGGGTTATTTCTAGCTCTTTTGCTGCTTTTTTTACTTTGTCTTCTATTTGATTTGTTTTTTCTTTATTTATTGTTAGGGCTAGTGCTATGTTTTCATAGGCTGTTAAGGTATCTAATAAGTTGAAGTCTTGGAAGATGAATCCTAGTTCTTCTCTTCTAAATTTATTTAGATTATTGCCTCTTAGTTTAGTTATATCTTTATCTTTTACTATAATGTGACCACTTGTTACTTTATCTATTGTTGCTATACAGTTTAGAAGTGTTGTTTTCCCTGATCCTGATGCTCCCATTATTGATAGGAATTCTCCTTCTTCTACTGTGAATGATATGTTATTTATGGCTTTTGTTAGGCTTCCTTTGTTACCGTAATATTTTTCTATGTTTGCTATTTTTAATATTTCCATTTCTTTCACCTCAGGATAATTGTATTATCTATTTTTTGTTTTAACAATTGATTTATATAACAAAACCTTACGATTTTGTAAGGTTGTTTGTTAGAGAGTTTACTGGAAATATTATTTGGACTTCTGTTCCTATGTTTTCTTTTGATATTATTTTTATGTTATGTCCTAGTTTTTCTGTTAGTTTTTTTGCTAGATATAGTCCTATTCCTGTGGAGTTGTTATTTTTTCTTCCGTTGGTTCCAGTGAATCCTTTGTTAAATACTTTGTTTTGTTCTTCTTTTTTTATACCTATTCCATTATCTTTAATTGATAGGATTACATTTTCTTTTGTTTTTATCTGTTTTATTATTATTTCTGGGTTTTCTTTTGTATATTTTATACTATTTATTATGATTTGATTTATTATGAATTCTAACCATTTACTGTCACTATAGACGTAGTCTTGTACTTTTATATCTATTTTTACTTTTTTATTTATTAGATCTTTTTTATTTTTAGTTATTACATGATCTATTACTTTTTTTAAATCTGTTTTTTTTATTATATAGTCTTTTTCTACATTGTTACTTCTTACATAGTACATTATTTGATCTATATAATTTTCTTGTTTTTTTAGTTCTTCTTCTATACTTTTTGTTATTTTGTTTTGGTTATTTTCTATTATTAAATTAGTAGTTTGTATTGGAGTTTTTATTTCATGACACCAAGCTTCTAAATACTCTGTGAAGTCTTCACTTTTTAGTTTATATTTATTTATATTTTCTATCATTGATTTGTCTATTATATATAAATAATCACATAATAGTTGTCCTTCTAGAAAGTTTGGTTTTTTTATTATTTCTGTTATTAGATATTTTTGATCTAGTTTTTCTAATGTTTTATCTAATTTTTTATAGAATAAGTTTTCTTTTATATATTTTGCTATTAGGGGTATTATTTGAATTATTATTAGTGTTATTATTAGTAGTTTTGCTACTCCATTTATGTTAAATATATTTAGTAAGGTTATTATTAATATATTACTTATTATATAGGTTATTATGTATATTAGATGGTCTGATATATAATTTTTTAGATTCATAATATTATGTATCCTTGGCCTCTTTTTGTTAGTATTACGTTTTCTAAGTCTAATTTTTCTAATTTTGATCTTACTCTGTTTATGTTTACTGTTAGGGTGTTGTCATCTACATATTCGTTATTATCCCATAGGTATGATATTATATCATCTCTTGTTACTATTGTTCCTTTATTTTTTAGTAAATATATTAATATTTTTAATTCGTTTTTTGATAACTCTATTTTTTTATTATTTCTTTCTATCTGACTTTTTGTTATATTTATGGTCATGTCTTTATATGTTATTTCTTTTTGAACTTTGGTATTTCTTTCTAATAATCTTGTTATTCTAGCAAGTAATATTCTTGGACTAAATGGTTTTGTTATGAAGTCATCGGCGCCATATTCTATACATAGGAGTTCATCTATTTCGGTGTTTTTACTTGTTACTATTATTATTGGAGTATCTATTTCTTTTCTTAAGTCTTTTAGGAGATATTCTCCGTCTAGGTTTGGTAAGTTTATGTCTAATAAAATTAGGTCTTTTTCTTTTGCATTTATTATTTGTTCTTTTACGTTTGTAAAGTCTATTATTTGGATGGTTTTAAATCCATTTTTTTCTAGGTATATTGATAGTTCTTCTCTTAATTTTTGAGTATCTTCGACTATAATAATGGTCATTTTAATCACCTGTTTCTTGTTTACATCTTTTTAATTGTTATTTACATATATTTTTATTTCTTTACTTTGTAGTTTAGTTTTTTGTTTTAGTGTTACATTTTTATTTGCTGTTTTGTGAGCTTTTTATGTTTATTTTTTGTCGTTTTGTGTTTTTTAATCTTTACAGTTTTCATCACATAGCAATAATTCTATCATCATGTCTTCGTAGATTTTAAATAGTTCTTCTTGTTCTTTTTTTGTTAATTTTTTTGTGTAGTCTTTGTGAGTGGGTACTGCTCCTTGATGGATGTTTGTTATTTTCCCTTGGTTTACTAGTAAAACAGTTGGAGCGGTTAATTTCTTTTTACCTTTGTTTTTTCCATCTTCGAATGTTGTTTCTATGTTTTTATCTAGGATTTTTATTAGTTTTTCATATGTTTTTGCTTTGTTTGTGGTTTTTCCTTGGTAATAATCATTTCTTATATTTTTGAAGTTATAATAATATATTTCTTTTATACCATTTTCATTTGCTGTGTTTAATAAGACTGGTAAAATCATTCTACACCAATTACAGTCTGGGAAACCCATATATATTATTTTGTTTCCTGTCTGGATTTCTTTTATTATGTTATCATCGTTTAAGTATTTGATTTGATTGTTTTTTTGAATATTTAATTCTATATAGTTTCCTTTTTCTTGTGTTAATGGGATATTGTTATATGCTTCATATTCTCTTTTGAATTTGTTGCTGTCTGTGTTGTTTTTTATTATTATTGTTGTTATTAGTCCTAGTATAAGTATTGATATTATAATTATTAGCATTATTTTTAATTTGTTTTTTGTCATTGTTTCACCTCTTTTTTTATTATAGCATAGTTTTTTTAAAAGAACTTAAACATTGTTTGATGTATGTTTAAGCTCTCATTATTATATAAATCATAAATATTAAGTAAGTTAAGGCCATTATTAT
Source organism: uncultured Bacilli bacterium (assembly GCA_934101575.1). Classification (GTDB taxonomy): domain Bacteria; phylum Bacillota_I; class Bacilli_A; order RF39; family UBA660; genus UMGS1449. The sequence goes on from CAKORJ010000001.1 coordinate 696,729, forward strand.
TCCTTTGGTTCTTCCTATTCTTTGATTGTAGATTGTGAATATATAACATATTATGGTAATTCCTAGAAGGATTAGTACGTCTATTAGGCTTTGACTGTTTACTAATATTGGTGATAGTGTACTTGATATTCCTAGGACAAAGAGAATATTAAAGATATTTGACCCTATTACGTTTCCTAAGGCTATGTCTGTTTCTCCTTTTTTGGCTGCGACTATAGATGTTACTAATTCTGGTAGTGATGTTCCTATAGATACTATGGTTAATCCTACTAGTGTTTCTGATATACCTAGATTTAATGCTATTTGTTGTGATGATTTTACAACCAGTTCTCCGCCTAGTATAACCGCTGAAAGTCCTAAAACTAACATTAATATGTCTTTTGGAGTTAGTTTATGCTTTTCTTTTATTAGTTTCTTTTCTTTACTTGCTGTTAGGATTAAAGAGTAAACATATAGTACTAGAATGCTTAATAATACTAATCCTTCTCCTCTAGTTATAATGTTTAGTTTATCGCCACTTAAGAATTTATCAAACATCATAGCTATTAATATAAGTGTTGCTAGGATAGAAAATAGGAAATCTTTAGTTATTATTTGTCTACTTGCTTTTAAACCTTTTACTATGGCACTTATTCCTAGGACTGCTAGTAAGTTAAAAATATTCGATCCTATTATGTTGCTTAATGCTATTTCATTTGAGCCTTTGGTGGATGCTACTATACTTACTACTGCTTCCGGAGCACTTGTTCCAAATGCTACGACTGTAAGTCCTATTATTAGAGTTGGTATTTTTAATGCTTTGGCTAGATTAGAACTTCCTTCGACGAAGTAGTCTGCTCCTTTTATTAAAAGAATAAAACCTATTATTAATAATATATATGTCATAAGCTCTCCTTTACACTTTTAATCTTGTATAGATTTTAGTTATGTTGTCTTTTAGTTCTTTTTCATCTATATCAATAATTAATTTTTTATTTTCGTATACTACTTTTCCATTTATTATAGTTGTTTCTATATTGTTTGTTTCGATGTTATGAACTATTTGCGTAATTAAGTCTGGAGTAGGAAATGTTGTTACTTCATCTAAATTTAAGATAATTAAATCTGCTTGTTTATTTTCTTCGATTGACCCTATTTTGTTTTCTAGATTTAGTGCTTTTGCTCCATTTATGGTAGCCATTTTTAAGACTTCATATGAATCCATTATGGTTGGATCTTTATACATGGCTTTTTGAAGATCTGCGACTAAGGACATGTGTTTAAATAAATTTAAATTATTTCCACTTCCTTGACCATCTGTTCCTAAGCAGATATTTATTCCTTGTTTTTTGTAACTTGTTAGATCTGCTACTCCACATCCTAAATTAAGATTACTTACTGGATTTGTTACTATAGAAATGTCTTTTCCTTTTAGGAGATTTTGATCATCTTCTGCGATAAATGTTCCGTGTGCTAGGATTAGTTTGTGGTTAAGGTAGTTTAGTTTTTGTAATTGTTTTGTTGGTGATGTTTGATATTTTTTTGTTAGATCTTTTACTTCTTTTTCGTTTTCTGAGAAGTGCATGTGTATTGGTATATTATATTCTTTTGCTAGATTTAAACATTCTTTTAAATAATCATTTGTGCATGTATACATGGCATGTGGTGTTACTGTGAATGTTACTAATTCATTGTTTTTATATTCATTTATTAATTTTTTGAAATCTTCTATTCTATCTAACCCTTCTTTATTTATATCCCCCATTAGGCATCTTGACATTGATATTCTCATATTTGTTTCTGTTATGGCTTTCATTGTTCCTTTCCAACCAAAATACATATCATTGGCACATGTTGTTCCTGTTTTTATCATTTCTAGGCATGATAGTAGTGTTGCATAATAAATATCTTCGTCAGTCATTTTGTTTTCTATAGGCCATATTTTGTTTTCTAACCAATCTTGTAGTGTTAAGTTGTCATTTGTTGCTCTAAATATGCTCATTCCTAAGTGAGTGTGAGCATTTATAAGTCCTGGCATAACTATTTTATTTTTTGCATTTATTAATTTGTCATATTTTCCTTTGTATTCTGTAGTTATTTCTTTTATTTTATCATTTTCTATTACTATGTCTAGTTGTTCATATTTATTTTTTCTTTTTTGATCCATGGTTATTACTGTTCCATTTTTTATTACTGTTATCATATTCATTCTCCTTTATGCTTATATTTTATCATACTTTTAGATATATATTATAAAAAACACTAAAATTAGTGTTTTATTCCTGATTTGATCCACAGTGTAGACAATATTTATTTTCTTGATTTATGTCTTTTCTACATTTTATACAATGCGTTATATTTTTTTGTTTCTATTATTAAATATATGGCTATGCTTATTCTGGCTAGAAATAATAATACTTTTTTCATATAATACTCCTTTATGTGTAGAGTATAACTTTTTATTTATGTTTTGTGATTAAAATATTATAATTTGTGTTTTTTTTCGTTTAATTTTTGATTTTATTTTGTTTTTATTATATAATTTTATTAGTTATGAGGGATGTATATGATGAACTATTATGAACTTTTAAATGTTGATAGAAAGGCTTCGGAAGATGATATAAAACGTGCTTATCGTATGATGGCTAAAAAATATCATCCAGATATAAATAAAAGTCCCGAGGCTAGCAAAATCATTGTTAGTTTAAATGAGGCTAAGGATACTTTACTAGATCCTGTTAAAAGAAGAGATTATGATGCTTTACTTGATGATATGGCTAATTCTAAACAATATTCTAAGAATAAAAAGGAAACTTATAGCTCTAAAAAAGATGAATATAAGGAAGCACATTCTGATACTTATGTTACTAGATGGCAATTTTTTGTTAATTATATTAAATTTAGTACAGATAAGGCATTTGTTAAGATTCTTAAAACTTTACTTGTTGGGATTAGTACAATATTTTTCACTATAATAAAATGGCTTAGTATTGCTATTGCATATATTATTGAGATGGCTGGTGCGCTAATTGACTATGTTGCTGTTATTTTGGTTTTTTTAGGAGTAATTTCTCTTATTGTTATGAGAGATGCTACTAGTCCGGATTATATTTCTTTTATGCCGGCGAATGCTGAAATGTGTACTTTCTATTTATTACTTTCTTTTGGCGTTGCTGTTTTAAGACTTGTTATTGTTAAGTGTTCTGTTAATCTATTTGTTAAATTTCAAAGTATTCAAGATAAGATTCTTGTGTCTGTTCTTATGAAGTGGTAACTTGCTATTTATTGGCAAGTTTTTTTGCATTTAAAAAACTCACAATGTTGTGAGTTTGGTTTCCTTAATGGGGCGATATGTGGGGATCGAACCCACGCATACTGGAGCCACAATCCAGCGTGTTAACCACTTCACCAATACCGCCATTTAATTACTTCTATAGTTTATCAAAATTTTTGTGTTTTGACAAGTATTTTATTGAATTAATTAGTAAAATACTTTATACTATTAATGTATATGATGGGAGGGTGTTTTATGCCTGATAAGAATGATAGTTTTATTAAAAGATATGGAGTTAACTTTACTGAACAAGAATATGTGGTTAACCCTGCTATTGGTCGTGAGATGGAGATTAAGCAACTTTCTTTAGTTTTACTTACTCCAGATAAGAGTGCTATTTTAACTGGTAAACCTGGTATTGGTAAAACTGCTATTGTTGAAGGACTGGCTTATTTAATTCAAAGAAATGAGGTTCCTGATGCTTTAAAGGGTTATACTATTATTAAAGTTGATACTCAAGCTCTTATGGGAACTGTTCAGGAAACTGGTGATTCTCGTGTTCAAACTTTAATTGATGAGATTCTTGAACATGAAAAATATATTTTATTTATTGATGAAATTCATACTTTAATAAATGCTACTAATGAAACTGCTCTTGACTTTGCTAATATGTTTAAAACTGGACTTGGTCGTGGAGATTTAAAGGTCATTGGTGCTACTACTTCTGATGAATACGAACGATATATTCTTCGTGATAAGGCATTTACTCGTCGTTTTCAAAGAATTGATGTTGCTGAACCTGATCAAGATATGACTACTAAGATTGTTGTGGGTGTTATTCCTCGTATTGAACATGCTACTGGTATTAAAATGGCTTATACTCCTTTTATAAGAGAAAAGCTGGCTCGGTTTGTTGTTGAGCTTACTACTGAATATAATCGTGTTTATGAAACTGCTGGACGTTATCCAGATGTTCCTATTACTTTATTTAGTCAAGCTTTTTCTGAGGCTCTTTTTGATAATAAAAATGTTGTTACTGCAACTCATATTAGAAAAGCTATTGAGAACTCTAAGGCTGTGTATCCTGATGTTATAAAAAAATATTTAGTGGTATTTGATCAAAAGTTTAAGGATTTACTTGATGATGATAGACGCGATCATGAGGGATTAATTATTAAAGATAGTAATAATAGTAATAAAAATTCTGATAATAATATAGCTTCTTCTAATTCTGAAGCAGTTAAATCTGAAGCAGAAGATAACATATCAACAAATAGTGTTAATAACGCTAATCCTTTTAATAAACTTAGGGTTGATGAACAGGAATCTAACTATAGTCCTGTATCTAATTCTAATACTTCTAATAATGTAAATGAACCTGCTACAGTAAATAATATTGATAATAAGAGCAATGATGGAAAAATTGATTCTATTAGTGAGCTTAATAATGCTTATGATATGATTGTTAATCCTTTTAGTACGGGGAATAATTAGTATGAATTTTGTTAATAACTTGTTTTATTATTTAAAATATATAACTTTTATTATGTTTCTATGTGCGGCTATTGTGATATATCCTGGACTTATTCCATTAAAAATGGGTATTTGTCTTTTAGTTCTTCTTATTATTTATTCTATTGTTTCGTTTATTATGTTTTTTATTAAAAGACCTGGAGAACAATTTAATGTTTTAAATAATATTGTGTTATGTTTTCTTCATATTTATTTTTGTTTTATTGCGTATAAATATCAATCTATTAGTGGAACTTTAGGAGATATTAATGATTCATATTTTTCTCTTAATTACTTTGTTACTTCTTTATGTTTGTTTACTTTGACTATTAATAAGTTTATTTTATCTGATAATAAGTAAAGCTTAGGCTTTATTTTTTTATAAAAAAACATAGATTTCTCTATATTTCTCTTGTTTCTCTAAAAAAATTACTTTTTGGAGGAAATATTTTTATAAGTATATAAAATACTGTAAATAGTAGTATTCCTATTAATGATGTAGTTAGTTTTGAATCTCTTTGGATTCCTATTAATAAACTTAAATAGTTTACTGTGAAACCAAAAAAGGTTCCTCCTATTATTGATATTATTTTTACTATATTGTTTTCATTTTTATTTATGAGATTGTATCCATATTTTATTACATATATTACAGACATACTTATAATTATATTTAGTATAAATCCTAGTAGAAAATAATAATTTGTTCCTAACATGGGTATTTCTATTAAACTCCATATTATGCTTGGTATGATTGTTATTCCTATTTTGTTAAATATTGTATTTTCTGTTGGAGATAGGAATTTTGTTATTTTGTTTATTGAAAATATTTCATATATATAATTTATTAATATTGATAGACCTGTTACAAATAAAAAACCTGTTATCATAAAAAATAAATACATGATAGCCCTCCTTTTCATTCTTGTTAATTATACTATGATTCGTTGTTTTAGTAAATCCTTTGTTAAAAATTTCTTTGTATTATGTTTTGTTTTATAAAATATCTTATGAACAGTGCTACTATTATGAAGAATACTATTGATTTTAGACCAAATATTTCTATTCCTAGTGCTATTAAACTTATAAAGCATCCAGTTACTCCGCCAAATAGTGTTATTGAACCTATTGCAGCGCCCATTTGGGGATCTATTCCCATAAATGTTGATAATAGTATACCTAATGCTGCACCGGATATGAAGGCTGGTCCTATGTTTCCTCCTTTAAATCCTATTGCTAAACATAATGATGTTAATACTGCTTTTAAGATAAAAGTATACCACATTGTATTACTATTTAGTGCTTTTTCTACTAGTGATGTATCATTACCACAGAAAAGTGTATTTCCTATTAGATATATACATCCTATCATTATTAATGAACCTATTACTATTCTTACATATTCATTTTTAATTTTACTGAATAGTTTTTTTGAGCCGTCTTGTATTTTATTAAAGATTAATGCAAATATAAGACATATTCCTATTAGGAGTAGTATTGGTATTATTTGTTTTAATCCGTATTCTGCATGATGTATATATATTAGATTATCTATAAAGCTGTTTGCTCCTAGGGCAAAACATATGAATCTACTAAATGCCGCGGCTAAGAGAACTGGTAATATATATATTGGTTTTTTTTGGTTTTTTGAAAAGCATAATTCATAGGCGAATATAGTTCCGGTAAAGGGTGCTCCAAACACTGAGGCAAATAGTGCTGCTACTCCACTTGCTATTATAGTTGCTCTATTTTTTTTCTTTAAACTGAAAAATTTTGATATATATGATCCTATTCCTCCGCCCATTTTTATAGGAGCTTCCATTCTTCCTACTGCGGCACCTGCTAAGTGTGATAATGTTGTTGTTACAAACATACTTGGTACCATATAGTCATCTATATCTTCTTCTTTTGTTATTGCTTTATTTATTATTTCTCTACCATCTTTATTTGTGTTAAATGTTTTATTTAGATACACTATTAATATTCCTATTAGAGGCATAGCTAGTATCACATATGGTATTGCATTTCTTATATTTGTAAATATATCTATTGTTTTTATCAATAGTGCTCCTAGAACTCCGCCAGTTATTCCCACAAATGATGCTATTATTACTACAATTAGATATGGTTCTATTTTTTCTACAAAACTATCTATTTTTTCTTCGTTTCTCATATTATTACTCCTTTTTATTCTAATATGAATATAGCATAATTTTTTTAACAATACAATATTATTTTTTAATATAGGCTAATTCACATACATAGTTATTTGTTTAATCATAATATAATTCAGGAGGAAAAAATGTTATGAATAACTATATTGATTATTATAATTTGATGAATAGTTTAAATCAACAAAATGGTAATAGCTCTAGTTATAATAATGGTAACTTGGGGTATGATCTTGATCCTTATGTTGGTTTTACTAGGGGAAATATGTTTAATGGTTTATATGATTCTTATATGAATTATAAACCTTATGAAATAAATCCTCAAAATGAGAAACAATATTTACTTTTGATTGTTCAAATGTATGGATTTGCTGCTCATGATTTAGGACTTTATTTAGATGTATTTCCTAATGATAGCAATGCTATTAAACTTAGAGATAAGTATGTTAATCTTTATAAGCAATCTGTTAATGATTATGAAAATAAATATGGGCCTTTAACTCTTAGTAGTGAATTACTTAATTCTAGTCCTTGGAACTGGGATAGTAAAAAATGGCCATGGGAGGGAAATGCTTAATGTGGAAATATGATAAGAAACTTCAATATCCTATTAATATTAAAAAGAAAGATCCTAAATTGGCTAATCTTATTGTTACTCAATATGGAGGTCCTCAAGGAGAACTTGGTGCTGCTCTTAGATATTTAAATCAAAGATATAGCATGCCTGATGCTAGGGGAAAGGCTTTACTTACTGATATTGGTTCAGAGGAACTTGGTCATGTTGAAATGATTTGTTCTATGATTTATCAACTTACTGATGGCATTAGCAAGGAAGAACTTATTAAAGCTGGTTTTGCACCTCATTATGTAGAACATGGTCTTGATTTGTTTCCTTCTAGCTCTACTGGCGTAAGTTTTACTACTGATTATATTTCTTCAGTTGGGGATCCTATTGCTAATTTATATGAGGATATGGCTGCGGAACAAAAAGCTAGGACTGTTTATGAGAACTTAATTGATTTAACTGATGATCCTGATGTTATTGGTCCTTTATTATGGCTTAGGCAAAGGGAAATTGTTCACTTTAATTTATTTAAGGACTTGTGTGATGATTATATTAATAAGGGATACAATAAGAAGAATTAATTTTATATGAGTAGGCAATAAAAAAGATATGAATAAGCCTCTTTGATAAGAGATATTTATTCATATCCATTGTCTACTTTTTTATTTTTCTATTATAAAGTATTTCTTTTTTCCTTTTCTTATTACATTATATTTTCTTTTGTTTTCTATGATGTAGTTTTCATCATTTATTATGTCACCATTTAAGGTGATTGCATTATTGCTTAGGAATTCTCTAGCTTCTCTTCTAGAAGAGGCTATTTTGTTTTCTGTTAGGATTTCTATTATTGGTTGATTTCCTTTATTTTTATATTTAGGTACTCCTTTAAAGGCTGTCTCTATTTGATTATCTGTTAAGTTTTTTATATTATTTTTGAATAATGCTTGTGATATTTCTTTGGCATTTTTATATTCTTCTTTTCCATGTAGATCAGTTATGAATTCTTGAGCTAGTTTTTCTTGCGCTATTCTTAGATGTGGTTCTTTTGTATGTTTTTTCATAATATCTTCTATTTCTTCTTTTGTTAGGAATGTATATACTTTTAGATATTCTTCAACTTTTGTGTCATCTGAATTTATTAGATATTGATATAACTCATAACTTGATGTTTTGTTAATATCTAACCATAGAGCGTTTCCTTCACTTTTTCCGAATTTATTACCATTTGCATCTAATATAAGGGGCATTGTAAAGCCATATGCTTCTTTTCCTTCTATTTTTTTGATTAGTTCTATACCTGTTGTGATATTACCCCATTGGTCTGAACCTGCGGCTTGTAGTATGCAGTTTTTTTCTTTGTATAAATGTAAGAAATCATATCCTTGTAAAAGTGTATATGAAAACTCTGCATATGTTATACCAGTTTCTAGTCTTCTGTTAATAATGTCTTTAGCTAACATATAATTGACATTTATATATTTACCTATATCTCTTAGAAATTCTAGATATGTGTAATCTTTCATCCAATCATAGTTGTTAACTATTTCTGCTTTTCCATCTAGAATAGTGCTTACTTGTTTTTTTATTCCATTAAAGTTGTTTTGTAGCTTTTCTTTTGATATTATTTCCCTTTCTGCAGTAGGTCTAGGATCTCCGATTAGTCCTGTTGCTCCGCCAACTAGTAATATTGGGTGATGCCCTGCTTTAGCTAATCTTTTTGCTGTTATTAATGATGAATAATGTCCTATGTGTAAGCTATCTGCGGTAGGATCTGTCCCCCAATAAAATGATATTTTTTCATTGTTTAGTTTTTGTTCTAGATCTTCTCCGGCGACATCTTTGATTAGACCTCTCCATTTTAATTCTTCATATAGTTTCATATTATTTCCTCCTTAACATAAAAACTCATAAATTAAAGGACGATTTATAACCGTGGTACCACCTTAATTTATGAGTTTTTCATACACTTTATGCTTTAACGAGCTTATCCGTTTTGAATTCATGATTTGTATTTCATTTTATTATTTTTGTTAGTTTACAGCGACCACTAACTCTCTTTAAAGGAAAATAATAAAACTACTTGTATCAATCAATATTCAATATGTCATTACTTTACCATATATCTATAATTTAGTCAATTATTTTCAAACAAAAAAAATCCTCAGCAACTTCCTATTTTCGCGATTACTATCGTCGGCGTTAAAGAGCTTAACTTCTGGGTTCGGGATGGAGCCAGGTGTATCCTCTTTGCTATCGTCACTGAGAAAATATAAATTAGAGAAATAATTCTCTGAAAACTCAGATAATGTATGACATCAAATTTAACAAATTTATGATTAAATCCTCGATCTATTAGTATCAGTCAGCTCAACATATCACTATGCTTCCACCTCTGACCTATCAACCA